>NZ_JBNLVO010000015.1:0-697 GCF_050510935.1 Halosubterraneus shenae | reverse complement strand
TTTCCGCGGTGTTAAGTTAAGGATGAGGCGGGAGGATCTTCTAGTGCCTATGCCAGAAACCGCCCGCCTCACCGAGTCTACCGACTGGATTGACTTGGAGTTTGTGGAGCGAGAGCGGACACCACGCGAGATCATTGAAAAGGGTATTCGTTACCACCTTGCTGGACTATCATTATCGAATACAGTTACGCTTCTTGAGGATTTTGGTGTCAAACGGAGTCGAACTGCAGTTCATAACTGGGTGCAAAAGGCCGATCTACAGCCGGCTGAAAAGGTGAGTCCGGATCATGTCGCTCTCGACCAGAAAATGATCCAGGTCAACAACGATCGATACTGGCTGTATGCTGCCGTCAATCCGTTAACTAACCGAATTCTGCATATACGTCTCTTCCAAACCTATTCTATCTACTTAACGCAACAGTTTCTCCGGGAATTAGCCGAGAAACACGACGTCTCAGACGCCGTGTTTCTCATCGATGATGCACGTGAGCTCGAATCCGGTCTCCGAAATGAAGGATTCGAGTACCGCATCGAGATCGACGGTCTTCGGAATCAGATTGAACGTGTTTTTAGAGAGGTAGAACGAAGGACCTCTTCATTTTCAAACTGTTTTAGCCACGTTGACCCACCGACCGCGGAAACATGGTTGCAGGCCTTCGCCGTCTGGTGGAATCATGCTTAAGTTAACACGACCGGG
>NZ_JBNLVO010000014.1:0-3685 GCF_050510935.1 Halosubterraneus shenae | reverse complement strand
CCGGCACGGAGGGGGTTTGGCGGAGATTCGATTGACGTAACGTCAATGAATCACCATTGCATGGTCCAAGTGTCCGGCGCACCCAGAACGACCGGGTGACACCGGACCATCATGGCTCACATCAGATCCCGTCTATACGCCGGAGCGCAGGGGCGGAATCCTCATCTTCTCCGGACTCGATTGTATTCTCCGGGAGGGGATAAACCCTCCGAAGGGAGTCGGGTCCGAGCGAATCCGGGCCGAATTGAACGGCCCGAGTTCGCGTCGCGTTCTTCGCATTACAGTCGATGGCCGGGGTACGTATAAGCCCATCGAGATAGATACGATGCCGCCCTCGATCGAAGCTGCAGAGGGTGGAACTCGAGTAGTCATCCGGCAAGCTCGGGATGGCTATTACAGTAGATAGAAGCACGATTTCTTTATTCAGCTCTCCAGTGAATCGGTTCGGCGTAAATCGCCGTTTCAAGCAACGAAGTTAATCCAGGCTGTACCTCTCCAACTTCCGAAGAGTCGCGATCGCCGTGGGTTGCGTGGTCGGTTACGACGTACTGACACCGGTAGTTCGCGCCAACGGATCGGCGACGTCCTCCGAATCCTTGTAAAACCGAATCCGTTTCAGATCAGAGACCAGCGACCGGTTGAACGGCGGGATCTCAAACTGCCCCTTGCGGTACGTCGTATGTGACGTTCCGGACGCACTCAAGGGCTGTTCACAACCCGAGACTGTCTTCGATCGCAGTATCGATTTCGGCTATCTTCACCGTGGGAATAGACCCGATGTTCTTCGAGATCCGCTTGCCAATATCGACGACACGTATCTGACTCAGATCCGCCACGGAGTCCTGATTGAGAGGCGTGTTCGCTGCGCGTACCTCGACCTCGAAGGGGTAGATGTTGTTCGGACTGTAGGACGTGGTGAAGGGCGCGATGATGGTGGTCGGCGAGTGCTTGTTCCCGGTGTCGTTTTGGATCACCACGCAGGGACGGGATTTTCCCTGTTGTTCGCTCCCTCTGGTTGGGCTCAGGTCAACGATGACGATATCTCCCCGACGCACCTTCACGCTTCACCACCTCGGCAACTCACTCGCTCCATCCGGGTGCGTCTCCGAGCTGTTCGTTGGCTTCCGATGACGCGACTGCCATTTCTTCCGCGAGTTCTTTCGAACGCTCTGCTCGCTTCCGGTATCCTTCAGCGAGGCGTTCCTCGTCCGTTGGGGGCTTGATGAGGATCTTATCGTCCACTTCGACGAACTCGATCTCATCCCCTCCACTGATACCTCTCCGGTCGCGGAGATCCTTCGGGATGGTCACCTGTCCGCGATCACCTACCTTCCGCTTGTGCTGGGGCATGTGAATACATACTTTTTTCATACGCATAGGCTTGACGGTGGTTCCCGGATTGCCAAATGTTCTGGAACAGAAGCGCATTTACGCTCCTGAAGCCCTCGTCGAACAGTATCAGGAATCAGAGAAAAAGACAGATTGGACTCGTGAGTGATCAGAATGTCGATGAATCAGCCAATAGACATGCAGGACGTTACCTGAATAAAGAAGTCGTACTACCGACAACGGATTACGGACGGCGGAAAATACCGACCTCAACCGCTTGGACCGGCAGTGCATGGGCCGGCACAAATACCCTGGCGGGTCACTCGATAGACCAACAGGTCACTGAGGATGGAATGTCGAGACTGTAACCACCACGCTGACGTCGCGGAGCCGCCGGCGCCATCATAGCTCCACCATCCTGGAAAGTCTGGAAGGATTCCTTTTCCGACTGGTTAGTAGACCTCAATAAGTCATCGCGAACCACTTCGCCGAGTGCTGCTGCGGGCACGGCATCACCTCTCCCCACCGAACCGTTCTAGCCGGGAAGTCATAACGCTGAGTCCAAACGATCGAAACGCCGGCTCACGGGAGACGCGATTCAGGAAATCCGGGGGCAGACGAAGCCGCTCGTGCTGGATACCTTCAAGCAGAACCGCGCCCAGAACGCCACAGTTCCGGAGAGTCGCTTCCGGAAAGCACAGGGGTCACTGGGATACGGCAAGACACCTTCACGGGGGAAGGCGTTGGCACCCTCCGGATGAACACGACACGCCGGCCGAAACAGCGGCCTACCGGGTGCATCTACCGTCACCACCAGAAAAGTCGGGCGTCAACGGTATCCACTCGAGATACCAGGAGACGATCCGAACGCTCATCGCACGAACACGGCATCGCAGCGAACTCCAGGGCGGGCTGGCGGCAACGCTCGACATCACGAAGTACCGCAAACCGGAGATACCGAAGGAACCGACGGCTATCCCGAAGACGGCATGTGCAGATACAAGGAGAAGGGTGCCGGGAACGTCGAGAATCACCAACGGGCAACGTCCAGATCGTCGGCCTCGAGACAAAACCTGTCGAATGTGGCATAAAGTGGGCGGACGTCGTCGACGGCGTGCTTGAGAGCACGTTCGAAATCACACCGGACCTGAACCCGTTGATCGACCCGGAGTTCGACGCCACGTGGCCACATTCCCCACGAGAAGCACGACGTGTACCACCTGGCGGCCAAAAAAGCACGCCGGCAAGCGGGCGACCTGCTCACGGCTGCAAGAACACGGCAGAAACTCCATGTGGAGGAGAAGACGCCGCTGACTGACCGTCGCGTAAGGCGGTGTGCCCAGATCAGAACACGAGCATTCCTTGAGACGACCAAGGGTGACACCGACGATTTCGACGGTACTCTCGACGATCCGGACGATGTGGACAACGATCGCGACCCCTTCCGACAGGAATCGATGGTGGACTTTGCGGAGACAACCGGCGCCGCGCCGACACGGATGACGGGATGTGGTACAACGACGGTATCGGCCATTTCCGCGAGACAAAGCTATCGTACCGAGGATATCGCTGCGTACGCGCTGTTCAACGCGAACTACCCGGCTCTCAGCGTGGTATCCGATGACGACTAAGAGGCGCCGCTGTTGATGGCACGCGGCTTCGTGACCCGCGACAGCGATCGCTGGACATTGAGAACGGCTGGGACAGTTGAAATACTCCTGGTATGGACGACATCGAAGGATCACGGCTATCGCTACTTCTGCTTCGCATTCGCGCGCACTCGATGCAATATCTGGAAGTTCGTCACCTGCTCGTCAAGCTCGCTCGAGGACGACCACTTGCCACGTAAAAGGCACGTTTCTGTGCTGACGGACAACGACGACGTCGGTCTCGATCTGCAGCTCCGACATGCCGTTTTCGAGCAAGATTCGCGCGTGAGTGTGCTGTCACCGTGGTGATCAGTTCTTCGGCCGTTTTGGTCGGGTTTGTAGGGCAGACGTCGGCGAGATCGACTCCGCGACCATCTGGTCCCGGTTCGTCTCGTACTGGAAAGCTATCGGGCAGAAAATAAGCTACTCAAAAGTACAGCCAGCGTCTGTCGACGGACACTCCTGACGATGAACGGCGCTCGAGAGACTCGTGGCCCGTCACCACAGAAGTTAACCGGAACGTAGCTGCTGCTAGCGAGTGATTACACACAAAACGTCATCACGAGTGCTGCAGCTCCTCACGAAAACGCACTGCGAGACGCGGCAATCGCCACGTCTTCGACTATCGAGTATGAATGTAAGTATGAATGGTAGGCGGCGAACCGGCACTCCCAGAGGCTCGCGCACTCCAGTACTGCCCGGAACGC
>NZ_JBNLVO010000013.1:1669-5170 GCF_050510935.1 Halosubterraneus shenae | reverse complement strand
CCGGACACTTGGACCATGCAATGGTGATTCATTGACGTTACGTCAATCGAATCTCCGCCAAACCCCCTCCGTGCCGGGAATCAGGCACGGAGGTACGCATTCCGGTTGATCCTGCCGGAGGCCATTGCTATCGGGGTCCGATTTAGCCATGCTAGTCGCACGAGTTTAGACTCGTGGCGCATAGCTCCGTAACACGTGGCCAAACTACCCTTCGGAGGAGAACAACCTCGGGAAACTGAGGCTAATTCTCCATACGACACTCAGCCTGGAATGGAGAGTGTCCGAAACGCTCCGGCGCCGAAGGATGTGGCTGCGGCCGATTAGGTAGACGGTGGGGTAACGGCCCACCGTGCCGATAATCGGTACGGGTTGTGAGAGCAAGAGCCCGGAGACGGAATCTGAGACAAGATTCCGGGCCCTACGGGGCGCAGCAGGCGCGAAACCTTTACACTGCACGCCAGTGCGATAAGGGGATCCCGAGTGCACAGGCATAGAGCCTGTGCTTTTCTGAACCGTAGGGAGGTTCAGGAACAAGAGCTGGGCAAGACCGGTGCCAGCCGCCGCGGTAATACCGGCAGCTCGAGTGATGGCCGATCTTATTGGGCCTAAAGCGTCCGTAGCTGGCCTTGCAAGTCCGTCGGGAAATCCACCCGCTCAACGGGTGGGCGTCCGGCGGAAACTGTGAGGCTTGGGACCGGGAGGCTTGAAGGGTACGTCCGGGGTAGGAGTGAAATCCTGTAATCCTGGACGGACCGCCGATGGGGAAACCACTTCAAGAGAACGGATCCGACAGTGAGGGACGAAAGCTAGGGTCTCGAACCGGATTAGATACCCGGGTAGTCCTAGCTGTAAACGATGCCTGTTAGGTGTGACTCCCACTACGAGTGGGTGTTGTGCCGTAGGGAAGCCGCTAAACAGGCCGCCTGGGAAGTACGTCTGCAAGGATGAAACTTAAAGGAATTGGCGGGGGAGCACTACAACCGGAGGAGCCTGCGGTTTAATTGGACTCAACGCCGGACATCTCACCAGCATCGACTGTGGTAATGACGGTCAGGTTGATGACCTTACCCGAGCCACAGAGAGGAGGTGCATGGCCGCCGTCAGCTCGTACCGTGAGGCGTCCTGTTAAGTCAGGCAACGAGCGAGACCCGCATCCTTACTTGCCAGCAGCACCGCGAGGTGGCTGGGGACAGTAGGGAGACCGCCGTGGCTAACACGGAGGAAGGAACGGGCAACGGTAGGTCAGTATGCCCCGAATATGCTGGGCAACACGCGGGCTACAATGGCCGAGACAATGGGTTCCAACGCCGAGAGGCGACGGTAATCTCAGAAACTCGGTCGTAGTTCGGATTGTGGACTGAAACTCGTCCACATGAAGCTGGATTCGGTAGTAATCGCGTGTCAGAAGCGCGCGGTGAATACGTCCCTGCTCCTTGCACACACCGCCCGTCAAAGCACCCGAGTGAGGTCCGGATGAGGCTCCCGAGAGGGAGTCGAATCTGGGCTTCGCAAGGGGGCTTAAGTCGTAACAAGGTAGCCGTAGGGGAATCTGCGGCTGGATCACCTCCACTGAACCGAGACTCACCCTTCGTGGTGAGCTCACCTTTGGCATTCATGCATCGTCGAAGTGTCCGTCACACAGTACGCCGGGCACCGCAGGACCATCATGGCTCGCAGATACGCGACACACCATCCTTCCATTGAGGAAGGTGGGCCCATAGCTCAGCGGTAGAGTGCCTCCTTTGCAAGGAGGATGCCCAGGGTTCGAATCCCTGTGGGTCCATGTCTCCGCCATCACGCGAATTCAAAACGAGTCCCTTAAGGGCTTGTCGCGAATTGGTTGTGATGGAAGACGACCGATGCACCAGCCCCCGAGAGGGCGGCTGGGAAGGGTTCGACGAACACGCTCGGAAGACCTCCGAGGTGTCCGATGACGACCGTGTATACGTGCGATCCAGACGCCCACTGAACCCATTACCGGGTACGTGGACGTATTATACTGGCTACTGTGCCAGCTGGTGAATGGCTCGGCTCGAGAGCCGACGACGGACGTGCCAAGCTGCGAAAAGCCTGAGGGAGCCGCATGGAGGCGTAGAACTCAGGATTTCCGAATAGGAATCCTCTTGCAATTGCTTAGCGCAATGGGGAACTCCCCGAATTGAAACATCTCAGTAGGGGAAGGAAAAGAACGCAATAGCGATGTCGTTAGTAACCGCGAGTAAACGCGACACAGCCCAAACTGAAGCACTGACGTGCAATGTGGTGTTCGGGCTGACGATCAGCGTTCGAAAGCGAATCTGAAGTCTCCTGGAACGGAGCGTGAAACAGGGTGATAACCCCGTAAGATTCGTGAGTACAACGTGAGTCAGTTCCAGAGTAGTAGGGGTCGGATATCCTCTATGAATATCTCAGGCATCAACTGAGAAGGCTAAACACTCCTCGAGACCGATAGCGAACAAGTAGCGTGAGCGAACGCTGAAAAGCACCCCACAAAGGGCGGTGCAATAGGGCCTGAAATCAGTTGGCGAAAGAGCGACAGGGCGTAGAAGGCGCTCAACTAAACGATCGAGAAGCGATTCTCTAGTAGGACGTTGAGCGAGCCGACGTCGTGTCGTACGTTTTGAAAAACGAACCAGGGAGTGCACTTGATTGGCGAGTCTAACCGGCGAATCCGGGGAGGCGCAGGGAAACCGATATGGCCGCAGTCTTATGACGAGGGCCACCGTGTTCAAGCGCGGGGAGCCACTCGGGTGCGACCCGAAACCAGACGATCTATGCGTAGGCAGGGTGAAGCGTGCCGAAAGGCACGTGGAGGCCCGTTAGAGTTGGTGTCCTACAATACCCTCTCGTGATCTACGTATAGGGGTGAAAGGCCCATCGAGTCTGGCAACAGCTGGTTCCAACCGAAACATGTCGAAGCATGACCTCTTCTGAGGTAGTTTGCGGGGTAGAGCTACCGATTGAATGACCCGCCTCCGAGAGGAGTCGGCCATTCTGTCGAACTCCAAACCTGCAGACGCCGCTGACGAAGGGAGTCCGGTGTGCGGGGTAAGCCTGTGCACCATGAGGGGAACAACCCAGAGCTGGGTTAAGGTCCCAAAGTGTAGATTAAGTGCGATTCGAAGGTGGTCTCAAGCCCTAAACAGCCGGGAGGTGAGCTTAGAAGCAGCTACCCTCTAAGAAAAGCGTAACAGCTTACCGGCCGAGGTTTGAGGCGCCCAAAATGATCGGGGCTCAAATCTACCACCGAGACCTGGCCGCGCCTGTCACAGGGCGATCGCGTAGGTTGGCGCACCGTTCGGATGGAAGCTCGGGCGAGAGCTCGCGTGGACCGTTCGGTGACGAAAATCCTGGTCACAGTAGCAGCAATAGTCGGGTGAGAACCTCGACGGCCTGAAGAGCAAGGGTTCCTCGGCACTGTCAATCAGCCGAGGGTCAGCCGGTCCTCAGTCTGCCCGTAAGTCGACGCAGACAAGGGGAAACTGGTTAATATTCCAGTGC
>NZ_JBNLVO010000013.1:0-1510 GCF_050510935.1 Halosubterraneus shenae | reverse complement strand
TCCGTACCGAGATCCGACACAGGTGCTCTGGCAGCGAAAGCCAAGGCCCGTCGGGAGAACCGACGTTAGGGAATTCGGCAAGTTGGTCCCGTACCTTCGGAAGAAGGGATGCCTGCTCTTGACGGAGCAGGTCGCAGTGACTCGGGCGCTCCGACTGTCTAGTAACAACACAGGTGACCGCAAATCCGCAAGGACTCGTACGGTCACTGAATCCTGCCCAGTGCAAGTATCTGAACACCCCGTACAGGGGGACGAAGGACTTGTCAACGGCGGGGGTAACTATGACCCTCTTAAGGTAGCGTAGTACCTTGCCGCTTCAGTAGCGGCTTGCATGAATGGATAAACGAGAGCGCCACTGTCCCAACGTTGGACCCGGTGAACTGTACGTTCCAGTGCGGAGTCTGGAGACCCCCAAGGGGAAGCGAAGACCCTATAGAGCTTTACTGCAGGCTGTCGCTGAGACGTGGTCGCCGATGTGCAGCATAGGTAGGAGCCGCTACAGAGGTGCGCGCGCTAGCGCGTCGCCCAGGCAGCATTGAAATACTACCCGTCGGTGACTGCGACTCTCACTCCTGGCGGAGGACACCGGTAGCCGGGCAGTTTGACTGGGGCGGTACGTGCTCGAAAGAATATCGAGCGCGCCCAAAGATCATCTCATCCGGGTCGGGAACCCGGAGAAGAGCGCAAGAGCACAAGATGGTCTGACAGTGTCATTCCCAACGAGTGACGCTGACGCGAAAGCGTGGTCTAGCGAACCTACGAGGCTCCTAGATGGGGCCCGTAGATGACAGAAAAGCTACCTTAGGGATAACAGAGTCGTCACCCGCAAGAGCACATATCGACCGGGTGGCTTGCTACCTCGATGTCGGTTCCCTCCATCCTGCCCGTGCAGAAGCGGGCAAGGGTGAGGTTGTTCGCCTATTAAAGGAGGTCGTGAGCTGGGTTTAGACCGTCGTGAGACAGGTCGGCTGCTATCTATTGGGGGTGTTGAGGTACCTGACGTGAACGGTCGTATAGTACGAGAGGAACTACGACTGGTCGCCACTGGTGTACCGGTTGTGCGAGAGCGCAGATGCCGGGTAGCCACGCGACACGGGGTAAGAGCTGAACGCATCTAAGCTCGAAACCCACATGGAAAAGAGGTACCATTGAGGTCACTCGTAGAAGACGAGTTCGATAGACTCGGGGTGTACGCACCAAGGCAACGAGGTGTTCAGCCCGCGAGAACTAACAGACCGAGCCACACTCATTCCACTACTCGTTCAATGGGTTCAGGCGTTAGCTGGATCGCACGTATACATGGTTTCACCGAACCGTTCAGTCACCGACACAGGAGTTGTGATCGTGGTTCGAGTCCACGAGTCGGCATAAAGGCGGCCACAGCGGCGGGGAAACACCCGTACCCATCCCGAACACGGAAGTTAAGCCCGCCAGCGTTCCGGGCAGTACTGGAGTGCGCGAGCCTCTGGGAGTGCCGGTTCGCCGCCTACCATTCATACTTACATTCATA
>NZ_JBNLVO010000012.1:0-27197 GCF_050510935.1 Halosubterraneus shenae | reverse complement strand
CGACGCCGTGGGCGTCGTTTGCGTTGTCGTACCGGAGGATTTCTTCGTCAGCTGGGCCGAGGTACTGGAAGCTGTATTTGAGTCCCCCCGGGAACTGATCGCTTTCAGGGACGTCCCAGGCGAGTGCTTCCCAGCGGTCACCGGCTGGGAATTCATCGTCGTCCTCGAAGATCTTCCTAGCTGGCATCCAAGCACCTGCGTTGTCCACATAGGACAACACACCCGAGCCTCATAGCCGTTGTGGTAGAACAACATCACCACGATGCCGCAAGGATAAGCAGGCAGTCTTATCGCGGTTCCTCAATCTCGGTCAACGCCGCGAATACGCTGTTGCAACACGCGCCGTTCTCAGTGAATGCGTGGTACTCGAAGTCTGGCTCCCCAAGATACGTGAATGTCACCCACCCGTCTGAAAAATCGCTGATGTCATAGTACTCCTCGTCAAGCCACCGTCCAATCTCGAAGCTTTGTGTTATCTGCTCCTCCTGATACACTGCGAGCACCAAGACTACGTCGTCGTCAACCGCATCACGAGCGGGCCCAAACTTGTTTTTGAGTTTCCTATCAATCGAGTTCGTCGTTCGTGTCCCCATCCCCCACCCGAATCCCCCTTCCAATTCTGCGGCATAATCGGGTTTTGTAACTTCAATCCAGATATCCTGATCGTCGGTGGTGAGTCGAAGGTCAAAATCCTTCGAGTCACCGCCGTCAGAAAGAGTAGCGTTCATTGACACCTGCTCCGCACCGTACTTCTCCCGCAGGTGGTACAGAAGGTATACTTCGGCAAATACGGAATTGATCCGATCCACGTCACCCTTTCTGATTTCGTTCAGCCAATCCAACGTCGGGTCTGATTCAACGTCCACTGCGGTGAGGTACTTGTTTATTAGCTGGAGATCGGGACGTCTGAACTTCCCGAAAAGGTCCTCTCCATTAATCGGTGATTCGCCGAGTAGATCGTTGATGTTCGGATACCCACGCGGTGACGGGATTAGATGCTCGTGAGGGTACTTCGAATCTAACACGCGCTCGATACCGTACGCGTACAGCGTGTATGAGTAGTCTTCGACCGTTGCAGTCGGCTCACTGTCGCGGTGTACTTCGACTACCTCACACCCGAACCGGTGTTCGTACTCGGGTTCTGGTGCGTGAATATGAACGATGTCCCCGATGTCGTAAGGTTCGTCAGAGGGGGCGAATTCAGAAGTCAATTTGATATCCTACCTGAACTCCATCTATATCACGATCTGTGCTCTGAATCTGTTTCGATGCCAAGTCGGGCTGCTAAGTCCTCTTCGTGTTCAATAGCGAGGGCCACGACGGCTTCCATGAAGTCCGCGTGCTTCTCGATCCCTCCTTCACCGGCGACTTTCGACCGCCCATCCAGCTGCTCGTACAGCGAGTTCAACTGGCTTGCTTTCGCCTCAGGGAGGTACATCGGGATCTGACGGCGGTTCCGGGTTGAGTCCGGACTCGGATCTGGCCCCGGTTTCTCACTGGAACTAGTCTGACTACCTGAATAACCCGTATTATCCGAATTATCCGAATTATCCGAATCATTCAGGTTACTTGCATCACTCGTGTTGTCCGTAGAGTCCGAGTCACCCTCATTATCTGGTCGCCGGTCGTCGAAACGCTGCCCGAGTTCGTCCTTTGGATCGCTCATGAGAGGTCCTCCACGTGTGCTGCGATTGCATCGTACTTGTCGCGTAGTGCCTCTGCCTTGTCTGCATCCCATGCATAACCCGCATCACCGGGGTCGTAGGCAAACACGGATGTCCGGTACTCGATGGCGTGTTCAACGACAGCCCAGTCCGGAATCTCGAAGACGTAGTTCTCTCCGAATGTGTCGATAAACCAGTCCTGCATCTCGTTACTTACCCCGTCACGGCCGACCTCATTCAAGACAGCTGCGACAGTTGAGATGTTGACGTCGTCAAACTTGTCTTCCAGGGTGTCGATTTCGTCAAAGAGGATTTCGAGGGAGTCCTGTGCGATTGTGTTTGCGTGGGATGGGAAGAGGACGTTCTCAGCGGCCAGCAGCGCACCGTCTGCGAGCGGCCCGAGATTTGGCGGGGAATCAATCACGATATAGTCGTAGTCTGCCGTGAGCCGGTCAAGAGCAATTTTCAACGCCTCAACCCCACGGGCTTCGGAGTACAGATGCTTCTCCAATCTGAAGTTGCGTAAATGGGATGGCACGATATCGAACTCATCACCGGAAATGATCAACTCGTCAAGGTCGTCCAGGGCGAGCTGCCCCATCTCAGAAAGGACATCGTAGAGTGCGTACTCTCCCTCTCGGTACCGGTCACGATGACCGAGTTTGAGCGTTAGCCCACCTTGTGGGTCAGCATCAACGGCGAGTACGTCGTGGCCCCGGTTGGCGAGCGCTCCTGCGAGGTTGATGCTTGTTGTTGTTTTTCCCACTCCGCCTTTCTGCATTCCGACGTCAATCCTCACGCTACCACCTCTTGCATATCTCGTATAATACGGGTTTTACGGACCATTCGGATGTTGTATGTGTCTCGAATAATATAAACCTTCGTCAGATAACGTCTGTTTCGCGTGCGGAGACTCACCGATAATCTGTCCGCTTACCGGTACCGTTCTGGTGGATAGAAGACGATGTGTACTGTCGATCCGAGGCTGTACCACGACTTCGGGAGCACGGACACTTCCAGACCCCATTCAGCAGCGAATTCGAACAGGTCGAACCACATGTTATAGGGTGGTTCCTCGGCATCGAGGCGTTCGATGTTCCCTGGGTAGACATGCATGGAGTACACTGCTGGTTCACCGTCATCGAGCCAGAGTGTAGCGTGATCACTTGCTGGCGGCTTGTGAGGTGGTCCCTGTGGGTCTTCTTCGGCCTCGAACGGACTGTGGGGGCATTCCTCCGCACCTGTAATGAGACGGCGAATACAGGCTGTGTCAGCTGGCTCGTCTACGTCGAAGGCTTCGACGAACGCGTCGCGTTGGTATTCACCTAGGATTGAGCCGAGTGCACGCCAGATATCGTTCCAGGCTGGATCCTCGGGTTCATGATCAAGATAGCTGTGTATCGCTTCGCGGAGTTGTTGGTACTCTCCCCAAGACGGTATGGGTTCATTGGGTCCTGGAGTAGGCCAGTTATCGTTCGACGTATTATTGGAGTGATTCATGGTTGAGTAACATTACTTCCCTTCCGAATCTGTGAGCAGATTCGGTAGAGCATCTTCTAGTGCTTCGTGCATCCAGTGATTGCTTCCCCAACTCATCTGAATGTAATCGTCTCTGGTCTCGGAGGCGGAATCTCCTCGCAGATAGTCTATATAGTCGTCTTCATTACCGATTTCAATTTTATCTCTTTTCACGTTTGACCGGACTGCAGTCGAAAACCAATGACGGCACCAATGAGGCTTGACAGAACCCGGATCTTCAGGGTTATACCACCCATTTTCACCGGACCAATCATTGAATCTGCCTCTCAAGTAGCCACATTCAGGGCGGCTTCCAATAGGGGTGTTTCTTGACACACTAGTTATTGTGAATACTGGATTTGCTTCTGAATCGGGAATTGCTCTCATCGCCAAGTACCATACTAGCACTTCTTTTGCTTCTGAATCTAGGGGGACTATTCGGGTTGACTTTGGTTTATTCGAGTTCACTCTCACTTCTCCATTTACTTCGTCACCCGCGCTTATTGATGAATCAATGAAGATACTATCCGGTTTCCCGACCAAATCTGATCGTGGCTCATCAAGAATAGAACGAATCGGATGGTTCAGGTGAAGGTCCCGCTCATCAAGATTAGCTAGTTCACTAATTCTAAGACCTGTCTTCAAAAGAACGACGACCACCGCTAATGTGGGCGGATCTCTAATCTTCGAAATTGCCGTACGCAATTCATCGATTGGCACTTCCGTTCTGGAATTGGGTGTGGTTTCAAAATCATGTTTCTCTAGTGCTGTTCGGAACGGATTCCCCGCCATCAATCCTTTATTATTAAACCAGTCAACCATTGTCGCTAAACGACTGACATGGCCTTCAATCGTTGAGTCAAATTCGATTTCTGGGTGGTCTTCTAAGTATGATATATAATTGGATACAAGATTTGCATTTAAATCCGAAAATGACAGATTATTCTCTTTTAAATACTCATCTAGCTTCCGACCCGCAGCTCTGATGTTCTTACGCGAGCTTTTTTCAAGCTCAGACCACCGAAGATCAAGATAATACTCCCAAACGGTCTCTTCCGGTGTTTTTGTTCTGTGGTTCGATTCAAACTCAGCTATTCTTTCGTCCATACTTCCCATCCCTCTTGGGCGATTTTCGGGTCCTCAGTTATTTCCTCAGCTAACCTCTCGTCGATCTCATCAAGGACCTCTCCCTCCCGCATATTGAGCGCATCCTCCTTGCTATCTGGCAGGAGATCACGAATAGTTAGAGGTGTGTAGCTTCCCCCTTCGTCTCTTGACTTTTTATTCCGAGGATCCGTTTCAACGAAGGCCCTCATCCCCAGCGTCAAGAAGTACCGAATACCTTCGGACTGGTTATCGAATCCGTGGGTTTCGATGGCTTCCTGAATCTCCTCTAGTGTTGCTTCCGTAACCGCAACATTACGGTTCGTGAATTGGCTGTCCGGGTCTGAATCGGGCTTTATTGTGAACCCAACTTCGGGCATCCCTTCAGACATACTCAGTACCACTTACTGTATCGTGAAAAATGTTCCTGTAATAATAGGGCTTAGATCATATCGTGTTATTGTCGGTGTCTAATTCCCTCAATAGGCGGATTTTATATCCTCGAAAAGTGTTATTTTTATGAAACGCAAGACTGCGGAGGGATGGATAATATCCCAACAGAAGGATTTCTGGGGAAGTCCTATTATTGACGGTATTATATCGTACTTAGTAGTATTCAACACCCTCCCAGTAATACTAAGTATACTAGGATCCCACGGTTGGATATGAGCGAACAAGACGATAGAGTCGGGAACACAACAACGACTCAACTAGAATTTGGTCCACCAAAGTATGTAGCTACCATTCCTGAGCGAGCTCGGCGAATTCTTGGAGCGACAGATGACGAATTAGAGTATAAAAAAGGAGAGAAAATTGAAAAAGTGGTCGTTACGGCTGAACTGACAGTAGAAGAAGTATACACGAAGGATCTTGGGAGTGACTCGTAGAACTGTTGTTGGTTCTGGTAGGGAATTGAACCAAAGTCAAACTCTTAGGAACACTCCTATTGGATTGGGTAATTTTCAGTTTCCATTACCGGACGCATTAGGGGGCTCTATCCCCCGATGCGACTCGAAAAGGAATCCTCTCCTAGAGAGTGATCTGCAATCTGTGAATAGTGGTCTCCCAACCTCATCACACAATCATTTAAGTCATTCCGAATCACAAGACGAAGCAACAGCTAGGAAAACGAGACTCAACGAAGAAGCGGGTGCTTGGACACCTCCTGCTTCTTCCCGAACCGGCTTAAGCGTTTGCCTTCAGAGAGCCGCTGCTCTGTCGCTCTCGCCGCAATGCCGGCCGGTTGAGCTGTTCCAGCAACGCACAGAAATGCACATCCAAGACCACAATCACCAGGATTGCGCGCAAGCCCAGTTGCCTCTCCAGTAAACGATAGCTAAGACACACATGAATAGATCCAAACGACAGTCCGGGTACGAAGTTCCTAGGCCCCGTCCCGGATGCCGTATTGAAGTATCACTGCAGCGGACCAGTGGAGCCGGTCCTTGCCGTGGATGGAGCGGTATTATCGTAACGCTCCCGTCTACACCATGGAGGCGGAGGTTCAAGTCGGTTTTGGGACCTTCGTGTTCGCCGGTTTCCACGCAGTCCGCTCTACCTCTTCACGGACTGCATGCAAACGTCTAATCAACAACCAAGAATCCGGAAGGTCGTCCCCGGTGGTAGTCTATCTACTGCTGGACTCACAATCACGGAGGTCACACCTCGGGTGACGGAGTGGATGCCAGATCTCCTTGAGGGCCTCCTTCCGCGTAGCATCCGACTGGTCCGCAAGTTTGTCGCCGACAAAGATCCAGATGTACTCACGCACGCGCGATACAATCCTGTTTCCCGCCGTCTTCAGGAGGATATCCTGGGGTTCAACCACCAGGAACAGCACTCCACTTGGAGTGATGCAGAGGCTGAAGCAGTTGAATACGTTGAGTCACTCGTTGAGCACGCAGTCAAATACTACGACATAGACGACTCGGACGACCTCCCCAAATACCACCAGCGCCGGTATGACTCCCTCCAAGACAACCTCACCACAATCGGCACGGGACGTGGGCCTCTCAATGCTGGAATCGAGGCTCTCGCCAAAGGCCCCATCCAACTGCACGAGGAACTTGATGATACGCCACAACTCACGTTAGTCCTCGATGGAGAATCATGGTCAACACTATCTGACCGAGGGACAGGCGTCCGCGCACTTGCAGCAATTGCAGTTCTCGGCACCACCTGTGACGTACGTCTGGTCGTCTCACCGGCGTTAGACTCGGCCCTCGAACGACGCTACCCTAGCTGGTACGACGCGCACCTCCGTCTTACTGATACCCGAGAGACGTCCACTACAGAGCCACAGGGTAACGATGGACAACCATCGGCCGACCTGCTCAACGATGCATGGGAAGCCATGCAGGACCTCTCCGAAGAATCAGGGCGACTGCGCCTACTCGGGGAGATCCCCGTTGACAGCACCCGGGACTATCGTGACCTCAAGCAAGATGACGAAGTTGACGTGCAGGCCGGCACAGTCGGTCGCTACGTCCTTGATCTGGAGGACCTCGGACTCGTAGATATTGACCGTCGTGGCCAATACAACAGTGCGTCACTTACCGACCTAGGACAGGTTGCCGTTGAGCAGTACGTCACCCCGGACTACCGGATCATCCATCCGACCCAATCGACTTTGGAGACGCATCTTACGCCGACCCCTCAGCCTCAGGCAGGTACAGTGTATCCAGCGCGAATGAACACGATGGGAGGGGACGGCCCTGGTACAGCAGAGGACTGGATGGCTGCAACAGGGAACGCTGGTGAGGATGCCGACTACGTACAGTGGCTCAACGGCCCCTCCGGCGTCCTCGATGCATGGGGAATGCACCAGCGGTACCTTGCTGGACGCCGTGATCGAGGCGTTACTCTTGTCGATGACCGTATTGAGCATTTTGAGGATGGCCGAGTCTCCTATCTCAGTTGTTTTGATGATGAACTCCTTGTAGCCGCTCAGTGGGGCGGCCCCCTTCCCACGTTGGGACGTCTCGCGGGATCCTTACTCAGCGACAAAGCGTTGAGTAAGATCCTCACTCCTTCACGGCTTGGTTCCGAGTTCGGGGAAATCGATGATGCTGTGATCGATCAGTTGGATCGTGACGCCGGAGAGATCCTCCGTTGGGGCCACCAAATTGGATGGTTTAGCGAAGATGAAGAGGACTACGACGGATGGCGTGATCGCATCGGAGCTGTCCGCAGTCTGTGTCTGCAGCAGGTTGGAGAGCTCACGAACAGTGACGACGTTGAAGCGCGGACTGAATTGATGCGTGATCTGCACGGGCTCATAGCCTCAGCGACACAGCTGTACTACGCAGCTGGTGTAGACGTCACGATCAACATCCGAGTCCCGGATACGGGGATGCTCGTCAGCGATGAGCAACGCCTCAACGATTTCCTCGATTTCGCTCGATACACCGTCCCGAAGCAGTCCGTGTACGGCATTCACTCCGGGTACAGAATGCTCCTGGAGGACCGACCGACCAAGTTGAAACGACGTCTTCCATACGATGTGGACGAGGCTGACCCAACGATGCACCTGACGGCGTCGTGGGTTTTCTCAGGTCCAACGATGACCGATCTCCACGGCGATATCGAGCGGGCTATTGAAGAGGAAGCGAGCGAACTCCGCGAGGCCGTTGCGAACGGACAAGAGTCAGCACCGGTAATGGAAATACCCGTACAACTGGGGGACTCGTACTCTGCGATCCGAGATCTCGTCGAAAAATACGCGTCGGCGAAGAACTACCAAGTGGCTCACCGAGGAGACCTTCACGAAGAACAACAGGATCTCGAACGGCTCGTTAGGTTGTTCCTCCGTGTTCTCGGCACCGAAGATCGCCCACACAGAGCGTGTCCTCACGATGTGGCCGAGGCGATGCTCCATATCGCCCAATCCACCCAGAGTTACGACTTCATCACCGTTCGAGACATCTCGTACGGGCTGTCGAATCTCCCCACGGAACGCCTCTTGCCTAACCTCCCACCAACAGCGACGAAACTCCTCAAAACACTGCTTGACGCAGATAACTCAATAGGACGCTCTGAAATCATCGATACCGCGGATATCTCAGAGAGTAGTTACGACCGCTACATCAACGAACTCGCTGCTTGGGACATTATCGAACCCCGAGAAATCGAGGGTCACCGCCGCTGGGAAGCCCACTTAGAACCATGGTGGACACCCCAAAGTAACCGTGATGACCCATTCGCCGACCCGAACCCAGATACGGGTATATTCAATCCTGAGTACCCACGTGATGTCGCCAGTGCAGTAATGTGCCACCTCACCACCCATTACGACTTACCTGATCTCGAAACGACGTACATCGAGGGTATCCGTCCGGGAGACGATATCAAGAGACTCTTCGATGAGTACGACCGGCTCAGACGATGGTGGCCATTCCTCTGGGGTGCATTCGCCGATTCGGGCGAGCTTGAACGAGGCCCATCTGGTACAGCAGCCTCGGACTCCACCGTTGTTCGTCTTGGTCAATCTCCGGGGCCCGATGCAGCACAATCGAGTTTCCAGGACATTTCAGAAACAGATACCCAAAGAGATCGTCTCAGTCAACCGTCGCCAAGGCTAACTAATGACTGACGACAATCGATGACTACGCAATGAATCCTCCACAGCCAGCATCTGAACCGTACTCGAAAGGAGATGAAGTAACCGTGTACGTGGGTGAAGACGACCCCGACGTCCGGTACCACGGCGTCAAATGCATCGTCACTGCCCGTCTGCAGGATGATTTGAACACTGAGACAGGGCGTGACCGTGACCAGTACCTCTACCGCGTAAAAAGACGGTCAACGGGCGAGGTTCTTCCTATTGATTTCCGGCACGGTGATCTTGTTCCCACGACGCCATTAGAAGAACACTCTTCAGAAGATGATTATTGACTGCTTCTCGGCTCTAGAGGCCTTCAGAGTAAGTCTTTAAATTTGTTCGACCGTACCTCCATGTTCCTGGAAACACCGCGGTACAGCTGATGGAAGTTCATCTTCTCTGAATAGAAGTTCGGGAAGAAATAGCCATACCCTGGTTTGTCAATAAACAAGACACCAGCTACTCGGTCGAACTTCCGATCTGCGAATAGTCCTTCATCACCACTGCAGATACACGCGTCACCCTCATGTTTCAGATCAAACTTTGGATCATCAGGCTTGACCGCCTTCGCATACGTCGTCCTGCCTGATTCCGGGATATACTCGTTGTTTCGTAGATAGTCGCCCCACACGTTTCGGTGCTGATACACCGTGTCGGAGACTTCCTGATTCTGACCGCCTGTTTTGGCACCGTGCAGCAGCTGCCGCATATCCTCCGGTTCAAGGAACGAGACATCCGCATCATAGAATAGGAGGAGTGGGCGGCCTCCACGCTGTTTTTTCACTTTGTCTTCGATCTGGTCCACGATACTGTTCTTCGGATCTAATGGAATTCGCTCAGCACCTTCCCACCGAATGATTGACCCGCCACCTCCTGTGTCTTCGAATTCAATCTGAAACCCGTTGTTATTGATTGAGGACGGCAGGTTGGACGTATCGAGATTGACGATCTGGCCCACGATGTCATCGACCAGCTGCTCGTTGTGAGCAATCTCGTTTCCTTTGTACGGGATTTTGATGAAATCGTCTTTCAGTGTGATAAGCGCGGTATACTGCGTGTTGTCCAGCTTATCCTCTACCGCCACTCGTACGTTGTCTACCTTGTCCCACGACGTTCTGCTGGCAACTTCGATATCGAGTTCCCCGATATTGAACTCGTAATCCGGCTCACCCTGGGTTCCCTGGACATCGGCAGGGTACGGAGCGAACACCCAGTGCTTCAACGCGACATATGCTTTCATCTCCGCATAGAAGGACTGAAAGTTGGTTTTACTAGTTAGCCGATTTGGGTCTTTCCGTATTTCTTCTGCAGGAGTTTTCTTGGCAAGCGTGTCAATGATTTCGAGGTACTCGGTTCGATCCTGCGCGACTGCTCGCCGAAGCGTGTTTTCCTCGTCAGCATCGGCCATGAAGTTCCGCGGTAGTAGTCCCGCTATGTTCGGGTAGTCGGATTTGAATTGTCCGTATTGCATGGAGTTCTTCTTGATACCAAGATTTGATCCTGTGATTATGAATCGGAGGGATGCGTGAATTCAGAATAGACCTTCTACCCAACACCTTCGAAACACCCTCATCACGTGAAACTCGGTGACTGCGTAGTGGTGAGTTTCCCATACCTTGATAAGAGTAAGGTGGCTTTCAAGTGGTATGGCTCTCCAGCAGATTACCGCGGACGATATCGCGGGCTGGGACTCTCTACAGGACATCGCTGACTCCTTCGAGAAACGCGGGCTGAAACCACGCTCAAACCTCGGAGAGGATAATGAACTCGTTCTTCAACTCGGTGACGACGAATTCGTCGTAATCGTCAACGCTGGACCTGGCGAATCAGCGACTGATTTCAAGCCCGATAACCGTTCCCGGCATACGAACCTTGTCGCTACGAATGACTTTGAGGACTTCACTTTCCTGACGCGGATGCGGAGCTGGGAAGGTCAGCAGCACGGTCGCATCAAACACCAGAAGATCTCGTTCAGCAAAGACCAGTTCACGCGCGACAGCGGAGAGAAGAACACCGTTCTGAAGAAGCTCAACTCGATTGAGTACGGTTCTTCCGCTGCGATCTACGACACGCTGTACGACACACAGCAGGTGGTCGAAGAGTTCTATGAAGAGTTCGAGGACCTCCGCACCGATCTCGTTCAGGAGGTTTCTGGAATTCCGGACGACCGTGGTGACGCGAAGCAACGGTATGTGCAGGTCATCCTTGATCGGATGATCTTCCTGTACTTCATCCAAGAGAAGCGTCTGCTGGACCGGAATCCGAACTACCTGCACGAACAGCCCGGCGACGTCGTGGATGACGGTGAAGACCGGTACGAGAACTTCTACCGGCCACTGTTCTTCGACTACCTCGCAGAAGACAAGCAGAATCCCGACTTCGGCAGCCTCCCGTACCTGAACGGTGGTCTGTTCGCTAAGAATCCTGTTGAGGAGAACTTCCCGGATGCGAAGCTTGGTGAGTCTGCTGAGGAGACGAACGAACTCTTCGATGACATCCTGGATTTCCTATCGGGATGGAACTGGAACGTGGACGAGCGGCTGGACATCGTTGACCCGAAGAACCTCTCACCCGCGATTCTCGGGCACATCTTCGAGCAGACGGTCAACCAGAAAGAGATGGGCGCATACTACACGCCCGAAGAGATCACCGGCTTCATGTCCCGCCGGACAATCCACCCGTATCTGCTTGACCAACTCAACGACGCTGTTGATGCCGAATACGACGAAATTGACGACGTGTTCGGATTCCCTGGTGTAGAAGCCAGCAGTGGTGAACAGGCGGTCGCGGATGGTGGTACGATGACTCGCCAGGTTCCTACTGAGAACGTGGAGACGAACCACGTCGAAACGCTGTACCACGATATTCTGAAGGAGGCGCACGTTCTTGATCCGGCGGTCGGCAGTGGTGCGTTCCTGCTCGCTGCACAGGACGTGCTGGTGGACATCTACATGCAGTGCATTGAGTACTTCCAGCAACTCGAACAGGAAGGCAAAGGCTGGGAGTTGGATTCTCGTACCCGGGACGAGCTGGAGGAGATCAACGAAGGACAGGGTGGGGCATCGCTGTACGCGAAGCGCACAGTGATCTTGAACAACCTGTACGGAGTGGATATCGATGAAGGCGCAGTCGAAATCTGCAAGCTCCGCCTCTGGTTGTCGATGGTTGCAGACATCGAAGATGAACCCAACGAAGTCGAACCCCTCCCGAACATCGACTTCAACATTCGTCAGGGGAACTCGCTAATGGGGTATGTGTCGTTCATGGACGACGACGACACAGAAGCCCAGCAAAATACTCTGCTTGAGTGGGGTGCCGTGGAAAACAAAGTCGAAGCCAAGTATAGTGACGTTCTGGAGGCGGTTCGAGGCCACAAGAACGCTGTCAGTAGCGAGGCTGCACAGAAGAAACGCGCTGAAGCGGAACAACTCATAAAGAGCTACAGTAGCGACTTTGATGCTAGCATTCTCAGTCGCTTTCACGAGATCGGCTACGAGGACATGGAGATGGAGGACCTTCAGGAGTTCTCCCCCTTCCATTGGGTGCTGGAGTTTGCTGGGGTCTACGCTGACGGTGGATTCGACGTTCTGATTGGAAACCCCCCATGGGACCGTCTCAAACCCCTCCGTGACGACTACTTCTCCAAGTACGATGAGGTGTTCCGTCAGCGGATGCCGGACAACAAAGACGAAAAGCAAGATGAGCTGCTGGAAGACGAGGAGATAGCCAAAGGATGGGAAGAGTACCAGCATGAGATGGAGATGCGGGCGGAGTACTACAGTAACTCACCAGACTACGAACTTCAGAGTCCGACTGTCGGCGGGACGAAATCCACTACTGAGAACGATCTGTCTGCACTATTCTTCGAGCGGGTCTTCAAACTCGCACGTGACGAAAGTTATGTCAGTCAAGTTCTGCCGGGGGTAATCTTCAACGGTGCATCGGCCAAGGACTTGCGTCTCCACCTTCTCAACGAGACTGATCTGAAGGCGTTACCTATCTTCACGAACCGTGGCATCTTCGAGGGCGTTCATAACCAGTTCGTCTTCGGCGTACCGGTTTTCGAGGGTTCGGGTGAGACAGATGAGGTGTACGGCGGGTATAGGGACGGTGACCTGAGCCTCCTGAGAAATCTGGAGAGTGACGGAATGTATCTCTCTCGCAAGGTCCTTGAAGAGTACTCTCCTGAGGCACGCATTTTCCCGTACCTCGAAGAAGAGAAAGAAGTTGAAGTACTGGAGAAAATTCTTGATCATCCCCCTATTTCGGAGCGAGAGGAGGGTAGTTGGTACGCAAAACCGTATGCCGAATTACACCGAACTAATGATCGAGACAGATTTGTCGAAGAGGAAGAGAAAGGTGACTATCCCGTTCTCGGTGGCAGCAACGTCTATCAGTATGCGTACAGCCCTGATTACGTAGAAAACCTCGAAGCAACGAAGTTCTGGAGTGTTGACGAAGACAAAAACCCGGACCAGAGTGCGAAAAGGCGAATCCGGGAGAAAAACCACCGAAAGCTGAAACGTGGACTCTACGACGCCTTCGATGGATCAGGGTCACAAAAGAGGTTCGTCAATCAAATACTGAATCAGCACCGTGGTGAGGAGCTTTCTGAAGAAGACGTTCTGCTGGATTGTACTGAATATCGGATTGTGTACCGGGATATCACGAACTCCACGAACGAGCGGACAATGATCGCCTCCGTAATTCCGAACGGCGTAGTCTGTCATAATAAACTCCATACTGTTCGTCCCTATGAGGTTAATCCTGACGAGAACCACCTTTCAGAGAATCCACTCCACAACGTCTATGAGCGGATATTTACTGATGAGGAACTTTTCTCAACACTTGGCTTGATGAATAGCATCCCGTTTGATTTCCTCATGAGAACAAAAATTGACACAACTATTGTCATGTACAAATTTGAGGAATCTCAGATACCCCACCTCACCGAAGGTGATGATTGGTTTGAGTACATCTCAAACCGCGCCGCGCGGCTGAATTGCTATGGCCCCGAATTCGAAGAGATGCGTGAACGCCTTGGTGGTGTCCAACCTGCCACTGACAAAGACGAACGGCTGAAGCTACAGGCCGAGATCGACGCCGCCGCATTCCACGCATACGGCCTTAACCAGCAAGACGCAGAGTTCGTTCTTGAAGACTTCCACCGGGTCAACAATCCGAGAAAGATGGCCCAGGAGTACTTCGATATGGTATTCGAGAAGTACGACGAGTTGGAAGAAGAAGGACCCAAACCGTAGGTGTAGTCACAGTCGGAACTGACTACGACCCAACTACGCCCCAACACATCAACCGGGCTTGTACCTCGCTTTCCCCGACCAACTTAGCTTGGTACTCTGTGGACCCCTCCACGTTCTCTTCCAGGAACGCTTCTAACTCTTCTAAGAACTCCACCGGTGGCCAATCTGGGAACGAATCGTACTGCTCGTTATGCCGGAAGGTCTCCCGGAGAATACGATCTTCATCAGTGTTGGCTAGCTTCACGTCCTGTAAGCGTTCTCGGAGGTCTTCGGCCCATTCATCGAGTGTTTCGTGTTCGTCTACAGGAGCAGCCATCTCACCGTGGTTCGGTTGTACGTAGTGTGCGATGAAGTCCAGAATCGTTTCCTGCTCTTTCGAGAAGGAGTCTCCCTGTTTGAATGCACCCTCAACTTGCCCTTCTCGAATCGCTTTAAGACGGTCGTCAAGTACCTCTTGGATTGCCTCCCGGTTGGAGAGTACGTTGTCGGCATTCCCCGTTATCGGTTCTCCGCTCACCTCTGGGTCGATTTTGAGGGTCCCGATAGGCCGTTCCTTGACTTCGTCGCTGAACGGCTTGTAGTAGAAGGCCCGCCGCACACGGCCCAGTGGTGATTCGTGGTCGTCGTCATCGAACCAGAGGTGTGCAAGCCCAAACACGCCTGGACGCGGGCCGGAATCATGGTCGGTGATATTCGTGTACAGGCGTTCCCGTTCCTCTGGGGACTCCTCAAAGTAGTCTGCGGCGTACTCGAAGTCATCTTCTGAAAGCCCGAACTCCTCGTTCAACTCCTTCTTGAGCAGGAACCGCTCGTACGCGGCGTGCTCGTTACTCCCTGCATTTCGAAGGAGTGGGTTCTTACTCGTGTCATCGAGTTCGTTCACGTCCTCGATCTCTCGTGATTTCTGTAACGAGTCTTCAATCTCGTCCACCTGCAACTCGCCAATCGTCTTCTCCGTCTCCACACCAGTCTTCTCCAGAATCTGATCCTCGTTCGGGTCCAGGATGTTGTTCTCTTTCCCAACGATGAGTGCGATGTCGTTGATCTTCGCCTGCAGCCGCTTCAGGAGCTTAATCGCAGCTTCGATGTCTCCGTCAGGGTAGAAGTTGTGGACGTACTTCTCTTCGGTACTCCCGATCCGGTCGATCCGACCCACCCGCTGAACGATACGCATGGGATTCCATGGTAAATCAAATGACACTTGTACAGACACGTCCTGAAGATTGACCCCTTCCGATAATGTGTCAGTTGCTATAACATACTGGAGTTCGGATTCCCCGGATTCAGCCAGCGTTTGCTGGTACCCCGAGGCTTCCGGTGCGAACCGCTGAATAACGTCTTGCTTGTTTTCGTCACCGCCTTTCACGACGGCACTATTCGCTTCTGTGAGAGGCGAGTTAGGATCGTTGAGAAGTGTTCGATGGACGTAGTCCGCCGTAGCACGGTACTGAGTGAAGACGAGAACCTTCTCATCATCATACCCGTTCAGGACATCCGCGAGCCGCTCAACCTTCGGATCACGGAACTCTCGTAACGAGAACACCGCCTCGTAGAACTCCCGCGTCGCCTCATCAACATCACTCAAGTCACTTCGCGGGTAGAGAATTGGATTCAGCTCCTCTTCGGGAACGTCTGGGAGAACACCGGCATTATGATCGTGAAGCCACTGCCGTGTAGACACGGCCTGGTCGCTCACATCGCCAGAGTCCTGAGCAATATCGCCGATGAACTGCGACAGGAAGTACGCTAACAGCGTCAGGTCCTCCCGGATGTACGTCTTCACCTCACCAATTGTCGCATCCGCCAATTCGTCCGGACTATCACTCTCCGTATCTTCGTCGGCACGAACTGCGGTCGCATCGAACCCGAACTCTTCCAGCGTCTGTTCAAGATCCTCGGCGGCATCATCTCCTTCTACAAAGTCATCGAGCGTCTCCGATTCTTCGTCGTCTTGAGCAGCACGCAGTACATCGATCTGCTCATCTTCTGGGAGGCCATCGAGAAGGCCGAGAAGTTGCCGTTCACTCCGGTGCAGCGTCTCGATAGACTGCACAAATGCATACGTCGAAGATTCCAACCGCTTGAGTAGATTCAGCTTATACAGCGCCTTCAGCGTCCCCCCAGCTTTCGGGTTCTTCACCGTAATGTGCGGAAGGTGGAGCGCGTCCATCACGTCTGGCAGCATCCCGTATACTGGCTGGTATGCCGCCGGGAGCGAGTACTGCTCCTTGCTGAGTTTTGGCGGCTTGAAACTCATCTCGAAGTCCTCCTCATCCTGAATTTGGTCTTTGACGTGCTTCCGTGTCCGGAGCACCATCACCTCATTCAGGATCTTCGAGATCTCCTCCGAATGCCGCTGGAGCTGTTCGGTGATCTTCCGCTGCTCCTCTTCGGTGGCTTCCTCCTTCCCCGCAGCGATCTGCTTCCGCGTCTCTGACAACTCAATGTATTCCTCGAAGGCGTCGAAGTCCAGCGATGCCTTGTTCCGCAGTTCCTCGGGGCTGGTGAATAGGCTGATGAGGTTCTCCAAGTCGGTCGCAGAGTTGTTAATCGGTGTCGCCGTCAACATGATCATCGTCTTCCCGCGGAGCTGCCGCAGGTTCGCGTGCCGGCGAGTTCCTTTGTAGTCGTCTTCGTCGTCGGGGTTCGGCCGCCACTTGCCGTGATTCCGGAAGCGATGAGCTTCGTCGATTAGGACGACATCGAATGCGTCTTTGAGGTTCTGAACCTCATCATACGTGAGGTTCTGGAACTTGCTGATGCTCATCACGTCCAGGTGTGTTCCATCGATTTCGAGCCCGAAGTATGGGTTCCCGTCTTCGTCGGTGTCGTCTTGGAGGAGGTCTTCCCACTGTTCGGTGAGGTTCGCAGGGACGATGAGGAGACAATGATCTCCGCGTTGGCGGTAGTCATGTAGGAGTTCACCGCCGATGAAGGACTTCCCGAGGCCGACCGAGTCGGAGATGATGCAGCCGTTGAACCTGGAGAGTTTCTCCTTCGCGCTCTCGTAGCCGAGTGTCTGGAAGTAGTACAGCGGGCTGTCGCGGATGTTGACGTTCCCGCTTAGTTCGTCGTACGCAAGGAGTTTGTACAACTCGAACGGCTCGATGTACGTCCCCAAGTTATCAGGTGTGTCTTCATCATCTGGCTCGTCTTCTTGCTGGTCCTGCCAGTCTTGGTACTTCTCACTGTTCTCGATGATCCGGATGATCTCTTCGCTGAAGTCCTCAGCATTTGCCCACTGGTTATCGTACCAGTCTTCGAACGCCTCAGCTTCAGGTCGGTCCTGGCTTGTGAGATTCAGTTCGATGTTGTTCCGGTGACCACTCGCGGTGAAGTTTGAGGATCCAACGATTGTCGCACACGGACGCGTGTCTGTATCGTTGTCAGTGTCCCAGTCGTCATCGTCGTTTGGTGCTCGGAATGATGCTCCTTTGGCGTGGAAGTAGCCGTTTTCTGGATTTCGCACACGGACGCTAACCTTGTCTTCGGCTATGAAGTCTCGCAGCCGATCCAGTCGGTCTAGCTGTGCGTTGTTGAGGTCCTCGATGCTCTCTTCGACCTCGTCTTTGAGTTCGTCGCGTAGACTCTGTCCTTCCCCGATCTCATCTGCTGTGCTGCGGTTCGTTTGCCGCCCCATCAGGATGCGGATTGGGGCGTGACCAAGTTCGTCTGGGTCAGCGAGTTGTTCGAGGTCTTCGCGGTACAGGTCGAAGCCAGAGAGGTAGAAGTAGCCGGTGGCGATGCGTGCTTCTTCGATCTGCGGGATGATTTTCTTGTAGACGTCTTCAACTGTCCGGTTAGCGTTATCGACAAGCGGAGGGAGAGAAAGCATCTTGTTACCGAATGTACCCAACACGCTAACTTAGTGTTTAGCTATATATTGCTGCCCGGTCCTGTATTCTCCTCTAAGGTCACTCTTGAGGATGCGATGAATTCATGTTATTTGACGTATCTTTGTTCTTCTACCTTGGCAGCGTCCTCTTCGTCTACTCTGCGTGCAGTCGCTTCGTGGAGCCGTGTACAGTCACATCCTGGGCACCCTGTCACTGCATCTCCTCTCATTCGGTCTTCTTCGTCGTCGTAAACCCAGGCAACTATTCGGTTGCAGTCTGGGCATTTGTATTCAAATTGGATGGGCATTGGTTGTGTGGTTTCTGAGTATGGTGTCTCTCTATTTTATCATTTTAGTGCCAGGACTATGATTCTCTGATTTGTTCCGCCTCCTCCTCGCTGATCTCACTTGCCGATGCACGATGGATCTTCGAGCAATTCTTCCCTGGACATCCAGTTACTGGATCGGGTTCGAGCCACTTTCTGTCCTCCTCGAACACCCATTCGGTTGTCCAACCGCAGTCGGGACAGGTGTATTCGAATTTTACTGGCATCTGTATCTCATCAGCGGTGGTCGCCACCCAAGGGCAAGCCGGGGATCGAACCCGAGATTCGTCCAAGAGTAGATGTGAGTTTCTCGCCGGGCACCCACCACGATGCCGCGGCGATTACGGGGAACAGGACACTCTCCACGATGGGGTAAATCATCCATCAGGGTGTTCTGAGACGAATCCATCCTGTGCTTGCCTGCCGTCTCGGACGGCAACAGACTGTATTGAATCTCATCACTTATACTTTTGCTATTAGCAAAGTCATTCGCATGGTCATATATAATTATATTAGCAAAAGTAATCCGACAGTTATTAGCAAAGCGATAAGCATATTCAAAATCGTGCCGCTTAGCCCTGATGCTATCGATGAGTTGGACTCTGCCATCCTGGATTACATGCTTGAAGGGCAATCTGAAAACGAACCTTGGGGCAAAGCGACTCCGACTGAAGTCTACCGAGCTCTTGACAATCGCGGTGTCCTCGAAGACTTAGGTAACCCAGTTCGCCAGACAATCCAAAATCGAATCCAACGACTCGCACTCGCTGGTCACCTAGAAAACAAGTACGACTCTGGTAGCTACGAAGTCGTCTCTGATCCCCGCGAAAAGTAGATATCCAGCTCTGTTGAAATCCTCTGTCGCTGATGGTTTAATGAGGCCGTGTTGAATAGGCGGTGCGAGTCAGTTAACCAGCCTTCCTGGCCTTAGCGGTAAGTACAGAGAGTGAGTCTACCAATCTAGGTACGGCCCTGCTGGCTCCTTGATGGGGGCAGCAGTCAGCGTCAGCCAACAATTCCGGCCGTTTGGAGGTACGTGCCAATCATCAGTCCCAACGTGCTACTTCCGCCGATGAGGAGGGCAGAGCGTTTCGAAACGCCTGCCACACCAAAAATGAGCAGTGTGACGGGAATACCGCTCAGGCCGGTCGCAACCACGTCTGATGTAAGTTCAAACGGATTCACGAGGAGATACGCCACCAGCAAGCAAGCACCGAGTACAATCGCTGCAATCCGGTCGCCGTACGCGGAGAACATGCCCATATCCGAAATACGATGGTAGTCGTATCAGTCTTTCGACGGAACTAGCTGAGAGGTTCTTGCTAAACTCGCATTCCTACTGAGCGGCTATTCCACCAGATACGCCGGTGAAGAGAGAGCACACTAGAAGTTAATTCTCGGCGTGCTATATCCCCGGTATTTCGCCGATTAACGCCGGTGATACGGTGGATATCGACCTCTGCGAATCTACTAGTAGTTGCTGTATATGGAACGCCCCCTCCCCGAGAGTGCCACTGAGTATTTGGCTGCTCCACACCAGTCGTCTACTAGTACGAGCTCACGGGCCAGCACTCGCTCAGACAGATATCGGACCCAGGAACTGTTAGTCGTAATTTTCGCGCTCGGCGACCTCGGCAAAGGCAACGTTCTCAGTTACGTCGGTGATTTCGACGGTGACACGCTCGCCGCGCTCGGTATCAGGGACAATAACGACGAAGCCACGTTCGACACGCGTGATGCCGTCGCCTTGATCCCCAATATCTTCGATTTCGACGGTTCGCTGCTCACCTTCGGTAACAGGAGGCGTGCTCGTCGTCTGTTTGCTCTGTGAGTCGGTGGGAGTCTCGGCAGCGTCGTCGGTGGCTGATGCTCCGAGAACAGCCACGCGGTACGTGTCGCCCTGCTGCAGCTCGCCACGGTCTATCTCGCGCTCTGGGACCTCAATAAGATACGTTCCGTCTTGCTGTTCGACAGCGCCAGCGAATAGACAGCGCAGTTGGGTAGGAATCTCCATTACTCGTGTTCTGGTCGAGATACGCTGTGAAGCCCACTTGAGTTTGCGGTCTGGCTACTCCGGCGCGATGACGTCCCCACACGATGGACACTCCGCCCAGACACCGTCAGTCCCGTCGTCTTTATTGTATTCAACAAGCAGCCACGCGTCAGAGACCGGGTCGCCGCAGTCCGGGCACTGACCGAGCGACGAGTCATCAGTAGGCATGCTCATGGGGTAGAAGGAGCGTGTGACAGGTCCTTCCACGTGGAGTTCACTCCGTCTGGAAGATAAGCCTTTGGCGGGTTTGCTGGTTGTCCACCCCGGATTTCCGGAGAAACTCCCGCACCAGTACCATTAACTCACTCCTAGCGGAATATAGGGTTCTCATGAGTATCCGTGCGGTACTCGCTCAGCTACTCTCCAGTCATGAGGCGGAGGTCGTCGTTGAGTGCCGCCAGTGCGGAACGAAACTCCAACCAGACGCAGACCAGTGTCCTCACTGTGGATCAGGCGAAATCGCGCACCACCGGATCTCTGAGTGACTGATTGCGTTCCTCAGCAGAGAGTGTCAGAGAACGGTTCGTACACCATCTTTGACGACCCCGGTGAACGCTAAGCACAGCAACCGACTCGGTCAACGATTTATGCAACCGAGACTTCGCGGAGTGGACAGTCAACCTCCAAACAGGCAACTAGATCTTGCCTGCAGCACTGAACTACTGGGTATTATCGGCGACTATCCAGCAAGTGTTTATCCCTAGAACCCGTATGTTAATACTGTAACCAAATGGCTGGGCAGGTCTCTTCCGTTCGGTCTGAGGAGTTCTACCGAACGCTTGTCGAAAACGCCGCAGAAGGGATGCTGACGATCAATCCGGATAGCGAAATCGTCTACGCGAACCCAGCTATCGAAGATATTCTCGGCTACGCACCGGAGGAACTGGTGGGCAGTCCAAAAATGAAGATCATCCCCGAGCGGCTACAACCCGTTCACGCCGCTGCGTTAGACTCCTACGTCGAAACTGGGGAGCGAAATATTGACTGGGATGGGGTTGAACTACCCGCGCTGCACAAAGACGGCCACGAAGTCCCGACACTAATCAGTTTCCGAGAGCACGAACATGATGGCGAACAGTATTTCACCGGGATTATTCGGGATATCACCGAACGCAAACACCACGAAGAGCAGTTACACGACCAAAAAAGCCGTCTAACTGAGTTCTCGGACATCCTCACCCATGATATTCGAAATCCACTGTCGGTCGCACGTGGGTATACGGAGCTCGCGCAGGAAAACCACGATATCCCGGAGTTAGAGCAGGTCGCTGACTCGCTCGAACGGATTGATTCGCTCATCGAGGATGTGGCTGCGCTCACGAAAGAAGGGCAAGTAATCGGGGAAACGGAGACAGTTGATGTTGAGGCGTGTGCCACCGAAGCGTGGCGAAATGTGAGGACGGGAACCGCGGAACTCGATATCCGCACAGATCTCGGGGAAATTGAAGCCGACGAGAGCCGCCTGCACGGCGTCTTCGAGAATCTCTTCCGGAATGCAATCGAACATGCCGGTGGAGAAGTCACTATCCACGTCGGCCGACTCTCGGCTGATCGAGGCTTGTATGTCGAAGACACTGGACCAGGGATTCCAGAGGCAATTCAGGACGACATCTTCGAGTATGGGTATTCAACCGAGAAGGATGGGACCGGCTATGGATTGTCGATTGTCAGGCAGATTGTGAACGGACACGGGTGGGAAATCAGCGTCACGAAAAGTGATGCTGGCGGCGCACGCTTCGAAATCACTGGTATCGAATTTATCTAGCCGAGAAAATGTGAACTACCTATAAGTATGTATTTTCTATCACGGTGTTGGACACAACATGTTGCCCCATTATCCCTTGATTCTAGGTCAGTAACCGACGAGTGAAGTAGCGAATTCCTACATTTTGGCGTGTGTCACCGCAAATCACGGCATTCAACTTAGTTCGGCGACAGAAGACAGACACCGAGGTCGCTATTGCCGCATATGTCCCACCCAGAGAATCTCCAAGGGTTTGAAGAACTCAGTTTATCCCCAACAGCTGATTCAATACACGCGTTACACGTAGACGACGACGCCGCATTCGCGGAGTTGGTCAAAACGTTTCTTGAACGAGAACGAGACGAAATCACTGTCACAACCGAAACGACCGTTGAAGATGGGTTAGCGGTTCTCCAAGACAACACGGTTGACTGTATCATCAGTGATTATGAGATGCCGGGGCAGAACGGACTTGATTTCCTTGATGTAGTTCGGGAGGAATATCCGGAGCTTCCGTTTATTCTCTTTACTGGGAAAGGTGACGAAGAGATTGCGAGTGAAGCGATTACTGCTGGCGTTACGGAGTACTTGCAGAAAGGCAGTAGCACAGATCAATACACTGTCCTGGCAAACCGCGTGAAGAACCTGGTTGAGAAATATCGAGCCGAACAGGAAGTGTTCCGTGGGTTCCAGGCCTTAGAGTCGGCCCAAGAGGGCATCGGGATTCTGAATGAGGACGGCGAGTACGTGTATCTGAATCAAGCGTACGCCGACGTGTACTCCGCGGACCGAGAAGAGATACTGCATGACCATTGGGAGTCGCTGTATCCCGAATCGGAGGCCGACCGATTCTATCAAGAGATTCTGCCGGCGCTTGAATCCGAGGGGTCGTGGACAGGCCAGTCGGTTGGCGTCACGACTGATGGCGAGCGTGTCGTCGAAGAGCTAAGTCTGACACAGTTGAGCGACGGTGGGCACGTCTGCGTTGTCCGTGATATCTCTGAGGAGAAACGCCGTGAAGAGGAGCTTCGGCGTGAACAGCGGTTTTTGGAGACGGCACTGAACTCACTTGATGACCTCTTTTATGTCTTTGATGAGGATCTCAACTACGCTCGGTGGAACGATGAATTCGAGGACGTTATCGGATACTCTGCAGCGGAGATTCGGGAGCTGACGCCGATGGATTTGTTTGATGATGAGACGGAAGCTGAAATCGAGGCGGTGATCGAGCAGGTGCTGTCGGATGGCAAACAGGTAGTGATCGAAGCAGACCTCGTGACCAAGGATGGCGAGAAGATACCGTATGAATTTACCGGCACACCAGTGGAGGATGATGAGGAAATCATCGGTGTTGTCGGGATTGGGCGGCGAGTCTCCTCGTAACCGATTTCACCGGGATTCGTAGCGAGTGATCGGGCCAGAGTCGGTGTATGGAGACAGACTGCTGACCGCTACGTACGGTATTCCAACAGGGCGAATGTTCACGTTTTGAGGAGAGTTGATACCGCTTCAAAGAGAGGTCTATCCATTCTAGGAAGACCGGAGCAGCGATGGTTCCGGCGACGACGCCGGCAACGATACCCTGTGTGATGCCTTGGAGCACTGTTGTTCCGAGTGCCGTTCCGAATACCACGTTAAGCAGTATTGCGAAGACAAATCATTCTCCGACAGCGTCATCGGGGCTGTTAGATATCTATACCGGGATAGGATTTGAGGGCAACGTATACTGTGGGATACGTTGCTCAATCTGACTTCCCCTGGGTGTTTGGTGTATGTGAACGGGTTTTGACCCGATCCGTGAGTATTTTCCATATTGCTGAGAACAGCGACGATGATGAAGCCCGCGAACCGGGCATACGGCGCGGCAATTGTGACCTCGTTCATCGCGTTCGCTGCATCGCTTTACTTCGTTGGTGTCCCAGCCCGATTTCCGGTGTTCTTCCTGCGGTCACTCACCGTGATTTTCCTGGTCTTTGCGCTCACCGTGATGGCCGTAGACAGAATCACACTCACGAGTAGTATATGGGATAGATAGCCGGCCAACAACATCATCCGCACCCAAAATAGTAGCACACATCATGCCCGCCAGTTCTTGTCCTGAGTGTGGCTCGATAGCCTACACGAACGGGAAAGGAACCGTGAGCGGGGAGGCAGTCTATTTCTGGGAATGCACGGGCTGTAGTAAGGAGTGGACGGACACAATCCTATAACTGGAAAAGCGTGTCGTGTGCACATCCACTCACCAACTAGTTCACTGTAATAGTGTCTGACCAATCGGATTTCAACGGAGCCAGCGAAAGAGAACTCACGGAGAAGCCCGCGAACCGGAGACTACCGCGAAATCCAGCAGTAGGCCTGCCTGACACACATACAACGGCGCATATCCTGGTGCGAGATCACCGTCGCTGACCTTCAATCAGCACATATTCGGATGTCCCAAGAACATGATAATCGATAAAATAGTTATCCGGTTTCACGTCCGAAAAACTGGTGATTATGCGGTTTCGGCGTTGATGTCGATATAGTCAGATTCCCAGTTGCGACGCGCCGCAATTTCACGACGTCCACGGCGAGTGAGGGTGTAGGAATTCGTTCGCTGGTCTAGTTCTCCTTTCTCCACGAGTCCCTTGTCAACAAGCGTATCGAGGTTCGGGTAGAGGCGGCCATGATGAATCTCGGATTCGTAGTACTCCTCTAACTCGTCTTTAATCGCCAATCCGTGTGGCTCATCGAGTCCTGCAACCACATACAATAAATCACGCTGAAACCCCGTCAAATCGTACATACCTCTGTTTTCGGGTAATACCGATAAAAGAGTTCGCACAATCTGCTGGCTATCAGCGTCTTATAGAACAGCTCACAGGGTTGTCTATTTCAGGACGATCAAGGATGAATTAGCCGTTCCAAAGAGACGATTTATTGATCACTACGCAGACCAGCTTACCGGCTCTTTCAGACCGCTTCTCTGTCGAAGAATCCAGTCTTCTCCGACAGCAGTATCGGTTAATATGTGTACACAGAAAACAAATAAACAACAGTCCTCTTACCAACCAAACACGACTCCATGCCGAACTCTCCGGAATTCCAAGAGTACAAGCGACTATACCATGAGGAACACCAGTCGCTCAAAAACGCCTCCATCACAGACGGAACCGGCACGGTCGTGTTCGAAGACCCTGCAGACGGCAGCAAAACCACAGTCACCGGCGACGCCGAGGACTTCATCCACGCAATCTGGGCTATCAAGAACACCGTACGAGACGGTGAAGACGAACTCATAGATGTCACCGACACACCGGCCGGCAGCATCGAGCAGTACTACGACAACATGGAACCCTTCCTCCCTGATGACACAGGGCGTGACCCCGAAGAGGAGATGCACCGCGAGGTGCAACAAATCCTGACCGGAGAGAAAACCCTGTACGAAGTGGACCTCCACCCGGCGTTGGACGCTGCAGTCAACCGTGACATGGAGAACCCAGAATTACACGGCGTGATTGAGGATTACTACACCGTCCGCGCGTCACAGCTCATCTACCTGAAAGCGTTTTCTGAGCTCTTCGAATCCCTACCACGCGACGTCATTTTCGACTATGACCGGTTCATGCGCGCGTATAGTGATATGGAGGATATTCTCCGGAAAGAGTACTTGACGAAATCACCGGAACGAGCGTATGAGGAATACCGTAACCGGTGCAATTCTGACATCGAGAAGTTGACCGAGCAGTTACTCGGCGAACGGTCATTGTCGAAGAAGGAATGGCGTGGGCTACTAACAGGAACAGGCGGCAGTCACAGTGATGCGGACGGTGTGATGATTGAGATGATCGACCGAGAATTCATCGGCCAAGAAGATATCCCAGATCACGCGCACGGTGAAGTGGACGGTGAAACTGCCATTCGCCGGGTTCTCAAAGAATACGCGTACTACTACGAAACCGTTGAAATCCCGTTCAGAGATCTCGTAGCAACTCTACAAGGAGAGGGCGGCGACGTTGAACTGGAGAGTACAGGGGCGGTGATGGAGTGGCTGGACGGGAATGACGACCTGCCGTGGACGTGGGCAGTCGTACCTGAATTCCGGAACGGAGCTTCTCATTTGGGTGTTGAGACAGACAACGAAAACGGGCGAGTTCGGGTTTACGAGAGCAAGGAACGGGACCGGGAGCCTACGAGAGAGTTATCGTATGCGGACGTGAGAGAAGTGTACCGCGGATTCGTTGATGTCGTGATGGCTGCTATGTGGGCCTTCACGTTGACCGACCAGATGCTGCAGTTCGAATACCTGCAGTCGCGGGATTTCATGTTCACCGTAATAGAGAACCTCCCGCCAGAAACTTTGTGACTGGACTCTGCTGAAATCCTTCCCCTGTGACGGATGTGGGGATGATCGGTAAGTACAGAAACCCGGTTTCGCGGATGGAAGCTGGGGGAGAAGCTGGGAAGATGCCTTTCGAGAACGCTCGTTACGCCGATGCCGGCGATTCGGATGCATCCCCGAGTGACTTGGTCAGCTCAACTTCGATTTTCACTGTGTCGTAGGGGATGAAGGGCTGTTTCGCGCCACCCTCTTCGCGGAAGTGTACGATGCGGTACTCGTGGAGTGTCTGGACGTCGTCGTGGACTTGTCGGATGTCACGATCGAGGCGGTCGGCAAGGGATCGGATGCTGTCTGCTGGTGCGTCCATCAGGCTCCGCACTAGATCCAAGCGGCGTGGCGTGAGTATGCGCTGGAGACGGCTGGCATCCTGGAAGTTCACGACGTGTGGAACGTCTTCGCCGTCCTCCCAGCGCGCGGCACGGTCTAGTGCGCTCTCCTTGTGCTCCTCGAACGGTTTCGACGTGATGCGAAGGGTTGAGGGATATTCAACGTCCTCCGGGGGTTCGTGCGCGTGGTTAGGCGAATTCTTGCTCATGGATGGTTTCAACCTCGTTGAGGAATTCCTGGAGATGTGATCGAAGGTCCTCAAATTCGATGCCTTCGACCTCGCCACGGTAGTGTCGGTGATGGCGGCCGACGCCGTGGGCGTCGTTTGCGTTGTCGTACCGGAGGATTTCTTCGTCAGCTGGGCCGAGGTACTGGAAGCTGTAT
>NZ_JBNLVO010000011.1:0-31659 GCF_050510935.1 Halosubterraneus shenae | reverse complement strand
TTGACCCACCGACCGCGGAAACATGGTTGCAGGCCTTCGCCGTCTGGTGGAATCATGCTTAAGTTAACACGACCGGGCTTTCTGGACGTTTGCGGGGCCGTCGAGAGCAAGACCGTACCACCTATTTAAGCCAATCAATAAATAGCGGCCGAGGGCTTTCTGGGTGTTTGCGGTGCTGTTGGGAGCAAGACCGTATCACCGGCCCAAACCTGAGCATAGCGAGCGGCCGAGGACTTTCTGGCTGTTGGTGGCTAGTGTAGCAGCGTCTGCACCTGAACACCCAGTTTATAAGCGAGAGCGGACGGGGGCTTTCCGGCGGTTGTGCTCGCGTGCGACAGCGTCTGCACCTGCCGTGGTTTATAAACAAACCCGAAAACCAAGCCCGAAAAGCCACGAAAACACCGCTTATAAACCGATTTACCAGGCGTACTCTTCCCGTGGGTCGACTGCATCAACGGCCCGGTCGAACACGTGCTCGCCGTCGACGAACACGTGCTGCGTCTTGGAGCCGGTCTCGTAGAACGGGCCGTCCCAGACGGCGACGTCGGCGTCGGTGCCCGGTTCGAGCGTGCCGACGCGGTGGTCGATGCCGAGGATCTCTGCGGGGTAGCGGGTCACGGCCTCGAGCGCCTCGTCCTCGGGGAAGCCCTCACCGACCGCGAGGCCGACGCAGACGTCGAGGTGCTGCTGGGGGAGGATCGGCGCGTCGGTCTGGATCGCGACCTTCACGCCCTCCTCGTGGAGGATACCGGGCGTCTCGAAGGTGATGTTCCGGAGCTCGTACTTCGAGGCCGAGGAGATCGAGGGGCCGACGATGGCGGGGACGTCGCGCTTCTCGAACTCGTCGGCGATGACGTGGCCCTCGGTCGCGTGCTCGATGGAGAGGTTCTCGATGCCGAACTCCTCCGCGATGCGGAAGACGGTCATGATGTCGTCCGAGCGGTGCGCGTGGACGCGGAGTGGGAAGCCCTCGGTCAGCACGCGGGCGAGGTTCTCCATCCCGAGGTCGCGCTCGAACGGCTCGCCCTCGTTGCGGGCATGCTCGCGCCGGTCGACGTAGTCTTCGGCCTCCATCAGCGCCTCGCGGAGCGTCGCGGCGACGCCCGGGCGCGTGGAGGGCTGGCGGCCCTCCTCCTCGCCGTGGAAGCGCTTCGGGTTCTCGCCCATCGCGGCCTTCATCCCGTCCTCCCGGATCAGCATCTCGTCGGCCGTGAGTCCGTAGGTCTTCATCGAGCAGATGACGCCGCCGATGACGTTGCCCGAGCCCATCCGCGAGGAGACGGAGGTGACGCCGTTCTGGAAGGCGTGCTTCAGCTCCTCGTCGCGCGGGTGGAACCCGTCGAGGGCGTTGACGTGCGGGGTGACCGCGTCCGTCCCCTCGTTGAAGTCGCCGTCCTCGGGTTCGCCCCACTCGGCCATCCCGGCGTGGCTGTGCGCGTCGACGAGCCCCGGCGTGACGTGGGCGCCGTCGACGTCGATCTCCTCGGCGTCTTCGGGCGCCTCGACGTCGCCGACGGCCGCGATCTCGCCATCTTCGATCAGCACGTCGCCGTCGATAGTCCCGCGATCCGTCGCCGTGTGTACCGTCCCGTTGCGAAGAACGACCATGGGCCCGAGAGTCGGGCACGGGGGCAAAGTGTTTCGGTTCCTGAACCCGGCAAAACGGGCCGATAGGGGCCGCTGCGGCCGATCCCCTTCCGGATTACGCCTCGAAGAACGCGCCCTCGAGGCGGTCGACGACCTGCGCCCGGGCCTCCGTCGCGCGCTCGAGGTCCGGGAAGTTGAGGAACGCGTGGATCATGTCCGCGTAGTCCGCGTACTCGACGTCGACGCCGGCGGCTTCAAGCGCCTCGGCGTAGGCCTCGCCCTCGTCGCGGAGGGGGTCGAAGCCGGCCGTGATCACCGTCGCCGGCGGCAGGCCCGAGTGGTCCGGCGCGCGAAGCGGCGACGCGTACGGGTGGCGACCGTCGAGCGGGCGTTCGAGGTACTGGGCCCAGTACCACTGCATCGTCGCCCGCGGGAGGAGGTCGTTGTCGGCGTTCGCCTCGTAGGAGTCCGTGTCGAACGCGTAGTCCGTGATGGGATAGAGCAGCACCTGGTGGGAGACCTCCGGCCCGTCCTCGTCGCGCGCTCGCAACGCCGTCGCCGCCGTGAGGTTCCCCCCGGCGGAGTCGCCGGCGAGCGCGATACGGTCCGGGTCGCCGCCGAGCTCGTCGACGTGGGCCGCCGTCCACTCCAGCGCGGCGTAGGCGTCGTCGAGCGGCGCCGGGAAGGGGTGTTCCGGCGCGCGGTGGTAGTCGACGCCGACGACGAGACAGCCGACCTCGCGACAGAGCGAGCGCAGGAGGTCGTCGTGGGTGTCGACGCTGCCGCGCACCCAGCCGCCGCCGTGGTAGTAGAGCAGGACCGGGTACGGGCCCGAACCTCCCTGGGGTTCGTACACCCGGATCGGGAGGTCGCCGACGGGCGAGTCGATCGTGAGGTCCTGCACGCGGCCGACAGGTTCGGGGGGCTCGTCGTCGAGCAGCAGGTCGTTCAACACGTCGCGGGCGCCGCGCGGTGAGAGGGTGTACGCCGGCGGGACGCGCTGGTCGTTCAGTCGGTCGAGCACGGCCTGGGCTTCGGGGTGTATCTGCGTCATTGGTATCGAGGTGTGGTCTGTGAAGTCGGTTCGAGAGCGACGTCAGTCGCTCGCCGATGCGGTCGGGTCCTCAGAGTCGCCGTCCGAGAGGCGCCGGTGGAGCACGCCGTGGAACGCCTCGATAGTCGCGGTCGGCCGCGAGCTCGTCACGAAGCTCACGCCGACGAAGAGCGCGAGGTTGACCAGGAAGGCGACGGCGAGCCCGGGGAGCACGTTCGGAGCGATAGGCGAGGGTGCAAGCCCGAGCTCCCAGACGAAGGTGAGGACGATGCCGAGACCCGTCGCCGACAGCGCGGCCGGCGTCGACGACCGGGGCCAGACGAGCGCGCCGAGCGTCGCCGGAAGCAGCTGCACGGTGACGCCACCGGCAAACACCGCGAGCGCGGTGATCAGCCCGGTGTACCGGACCGCGAGGACGGCGCTGACGAGCGTCGTCAGGCCCACGATGGCGTAGTTCAGCCGGACCTCCGCGCGGTCGGTAAGCTCCGGGACGAACACGGCCTTCCCAAGGTCGCGGGTGACGGTCGCGGAGAGCGTATGGATGTACGAGTCCGTCGTGGAGATGATGGCCGCCAGTAGCGCGACGAGGAACGTCGCGGCGAGCGCGGGCGGCATCACCTCGAAGGCGAGCAGCGAGGAGACGAAGTCGGGGTTAGCTACCTCGGGGAAGACGACCCGGCCGTACGAACCGATCCAGTAGATGCCGACGAAGTGGAGCAGCATGAACATCACCACGAGCGCGGCACCGACGTTCATCAGGCCGTCCGGGTCCTCCGTCGCGTAGAAGCGGAGCCAGGCGGCCGGAGCCATCACCGCAATGCCGATGAGGAGACCGACGACGGTCCCGTAGATGTACGAGGGCGTGAACGCGCCAACGGTCCCGGGCACCGAGACGTGCGCCGCGCCGGCGTCGCCGAGGCCCGCGATGACCGCCGCCGGGCCACCGGCGTCAGCGAAGATGTACGCGGTGTAGATGGCGACCGTCCCGAGCATGACGACGCCGTTGTACGTGTCGAGCCACGCGATTCCGCGGATCCCCGTCGTGACGACGTGGACCGCGACGAGGCCGGCAACCAGCGCGACGCCCGTCGTCGTCGACACGATCCCGCCGGAGAGGACGTGCACGAGGATGCCGCCGGCAGTGAACTGGGCGACGGCGTAGGCGACGTTGAACACGAGGCTCGTGACGACCGTGTACGCTCGGACCGTGTCGCTGCCGTAGTAGGTGCCAAGCAGGTCCCCGGGCGTCGTGAAGTCGTGTGCGTCGCCGAGGATCCAGATCCGGCGTCCAAGGAACCAGACGAGGGAGACGGCGACGAAGAACCCGAAGACGACGGTGATACTGAACGGGAGACCGACGACGTACACCGTCCCTGGGAAGCCGGCGAGGCCGACGCCGGAGGAGATCGAGGCGAACAGCGTGAACGAGGTGACGGCCCACCCCAGCTCTCGCGAGCCGAGGACGTAGTCGGAAACGGAGCTGGTTAGTCGTCGGTGCGCCGTCACCGAGAGGACGGCGAAGATAGCGAAGTAGACCACCAGCACGCCGACGATGGTCGGATAGTTCTCGACAACGAGGTCCGCGATGCTGGGCGGGAGGACCTGCAACGCGCTCATTGCTCATCACGCCCGTCGGACCGGGCCGAGTTGCCGGTCTTGCCCGCGACGACGAGCGTCGCCAGGAAAGCGAGTCCGGTGCCGACGGTCAACCACATCAACACCGGAATCCCGAGGAGGAGGTCGCCGCTGGCGCCAACAGTGCCGAGTGCCACGTAGAACAGCGCCGCGAGCCCGCCGAAGGCCGCCATCGGACGGAGCTCGGGATTGTTCCGCAGTCGGTAGGCGGTCGGCACCTCGCCGCTCTCCTCGTCGAGCCACGCTTCCGTCCAGTCCATGTGGCTCCGACTCGGGGTTCCGCCCGATTAGTACCTTACGGAGTCGTTCATTTAGCGCCGCTTCTGGCCTCGAATGGACAGACCTGTACATCGGAGACCGGTCGGAACCACTAGCGTCGCTGGCGAGCGAGCCGGTGACTCCAGGTCTGGATGAAAGGCCAAGTCACACGAAACGCCGACGTCGGCCGCGACGTCGGTCAGCAGGAACAGTAGTACTCGCGGTCCGTGAACTCCGTCTCGATGAGCTTGGCCGCCGGGTCGGGGTCGGACGGCCGGTAGACGCCGGTCGTCAGCGCGCCGTCGCCCTCGAAGTCGCCGGAGAGTAGCGACGCCCAATCGGCGGTCGACAGGAGGTCCCAGAACGTCTCCGCGGTGGCAAGCAGCGAGAGGTAGTCGCGGAGGTAGACCCAGCGTGCGTCGCTGATGCCGGGCGACTCGTAGGTCGCGTCGGTCACGTCGGCGTACGCCGCCATCGGGAGGTTCGCGCCGGCCGCGACCGGCATCGAGATCCACTTCCAGGGGCGCGTGTTGACGTCGAGGAGGAGGTACTCCTCGCGCTCGTCGTCGTAGACGAACTCCGCCTCGCTGATCCCGTGGTAGCCGGCGTCGTCGAGGACGTTTAGCGCGCGGTCCTCGATCTCGGGGTCGTCGACGCGGTCGACGAGACAGGAGGTGCCGAACGCCTGCGGGTATCGGACCTTCGCGTTGCCGACGACCGCGAGCGCGTCGTCGGTCCCCTCGGGCGGGACGTACGAGGCGAGCGAGCGGTCCTTGCCCACGGCGATGTCGACGCGCTGCTGGGCCATCACCTCGATGTCCTCGGCCTCCGCGGCGTCGACGACGTCGTCGAACTCCTCGCGATCGGCGACCTCGATGACGTTCGTGCCGAACGCCTCCTCGAACTTCCGCTTGAGCGCCGGCTTGATGACGAGCGGGAAGCCGAGCGCCTCGATCGCCTCGTCGCGGTCGACCTCGGAGAGGCGGTAGGTCTCCGGATACGGCACGTCGAGCTTCTCGGCGCGGGCGTACAGCTCGGACTTGTCGAGGACGTTGTCGATCACGTCGAAGTCGGCAAACGGGAGCCGGACGCCTTCCGGTTCGGCCTGCGCGTAGGCGTGGGCCCACTCGTCCATGCAGCCGAAGGCGACGGCCTCGGTGCCGGCGGCGTCGACGACGGCCTCGACGTCCTCGCGGAACCCGTCGAGGTCGTCGAGCGGGTACGTCACTTCGCCGGCGAAGTCGATCGCGTCGGACGGCGGGGCAGCGCCGTCGCCGTTGCGATCGAGGGCGATCACGGGGACGCCGTGAGCGTCGAGCGCTCGGGCGACGCTGACCCCGGTGATGTGCGCGTTACTGACGAGCGCCGGCGGCCGGTCGAACGACGCGTCCGCCACCGCGTCGACCAGGTCGGCCGTCGACAGGAACTCCTCTGCCATACCCGATCCTGGCCGCCCGCACTCAAAAGGCCGTCAGTTTCGGCGCTACGTGCCGCCGTTCCGGGGTGATTCCCACACCTGGATCCCCCAACACAACGCCCTTTTGACGGTTCACGACGTTCCTCGTGTATGAGCGAACTACCTAGTCGCGTCCGGCGCGCGTTCCGGGACCACGGCTCCTTCGAGGCGGTCGACGACGCGACGTGGATCTCGACGACGACGGCGTTCGACGGCGAAGTCGCTGCCGACACGGACGAGGACGGCGTCACGCACTTCGACGTCACCGTGACGGTGCCGACGCTCAAGGCAGCGACGGCCGACGAGGTCGCCGACGTCGTGGCGAACGGGTGGTTCGAGACGTTCGAGCTGCGCGTCTCGGACATCGGCGGCGTCGCTCGCGGCGACCACGAGTTCGACCCGGCCGTCACCCGCAACGGCGAGGCGATCGTCTCCGAGTTCTCGCTGTCGGACATCAACGAGCGCCGTGGCGTCGACGACGCCGGAGCCGTCATCGACTTCGTCGAGGGGACGTACGTGCAGGGGATCATCCCGGGATACGACTACGTCGATCCCGTCGACAGTCTCCTCTCGAAGGCCCGCCAGCAGGGCAACGACGGCGCCGTGTGATCGGGCGTCGGCGACGCTGTGCGGCGTCGCCGCTACGCTAACCGACATTGGTAGCGAACAGGCGGCGAACGTTTACGGTCGCGTTCGGTCGGTGAGTCCGGAGGGGTCGCCGCGCTCCCGCCTCAGCCACTCCGGATCCGGGTGGTCAGGGCATGGGCGGTCTGGCGCGGAATCGGATAAAAACCTCCGGGCAACTACCCCATCGCGATGTACGTCTCCGTGGTTTCGACGCCCGTGAGGTCCTGGATCGTCCCCGCGGCGATCTCCTTGACTGCGCCGGGGGAGTCGACGTCGACCTTGACGATGAAGTCGACGTCGCCGGCGACGATGCTGACGTCCTCGACGCCGTCGATGGGCGTCATTTCGTCCTTGAGTCGGTCCGCCTCGCCCGTGTTCGCTTTGACCATGATGTAGGCGACCACCATCGTCACTCGCCCCCCGCCATCGCGTGTTCGGCGCCGGTGCCGTCGCCGACGAGGAGCTGTCGCACCTCGTCGAGCACGTCGAAGTCGGCCAGGACGGCGACGCGGTCGCCGGCTTCAAGCGAGTCGTCCGCCAGCGGGATCTTGAGGCTCTCGCCGTCCTTGCCGAACGCGAGGATCCGGGCCTCCGAGGGGAGCGCGACCTCGCTGAGGGTGTAGCCGCGCATCGGCGACCGGTTCGTGATGGTGACGAGCTGGATCTGGAGGTTCTGGGCGATGTCGGCGATCGCGCGGATGTTCCCGCCCAGGAGCGCGTTCTTCGCGCCGATCGCGCCGAGGCGTTCGGGGTAGATGATCTCGTCGACGTCGTCCGCGTACTTCTGGTAGATCTCCTCACGGTAGTCCTCGTCGATGCGCATGACGGTCCGGCAGCCGTGCTGTTTGGCGATCATGCACGCCGCGAAATTCGCGTTGAGATCACCCGTCAGCGCGCCGAGCGCATCGGCCTCGTCGACGCCCGCCTCCTCGAGGATCCCCTCCCGGGCGCCATCGCCCTCGACGACGCGGAAGCCGGCCTCCCGGGCCCTGTCCGCCTTCGTCGGGTCCTGTTCCACGACGACCACCTCGTGGCCTTCCTCGCGGAGAACCCGAGCGGTCCGGAGGCCGACACGCCCGGACCCAATGATAACGAATTGCATGGTAACGGCTAAGGACGGCCTTCGGAATAACGTTATCCCTGCTGGAGTGACGAGTGCCTCGTCCGCAGCGGACGTGAGGCGAAAGTTTTTGCTCGTCGTGTGCCAAACGTTAGCGCATGGTTAGCGCGTACGTGCTCGTGGACGCGGACGTCGGCGTCGCGACCGACTTGCAGGCACGACTCCGGGATCTGGACACGGTGACCGACGGCCACGTCGTCGCCGGCGACTGGGACGTCATCCTCGAGGTCACGGGCGAGGAGGTGTACGACGTGCTCTCGATGGTCACCGACGAGATTCAGGCGCTCGACGGCGTCGTCGACACGAAGACCTACGTGTCCTTAGAGGAGTGAGTTCGCGAAAGCGTCTCGACGAGTGCCGTCGTGTAGCGCCGGCGATCAGCCGGCTAGCGAGTCGATGACGGCCCGTCGGACGCTCTCTTGAGTCGAAGGCGACAGGCCAAAGAGCACGCGTCCACAAGCGCTGGCATGGTCTCGGTACTCGGAATACTCGGGTTGCTGTTCGTCGTCGCCCTCCACACGCTCATCGCGGCGGTGATGACCCGGTTCTTCCGCCTCCGGCTCGAGACGACCTGGGGAACCGCCGGCTACGTCGCGTTCCTCATTCCCGTGGCGCTTTTCATCTCCACGCTGGTTCTGACCGGCCCGCTCGGCCTCGGCGTCGACCTCGGGAGTTCCGCCGTGGTCCTCGCGCTGCTCGTGCTGCTTCCGCTCTCGCTGGGAGCGACGATCGACGTGCTGTACGTCGAGCATCCGGAGGAGTACGAGCTGCCCGAGCCAGCCGAGTAGCGACTGGCACTGCTCCCGATCCGCTCAGGCGTCCGATTCGACCAGGTTGTCGATCGCGTTCTCGACGTGGTCGATGACGACCTCGGGCGACTGCGTCGCGTCGACGCGCACGAACCGCTCCGGCTCCGCGCTGACGAGCCGCTCGTAGTTCTCCTTGACGGCCTCGAGGTGAGCCCGCTGCTCGAACTTGTTCGTCGCGCCAGACCGCTCGACGGCGGTCTCCACGTCGAGGTCGAGGTAGATCGTCGCGTCCGGCGGACGGGTGAACGCCTGGTGGATCCCGCGGATGTACTCCAGGGGCCGGTCGAGGTCCGTCTCCGCGAGCGTCGCCGCCTGATACGCGTATCGGGAGTCGGAGTAGCGGTCCGAGATGACGAGCTCGTCGTTCGCCAGCGCAGGCTCGATAGTGTCCGCGAGGTGGGCCGCGTGGTCGGCCGTGTAGAGGAACAGCTCCGCGAGCGGGTCGGCGTCGTCGGTTTCGATCGACCGATAGACCGCCTCGCCGTACCACGTGTCCGTCGGCTCGCGGGTGAAGACCGCGTCCGGATGCGAGGAGTGGAGGGCCTCCCAGACGGTGGTTTTCCCGCTCCCGTCGAGCCCCTCAAGCGTGATCAGCATATAGCAGTCCTGGCTCGCGGGCGGACATAAGCGACCGGGTTCCACGCTGGTCGCGGCGTCCTCCACGCTGGTCGCGGCGTCCTCCACGCTCGTCGCCAGGGACACGGTGTCCGCCTCCCCGACGCCGATTACCGCGGTACCTTTAGGGAGGATCCGCCCGAACGAGGGAATATGGACGTGCTAGTCGCGGGCGGAACGGGGTTCATCGGGTCGTATCTGTGTCGCGAACTGGCCGACCGCGGTCACGACGTGACCGCGCTGTCGCGCTCGCCGGAGGACACCCCGGAGGGCGTCGAAGCCGCGATCGGCGACGTCACGGCGTACGATTCGATCGCGCAGACCGTCGAGGGCCGTGACGCGGTCGTCAACCTCGTCGCGCTCTCGCCCCTGTTCGAGCCGAAGGGCGGCAACGAGATGCACGACGTCGTCCACCGCGGCGGCACCGAGAACCTCGTTCGCGCGGCCGAAGAGGGCGGCGTCGACCGCTTCCTCCAGATGAGCGCGCTCGGCGCCGACCCCGACGGTGCGACTCACTACATCCGCTCGAAGGGACGAGCCGAGGAGATCGTCCGCGACAGCGACCTCGGCTGGACGATCGTTCGCCCTTCGGTCGTCTTCGGCGAGGGCGGCGAGTTCGTCTCCTTCACCAAACGGCTGAAGAAGCTGTTCGCACCCGGCGTACCGGTCTACCCGCTGCCGGGCGGCGGCAAGACGCGGTTCCAGCCGATCCACGTCGAGGACCTCGCGCCGATGCTCGCCGACGCCGTCAGCGAGGACGAACACGTCGAGGAGACGTACGAGCTCGGCGGCCCGGAACAGCTCACGCTCCGCGAGGTGACGAACCTCGTGTACGAGGGCGAGGGGAAGAACGTCAAGATCGTGTCGCTCCCGATGACGATGGCGAAGATCGGGCTCACGACGCTCAGCGTCGTCCCCGGCTTCCCGATGGGGCCCGACCAGTTCCGCTCGTTGAAGTTCGACAACACGACCGACGACAACGACGTCGACGCGTTCGGCGTCGAGGAGTCGGAGTTGACGGCGCTCGGTGAGTACCTCGGCGTCGAGTAGGCGGCGGGACCGACCGAACGGTGAACTCGGCGACCTCGGGTGACCCCCGGGCGACCTCGGGTGATCTCGGGCGAACCCCGGCGACCCCCGGGCGCCATCAGGCGACATCTGGCAACGTCAGGCGACCCCGAGTGACGTCGGGACGCGGGCGCGTCAGACGATCCGCGAGAAGCGACCGTTTCCGCGTCATATTCCGGTCGAAAACCCCGTATCCGTTCGGGAATTGTCCGTTTCAGGGACAGCCTGAAGACGTCGTCGCGAGAGCCCCGAGCCGGCTCATCGCGGCTCCTTCTCGGTGTTCGAGCGGTGAGGTCGTGTTTCTCCTCCGTTCACCCCATCACAAGGCTTTTATCCGGCTTCCCACTCTTTTCTTCGCAAGAACAACTGGGGAACTCATGAAACTGGCAATGATCGGCTTCGGCCAAGCGGGCGGAAAGATCGTCGACAAATTCCTCGAGTACGACAAGCGGACGGGCTCGGAGATCGTCCGGGCTGCGACCGCGGTCAACACCGCGAAAGCGGACCTGATGGGACTGGAGCACATCCCGGAGGACCAGCGCGTACTCATCGGGCAATCTCGCGTCAAAGGGCACGGCGTCGGTGCGGACAACGAGCTCGGCGCCGAGATCGCGGAGGAGGACATCGACGAAGTACAGGGCGCTATCGACTCGATCCCGGTCCACGAGGTGGACGCGTTCCTCGTCGTGGCCGGGCTCGGTGGTGGCACGGGCTCCGGTGGGGCGCCGGTGCTCGCGAAACACCTCAAGCGCATCTACACGGAACCGGTCTACGGACTGGGCGTCCTGCCGGGCAGCGACGAAGGTGGCATCTACACTCTCAACGCGGCGCGCTCGTTCCAGACCTTTGTGGGTGAGGTGGACAACCTGATGGTGTTCGACAACGACGCCTGGCGGAAGACGGGCGAGTCCGTCCAGGGCGGCTACGAGGAGATCAACGAGGAGATCGTCCGCCGCTTCGGCATCCTCTTCGGCGCTGGCGAGGTCAGCGAGGGTCAGGAGGTCGCCGAGAGCGTCGTCGACTCCTCCGAGATCATCAACACCCTCTCCGGCGGCGGCGTCTCCACCGTCGGCTACGCGGAGGAGGAGGTCGAGGAGCAGTCCTCGAGCGGGCTCCTCTCGCGGCTCCGCGGCGACGAGGGCGAGGACGAGCTCGACACCGCACACACGACGAACCGGATCACGAGCCTCGTGCGCAAGGCGGCGCTCGGCCGCCTCACGCTGCCGTGTGAGATCGAGGGTGCGGAGCGCGCGCTGCTCGTCCTTTCCGGCCCGCCGCAGTACCTCAACCGGAAGGGCATAGAGCGCGGGCGGAAGTGGCTCGAAGAGCAGACGGGCTCGATGGAGGTCCGCGGTGGCGACTACCCGTACAAGGGGTCCGGCTTCGTCGCCTCCGTCATCCTGCTCGCCGGCGTGACGAACGTTCCGCGCATCAAGGAGCTCCAGCAGGTCGCCATCGAGGCGCAGGACAACCTCGACGAGATCCGCGAGGAGAGCGAGGACAACCTCGACGAACTCGTCAACGACGACGAAGACGAGCTGGAATCGCTGTTCTAACCGGCTCGTCGATGGACGTTCTGGTACCGTTTTCGGCGACGCGCCCGAAGACCCGTCTCTCCGACACGCTCACCCCCGACGAGCGGCGCGAGTTCGCGCGGACGATGCTCGACGACGTCCTCGCGGCCGTCGCCGACGCGGGCGGCACAGCCCACGTACTCGCGACAGAAGCCGTCGACGTCGACGTCCAGGTCACGGTCGACGACCGCGCGTTGACGACCGCGGTCAACGACGCCCTCGAGGAAGCTCACCCCATCGCCGTCGTGATGAGCGACCTCGCACTGGCGACGCCGCGAACGCTCTCAACACTGTTCGCGACCGATGGCGACGTCGTCATCGCCCCCGGTCGCGGCGGCGGGACGAACGCGCTCGTCGTCCGGGCCCCGGAGTTCGAGGTCGATTACCACGGCGCCTCCTATCGCGACCACCTCGACCGCGCGGCCGCGGTGGACGCGACCGTCCGGGAGTTCGACTCCCATCGGCTCGCGACCGACGTCGACGAGCGGGCCGACCTCGCGGAGCTCCTCCTGCACGGCGAGGGCGCAGCCCGCGACTGGCTCGTCGACGCCGGCGTCGAGCTGGCGGTCGACGAGGGCCGCGTCGGCGTCGAGCGGGACCGACGTCGCTGAGGTCGCCGGCGTCGGCGATGTCGCTGACGCTGCTGGCGTCGCCGCCGCCGGCGACCGGCCGAAGCGACGAACCCCGGAGAGAGTGATACCCTTTTGAGGGTCGCCGAACGACCCACAGCCGTGTTCCCCGACGCGGCGACGTACGACGTCGACATCGAGGTCGCCGAGGCCGACGTGGAGCGATTGCTCTCGGTTCGGCCGACCGACGTCGACAGCCAGCCAGCGCTCACCTTCGCGCGGAACGTCTTCCTCCCGCTGACGACCGCCTGCCGGTACACCTGTACCTACTGCACGTACTACGACGTGCCCGGTGAGGCGAGCCTGATGACCCCCGAGGAGATCCGCGAGCAGTGTCGGATCGGCGCCGACGCCGGCTGCACGGAAGCGCTGTTCACCTTCGGTGACAAGCCCGACGAACGATACACCGAGATTCACCGGCAGCTCGACGAGTGGGGCTTCGACTCGATCACCGACTACCTCTACCGCGCCTGCGAGATCGCCTTAGCGGAGGGGCTCCTCCCGCACTCGAACCCGGGCGACCTCACGGAGTCGGAGTTCGCGTCGCTTCGCGAGGTGAACGCCTCTATGGGTGTGATGCTCGAGACGACGGCCGACGTCGACGCCCACAGCGGCGGCCGGCGCAAGACGCCCGGCCAGCGGCTCAACACGATCCGCGCGGCCGGCCGGCAGGGCGTCCCGTTCACCACCGGGATCCTCGTCGGCATCGGCGAGGACTGGCGCGACCGCGCGGAGAGCCTGCTGGCGATCCGCGATCTCCACGAGCGCTACGGCCACGTCCAGGAGGTGATAGTTCAGAACGTCGTGCCGAACGAGCGCTCCGACTTCGAGCAACCGGATCTGGCGACGATGCGCCGCGTCGTCGCGATGGCGCGTGCGGCACTGCCCGAATCGGTCTCCGTCCAGGTCCCACCGAACCTCTCGCCGGCCGTTGAACTCGTCGACTGCGGCATCGACGACCTCGGCGGCGTCTCGCCGGTCACTGACGACTACATCAACCCGGAGTACGAGTGGCCCGCACTCGAGGAACTGCACGAGGTCGCCGATGCCGGAAACCTTCCCATCTTCGAGCGACTCCCGACCTACGACCGATATCTCCCGGGCGACCTCCGCCGAGACGGCGTCGACGCGGCTCCCGCTCCGGCGAACCGCGACGACTGGATCCCGGAGGCCGTGCGTGAGCGGATAGCCCGCGACGACGTCCATGGTGAGCGCCTGCGTGCAGTGGCGCAGCGCAACGGCCCGCTGTCGGCCGAGCCGTCGCCTCGGTGACGGAGAAGCCCGTTCGGAGTCGTGCCGTCCCGTTCGCTCAGCCGGAAGCTCCAAATCCCCACGACGCAGTGGTACAACCAATGCATCCCTCACAGTGGCGAACGTACCTCGTCACCCAACAGAGCATCTCGGCCGGTCGCGACACGGAGGACGTCGTCGAGGCGGCTCTCGACGGCGGCGTCGACGCCGTCCAGCTTCGTGAGAAGGATCTGGACGCCCGGACCCGCTACCACATGGGCAAGCGACTGCGCGAGCTCACCACCGAGGCCGATGCGGCCCTGATCGTCAACGACCGGATCGACCTGGCCGCGGCCGTCGACGCCGACGGCGTCCACCTCGGCCAGTCGGACCTGCCGGTCGAGGTCGCTCGCGAGCAGCTCGGCGACGACGCGATCGTCGGCTGCTCGACGTCGACCGTTCGCGAAGCGGAGATCGCGGAAGCCGCCGGTGCCGACTACCTCGGCGTCGGCGCCGTTTACGGGACGTCCTCGAAGGACGTCGACGCCGCGAAGGACGGCATCGGCACGGACCGGATTCGCGCCATCGCTGAGGCGGTCGACGTCCCGGTGATCGGCATCGGCGGCATCGACCCGTCGAACGCGGCGCCCGTCGTCGAGGCGGGAGCGACGGGCGTCGCCGTCATCTCGGCGATCACCGCCGCCGAGGACCCGGAAGCTGCGGCGGCGAAGCTCTCGGAGGTGGTCTCGCGTGCGTACTGATCTCTCCCGGTCGGAGATGGAGTCGGTGCTGTCCGCCGTCGCCGACGCGAGCCCGCTCGTCCAGCACCTCACGAACGAGGTGACGATGCGGGAAACGGCGAACGTCACGCTCCACTGGGGCGGCCTGCCGGTGATGGCGGACGCCAAAGCGGAAGCCGGCGAGATGGCGACCGGCGCGGACGCGGTGCTCATCAACACCGGACGGATGACGGAGGACGAGCTCGACGCGATGGTCGCCGCGGGCAAGGGCGCGAACGAGGCCGGCGTCCCGGTCGTCCTCGACCCGGTGGGCTACGGGGCGACGGAGTTCCGGGTCGCGGCTAACCAGCGGATCCTCCGCGACGTCGACGTCTCCCTGATAAAGGGGAACTACGGCGAGGTGAGCGGCCTCGCCGGCGACGCCGCACAGATCCGGGGCGTGGAGTCGGTCGGCGACCATGCGGAGGTCGCGGCCTCGGCCCGCGCGCTGGCCGAGGAGACCGGTGCGACCGTCGTTGCGTCCGGCGAGACGGACGTCGTCGCGGACGCCGACGGCGACGCCTGGAAGTTGGCGGTCGGCCACGCCCGCATGGCCACGTTCGTCGGGACGGGCTGCATGCTCGGGAGCACGCTGGCGACGTTCCTCGGCGGGCTGGACGTGGGCGAGGGTCCCGCAGAGAGTCCGACGGAGGCGGCGCTGTTCGCGGTCGCCGCCTTCGGGCTGGCGGGTGAACGCGCGGCCGACGCCGACGTGTCCGGGCCGGCGAGTTACCGGACGGCGTTCATGGACGAGGTGGCCTACGTCGCGTCCGAGCAGCCGCTGCTGGACGTCTCCGGACGACTGGTCCCGATATCGGATTAACAGGCGACACGTGCGTCGGCTCAGCTGGTCGGCGGAGCCGACCGGGCCGCGCGGCGCCGTGTCGCACACCCGCCTCCCGCCGCGCGGTGACTCGATAGCGCACGGGGCGTCTGGCTCGGTATCGGTTAAAAGGGTACGCGTAGAAGCCCGACCACTTTCGGACGACTACCGGGTCGCCTTCTTCCACTCACGGAGACCGAGCCGGCCGCCGTTTAATTCCTCGGCCGGGGCCTCGGTGATGGCCCAGCGGAACAGCGGGGCGACGGACTCGGGGTCACGGGCGTTCTCCTTGCCGGTGAGGTCGGTGGCGACGAGGCCGGGGTCGACGACGCCGACGGTCGCGTCCACGTCGGCCGCGAAGCCGCAGGCGACGGCTTCCGCGCCGGCCTTGGAGACGGCGTACGACCCCATGCCGGAGAGCGATTCCGTGGCCGCGGAGCCGGAGGGGACGACGACTCTCGCGTCGTCGGCCAGGTGTGGGAGGGCCTCGGTGATCGTCGCGAAGACGCCGCGGACGTTCGTTCGCAGCGTGTCGTCGAAGCTCGCGTAGGACTCCTCGTCGATGGGCATCTCGCCGGGCTCGCCGTGGCTGAGGGCGGCATTGGCGACGACGGCGTCGATCGGGCCGGCCTCCCGGGCGGCGAGCTCGAGGAACCGCTCGACCTCGAACTCGTCGCGAACGTCGGCACGCATGCCCCAGGCGTCACCACCGCTGTCGGTCTTGGCGGCGGCCTCGCGGAGCGCGTCGACGGCGGCCTCGACGACGGTCCCGTCCCGTCCGCAGATGGCGACGAACGCGCCGGCCTCGACGAACTCCCGGGCGACGGCCCGACCGAGGCCGCGCGTCCCTCCCGTGATCACGACCGTGTGGTCCATGGGGTTGCTTACAGGGTCCCCGACTTAGTGGTATCCGTCCCGGCGCGCGAGGGACATTTATCAGCCTTCGGCCCTACCCACGCCTATGGACGCGGCCCCGGACGTCGACGCTGTGGCCGGCGAATCCGTCGTCGTTATCGGCGGCGGGTTCGGCGGCCTCTCGACCGCCTGTTACCTGGCCGATGCGGGGGCGGACGTCACCCTTCTCGAGAAGAACGAACAGCTCGGCGGGCGCGCGAGTCGACTGGAGGTCGACGGCTTCAGCTTCGACATGGGCCCGTCGTGGTACCTGATGCCCGACGTCTTCGAGCGCTTCTTCGACCACTTCGGCCGGGAGCCGAGCGACTACTACACGCTCTCGCACCTGGACCCGCACTACCGCGTCTTCTGGAAGGACGGCGACCAGGTGGACGTCGTCAAGGACCTGGAAGCGAACAAGGAGCTCTTCGAGTCCTACGAGCCCGGCGCCGCGGAGGCGCTGACGGCGTACCTCGAGAAGTCCGAGCGGAACTACAACGTCGGGATGGAGCACTTCGTTTACGAGGACCGCCCGAACCTGCGCGACTACGTCGACCTCGACGTGCTCCGGCACTCCTACGGACTCTCCTTGCTCGGTAACATGCAGGGCCACGTCGAGGACTACTTCGACCACCCGAAGCTCCAGCAGCTGATGCAGTACTCGCTGGTGTTCCTCGGCGGCTCCCCGACGAACACGCCCGCGCTGTACAACCTGATGAGCCACGTCGATTTCAACATGGGCGTCTGGTACCCCGACGGCGGCATCGGCGCCGTCGTCGACGGCATCGTCCAGATGGGCGCGGAGCTCGGCGTCGACTACGTGACGGACGCCGAGGTGACCGCCATCGAGGGGCGTCGGGGGGGCTTCGCGGTCGACACCGCCGACGGCCGGCGGTTCACGAGCGACCTCGTCGTCTCCGACGCCGACTACGCCCACACCGAGCAGGAACTGCTCCCGCCGAAGAAGCGCCAGTACACCGAGGCGTACTGGGAGTCGCGGACTTACGCGCCCTCCGCGTTCCTGCTGTACCTGGGCGTCGAGGGCGACGTCGAAGAGCTGGCTCACCACACCCTCGTCCTGCCGACCGAGTGGCAGCAGCACTTCGACCAGATCTTCGAGGAGCCCGCGTGGCCGGACGACCCCGCCTACTACCTCTGTGTCCCGTCGAAGACGGACGACAGCGTCGCCCCCGACGGGCACAGCAACCTCTTCGCGCTTGTGCCTATCGCGCCCGGGCTGGAGGATACCCCGGAGATCCGCGAGTCGTACCGCGAGACGGTGCTCGACGACATCGCGGAGAACACCGGCACCGACCTCCGGGACCGCATCGTGGTCGAGGAGACGTTCAGCGTCGACGACTTCGCGGACCGCTACAACAGCTACAAGGGCTCCGCGCTGGGGCTCGCGCACACGCTCCGCCAGACCTCGCTGCTCCGCCCGCCGCACCGCTCGGACGCCGTCGACGGGCTCTACTTCACGGGGTCGACGACGACGCCCGGCATCGGCGTCCCGATGTGTCTCATCAGCGGCCAGCTCACCGCCGAGTCGATCGCCGAGCACCTCGCCGAATGATCGTCGCCGACGCTGACCTGCACGCCCTGCTGTCATGACGGAACACACGGCCCAGCCACCAACTGTCCTCGACCGCCTCCGGTACCTGCTGGTGCTGTCGCGGCCGCGGTTCTGGCTCTACCTGGCTGGGCCGGTCGTCGTCGGCGTCGTCTACGCCGCGACGACGGTCCCGGAACTGTTCGGACCGAGCGCCGTCGCGCTCGCAGCCTACTTCCTGCTGCCGGCGAACGTGCTCCTCTACGGCGTCAACGACGTCTTCGACGCCGACGTCGACGCGGTGAACCCGAAGAAGGGGACGAAGGAGGCCCGCTGGCAGGGGGACCGGCTCGTCGCCGCGGCCATCGTCGTCGCCGGCGCGCTCGGCGTCGGGACGTTCCTCGTCACGCCGCCGGTCGCGTGGCCGTACCTCGTCGGGTTCTTCGTCCTCGGCATCGGGTATAGCGCGCCGCCGCTCCGATTTAAAACGACGCCCGTTGCCGACTCCGTCTCGAACGGACTGTACATCCTCCCGGGCGCGGCCGCCTACGCCGCCGTCGCCGGCGCGCACCCGCCGCTTCTCGCGCTCGTCGGCGCCTGGCTCTGGACGATGGCGATGCACACGTTCTCGGCGATCCCGGACCTCGAACCGGACCGCGCGGCCGGGATCCGAACGACGGCGACGTGGCTCGGCGAGCGCCGGACGTACGCGTACTGCGTCGCCTGCTGGACCGCGGCCGCCGCGGCGTTCGCGCTCGTCGACCCGCGGTTCCTGCTCGCGTTCGGGATCTATCCCCCCTTCGTCGCCTGGGTCGCCAGCGGGACCGTCGCCGTCGACCGGGCCTACTGGTGGTTCCCGGCGCTGAATACCGCCGTCGGCGCCGCGCTGTCGATCGCGGGGCTCTGGCGGATCGTCCCGGGCTGGGGGGTGGTCTGACCGTGGACGACTCCGCCGGCGGTGGCAGCCCGGAACCGGCCCGCAGCTGGGCCGAGCTCCGCGCCGCGCTCCCGGCGAACAGGGGCGAACTGGAAGCGACACTGGAGGGGGTCGTTACCGAGAACCGGTTCACCATCGCGGTGCTGTTCCCGCTCGTCGGTGCCGTCTCGCTCGTCGCGAGCGCGGAGGGGTTCCTCCCCGGGCCGCTGGCCTTCAACCCCTGGTTCCTGCTCGTCGGCGTCGCCGTCATGCGCGCGCCGCTCGTGGTCGGCGTCCTCCCGCTAGTCGACCGGCGCGCGCTCTCGTGGATCGGCCTCCTGACGGCGTACACCTACGCCATCGAGTACGTCGGCGTCCGGACTGGGTGGCCCTACGGCTTCTTCGAGTACGGCGTGTCGCTGGGCCCGATGCTCGGCGGGGTGCCCGTGGCGCTGCCGCTCTTCTTCCTTCCCATCGTCGCGAACGCCTACCTGCTGTGTCTCCTCCTGCTCGGCGCGCACGCGGCCCGGGCGCTGGTTCGACTGGCCGTCGTCGCCGCCGTCGTGGTGACGATGGACGTCGTGCTCGACCCGGGCGCCGTCGACCTCGGCTTCTGGTGGTACGCGGCCGGCGGCGAGTTCCACGGCGTCCCGCTCTCGAACTACGCGGGCTGGGTGCTGTCGGCCTCGATCGCGACCGTCGCGTTCGACCGGGCCTTCGACCACGCGACCCTGACGCAGCGGCTCGAGACCTGCGCGTTCCTGCTCGACGACATGGTAAGCTTCGTGCTGCTGTGGGGCGGGATCAACCTCTGGTTCGGCAACTACGTGCCCGCGCTCGTCGCCGTCGCGTTCGGCGTCGGGCTGGTCCGCGCGGACCGGTTCGACGCCGCGCTCCTGACGGACTGGCGGCGGTAGCTGCTTAAAAACCCGGGCGGTGACTACACGTCGACGGAGCGCGTGACCCAGCCGGTCGCCCCGGAAGGGAACGAATCCGTCTCCTCCTTCGGCTGGACGGTGCCGTCCGGCTCGATGGCCCGCACGGTGACCTCGTGTGGCGAGTCGGCCTGGTACTCGAAGCACCACATGCGCCAGGCGTCCTCCGCGACGCTCTCGATGGGCGACGCGTCCCCGTCGCTGTTCCCGTCGCTGTTCCCGTCGCCATCCCCATCGACGGCGGGAACCGACCCTGGCAGCCTGTCGGAGAGCGTCGCCTCCGCCCACGTCTCCCCGCCGTCCCGGGAGAGCTCGACGCGGTCGATCCCGCGGACGCCGGCGTAGGCGTGGCCGCCGACGACTACCGTGCCGTCGTCGCTCGTCTCGATGCTGTGGAGCTTGGCGATCGTCTCGACGGGGCCGGTGCCCGCCCAGCCCCGCTCCTCCCAGTAGCCCGTCGCGGGCTCCTCGCGGATCTCGATCCGGGAGAGCCACTTCACGTTGATCTCGCCCCAGTGACCCGGGATGAGCGCGCGGGCCGGATGGCCGTGGCCGCGCGGGAGCACTTTCCCGTTCATCCCCCACGCGAGGAAGCCGTTCGCGAGCGCCTCGCGGGGGAACGCCTGGTAGTAGCCGTCCTCGGCCTCGAGGAAGACGCAGCAGCTCTCGGGGGCGTCCGCCTCTTCGAGCAGGTCGTCGATGGGGACGCCGGTCCACAGCGCCGTGTCCATCGTGTACCCGTTCAGCTCGTCGCTGACGCACCGGAGCGTGACGAAGCGGTGCTGCGCCTCCCGGGCGCGCAGTTCCTCGTAGTCGATCGTGAGCGGCGAGGCATCGCCCTCGATCGTGAGGCTCCACTCCTCGCGGTCGACGACCGGCGTCGAGGTGTTGATGTCGACCTGGTAGAAGTCCTCGGAGACGAGCGGTTCGAGTCCGGGGACGTCGATGGAGCGCTCGTCGGCAGCCTGGAGCATGGCCTCGACGTTTGCGTCGCTGATCGACGCCGAGTCGGGATCGACGGCGTCCGGTCGCGGTGCGAGGAAGTAGCCGGCGCCGATGGCCGCCGCCGCGGTGCCGACCGACTTGAGCACGCCGCGCCGACTCGGGATGGACTCCCGGTCCGTCACGGCCGCCCCGGCGAGCGCGACCGTCAGCCCGCCGGCGAATCCCGCGGCCACCGAGGAGAGGGGATTGATCGTCAGCGCGAACGTCACCGCGGCCTGGAGGAAGCCGACCGCGAACAGCGAGTCGGGTCGCTTGCGGTGCAGCCGGTCCGCGGCGACCGTCGCGCCGGCCGCGATGCCGGTGAACACGAGGACTGACGTGGCGACGGCGCCCGCGACGAGCAGCGGGCGACCGTACTTCCCGAGGGTCACGATCCCCCACGCGAGCAGGCCATCCGGGGAGAGGTACAGCAGCGTCGCGGCGAGGGCCGTGACGACGAAGGTGGGGCCGCGCCCCGCGACGAGGAACGAGCCCGCGACCGCCGCGACGCCGGAGGCGACGAACACTGCCGCGAGGCGAAGTCGCCGCCGCGTTACCGCGCCGCGCGCGCCGGGGAGGGTGAGCATACCCATTGTAAGTGTTTGCCACACAAAAGCGGTCCCCCGGCAATTGCCGAACGTTGCGGGTCCGTGAGCGGCCGTCCGCTGTCACCCGCGATTACGTTCGGCATGCGGGGACAGTCCCGGTCGCCGACCGCTCGCCCCTATAAATGGAGATGGTCGTCGACGTCAGGGCCACCACTCCGCATGTCGGGAAAGTCCCAGCCGCAAATACGGCGACGTTTAAGACGATAGCCACGCAACCAACCCAGTACATGGAAACGGGCGACGACTCGGCTGCCGAAGCACCCGCCAACGGCGACGAGACGGACGCCGAGAGCGACGCCGTCGTCGAGACGAACAAGGGGCGCCCGTGCCCGCTCTGTGGCGCGTCGATGCACCATCGTCACTGCAAGTACGTCTGTCCGGAACACGGGGTCGTCTACGACTGTAGCGACACGTTCTACTGACCGATACACCCGCCCATAACCCACCGGGGATCCGCCCGCAGTCGCTCGACATTCTCGCCGGCGACGCGTCGCCGCAAGGCATAATCGAGGGAACTGTTATGGTGCCACAACCACTAGGATCGGTCAGCTATGAGCGGCCACTGTTCCGCCCGCAAACCGGCGATTTCGGGGGCCACATGATCGACGACGACCAGGTCGCTCGCGGGAAGCGGATCCAGCAACGGACGGGGCGCACCTTCCACCTCGCGACGCGACTCCTCCCGGAACGCATCCGCCACCCGACCTACGTCCTCTACGGGTTCTTCCGCGTGGCGGACGAGGTCGTCGACGCCGAGGAGACGGGGACTCCCGAGGAGCAGCGCGCGGAGCTGGAGCGCTTGCGCGAGGCCGCACTGGGCCGGGCCGAGACGGACGACCCCGTCCTCGACGCGTTCGCGACGGTCCAGACGGAGCGCGGCATCGACGAGGCCGACGTCCACGCGTTCGTCGACGCGATGCAGTCCGACATCGAGCGGGACCGCTACGAGACGTTCGCGGAGCTTCGGGCGTACATGGACGGCTCCGCGGCCGCGGTCGGCCGGATGATGACTGCGCTGATGGACCCCGCCGACCCCGAGCGCGCGCTCCCGCACGCGACGGCGCTGGGCGAGGCGTTCCAGCTGACGAACTTCCTGCGCGACGTGCGCGAGGATGCCGTCGAACTCGACAGGGTGTACCTGCCCGAGGAGGTCCTCCGCGAACACGACGTCGACCCCGAGCAGATCCTCGCCCTGGAGTTCGACGAGCGGGTCGAGGCCGCGATGCGGTCGCTGCTCGCCCGCACGGAGGCGCTATACCGCGAAGGGGTCGCCGGCATCAAGTTCCTCCCCGAGGACTGCCAGCTCGCCGTGCTGTTCGCGGCGGTACTGTACGCCGACCACCATCGGCTCATCCGGAACCGCGGCTACGACACCGTCACCACGACGCCGGAGCTGGGCACCGCACGGTCGGTCTGGCTGTACCTGCGGACGCGCTGGCACTGGCGCTGGTCCGGCGACCCCGAGACCGTGTTCCGGAAGGTCGTCACCGGCTTCGAGTCCGACCAGCGGAGCGAGCATACCCACGGTCAGCACACCGCGACGGGGACCGACTCGTAACCGTCGAGCCGTGTTCGGGGGGCAGCGCCCACGACGCCTTTTACTGCGCCACCGGTGTACTGCCCCCATGGAAACGCACATCGTCCCGGTCGGCTTCGACTACGACCGGCTCATCGCCCCGCTCATCCGGGACCAGTTCGACGTCGACCGGGTGATCCTGCTGGAGGGAACCGTCGGCAGCGAGGCCAACGTCGAGTACTCCCGGGACATCACGACCAAACTCGAGAAGGACTTCCGGAACCTCCTCGGCGCGGAGACGGTCCGGGAGCGCATCGACGACGTCTACGACTACGACGCGGCGTTCGAACGCGCGTTCGACCTCATCAACGCGGAGCTCGACGCCGGCACCACCGACTCCGGCGGGGAGAACGCGGACAGCGAGGAGGCCGAGCCGGCCGAGCGCGACGTCTGGGTGAACGTCTGCTCGATGCCGCGGCCCGTCTCCTTCGCGTTCGCGACGGCGGCCCACTCCATCATGGTCGAGCGCCAGGCGGACCGGGATCGCATCCACACCTACTACACGGCCCCCGAGAAGTACCTCGAGACCGAGCTCGCCGAGGAGCTGCGCGCGAGCCAGCGACTCCTGCAGGACCTCCTCGAGCAGGCCGACGGCGAGGTGAGCGACGTCGTCGACTCCGAGGTCGTCGAGGGCGGCGTCGACCGCGAACGCGTCGAGGAGCGACTCACCAGCACGACCACGTTGCTGGAGGAGTTCGACGAGCGCGGGACGACCATCGGCGCGAAGAAGTTCGGCGACAACCACATCATCGAGCTCCCGGTCGCCTCCTTCCAGAACGTGAAGCCGTTCGAGGAGCTCATCCTCTTCGTCCTCGGTGAGTACGGCGAGTTCGACTCCGTCTCCGAGCTGGCCGAGACCCTCGCCGACGAGCTCAACGAGGAGTACACCGACTCCTTCCGCTCGAAGGTGATCTACAACGTCGACCGACTGGGCCCCGGCGGGAAGGGGTACATCGAGCAGGAGGAGCGCGGGAAGTCCTACCGGACGAAGCTCTCCCGCATCGGCGAGCTCTGGGTCCGGGCGCACACCGGCCGGGACGGGCAGGACGGCCAGTACCGGCTCGATCGAGGCGGGCAGTAGTCGACGGCCTCGCCGGACGAGCAGTAGTCGGCGGCCTCGACGGACGGGCAGTAGTCAGCGACCGCGTCGGCGTCAATCCCAGCCGAAGCCCGACAGCGACGCCGCCGGAAGCGGGCTCTCCGGGAACGGCGGCGCGCGGTCGGGATCGTTGAACTCCCGCGGGGCGACGTCGTTGGGCGCGTCGGCGTACAGCAGCGACGCGAGGATCTGTATCTGGTCGCGGCCGACGCCGAGCTCGAACTGGCCGCCGCCGTACAGCTGTATCCCCTCCTGCTCGCAGTACTCGACCGTCTCGAGCAGCGACTCGACGGACCCGAACCGCGAGGGCTTCACGTTACACCAGCCCGGGTCGATGGGGAGGTCCTGGAGGCTCTCGACGCCCGTGACCGGGTAGTCGAAGGCGATCCGGTCCGCCTCGGATTCGAGGATTTCGCGGGTCTCGGGAGCGACGTCCGGGTCCTCGATGACCGTCTTTGGGAAGGCGTCGACGACGAGTTCGTACAGCTCCGGGTCGGTCGGGACGTCGACGTCGGTCCCCTGATAGAAGCCCTTGAGATCGACGACGCGGACGGCGTCGGTGTCCGCGAGCGCGGTGACGAGGTCGCCGGTCCACTCGGGGGTCGGGTCGAGCTTGAACTCCCGCGCGGGGTCGTCAGCGAGCAACGACTCGACGCGCTCGGGCGTCGGGGGGTCCCCGAGGCGCGTGGAGACGACGAACCGGACGGGGTCCGGGTCGCGGTCGAGGACCTCCCCGAGGTCGGTGTCGGCCTGCCGGAGCGCCAGATCGAGCGCGGCGCTCTCGTAGGCCCACCGGCGGTAGTGGCGGGCGTGCTCGCGTCCGGGCGCAGCCTCCGGAAAGAGATCGGTCTCCGCGAGGTGGTCGGAGAACTCCCCGAACGTCCACCCTCCGGCGAGGTCGAAGGCCCCGAGCTCCAGCGTCGCGAGCGCCTCGTGGGCTTCCACCTCGTAGGCGACGTCCTCGCCGCGGCCGACGGCTTCGTCGCCGACGAGCGACACCTCGGTCGTGACGCGCTCGAACCCGCTCGTCGTGTCCGAGCGACGTTGCGCACGCTCCTCGCGCTCGATCGTCAACGGGAGATCGGCGACCGCGTCGTACAGACTCATCGGATGGATCGTCGGCCGGGATTCGGAAAAGGTCGGTGGCGAGATCGCCCTGCCGGGGACGCCTCGACGGAACTACCCCCAGCCGAGCGCGTCGCGTTCGGCCTTCTTCGCGCGCGTCGCGAGCAGGAGGAACAGCGGGGCGACCGTCAGCACGACCGCGCCCGCCGCCGCGACCTGCAGGACCGTCGAGGTGAACCACGGCACGGAATCGGCGAACGGCAGCGACGTGTGTGTCACGTTTCCGGTCGGCGGCACGAAGTAGTCGAACAGCAGATCGACGGTGTACCACGCGGTCGCGACGCCCACGGCGCGAAGCGGGAAGTCGCTGATGCGGTAGAGCAGGAACGCCTGTAGCGACATCGCGACGTGGCTCCAGAACAGGAAGAGGAACATCGGCCAGGGCGTGTACTCGAGGAAGCCCGGCGCGAAGGCGACGAGGACGTACGGCGTCCACAGCCCGAGCTTGATGTTCCCGATGAACGCCAGCGACGAGAGGTAGTCGTTCGGGCGCCCGAGCGCCCACGCCGCGAGCGCGAGCGCGACGAACAGCGTCGCCGCCGGCGAATCCGGCACGAAGGCCCACAGCTCCGGCGTGATGCGCGCGAACTGATGGCGGTAGTACCAGAAGCCGAACGCCGTGCCCCCGAGGTTAATCGCCACGATGAGCCAGACGTACCGGAGCGCGAACGCCTCGAGCCACGCCGGCAACGGCGCGAGCCAGGCCGGCAGGGGATCGCGGTCCGGGAGATCAGTCGGCGTCCCGCGAGGTGGGTTAGTCGTCGCCGCTGTGGCGTCGCCGTCCGCGACGTCCGTCCCCGCGATGGTGTCGCTTTCGTCCGCGTCGGAGCCCACTTCTGCGGTCCCCCGATTCATACACGTCGGTGGGTGTGGCGTCACTAAGCGATGGCGGTCCCGATTAGTGCGGAACCGTTGTTGAGATGTTGGTCACGCCGAACCTACTGTGGCGGGGGAAATTTGGGACTGTTCAGCCATCGTCGCGAGCCACACCACTCGGCACACGTAGTGACCCCCAGCCGCTGAAGCGGTCGCCTTCTGCGTGGTTGATTCGGTTGTCGTCGCTTGCTGTACCACTCAGCATGCCCAGAAAGCCCCAGCCGCTGAGCGGTCGCGCTGCTCGCTGCGCTCCTCACCCGGCTCGCTCCCTCCGGTCGCTCGCCGGGATTGCGGTGCTAGCGTCGCAGGGCGTCCCGCGCAGCGGCTGCCCCTTTCAGTCCCACCCGGGAGCGGTGGCCGGGCGTCGCGCGCGGCGGTTGGTCCGCGGTCGACGTTCGCCGGCTGGTCGGCGTGCGGTGCGGGGCGGCCGGCGCGCGCGAGCAACGCGTGCGAGGGAGGCCGGCGCCGAGGCGGTGCGGTCCCGGCGCCGGCCGAGGCTGGGGAGGGTTGAGGCCTGCGGTAGCTGGGCGGTGCTGTCGCGGTCGCGGTCCTGGCGGACTGAAAGGGCGATGGCCGGTCGCGCCGAAGGGGAGTCGCTGAGCCGACCCCTATCCGCGCCGGGCGGTGCGGAGAGGCGCGGATATGTCGCTCAGCGACCGCGAGCGGCCGAGGGCTTTCTGGGTGTTTGCGGTGCTGCCCAGTGCAGCAGCGGCTGCACCTGCGCTTTCGGTTTATGAATAAGAGCGGTTGAGGGCTATCATGCTGTAGAGGCGGAGCGTACCAGCGCCTGTACCTGGACAGCTCCTTTATAAGAAAGCGACTGAGACCGGGCTAATCCTCATCCGACCCTCGCCATTCGAACGAAATCGAAGCCAGTGGACGAAAAGGGCTATGGGCACCGGGCGGATACGTCGGCACATGCGATTCCGTTACGTGATCGCGCTGCTCCTGCTCATTCCGCTCGCCGACGCGCTGTTCCTCGTCGTCGTCGCGGACCACCTTGGGTGGCAGCTGACGGTCGCGCTCGTCGTGCTTACGGCGATCCTCGGCATGCTGCTCGTCAGGGCGGAGGGGCGTCACACCCTCCGGCGCATCCAGCGCAAGCTCGGGCAGGGGTCGCCGCCGACCGACGAACTGCTCGACGGCGCGCTGCTCATCGCGGCGGGCGCGTTCCTGCTCACCCCGGGACTCGTCACGGACACCATCGGATTCCTCCTGGCGCTCCCGCTCACGCGAGTCCCGATCCGGGCCGGCCTCAAGCGCTTCGTGGTCGTTCCCTACGTCGACAAACGGACCGGCGGCTTCGCCACCGGCAACGTCTGGGTCGGCGGCTTCCCCGGCGGCGACGACGGGTTCGACGGGTTCGACGACGGCGGGTTCGGGCCGGGTGGTCCCGGCGGGCCCGGCGGTCCTGGCGGACCTGGTGGCGCAGGGGATTCGGGTGGCTCGGCCGGTTCAGGCGGTTCACCCGGTTCCGAGGGCTCCGAAAGCTCCGGATCCGACGGCGGCTCGTCCGAAACGGACGACGTCGTCGACGTCGACTACACGGTCGAGGAGCGCGACGCGAACTGAGTCGGCGGCGGCGATTTTCGCACTGAAGTGATACGCACAGCGTCGGAATCGGCTCCGTCTCGTGGGTCGCTACCGTGGGGAAAACCGACAGACGCCGCCGTGGTGCCGAAAGGAAACGCTTAAACTCCTACCCCGGCAACCAATAATTGCGCTCACCTGGGCCAATAGCTCAGTCAGGTTGAGCGCTCGGCTGATAACCGGGAGGTCCACGGTTCAAATCCGTGTTGGCCCACCTACTTCCCTGGCCTTCGTTGGCCGGGGAGAATTGGTGGCCTGGTACTCCCCAGCCATCCAATTTCGTTCCGTCTGTTACTCACCGAGAGACGTGTCTGTAGTTCCGGCGTGAAGTTCGCGTCACGAGAGGCGTCGCCGAGGTGGGTGTGGAATCCGGAATCGGACCGCGAAGCCGACGAAGCGTTCGCTCGCAGCTCGCGGCGTCAGTCAGCCTCCTCGTGGAACAGCGAAACCAGGAACTGCGTCGACCGCTTCTTCTCACCCGCGGGCACGTAGACGAACGGAATGGGCGTGTCGAACGCGCGCTCGCCGTACAGCCCCCAGTCGCCGACGGAGCGCGTCGTGCCGCCGTAGGCGATGGGGATGTCCCGGAGCTGTCCGGGCTCGTACTCGGGGACGTACGAGCGCTCGATCCACACCTCGTGGGGCGGGACGCCGAGCTCGGCCGCGAGGGTTTCCTCCAGCCGCTCGTCGTTGGCGACGAGCCACTCGCCGAAGGCGTCGAGGTCGGCGTCGACGCGGTCCGCGAACGCGATCCGGTGTTTCCAGCACGTCTTCGGGAACTCGCGGGCCCGGAAACGGTCGTACAGGTCGGCGAGCGTCGACTTCGGGTGCTCGCTTGCGGTGACGCGGAGCCGCTCCATCAGGGTGCTGTCGTCGATTTCGCCGTCGAGGATCTGGTCGATGGTCACCGGTGGGGCCTCGCGGAGGGCGTCCAGCTCGTCGAGCATCGCCCGGAGCAGGACGTTCGCGTACACCGACTTGTGGTGCTGGGTCACCCACATGTACAGCGCGATGCGCCCCTCGAGGTAGTTGCCGATGACGCTGAGCGCCTTCTCGGAGAGCGCGAGCCCCTCGGTCGGGTGAGCCGTGTAGGCGTCGACCATCCGGTGGGTGTCGAAGCTCAGCACGTCCGCGCCCGTCATCTGGTTGTCGCGCGTGATGTAGTCGAGGCGGTCGACGTCGATGGGCGAGGAGAGCAGCTGCGCGCCGAGCCCGAACTGCCAGGGGCCGCCGCGCTCGAAGACGAGGCTGTAGCCGAGCATGTACGCGCACACCTCGTAGGGGTTGGCGCCGAGGTCCCAGAGGGGTTTCCGGAACTCGCGGAGGACGATGAGACAACCCAACAGCTCGTGCGCGCTCGACTCCCGGAGCGGCGCCTCGCCGATGCCGGCGTCCACGAACTCGTCGACGAGCCCGCGGTCGTCGAGTCGGTCGTAGAGCTCCTCGGTGTCCAGGAAGCGCTCCGCAAGGTGAGAGAACGGCGGGTGGCCGATATCGTGGAGGAGACACGCACATTCGAGCGTACGCTGGATCTCGTCGAGCTCCTTCGCGTCGGTGTTGCGCGTGAAGTACGGCTCCTCGCGCAGGTTCTCGAACACCGTGCGACCGAGGTGGTAGACGCCGAGGCTGTGCTCGAAGCGCGTGTGGTTCGCGCCCGGATAGACGAGGTGCGTCGCCGAGAGCTGCCGGACGTACCGCATGCGCTGGAACGCGCGCGTGTCGACGATGCGGTCGACGAGGGGCTGGTCGAGTTCGATGTAGCCGTGAACGGGGTCCTTGATCTGGGTCGTCATGAGCTGTCGATGGGCGCGCCGGACCAGGCTGGCCCGCGCGGCAGCAGCGTTGTCCAACGTCGCCGCCGAAGCATGGTCGGTGTTTCGGTCCTCGACCCGAATGCGTTTTGGGTGGTCTCGGCGGACGCCAGCGGTCGGTCGCGGGCGACGGGTTTCGGCCGAATTTCCTTTGTGGTCGTCCGCGGAACTACACCCAGAGGCTATCTCAGCATGAGTGATACCGGTGACGACGAAGTTCAGCTGTGGCTCGTCGAGCGAACGTACTCGGACGACGAGCAGAACCTGATCATTCTCACGTACGCGACGACGGACGGGCAGCAGTACTATCGCAAGGAGCGGGCGCTAACCTCCTTCAGCGACGTTCGCGAGACGACGGCGGCGACGAGCGAGCCCTCGGGGTCGCTGGGGACGGTCGAGGACGAAGCGATGCGGGAACAGTACGCGGCCGAGGCGAAGCGGATGGCCGAGATGCACGACCCGGACGACGTCATCTAACTCGGGCAACGGGGACGGAAAGAGTACCGTCGCCGGTGGGTAGCCGTCGGCTGGCGCGGTTCCCGCGCTCTATCGGAAAAAACGGAACTTTAATGCGCGAATCGCTGCGATACCCAACTACGAATGCTCCCACTGCAGCTCGTCGACAGTTTCCTGCTGCCCTACCACCTGGGGCACGTCCTGCTGCTCGCGTTCGTCATGTCCACCCTGGGTGCGCTACCGTTGAAGAACCAGCGGGTCATCGCGGTCAACATCACCCTCTTCGGCGTCATCTTCATGGTCGCCCCGTTCAGCGCGATGACGCCCCCGTACGTCCTCCTCGGGATCGCGCTGGTCGTCATCGGCCCGCTGCTGTGGACGACCGCGGAAGCCTGACCGAAGGAAACTGCGTCGAACAAACCCTTTTTGCCCGCACGTCGCCACCTGCGACACATGATCACGGTTCGGGCGCCGGCGACCAGCGCCAACCTCGGGAGCGGTTTCGACGTCTTCGGTGCGGCGCTGGCGAGTCCGGCCGACGTCGTCCGCGTCGAGAAGGCCGAACGCACCACCATCGACGTTACTGGCGTCGGCTCCCAGTTCATTCCGGAAGACCCGGACGGCAACACCGTCGGCGCCGTCGCCGAGGAACTGGACGCGCCCGCGCACATCCAGATCGACAAGGGCGTCCGGCCGGCGTCGGGGCTCGGCTCCTCCGCCGCCAGCGCGGCCGCGGCCGCCGTCGCGCTGAACGAGCTGTACGACCGCGGCTACACCCGCGAGGAGCTCGTCCCCGTCGCCGCCGAGGGCGAGGCCGTCGTCTCCGGCGTCGCGCACGCGGACAACGTCGCTCCGGCCATCATGGGCGGGTTCACCGTCACGACCGGCACCGGCACGAACGCCGTCGACGCCGAGGTCCCCCTCGTCGCCTGCCTCCCGGACATCGCCGTCTCCACCCGGGACGCGCGCCGGGTCGTCCCCGACGAAGCAACGATGGACCAGCTGGTCGAGACCGTCGGCAACGCCGCGACGCTCACCATCGGGATGTGTCGCTCGGACCCCGAGCTGGTTGGCGTCGGCATGGAGGACTCCGTCGTCACGCCCGCCCGCGCGGAGCTCATCACCGGTTACCACGACGTCCGCGACGCCGCCCTGGAGGCCGGCGCGAAAGGCGTCACCGTGAGCGGCGCCGGCCCGGCGATCCTCGCTGCGTGCGAGGCCGACGATAGACGTACGATCGCGGCCGCGATGGTCGACGCCTTCGCGAACGAGGGCGTGGAGTCGCGCGCGTACCAGACGCGGATCGGCGAAGGCGCGACGATTCTGTGAGGTCGGTTTTGTCGGTGTCACTCTTTTAAATCCGTTTTCGGATTTCCCGATCGTGAGTGGAACTACTTGTCACTGCCCGAAGATTCCTGTCGGAGTAGCGCTCGCGGTATCGGGTTGATCGGGCATTGTCGCCGGCGACACCACTCAGCATGCCTAGAAAGCCCCAGCCGCTGAGCGCTCGTGTTTATAAATGAGGTTGGCTATCCTCGCGAGCGCCACCACTCGGCACACCCAGAAAGCCCCAGCCGCTGAGGCGGTCGCGCTGCTCGCTGCGCTCCTCACCCGGCTCGCTCACTGCGTTCGCTCGCCGGGTTGTGGTGCTTACTTCGCAGGGCGTCCCGCTCAGCGGCTGCCCCTTTCAGTCCCACCCCGGAGTGGTGGCCGGGGCCGCGCGCGACGGTTGGATGGCTGCCGACGCGCGCCGGCCGTCCGGCTTGCGTTGCTGTGGCGGTCGGCGCGCGCGAGTAACGCGTGCGAGGGAGGGCGGGGCGCGCCGGCGCGGTGCGGTCCCGGCGCGCCCCGGCCGAGGCTGGGGAGGACTGAGGAATGCGGTTGCTGTGCGGTGCTGCTGCGGTTGCGGTCGCTGTGCAGTCGCGGTTGCGGTCGCTGTGCAGTCGCGGTTGCGGTCGCTGTGCAGTCGCGGTTGC
>NZ_JBNLVO010000010.1:0-54804 GCF_050510935.1 Halosubterraneus shenae | reverse complement strand
GCCATGCCAGAGCAGAGACCGTCGAAAACTGGTTGCAAGCGTTCGCTTTCGCATGGAATCAGCTTATCTGAACACTACCTGGTGGTTCAGTGTAGCAGCCTCTGCACCTATGCTTGCAGTTTTTAAGCAAGAGTGGCCAGGGCTATCCATCTGTTCCAGTCAAGAGGAGTAGCCACCGCGTTTCAAGCTGCGGTTTATAAACGCCCACCAACGCAAAAGCCCGCTACGAAGCCTACTCAGTCGTCGCTATGAGCGACGCCGGAGTCGGCCTCGACGCCGGCGTCCACACCGGCAGGCTCGGGCCGGTCCTCCCGCACGTCGGCGCCGCGACCTTCCTCGATGACCTCCGCGTAGGCGTCGGGGAAGACGCGAGTGAAGTCGTCGACGACGGCGGCCCAATCATCCAACAACTCCGCGGCACGCTCGCTTTCGGTGTAGGCGGCGTGGTTCTCGACCAGGCGCTCGAGCATCGCCTCGTCCGTGTCGGTGAGCTCGTCGGAGAGGCTCACCATGCCGGTGTTCGCGGTGTCCGCGAGCTTGTCCTCGGGGTCGTAGACGTACGCGACGCCGCCGGACATCCCGGCCGCGAAGTTGCGGCCGAAGTCGCCGAGGACGGCGACGACGCCGCCGGTCATGTACTCGCAGCCGTGGTCGCCGACGCCCTCGACGACCGCCTTCACGCCGGAGTTGCGGACGCCGAAGCGCTCGCCGGCGACGCCGTTGACGTACATCTCGCCGTCGGTGGCGCCGTAGAGGCAGACGTTGCCCGCGACGACGTTCTCGTCGGCCTCGTAGCCGGCGTCGTCGGGGGTGTTGACGATGAGCTTCCCGCCGGAGAGCCCCTTGCCGACGTAGTCGTTGGCAGCACCGGTGAGCTCCATCGTCACGCCCTGCGCGAGGAACGCGCCGAAGCTCTGGCCGGCGTAGCCGTCGAACTGGCAGGTGATGGTGTCGTCCGGGAGCGGCCCGGCGGGCGCGGTGGCGACGCGGTTCGAGAGCGTCGCCCCGACCGCGCGGTCGACGTTGCTCACGTCCTCCGAGATGGTCACCGGCGCGCCTTCCTCGATGGCGGGCGAGGCGCGGTCGATGAGCGTCCAGTCGAGCGCGTCGTCGATCTCGTGGGTCTGCTCGCGGGTCTTCGTGCGGTCGGTGCCCGCGGGGTCAGCGATGACCGACGAGAGGTCGAGGTGCCGGGCCGTCTCGTGGTCCGTCTCGCGCTGTTCGAGCACGTGCGGCCGGCCGATCATCTCCTCGACCGACTCGAAGCCGAGCTCGGCCATGATCTCGCGCAGCTCCTGCGCGATGAACGTCATGTAGTTGATGACGTGGGCGGGCTGGCCGGGGAAGCGGTTCCGGAGGTCCTCGCGCTGGGTCGCGACGCCGACCGGACAGGTGTTCTCGTGACACTGCCGGGCCATCACGCAGCCGGCGGTGACCAGCGAGGCGGTGCCGAAGACGTACTCCTCGGCGCCGAGCAGGGCGGCGACTGCGACGTCGCGGCCCGTCTTGAGCCCGCCGTCGGCCGTCACGCGGATGCGGTCGCGCAGGCCCGTCGCGCGGAGCATCTGGTTCGTCTCCGCGAGGCCGAGCTCCCAGGGGAGCCCCGCGTTCTTGATGGAGGTCTTCGGCGACGCGCCCGTGCCGCCGGAGTGGCCGGAGACGTGGACGACGTCGGCGTTCGCCTTCGCGACGCCGGTGGCGATGGTGCCGATGTTGGCGCCGGAGACCAGCTTCACGTTGACGTCGGCCTCGGGATTGGCCGACTTCAGGTCGTGGATGAGCTGCTTGAGGTCCTCGATGGAGTAGATGTCGTGCTGGGGCGGCGGCGAGATGAGCCCGACGCCGGGCGTCGAACAGCGGACGTGGGCGATCATCTCGTTGACCTTCTTGCCGGGGAGGTGCCCGCCCTCGCCGGGCTTTGACCCCTGCGCCATCTTGATCTGGAGCTCGTCGGCGCTCGCGAGGTACTCCGCGGTGACCCCGAAGCGGCCGGAGGCGACCTGTTTGACGTTACACTCCTTCTCCGTGTCGAACCGGGCCGGGGGCTCGCCGCCCTCGCCCGTGTTCGACTTCCCGCCGAGGCGGTTCATCGCGACGGCGTTGTTCTCGTGGGCCTCCGGCGAGATGCTGCCGAGGCTCATGGCGGCCGTCGAGAAGCGCTCGACGATCTCCTCGACCGGTTCGACCTCCTCGACCGGGATCGGGTCCCGGTCGGACTCGAACTCCAGGAGGCCCCTGAGCGTCTGGAGCTTCTCGGACTGGTCGTTGACGAGCTCCGCGAACTCGCCGTACTGCTCGTAGTCGCCGGAGCGGACGGCCTGCTGGAGCGTGCCGACCGTCTCGGGGTTCCAGCCGTGTTTGACCCCCTGCGTCCGGTGTTCGTACTCGCCGGTGGTCTCGAGCTCGGGGTCCGCGCCGAACGCCATCGCGTGCCGCGTACGGGCCTTCCGCTCGACGTCGTCGATGCCGATGCCCTCCGTCCGGGTCTCCGTTCCCTCGAAGTACTCGGCGACGAAGTCGGAGGAGAGCCCGACGGCCTCGAAGATCTGGGCGCCCTGGTAGCTCTCCATCGTGGAGATGCCCATCTTCGCCATCGTTTTCAGGAGGCCGTCCTCCAGCGCCGTCCGGTAAGCGGCGATGGCCTCGGCCTCGTCCGCGCCGTCGGGGCCGGCGACGACGTCCGCGATGGACGCGTACGCGAGGTACGGCGTGACGGCGTCGGCGCCGTAGCCGACGAGCGTCGCGACGTGGTGGACCTCGTGGGCGTCGCCGCTCTCGACGACGACCCCTGCGTGGTTCCGCAGGCCGTTGCGCACGAGGTGGTGGTGAACCGCGCCCATCGAGAGCAGGCTCGGGATCGCGAGCCGGTCGGGGCCGACCTCGCGGTCCGAGATGACGAGCACGTCCGCGCCGTCCTCGATGGCCGCCGCCGCCTCCTCGCGGAGGCGCTCGACGGCGGCCTCCATGTCGCCCTCGGCGTCATAGGTCGCGTCGAGGACCGCGCTGGTGAACTCGCCCGACGCGTCATCCCCGCCCAGCGCCTTGATCGCGTCCGTCTCATCGTCCGAGAGGATCGGCGTGTCCGCGACGAGCTGGTGGGCGTGTTCGGGCGTCTCGGCCAGGAGATTACGCTGGTGGCCCAGCCGCGTTTCCAGCGAGGTGACCAGCTCCTCGCGGATGTAGTCGATGGGCGGGTTCGACACCTGCGCGAACAGCTGCTTGAAGTAGGTGAACAGCGGGCGGTCGACGTCGGTGAGGACGGACAGCGGCGTGTCGTCGCCCATCGAGCCGACGGGGTCCTTCCCGGCCTCGGCCATCGGCTTCACGAGATGGTTCATCGAGTCCGTCGTGTAGCCGAAGGTGGCCTGGTGGGCGCGGAGCGGGCTGGTCGTTTCATCAGGTTCGTCTTCGTCGGCCTCCACTGCGTCACCCTCCGCACCCGCGACGATCTCCTCGAACTCGGAGTCGATGCCGGCGGCCTCGCCGGAATCCTCCTCGACGACCTCGTCAAGCTGGACCTGCTGCTCGTCGACCCACTCGCCGTACTTCTCGTCGGTGAGGCTCTCGAAGACCTCCTCGTCGGGGACGACGCGGCCCTCCTCGAGGTCCGCGACGAAGATCTGGCCGGGCTGGAGCCGGCCGCGGCTCTCGACCTCGGCCGGGTCAGTCGGGAGCGCGCCGACTTCGCTGCCGACGATGAGACGGTCGTTCTCCGTGACCTCGTAGCGGCAGGGGCGGAGCCCGTTGCGGTCGAGGACGCCCGCCACCTGGTCGCCGTCGAAGCCGAGGACGAGCGCGGGGCCGTCCCACGGCTCGACGATCGAGGCGTGATAATCGTAGAAGTCCGCGCGGTCGTCGGCCATCTCGTCGTCGTCGCGGAACGCCTCGGGGATGAGCATCCGCATCGCGTGCGGGAGGTCACGGCCCGTCTGGAGCAGGAGTTCGAGGGCGTTGTCGACGGAGGCAGTGTCGGACTGGTTCGGGTCGTCGATGATCGGCTTGACCGTCGCCAGCTCGTCGCCGAAGGCAGGATGGGCGACGTCCGTCTGGCGGGCCCGCATCCAGTTGATGTTGCCCTGGATGGTGTTGAACTCGCCGTTGTGGACGATGTTGCGGTACGGGTGCGCGAGGTGCCACGCGCCGAGCGTGTTCGTCGAGAAGCGGGCGTGGACGAGGGCCACCCGGCTCGCGAAACGGTCGTCGGTCAGGTCGGGGAAGTAGTCCTCGAGCTGGGTGCCCTTCAGAAGTCCCTTATAAACGACGCGGCGCCGGTCGAGCGAGACGACGTAGAAGCGGCCGGCCCCGTCGACGTCGTCGACGGCGTCCTCGATGGCCTTGCGGGCGACGTAGAGCGCGCGGTCGAAGCCGCGGTGGGGGTCCGTGTCGGTGACCGAGGCGGTGAACCGCTCCTCGGTCGTCTCGGGGTCGACTGGCGCGACGAGCACCTGCCAGTGGTCCGGTTCGGAGTCGAGCGCTGTCTGGCCGAGGGCGGTGTTGTCGGTGGGGACGTGGCGCCAGTCGAGCACCTCGAGCCCGTAGTCGGCGAGCGTTTCGGCGACGACGTCGAACAGCGCCGCGCGAACGCTGTCGTCGTGGGGCATGAAGACGGAGCCGACGGCGTACTCCTCGGGGAGGTCGGCGTCGACGACGTCTCGGAAGAAGGGGTCGGGACGCTGGACCATGATCCCGGCGCCGTCGCCGGTGTTCGGTTCCGCACCGGTCGTGCCGCGATGTTCGAGGTTCTCGAGCAGGCGTACCGCGTCCGCGACGGCGTCGTGTGAGGGGCCGTCGTCGAGGTCGACGACCGCGCCGACGCCGCAGTTCGACTTCGCGTCCGTCGGCGAGGCGAGCAGGTCGTCGGCCCCATCGGAACCCGCCGGGTCCGCGTCGGGCCCGGGGGTGGTACTGTGTGGGTTTGTCATACGAGTAAAAATCAAAGACTGGCGTAAAGGGCTGACCCTCATACGATTAGGGATCCTTTCCCACACATTAGGGAATATAAGGTCATTATTGTACAGGGTCCTTCACCGTTTATGATGGGTCTCCGCTGGTCGAGCCGGCCGTATCCGGATCGTGGTAATTAATAGCATGAACGGGTAGTCGCAGACGGCTGGTTTATAAAAGAACGGTGGCCCGACGAGGAACAAAAACCGCGAGGATGTGTGGGTCGACGACGCGACCGGCGTCCGCGACCTCGCGTTGCCGGCGTCAGTACGACTTCGCGAAGTAGGCCGTCCGTTCGGCGGCCTCGCCGCAGACGCCGCAGGTCTCGTCGTGGTCGGCGTCGACGAGGTCGTCCTCGTCCTCGAAGGGGACCATCACGATCTCCGCGGCGATCTGGTCTTTGATCTCCTCCTCACAGTCCTCGTCGCCGCACCACGGCGTCTTCACGTAGCCGCCGTGCTGGCCGAGCGTCCCGAGGATGTCCGCGCGGTCGTCGGCCTCGCGGACCTCGCCGTCGAGGTTCTCCTCCGCGTCGGCGTACAGCTTGGCAAAGACCTCGTCGAGGTGGCTCTGGACCGTCTCCGCGGTGTCCTCGCGGTCCTCGACGATCGACTCGCCGTCGGGGCGGTGGACCAGGGTGAGCTCCTCGTCGTCGACCTCGTTGGGACCGATCTCGATGCGGAGCGGGATCCCGTTGAGCTCGTGCTCGTTGAACTTGAATCCGGGGTTGCGCTCGTCGCGGTCGTCCAGTTCGACGCTGATGCCGGCGGCCTCGACGTCGTCGGCGACCTCCTCGGCGTAGTCGAGGACCTTCTCCTTCGTGTCGGCCTGCCAGATGGGGACGATGACGACCTGCGTGGGGGCGACCGTCGGCGGGAGCACGAGGCCCTGCTCGTCCGAGTGGGTCATGATCAGCGCGCCGAGCGCGCGCCAGGAGAGCCCCCACGAGGTCGTGTGGGCGACTTCCTCCTCCTCCGCTTCGGTCGTGTAGGTGAGGTCGAACGCCTCCGCGAACGACTGGCCGAGGTGGTGTGACGTCCCGCCCTGCACGGACTTGCCGTCGGGCATGAGCGCCTCGACCGTCGTCGTCACCTTCGCGCCGGGGAACTTGTCGTGCTCGGGCTTCTGCCCGCGCAGCACCGGAATCGCGAGGTGGTCCTCGTAGACCGACTCGTACTGGTCGAGCCGCGTCATCGTCTCCTCCCACGCCTCCTCGTCGGTCTCGTGGGCCGTGTGGCCCTCCTGCCAGAGGAACTCCTTCGTGCGGAAGAACGGCTTCGTCTCCGTCGCCTCCCAGCGCACGACCGAGCACCACTGGTTCACGCGCAGCGGCAGGTCGCGGTGGCTCCGGACCCACTGGGACATGTACGGCGCGATGATCGACTCCGAGGTCGGCCGGACGGCGAGCCGCTCCTCGAGTTCCTCGTGGCCGGCTTCCGTGACCCAGGCGACCTCGGGGTCGAAGCCCTCGACGATGTCCTTCTCCCGTTCGAGGTACGACTCGGGGATGAACATCGGGAAGTAGGCGTTCTGGACGCCCGTGTTCGAGAACTTCGTGTCGAGGAAGTTCTGGATCGACTCCCACAGCGCGTAGGCCCGCGGGCGAGTGACGATGAAGCCGCTCATTCCCTCGGGGCCGTAGTTCGCGAGCCCCGCCTTCTGGACGACCTCGGCGTACCAGTCACCGGTCGCGTGCGACTTGCTCTCGGTGATTCCGAGCTCTTGCTCTTCGGTCATTACGTTGAATCACCGGCGTGGGCGACTTAAACCGTCCGAAGGGGCGTCAGAACTCCGCATGGGAGGGGTGGGTATTTGTACGGGTTGGTGGCGACTGATTCGGACTGAATGGAGATGGTGTCCGTCATTTTCGTGGGGATCTGAGCGGGTATTGTGGTCTTGTTTTCGCGCGCTCATGTTTATAAACAGGAATTTCAGGTGCAGAGGATGCTACATTAAACCCAAACACCCAGAAAGCCCTCGGCCGCTCTTGCTTATAAACTGGATGTACAGGTGCAGACGCTGCTACACTTGACAGCACCGCAACCACCCAGAAAGCCCTCGGCCGCTCGCGGTCGCTGAGCGACATATCCGCGCCTCTCCGCACCGCCCGGCGCGGATAGGGGTCGGCTCAGCGACTCCCCTGCGGCGCGACCGGCCATCGCCCTTTCAGTCCGCCAGGACAGCGCCGCGACAGCGACAGCGCCGCGACAGCGACAGCGCCGAGACAGCGACAGCACCGCGACAGCGACAGCGCCGCGACAGCGACAGCGCCGCGACAGCGACAGCACCGCGACAGCGACAGCACCGCGACAGCGACAGCACCGCGACTGCACCGCGACTGCACCGCAACCGCAATTCCTCAGGCCTCCCCAGCCTCGGCCGGGGCGCGCCGGCACTGCAACGCATGGCGCGGCGCGCCACCGGCCTCCCTCGCACGCGTTACTCGCGCGCGCCAACCGCCCAGCACCGCACGCCAGAAAGCCGACGCACTCCGTCGGTAAACCAGCCGCCGCGAGCGACGCCCCGGCCACCACTCCCGGGCGGGACTGAAAGGGGCAGCCGCTGAGCGGGACGCCCTGCGAAGTAAGCACCACAACCCGGCGAACGAGCGAAGCGAGTGAGCCGGGTGAGGAGCACAGCGAGCAGCGCGACCGGTCAGCGGCTGGGGCTTTCTGGGCATGCTGAGTGGTGTTGCAAGTCAGGCGAACTGACTTTATTTATCAGAGCGACCGGTCAGCGGCTGGGGTTTTCTACGTGTTCTGAGTTGTGACAGTTGCAGGAAATCCCAACCAACCACTCAAATCGCCCAGTTCAACCCCTAATAAATATAAACCCGATAATTACTCGAACCGTTCACTCGCGGAGGTGAACCCCATTTCGTCCAGCTCCTTTCCGTGGCGCTGTTCACGCTCGGCGATCGCCTCCGGGTCCGGGCTCGCGTCGTCGTCGATGCGCGCGAACGACTTGTGCACCTTGGCGTGACACCAGCGGCAGAGCGCGACCGTGATCTCGTGGGGGCCGGCGTCGTCCGCGGCCATCCCCGCCTCGCACACCTCGACCGACGGTTCGTCGCTCGCGTCGCCGTACATCAGGTGGTGCTCCTCCAGGAGGGGCTGGACGTCCTCGTGCGCGATGCGGACCTCCTCGAGGCCGCACCGGACGCACTCGTTCATGTCGGTCGTCGATCGGTAGTGCGGACAGGCCTTCCAGCAGCCGTCCTCGCCGACGTGGCACGCGTAGTCGTCGCGGCGGCGCTCGGCGGCGAACTCGCGGTCGGCCCCGGCGTGATCGAGGGCGTAGCGACACCGGCCGTCGCTGGTGAGGTGGTCGCAGATGTCTACGACGTCGTAGGGATCGTCGACGCCGACCGGCGTCCCGTCCGGAGTCCGCTCCATGGGCGGCGTTGTGCGTCATCCCTTTTGAACACCCGGGTCCGTGAGGCGCTCGAAGGGGCAGCCCGACGGAATCCGGGTTTGAAAGGCCTACCAGCCGGCGTCGATGTCGGCCTTGATCGCCTCTAAGATATCCTCGGTCGTCGACTCGACGATCGGCTCCAGCGCGTCGGCGTCCGAGTTCGTCGGGTCGCCGAGGCCGCCGAGTTCGGTCACGTCGCTGAAGTACTCGTAGGAACTCGTGTCGGGCATTTCGCGCGCCTCCTGCGGCGTCTTCTTCTCGGAGCGGACGAGGTCCGGCCGATAGAGCTCGACGAAGCTCGTCTCGTGGTCGCCGGCGTGGCCCCAGCCCTCGCCGAACTCCTCTTCGAGCGCCTCGCGGGCGTAATCGGTCCAGTGGACGTAGTGGACCGTCAGGTCGGTGTCGCGGCCGAGGCGGTCGGCCGCCATCGAGAGCGGCTCCTTGTTGCCGCCGTGGCAGTTCAGGAAGAGGAGGCGCTCGGCGCCGTGTTCGGCCATGCACTCGCCGATCTCGACGACGACGTCCATGTAGGTCTCCCGCGAGAGCGTGATCGTCCCCGGGAACGGCATGTGGTGCTCGGAGACGCCGTACTGCAGCGTCGGGAGGCGGAGCAGTTCGAGGTCGAAGTCGGGCGCGGCGTCGACGAGCTCCGCGGTGAGGTGATCCGCGCGGAGGGTGTCCGTCGACACCGGGAGGTGCGTCGAGTGCTGTTCGATGCTGCCGGTCGGGAGGACGGCGATGTCCGACTCGTCGATCGCCTCGCCTGCCTGCTCCCACGTCATGCCGAAGAGGTCGGCGTCGGTCTCGGGCATAGGCGAAGAGGTGTGGGCTTCGCTGAAAGGGCTACGGGTAGCGGAGAGGGAAGTATAAATCATCCAGGTTTGATATACATTCAATTACTGAGTACCTAATATTTATACCAGATACCGAGGATACCTTCCCCCGACTGGATGAAACATCGTGAACTGATCCTCGTACTGTTGCTCGCTGCCGCGTTGCTCGCTACAGGTGTTACTGCTACCGAGGCAAACACGCCGCTCGCGGAGGCTGGACTGGACCAGTCCGTGACGCAGGGTACGACGGTGTACCTCGATGGAGGCGGGTCGCACGCACCGGATGGTGAGATAGTCGCGTACCGCTGGGCCATCGAGAGCCCCGGCGGAACCGAAACGACGCCGGAGGATCCGAACGGCGTTCGGACGACCTTCGAGGCCGACGAGCTCGGCGTCTACGAGGTCACGCTCACCGTCACTGACGATGCCGGTCGAACCGCCAACGATACGCTGTACGTCGACGTCTCCAGAGGCGAACCGCCGTCAGTTTCGGTCGAGGGTCCGAACGCGACGCTCGTCGGGAGCGAGGAGACGTTTAACGCCGCAATCTCTCCGGGTGATGCAGCCATCGAAGAAGTGACCTGGAAGGTCGATGGCGAACCGGTAGCGAGCTTCAGCGACGTCGAATCGGCTTCGGACTTCTCGCACCAGTTCGAGACGCTCGGAACGGCGGAACTCGCGGTCACAGTCGTCGACGAGGCCGGACAACGCGCCACGGCGACGACGGTGACCGACGTCGTAGAACCCGAAAGCTCCGACAGCGGGGGCTCGTCAGGTTCTAACGGGTGGTACGACGGCACCGCTGCGGACGCCGATCCGGTAATCGAGGGACCACAGATCGTCGACGGCGAAAAGCCGCTCGAGGCGACACACCGGATCTCGTCGGCGTCGACGTCGCAGGTCGAGTCAGTCACCTGGCTGGTGGACGGAGACCCAGTCGGAGAGGGCGTCGAGTACTCAGCAACCTGGGACCCGGGCGAATACACGCTCAGCGCCGTCGTCCGCTACGAGGACGGATCCAAGCGGGTCGCCACGTTCGAGGACGGCAGTCGGGACGTCCTCGTGAATCCGAAACCGGCTATCGAGCTGAAGGGCTTTGACGGGTTTGACGGTAGCGTTAGCGGGACCGTCTTTGCGACCGACGAAATGGACTCGCTTCGCTCGGTTTCGATCTGGGTCGACGGAGCGGAAGTTGAGCGCTGGGTCGGTAGAGGGATCGGTGCGAAGCAGATCAGCTTCAAGCGTGACGGCGTCGCGGACAACGAAGCGCATACCGTCACGGTCGTCGCGACCGACAACCTCGGCCAGGAACGACGCGTGACGACGAACGTAACTCCCGTAGGGAAGCCGGAGATCGTGTCCGCTGAGTTCCTTAACGAACCTGTCGATTCGTATCACGAGCGGATCGATGCGAATCGATATACGGCGAAGTACGAGGTTGTTGTCGACTTGAATGGGTATCCAAGAGAGAACATCTCGATTACCACCAATGGTTCGAAAACACAACCCGTTTTTAAAAGGACTGCCCAGCGGAGAGAAAATAAAGACACCGTACGGGTTATTTACGAACTTTCATACAAAACACCGCGTAAATATAGGGTGAAATCCACTATCTTTCTTTCAGATATGACAGGAAGCTTAGCTTCTGATAGAGCTAAGAGGTCACTTATTGTGGAACCTAGTCCTCCAGAGATAAGGCTCAAGATTCGAGTAAATCCGGAGGGCCCAGAATATGGCCAGCGGCGTATCTTTCTGAATGCTTCTGATTCGTTCGACCCTGACGGGACTGCGCTGATGTATTCCTGGAACCCCGATATGGTCGAAGCTAGCGTTGGAAATTCATTGAAAAATGTATCGCAGAAGAACGAGATTGTTCTGAAAGTTGTCGATCAGCACGAGAAATCATCCGTCCTGAGGAGATCCATGGACGCATACTATTCACCAATTCTGAAGGACACTGAATTGGGACGGGAAAACAATACTTACAGACCTGACGAAATGGTGGAAGTCTCCATAATTTACAAACACCACACTGCAGATTGGGAGTCTTTCCAAAATGCTCCAATAGAGATTGAAATAGTCGACGGAAACGGAGAGGTAGTTCATTGGGGCAACAACCGAGGGTCAAAGGCCGAGACGACAGGGCGGATGGAAGCAATCGTAGAAATACCGGCTAGAGAGTTCATTCAGGGAGAACGCCCGAAGGTGCGTGTATACAACGCGAAGAACCCTGATCAAACGACCCGAATAAACACACTACCAAAACCTGAAATAAAGACCGTTGACGAGCCGTTTCTAATGGATATTCAGGTAGAGAACGTCGAATATCTCGTTCGGAAATCGGTATTTGATAAAGTCGAGGTAGATACCTTGGCGAAGGCGAAGTTGATGGCCAAGTCGGATTACCACATTCAGGCCGAGAAGACGCGAACTCTGTACGTCCTGGAAAAATATGTCCAACAAGAAGCTGAATACGAAACCAAGGTCGAGAAATTCGACACGAAAGCTCAGCGTGACTTTTTCGTCCGAGGGGCTGAAGAAAATTGGGTCTCTGCAGGTTCTGAGACGCACACGGAAACTGTCACTGAAACGGTAACAGAATGGCGTTCAGCACGAAGTGGAGATGGACAATATACCGGCGAATCTCGACGGGTACAAACGAGCGAGCCGAAGTATCAAACAGAGTATAAGTACGAGTACGAGACTACCGAGTACTATACAGAATACGTCGATGTCACGCGGTTTGGCACCCGAACAGTCACGGAAGAACGAACTCGGACGGTGCGAACTTGCAAACCCTTCGGCTGCTACAAACACGAAGACTCGTATACCGTACAGACGACTGAGACGTACACGTATACGGTAACTGTAGCACGAACCCGGAGTAAGACGGTGACGGAGACTTACTGGTCCACGTCTCAACTGGCAGGCGATCACCGTCGGACTGGAGCAACCCGGAAAAAGAAAATATCAGATGCGGAGTACGAAACCCAGTATAAATACGAGGTAACAAGCACCCGTACAACGGAGAGAACTGAATATCTAGCGTCGCGGACCGTTCAGACGCAAGAATCGATTAACCGATGGAAAAAATATGATACGGTATCGTCATCTTCGAAAGCAGGCTTCATAACTCGTGAAAATGGAATTAGACTAGCGGGTACTAAAAGGAAGAGTTACTGGGTTTTAGCGAAGCAAACTGGCAGTAACGAAAGCTGGGTTAGTTCGGTATCTGACGAGTCGGATGTTGCCAAGACGCGGGCAGACGTCGCGTCAGACGTTGTTGAGTACGATCTTAGACGCCGCACTGGGCAGAGAGAACTCCGGAAAACAGGAACTGTTGAAATACAATTTAAAGAAGAAAACAAGTGGACAATCGATGAGATACGTTCCAGTTTCGAGGAGAAGGATTTAAGCACTATTTGCAGAAATAATGCTGCCACAGACTGTAGAAAATAATGAAGAAAGTGTTACTCACGTCTCTAATTGGCGTATTGCTCATCCTTTGCTTAGCGCCAAGCGTACCGAGTGCAGCAGAAAGTGAGGTGGTATATAATGATGAAGTGACTTCGGACTTCAATATCACTTTTAAGGTGACATATTTTGAAAATATGTCTATTAGAGTTCAGGCTGAAAATGAAGCAAGATACTCCCGTGAGAGTTTCTACTCTGTTTCGTTCGGACTTACTGAGGTTGTCTATCAAAACGTGACCCTAGCTCCAGGTCAATCTAAGACATACACTCACGACCTCTCTGAATACCCGGATCCAGAGAAGGCCCAACAGAATGTGTTATTCGCCATAATCGGGCCAAACATCGAATATACATACAATAGAACGACGAATGCTGACGATACTGGCGAGGTACTGATGGCGAAAATATCGGAGGTGAGTGTCGAACCCGCTCTTGACGGTAACGGCACGGAGCTCGTCGTAACTGTAACCGATCCGTCACCGCATGCCTATACCAAAACCCTAGTCGTCTACTCAAGGGAGTCTCATCGGATCTACGGATACCCCATGACCGGTAAGAACAGATCGGACACAGTCCGAATCCCCCTGAATGAGCAACGGGGCGAGCTCGTAGAAGGGGAGATCCGCCTCTATAGTGGCGATACGTTCGAGGAGAACTCCACCATGGACATGGTCACGTTCCAAGGTCGCACCAACGGATCGACGTCCTCGGAAGAGGTCGAGTTTGAGCGGATCGACGACCCTGGGAACTACTACTACGGCATGGAGAACGACTCCACCGAGGACGACCTCGCGGTAACCAGCGACGGCGACGTCACCAACCTCGGAATCGCCGCGGGGATGCTCGGGGCCGGCGCCCTCGCCCTGCTCTCCATGTTCGCGGTCGGCGTCCGCCGCAAACTCGGCTAACTACAGCTCCAGCGGCCCGCTTTTCAGGAACTCCCGCAACAACACCGTTGCGTAACTCCCGCTCGGAAGCGCGAACTCGAACCACAGGTCGTCGTCGACCTCGAGGTCCGTCCGAAGCAGGATCGCTCGCCTGGTCCCCGTCGACCCGAAGTCGCCCGGGAGGTCGAAGTCGCTCGGCTCGATCCCGACCTCGTCGACCACCTCGCGCTCGATCTCGCCGGGCTCGCCGTCCGCGAGCTCCGTCTCGGTGCCGACGAGCGGCGCAGTGACGAACGCCTTCCCGCGCTCGCAGTGGCGCTCCATCACGCGCACGCGCTCCTCACTGACGCGCTGGAGGCGGTCCGTGTCCGGGGCGTACAGCTCCGCCGGTGCGTCGCCGTCCGCGAAGCAGGCGACGTCCCCGGCGACGGGGCGGTCGAAGGGGAGCCCGCGTTCGAGGCGCTCGCTGAGGATCCGGTTGAAGACGTACGACTGCGCGGCGTTGACGAACATGCGCTGGAGGTTGCTCGGGACGGCTTCGAGCGCGTTCCGCCAGTCCGCGTCGGTCTCGGCGCCGGTCTCCTGGAGGCGGTGCAGCATCGAGCGCTCGAACCGGAGCGCGTTCGGCATCGCGTCGAGACAGGCCTCCCAGTCCGGGTCGTCGGTGTCGAACTCCGCCTCGACGAGGTCGCGCGCTTCCTGCGTCGCTTCCGGTTCGGTTTCGTAGGGGTTGCCGACGTACGCCCGCACCGCACCGCGCCAGTCGCCGCGGAGCGCCGCGAGTCCGACGGCGTGGGTGACGGGGCGCCGACTGCCGAAGCGCTGCTGGCCGAAGTAGTTCGGGACGCCGACGGAGTCGTCGTCCCCGGCGCCGGCAAAGTCCCGCAAGTCCGCCGCGATCCGCTCGGCGCGTTCGGGCGCGTCGTCGACCGCGTCGCGGACGCAGATCTCGAAGGCGTTGCCCGCGAGGTCGCCGAAGGTGAGCGGTCGCCCCGCGCGGCCGACGACGTCGATGTCGGCACCGCGGATCTCGGGCAGGTCCTCGGGGTCGATACCCTCGATCGTGATCAGCTGCGTCGTGATCGCGCGCTTGTCTTTCGTGCCGGCCCAGGAGACGCGCTCGCGACTGATCCCGAGCGCGTCACTCAGTCGACGGACGAAGTCGTTGGTGTCCCAGTTCTCCAGTCGGACGCGACAGACGAGCTCGGGGTACGGGCCCGGATCGGCGTCGACGGGCTCCGTCTCGAACTGCTCGAGCTCGCGGACGCGAAAGTCGCTCGGGTCGACGCGGAGCTGCCCGTCGATGCCGTCCGCGTCGCTGACGTAGTACTCGATGCCGACGGCGTCCTCGATCGGGTGGGCCGACCGCATCAGTACAGCGAGAGGTCGCCGGTGATCCGGTCGACGATCTCCTCCGAGGCGGGGCCGACGGCAAGTGCCGTGACCGTACCAGGCTCCAGCTGCGTGTGGCCCGCGTCCCGGACGATCGCGTGAGGGATCCCCTCGCGTTCGGCCTTGTCCGCGAGCTCGAAGAGCTGTGATTCGTTGTCGCCGCGGAGGACGATCTTCTTCTGGCCCGACCCTTTCCACTGCTTCCGCGTTCGGGAGCCGGCGTCCTCGTAGGCGGAGAGGGACGCGTGGGCGACCTGCGCGGCGAGCTTGCCCTCGCCCATCCCGAGGTCCTTGCGTGCGACGATGGCCTGTTTCATAGCGGAGGGACGGTCGGGGCCGACAAAACGGGTGCGGTTCCTTGGGCGACCAGCCCGTCGCACGCGCCGCGGGCCGTGGCGGCGCGTGGTCCGTACCGGGACCTTTTAACTCGGGCAGCGCCCTGTTTCGGGCATGATTCTGTCGGACGTAGACATCCTCGGGCGGCTCGAGGACGGCGACCTCGAGATCGACCCGATCGACGACCTCGATCAACAGGTGCAGCCGGCGAGCGTCGACCTGCGCCTCGGCGAGGAGTTTCTCGAGTTCCAGCGCACGAACATTCCGTACATCCACCCGGACAGCGCCGACGAGGTCGACGACTACGTGACGGAAACGCACGTCGACGAGGGCGACGACTTCATCCTCCATCCCGGCGACTTCGTCCTCGGGACGACGAAGGAGCGCGTCTCGATCCCCCCGGACCTGCTCGCGACGGTGCAGGGGCGCTCCTCGCTCGGGCGGCTCGCCATCGTCATCCACGCGACCGCCGGCATCGTCGACCCGGGCTACAAGGGCCAGATTACCCTCGAACTGTCGAACCTCGGGACTGCGCCGGTGGCGCTCTCGCCCGGAATGCGCGTCTCCCAGCTCATCTTCACCGAGCTGAAGACGCCCGCGAAGCGTCCCTACGGCGAGGAGCGTGGGTCGAAGTACCAGGGCCAGTCCGGCCCGCAGGCCTCCCGGATCGACCACGACCCGGAGTTCGACGGCGACGCGGGCGGGAGTAGCCGGGGGTCGCCGGAGGACGTGGGCCGATGAAGTTCATCGAGGAGATCGTCGTCGAGGAGTTCCTCCCGACGGTGCGCTCCATGCTCGCCGAGGACCTCCGCGACCGCGGCTTCACGCAGCTGGAGGTCGCCGAAGCGCTCGGGATCTCACAGTCGGCCGTCTCGAAGTACGCCCACGGCGACGTGGAGCGCCGCGACGAGATCGTGTCCGACGAGCGCGTCCAGGACCTCGTCGAGACGGTCGGAGAGGGGCTCGCCTCCGGCGACATGAGCCGGGTCGCCGCGCTCGTCGAGATCGAGGTCCTGATCCGACAGCTCGAGGAGGGGGACGTCCTCGCTGACCTCCACGAGGAGGCGATGCCGGAACTGTCCGAGGCGGACGTCGAGTTCGCCATCCACGACCCGGAGAGCGCCTTCCGCGAGCGCGAGCAGGTGCTCGCCTCGGTCCGCCGCGGCCTCCGCACGCTGACGAACACCTCCGGCTTTGCGGGCCTTATCCCGAACGTCGGCGCGAACGTCGCCGAGTGTCTGCCGGACGCCGAGGGCGTCGACGACGTCGCCGCGGTCCCCGGTCGCCTCGTCGACGTCAAGGGCCGCGCGATGGTGCCTGGCGAGCCCGAGTACGGCGTCAGCGAGCACGTCGCCTCCGTCCTCCTCGCCGCCAGATCCGCCGGCAGCGACGCACGCGGGATCGTCAACCTGCGGTACGAGCCGGCGCTGGTCGAGGAGCTCGCGGAGACGTACCCGACCGTCGAGTTCAGTGCCGAGCAGGAGACGGCGGACGCCGTCGCGACCGCGGTTCGCGCCGAAACCCCCGACACGCCGCTCGTCCTCTACCAGACCGGTGCCGTCGGCATCGAGCCGATCGTCTACGTCCTCGCCGCGGACGCGCCGAGCGCCGCGCAGGTCGTCAGGGACCTCTTATAAACCCACCTCGGCAGTTTATAACCGCCCGTCGCCGGCGACGGCTCGCCGGTAGTTCTTCGGTCCTGGCCGTTCGAGGGCGAACCGATGACTGACGACGCCGCGACCGCCGTCGACGCCTTCTACTCCCGGTACGCCGCGCTCTACGACCGGATCGCCACCGACGCCCCCTTCGCGGCCGGCCTCCGCGAGGCGCTCGCCGCGGCCGTCGGGCTCGAACGGGGTGACGTGGTCGTCGAGCTGGGCTGTGGGACCGGCGCCAACTTCCCCGTGCTCCGGGAGCGCGTCGGCCGCGAGGGCGCCGTCGTCGGCGTCGACGTGTCCTCGGGGGTTCTGCGGCGAGCACGTGACCGCGTCGACCGCGAGGGCTGGGAGAACGTCCACGTCGTCCGCGGGGACGCGACGGAGCCGCCGTTCGCTCCGGCAGAACTCCCGCGAGCGGCGGGGCCCGCTGGCGAAGTCGACGTCGTCGTCGGCACGTTCGTCACGGGGCTGTTCGCGGAGCCGGCCGGCGTCGTCGACGACTGGTGTTCGCTCGTCGGCGAGGGCGGCCGGATCGGCCTGCTCGACCTCGCGCGGAGCACCGACACCATTGGTCGGGCGCTGAACCCCGTTTTTCGGGTACTCGTCCGTGCCGGTGCGCCGCCGGGCACGAAAACACGACACGGGTCGCCGGTCCGTGTGCTGGACGAGCGCGTTCGCGACGCGCACGCGCAGGTGCACGAGCGCTGTCCGGACGCGGCGACCTCCCGTCGACTCGCCGGCTTCGCGCGGATCACGACCGGGCGAGTTGCCGACGACTCGGCGGGTGGCCGCTTATAAAGGGGGTAGGGGATCCGGAATGGGGCAGGGGACGGAGCGTGCGTCGTCGCCTCAGTCGTCGGCCGGGACCTGCGTGCTCAGCTGGACGTCAGCCGCGTCGACCTCGAGCTCCTCGAGTGCGACCTCCGCGGCGCGCTTGCCGGAGACGAGCATGGCGCCGAACGTCGGGCCCATGCGCGGGAGGCCGTAGGTCGTCGCGGTCGCCATCCCCGTCGCGATGAGGCCGTCGTGGACGACGCCGGTGTGTTCGACGACGGCGTCCTCGCTCTGGCCGACCCACATCGAGTCGTGGCCCGGCGAGTCGTGGCCGGGCGCGCCGTAGGTGTCGTCGCCCGTGTTGTCCATGCCGGTGTTGTGCTCCTCGGCGTGCTGGATCCCCGGCGCGTCGAGGACGTTGCGCTCGTCCAGCTTGTTGACGGCGACGGCCTCGTGGCCCGTCGCGTCGATGACGAGGTCGGCCTCGACAGCGATGGGGTCAACGCAGGTGATCTCGCGCGGGAGCGCGTGGACCGGCGTCCAGTTCATCACGATGCCGCCGACCCGGTGGTCCTCGCGGATGACGATGTCGGTGAACTCCGTCATGTTCTGGATCTTCGCGCCCGCGTCGCAGGCCTCCTTGATAAGGCCCGAACAGGCCTCGGGGCCGTTGGCGACGTAGAGACCGTCGGTGTCGCCGGCTTCCTCGTAGTCGACGTCGAGGTCCTCGAGGACGCCCTGGGCCGGGTCGCGCACGGTGACCTTGTTCATCAGGAAGCCGCCCAGCCAGAACCCGCCGCCGAGGTAGTTGTTCTTCTCGACGACCATCACGTCGACGTCGCGCTCGGCGAGTTCCTTCGCCGCCATCAGGCCGGACGGGCCGCCACCGACGATGATGACCTCCGTGTCCGAGAAGTCGAGGAACTCCTCGCTCCATTGCTGTCCGATCGCGCGGGTGACCTCCGCCTCGCCGACGTCGCTGAACTTGTTGAAGTCGTTCATACAACTGGGTAGTATTGGCAGGTGGTAATAGTGGTTGTGGTTCGCTCGGCGTGGCGTCACCTGCCCAACCTGATCGCCGCCGATGCGCACTCCCCATCCTCGAAAAGCCCACAGGAATGTCCACTAGTTGAACTTTTATACCAGATGATCAGAAACACGTGCACGACACCATGGCAACTCGCACGAGCGTTCGCGGCTCCGTCCGCGGGATGGCGAACCAGTCGAACCCGGCGTTCGCGGTCGGGGCGTTCTTCGTCCCGCTAGCCGCGCTCGGCTACGCGGTGACGGTCGCGTCGACGACGGGCGAAACGTACGTCCACGTGATGGCCGGGATCCTCTGGACCGGCATCGACCTCTTCTTCGGCATGGTCCTCGGTCCGGTCATCGGCGGCCTCGACGAGGACTCACGCGCGCAGGTGTTCCAGCGGCTCACGCCGAAGATGGCGTTCCTGATGCCCGCGCTGGCGATCACGACGATCGCCGCGGGCATTCACCTCGCGCTCCGGCTCGGCTACTTCCCGAACGCGACGCCGTGGCTCGCCCTCTTCACGCTCGTGAACCTCCCGCCCGCGCTCCTGCTCATCGGCTGGCAGCTCGACGCGCTCGACGACCGACGCTTCCAGGTGCCGTTCGCGCTGGTCACGATCCCCGCCGTCGTCTGGGTCGGCCTCACGGTCGGCGACTTGGAGATGACGCGACCGGTCATCCTCGCGGCGCTCGGGATCGTGACGGTGCTGAGCCTCGAGGGGTTCGGCGTAATTCTTCCGGGCGAGGTCCGCGTCTACCTGGAGATGCAGTCGGCGACGCCCGACACCGACCTCATCGGGCGGATCGGCATGCGGAACGCGAAGCTCGCAGGCGTCCAGGGCGCGTTCCAGCTCGCGCTCATCGCGGTGATGGTCTCGCTCCGGTGGGGCGGCTTTTAACCGTCGGCGGCGACCCCGCGGTCCCGCCGGTCGCTACACCGGAAAGTCGGCGTCGGGGTCGACGACGCGGTCGACCTCGGGCGGCATCGACCAGTCCGTCGTGAGTTCGAGCAGCTGCGTCAGGATCCGGCCGGTCGCGCCCCAGACGGTGTAATCGTCGACGTGGAAGAAGTGGACGCGGTGGTTGCCGTAGTCCGGATGGTCCCGGCGCTCCGATTCGTAGTTGTCGAGGTCGGTCAGCGCCGCGACGGGGATCACGACGACCTCGGCGACCTCGGTTTCGTCGGGGACGTACGTCCGGTCCGGGATCTCGGCGACGAAGGGACGGACGGCGTAGTCGGTCGAGGTACGGATGTCGTCCAGCCCGCCGAGGACGGTCACCTCGTCGGCGACGAGCCCGATCTCCTCGTTCGCTTCCCGGAGTGCGGTATCCCGCAGCGTCTCGTCGGAGGGCTCGCGGCCGCCGCCGGGGAAGCTCATCTGGCCGGGATGCTCCCCGAGGTGGTCCGCGCGCTTCGTGAACAGGAGGTGCGGCTCGCCTTCCCGGTAGAGGACGGGCGCGAGTACCGCGGCTTCGCGCTCGCCGTCGACCATCGTGACCGGCGAGCGGTTCCGCACCCCGGAGAGGTCCATATCGACGGAAGGGAGGCCGGAAGCCTTAGTCTTGTTCCCCGCTCCAGCGACGCGGGAAAGGACCGGCGAGTCCCAGCCGACCCGGGACCGCCCGTCCGCGACGTCGGCCCGCGACGACCGCCGTCGACCGCCCGCGAAGCCCGCCGCTCAGTCTTCCAGTCCCGACTCGATGCGCTCGCGCACGTCGTCGGCCTCGACCGGCGCCCAGGCCTCGAGGTCGTAGGTGACGTCGAGCAGCGTCTCCAGCCGTGCCGCGCCGCTCTCGGCGAGCGCGGCGTCGACTTCCCGCCCCAGTCGGTCGTGGACTTGCTCGGCGAGGGCCTCGCGGTCGACGTCGCGCTCCTCGACGTCGAGGATGTGGGGGAGGTCCTCGGCGTTCGGGGGTAGCGACGGGAAGGCGGTCGGGCCGACCGCGAGTTCGTCGTCGTCCGCGACGGTGGTGACCGCGTCGTCGTCCGCGGCCGGCGACTCCCCAGCTTCCTCCACGTCGACCGGGACGAGGTGGTACTCCCGGATCGCCTGCGCGACGGCAGCGTCGAGCGCCGCCGGGTCCGCGTCGGCGCCCTGTTTAAAGGCCAGCTCCGAGAGCGCCTGTCGGAGCTCGGCTCGCGTCAGCGTGCCGAACAGGTCGACGATGCCGGCGACGTCGTCGCGGGCGGCGACGCTCGACGGCGCCGACTCATTATCAATCGACTCCTCGTCCCCCGTCATTGGTTACGCACCGCCGCGAGGTCGGCTCGGGAGGCTTCGACGATTTCCGCCGGGTCGATGCTCGTTTCGGTCCATCGCGGGAGCCGGTCGTCCTCGTCCGGGAGGGGGTCGATGGCGTCCGCGTACCGGTCGACCTGGTCGAGCTCGCCGTCGCGGTCGTAGTCGAGCCCGTTGAACGCGGCGTCGACCTCGTAGGAGTCGACGAGGGAGCGGGCGGCCTGCTCGTAGCGGTCCGGGAGCGTCTCGTAGGTCGGTTTGACGCCGTTGTCGACGACCGCGCGCAGGGTCGCCTCCGTGACGTACCGGCTCATGTCCGCGAGGCCGGTCGGGCCGCGGACGGACCGGTGGTCGTGCTCGTACTGCCCGAGATCGACCTGGGCGGACCCTTCAAAACCGGCGTGACGGAAGGCGTCCCCGAGCGTGCCGACCTCCAGCCCCCAGCCGCGTGGGACCTGCAGTTCGGACACGAGCTCGCTCGTGGCAGCGAACTCGCCAGCGAGCGCGTAGCGGAACGACTCCAGGTAGTCGACGATCGGCGCAGTCGTCTCCTCGGCGAGCGCCCGGACGAGCGGGCGGAAGAGGAGCCGGAACAGCCGGCCGTACAGCTGGTCTGCCTCGACGCGGGCGTAGTACCCCTTCGCGAACTCGTGACCGTGCGCGAGGGGGTAGAGCAGCTTCGGGACGTACGCCGGCGTGTACGTCTTCGTGTCCGCGTCGTGGACGACGACGTAGTCCTCCGAGAGCGCCTGCCCGAGCCCGAGCCAGACGTCCCGGCCCTTGCCCCGCTCGCCGGCCAGCCCGTTGTTCGTCAGCAGCGCCTCCAGCCGCGGGCCGTCACACCACAGCGTCTCGACGTTGACGTCGAACTCGTCGAGCCAGTCGTGGAAGGGTCCCGCCCGCTCCGGCGAGGAGCGGAGGGGCACGATGACGCGTGCGGGGTCGACCTCGGCCAGCGCGGAGAGCACCCGCTCGGCCGCCAGCCCGCCGTACTCGCGTTCGGTCATCGGGACGACGACGGCGGCCCGGTTGGTGGGCGCCTCGGGCGTCCGGTCCCGCAGCGCGTGCAGCGTCGTGACGCGCTCCTGGACGTACTCCATTACCGAATCGGTGGGGAGGACAGCCCAAAAGCTCCCGGTTATCGGTGAGCCCATCGGCGGCTCGGTCGCGTCCGGCTTGGGGGTGTGCGCTCAGGGCGTGATGACGGCCCGCCCCTCGATCTCCCCGTGTTCGAGCTTCTCGGCGACGGTGTTGATGTCGGCGAGGTCGAAGCGGGTGGTTTGCAGGTCCACCTCGCCCTGGTCGACCAGCGCGACGAGCTCCTGGAGTTCGGTGTACCGCCCGACGAGCGTTCCCTTGAACGAGAACTCGCCGTCGACGAGCGCCTGCGCCGGTTCGTGGACGTGCCCGCCGTAGCCGACGATGTGGTGGTCGCCGCCGGGGGCGACGATGTCCGGCGCGTAGGCGGTCGTCTCGTCGGCGCCGACGAAGTCGAGTACCTGCTCCGCGCCAGCCCCGTCCGTGATCGCGTCGAGCTCCGCCGGGAGGTCCGTCGCCTCGGGGTCGACCGTTTGCTGCGCGCCCAGGTCGCTCGCGAGCTCGAGCGCCTCCGCTTTGACGTCGACGGCGGTGATGGTCGCGGCGCTCATCGCGTCGAGACACTGCAGGCCGATGTGCCCGAGGCCGCCCACGCCGATGACGACCGCGTGGTCGCCCGGGTTCAGCTCGTCGACCGCCTTCTTGACCGCGTGGTAGGCCGTGATCCCGGCGTCCGCGTGGGGCGCGATGTCGGTCGGGTCGACGCCGTCGGGTAGTGGGATGACGGCGCGTTCGCTCGTCTGCAGGTACTCGGCGAACCCGCCGTCGGTCGTCAGCCCGTTGAACGCGCCGTTCTCGCAGTACATGTCCTCCCCGAGCCGGCACTGCCGGCAGGTGCCGCAGGTCTGGACCGGGTGACAGATGACCGGGTCGCCCTCCTCGACGAGCGACACGTCCGAGCCGACCGCGGAGACGATGCCGGCGTTCTCGTGGCCGAGCGTCATCGGCAGGTCCTGCGGGACGTACTCGGTCCACATCCCCTCGATGATGTGGTTGTCCGTCTGGCACCAGCCCGCCCCGGACACCTCGACGATCACGTCGTCGGGGGCCGTCGGTACCGGCCGGTCGACCTCGTCGATCCGGAGCGCGTCGCTCATGTCCTCCGTGTACTCGTGGAGTCTCGCAGCTCGCATGTTAGCATCCGTCACCATGGGTTGGGTGACAGTAAACCCCCCGGAGAACCCCAGGTCTTGCTCTTCGCTCCTCGGCTGCTCGGCGGCCGTTATTATCGACACCAGTCAGCATGTCCGGAAAGCCCCAGCCACTGAGCGGTGTTGCTTATAAACAAACACGGCCCGCGTTGCGAGCGACACCACTCCGCACGCTTCGAAAGGCCCAGCCGCTGACCGGTCGCACTGTTAAACTAAAATGGGCAGCGTCGCTGGCGACGCCACTCGGCATACCCAGAAAGCCCCAGCCGCTGAGCGGCCGCGCTTATAAATAAATACGGAAATCGTTGCTAGAGACACCACTCAGCACACCCAGAAAGCCCCAGCCGCTGAGCGGTTGCGCTGCTCGCTGCGCTCCTCACGGCTCACTCGCTCCCTCCGGTCGCTCGTTCGCCGTTTCGGTGCTTGCGTCGCAGGGCGTCCCGCGCAGCGGCTGCCCCTTTCAGTCCCACCCTGGAGTGGTGGCTGGGCGTCGCTCGCGGCGGCTGGTGGGCGGTCGCGGCGCGGCGGGCGGTGGCGCGCGTGAGCAACGCGTGCGAGGGAGGCCGGGGCGCGCCGGAGCGGTGTCCTCGTGAGCGGAGCGAACGAGGGGCCGGAAGTCGCAGCCCGGCAGCCCGCTACTGCAGGCAGCCCGGAACGCCTTCCAAGGCGGTGCCGGCGCGCCCCGGCCGAGGCTGGGGAGGACTGAGGCTTGCGGTAGCTGTGCGGTGCTGTCGCTGTCGCGGTTGCTGGGCTGTGCTGTCCTGGCGGACTGAAAGGGCGACGGCCGGTCGCGGCGAAGCGGAGTCGCTGAGCCGACCCCTATCCACGGCGGGCGGTGCTGAGAGCCGTGGATATGTCGCTCAGCGACCGCGAGCGGCCGAGGGCTTTCAGGGTGTTTGCGGTGCTGTCGAGAGCAAGACCGTATCAACTGGCCACACCAACCTATAGCGAGCGGCCGAGGGCTTTCAGGGCGTTTGCGGTGCTGTCGAGAGCAAGACCGTATCAACTGGCCACACCAACCTATAGCGAGCGGCCGAGGGCTTTCTGGGTGTTTGCGGTGCTGTCGAGTGTGGGTCCGTATCGCCTGTCAGCCGGGTTTATAAAGTGCAGACGAAGACTTTCTGGCCGACTGCGATATAGGGAAGCGCCGTTGCGCCCGGCCCTTTATATACTGTTTACACATACTACTGCGGGAGCCACCTCCGATACGTTCCGGAAGCGACAGCAGCCAGCCGCCTATCGCCGCAGTCGGTCCGAGGGAACAGCCGCGCTCCGTCGGTACTCCGGAATCCCGGTAGCAGAATCAGATCGGGTCGTTGTTCAGCTCGTTCACGACCGATTGCAGGTCCGCGGTGTCCTCGATCTCGTCTTTGATCTCTTCGCGCACGCGGACGGCGGAGGAGTCGGCGTCGTAGGCGCGGACGTACTCGGCCCGCGTGTGCTCGTCGAAGGCGTGGCGGATCGCGAAGTAGCCGTCGGGCACGATCGTCCCGCACACCTTGCATTCGTGGCGCTGGTGGTCCGTCGTCTGGTGGATGATCGTCGACTCGACGTCGTCGAACGACGTCTCGCAGCCGTCGATTCCACACGTCCAGCGGGACATAGCTGGACTGAGCAGTGGGACGGAAGTAAGCGTTTTCCCTCGGGCACCATCCCGACGCGACTGACCCGAACGATAACGCCTTTGAGGCGGCATGCGAATTCTCGGCCGTGGCACACACTGGGACCCGCGTCGACGCCCACGTCAAGGTGCTCGACGAGCGCGTGGTCGCCCGCGCGAAGGAGCGGGGCATCGACGTCCTCGTGTACGCACCGCACTTCGTCCGGCTCCCGGACGTCAAGGAGCAAGCCCGGCGCTTCTCCGACGACGACCTGCTGGTCGTCCCCGCCCGCGAGGTGTTCACGGGAGACTGGTGGAACCGCCGACACGTCCTCGCGGTCGGGCTCTCCGACCCGGTCCCGGACTTCATCACCTTCGAGGGCGCCATGGCGGAGTTCGACCGCCAGGACGCGGCCGTGCTGGCCCCGCATCCGGGCTTTATGAACGTCTCTCTCACCAAACCGGAGGTCGACGCCCACGCCGACCGGATCGACGCCGTCGAAACGTACAACGCGAAGCTGCTGGGCTACCAGAACCGCCGCATGCAGCGGATCGCCGACGACGTCGGCCTCCCGGGTTTCGGTACCTCCTACGCGCACCTGGCGGCGACCGTCGGCGAGGCCTGGACGGAGTTCGACCGGGAGATCGAGACCGAAGCCGACCTCGTCGAGGCATTCAGGTCGGGCGCCGACCGGACCGTGGCCCACCGGAGCGGCCCGGACCATCGCCTCCGCGGCGCCATCGAGTTCGCCCACCTCGGCTACGAGAACAGCTGGAAGAAGATCGACCGCCTGTTCCTCTCCGGCGACGCGCCGACGCACCCCTCGAACATCTTCTACGACAACGCGTTCGACGACGTCAGCGTGTATCAGACGAACGCGTAGCCGCCGGGCGATGAGGGCGGAGCCGGCCTCAGATCCCCTCGATCTCCCGGAAGCTCCGACGGACGGCGCGCGGCGTCGCGTACGGCCCGCCCTGGACGCGATGGTCCGGGATGAGGAGCGGCACGGGATTGTCCCGAAGCGTCTCGTCGACGAACTCGACGTCCTCGGGCTCGTTCGGGTCCTTCCCGACCATCCGCGTCAGCTGGCTGACCGAGACCTCCTCGCCGTAGTCGATTTGCTTGACCTTCTCGAGCACGTCGCGCTCGTCGGTGTCGACGGTGAGCGCGACCTCGAACTCGTCGAACGTTTCCTCGGCGCCCTCGAGGTACTCGCCGATCCGGTCGAGCAGCTCGTGGTCCGCGTCGGCGTCCGCCGAGGGCGTCGGCGGGAACGCGACGCTGATCACCCGCCCGCTCGCGAAGCCGACCTCGACGGCGCGGTCGAGCGCGTCGTACTCGCGCGCGTACACGCCGGTCGTTCCGAGACTAACCATACCGGGAGATGGGCACGGGAGCGGTTTAAATCCGCGACCCTCGGCGACGGCGTCTCGCAGCGTCCCGCGGCGGCGCCCCGCGGCGGCGTCCCGCGGCGTTCCGGCGATCGCGGACGACGGCTTCGGCGTCGCCGACCCCGACGCGCTCGCTGGGTGCGCAAGCCTTATGAACAGATGAGTACATTAGTGTACAGTAATGGACGACGACACGGCCGAGTTGGCCCCAGCGGTCCGCTCGATTCTCGAGACCGCCCGGGAGCGAGGTGGTGGCGACGAGCGGGTCACCGTCGACCCGCGCGACCTTGAATCGGCGTTCGCGACGGCGGAAGCGGACGACCGCGTTCCGGTCATCGCCGAAGTGAAACCGACCAGCCCGACGACCGAGGGGAGCCGCAAGGACGACCCCGTCGCCCTCGCGGAGCGGATGGTGGACGGCGGCGCGGCCGCCCTCTCGGTGCTCACGGAGCCCGAGCACTTCGGCGGCTCGACGGAGACGCTCCGACGCGTCCGCGAGGCGGTCGACGTGCCGGTGCTCCGCAAGGACTTCGTCGTTCACGAGGATCAGCTCGACGCCGTCGCGAGCGACGTGGTCCTCCTCATCGCACGCTTCGTCGGCGACGACCTCGCGCCCCTTCTCGAGGCCGCCCACGAACGCGGCTTCCAGGTGCTCGTGGAGGTCCACGACGCCGACGAGCTGGCCCACGCGATCGACGCGGGGGCCGAGTTCGTCGGCGTCAACAACCGCGACCTGGCGAAGCTGGCGGTCGATCTCGGTACCTTTGAGGCGGTCGCGCCAGAAGCCCCGGACGACGTGACGCTGATCGCCGAAAGCGGGATCTCGACGCCCGCGGACGTCCGGCGGATGCGCGCGGCGGGTGCCGACGCGCTCCTCGTTGGGAGCGCTATTATGGACGGAGACGTACGGACGAACACGCGCCGGCTCGTCACCGCCGAGCAGGACGACGCGGCGAAATCAACCGACGGCGACGACGTGGCGGAGGCCGTCGAGGACGACGGCGACGACACGGCGGCGTCGACGCCGCCGGCGACAGCAGCCGACGACGCCCCAGAGGGAGACACATGAGCTCAGAGACGACACCAGACACCGACGAGGACGGAAAGTTCGGTCGCTACGGCGGCCAGTACGTGCCCGAGGCGCTGATGCCCGCCATCGAGGAACTGACGGACGCCTACGAGCGCTACGTGCTCAACAACGAGGACGGCTTCATGGACGAGTTCCGGCGTCGCCTCCGCGACTTCGGCGGGCGTCCGACGCCGCTCCAGCACGCGGAGCGACTCTCCGAGCGCTACGACCGCGACGTCTACCTCAAGCGCGAGGACCTGGTCCACGGCGGCGCGCACAAGCTGAACAACGCGCTCGGCCAGGTGCTGCTCGCGAAGTACATGGGCAAAGAGCGCATCATCGCGGAGACCGGCGCCGGGCAACACGGCACCGCGACGGCGATGGCGGCCGCGCACCTCGACATGCCCTGTGAGATCTACATGGGCGAGCGCGACATCAACCGCCAGCGCCCGAACGTCTTCCGGATGAAGCTCAACGGCGCCGAGGTGAACCCGGTGACGGCCGGGCGCGGCACGCTCAAGGAGGCCATCTCCGAGACGATGCGCGACTGGGCGGGCACCGTCGAGCGCACCCACTACGTCATCGGGAGCGTCGTCGGCCCCCACCCGTTCCCGGCGATGGTCCGCGACTTCCAGTCGGTCATCTCCGAGGAGGCGCGCGACCAGGCGTTCGACAAGACCGGCGGGCTCCCGACCGACGTCGTCGCCTGCGCGGGCGGCGGGTCGAACACGATGGGCGCCTTCGACGCGTTCGTCGACGACGAGGAGGTCGCGCTCCACGCCGTCGAGGCCGGCGGCGCCTCGCTTGAGATCGACGAGGCGGAGGGCGTCGCGCCCCACTCCGCGTCGCTCTCGACGGGCGAGGAGGGCGTCCTCCACGGCGCGCGGACGAAGCTCCTCCAGGACACCCACGGCCAGATCATGGAGAGCCACTCCGTGTCGTCGGGGCTCGACTACTCGGGCGTCGGCCCCGAGCTGGCCCACCTCGTCGACGAGGACCGCGTGAAACCCGTCAACGTCGACGACGACGCGGCGCTGGAGGGGTTCCACCGCCTCTCCCGGACCGAGGGGATCATCCCCGCGCTGGAGACGGCCCACGCGTTCGGCTACCTCGAGCAGGCCCACGAGGAGCTCGGCGACACCGTTATCGTCAACGTCTCCGGCCGCGGCGACAAGGACCTCGAGACCGTCATCGAGGAGACGGACAAGCGCGACATCGAGGAGGCACCCGACATGTCGATGTTCTCGGGGGGGATCTAGATGCCGGCGACCGGCAACAGCGAGGCCATCGCGAAGGCGTTCGCGGACGGCCCCGCCTACATTCCCTACCTCGCCGCGGGTGACCCGGACTACGAGTCGTCGCTGGAGTACGTCGAGGCCCTCGAGCGCGGCGGTGCGGACGTCATCGAGCTGGGCCTCCCCTTCTCGGAGCCCATCGCGGAGGGCCCCACCATCCAGAGCGCCGTGATCCGCTCGCTCGAGGGCGGGATGACCCCCGAGCGCTACTTCGAGTTCGTCACCGACCTCGACGTCGACGTGCCGCTGGTCTGCATGACCTACTACAACCTCATCTACCAGTACGGCGACGAGCAGGGGCCGCGCCCGTTCGTCGAGCGCGCCGCCGAGGTCGGCCTCGAGGGGTTCGTCGTCCCCGACCTCCCGGCCGAGGAGGCCGACCCCCTGCGCGAGGCCTGCGACGAGTTCGGCCTCGACCTCGTGTTCATCGTGGCGCCGACGACGAAGGGCGAGCGCCTCGACCGCATCATGAGCCAGATCTCCGGCTACGTCTACGTGCAGGCGCGACTCGGGACGACCGGCGCCGAGAGCGACGTGTCGGGGCAGACGACGGAGAGCCTCGAACGGCTCTCCGAGTACGACGTCGCCGGCGAGGGCGGCAGCGAGGCTGGCGCCGCGGCTGGCGAGGGGGCGACAGCCGCGGGCGGGGACGCGCCCGAGGTCCCCAAGGCGGTCGGCTTCGGCATCTCCGAGGGCGACCACGCCGAGCGGATCGTCGCTGCCGGCGCCGACGGCATCATCGTCGGCTCCGCCTTAGTGCGGATCATCGAGGAGGGCGTCGAGGAGGAGCTCTCGACGGCCGCCATCGCCGACCGCCTGGAGGCGCTCTCGCGGGAGCTGAAGGCGGGCGCGCGACGCGGATATGAGCAGCGGACGGCCAGCTCGAAATCGGAGTAATTGGGTTGAGCGTAACCTACTTGCAACGGCGCCGAACGAAACCCACTTACGGCCGATTGACACACGTTCACATAACGACCACGACGGCGCGGCGACTCGCGGGGAGTCACCCACCGACGGGGGTCCCGCCGACGCGGATCCGGCGATGCCGGCGAATCGGCATCGGTGGAGCCATCGAAACGACACCCACGACACTATCGACGAGGCAAACACATGACAGCAGGACTCAACGCACGACTGGACCGAATCTCGACGAACGACCGCTACCTCATCGTCCCCATGGACCACGGCATTACCATGGGTCCCGTGAAGGGGCTGAAGGACATCGAATCGACCATCGACGGCGTCACCGCGGGCGGCGCCGACGCCGTCCTCACGCAGAAGGGGATCGCCCCGCGCGTTCACGACAATAAGAACGACGCGGGCTACATCGTCCACGCCAACGCCTCCACCACTATCGGCCCGGACGAGCGGGACAAGCGCGTCACCGCGACCGCCGAGGAGGCGGTCCGCGCGGGCGCCGACGCGGTCTCCTTCCACATCAACTCCGGCTCCAACTACGAACCCAAACAGATCGAGGACCTCGCGCAGCTCGTCGACGACGCCCAGCGGCTCGGGCTCCCCGTCCTCGCGATGTCGTACGCGCGCGGCCCGGACGTCGAGGGCGACGATCCGGAGGACCTCGGCCACGCCGTCCGGCTCGCCGAGGAGCTCGGCGCCGACGTCGTGAAGACGGGCTACACTGGCGACGCGGCGTCGTTCGAGCACGTGTGTGAGTCCACGCGCCTGCCGGTCGTCATCGCCGGCGGCTCGAAGGGGACCGACCGCGAAACGGTCGAGATGGTGCGCGGCGCGATGGACGGCGGCGCGGCGGGCGTCTCGATGGGGCGCTCCATCTTCCAGCACGACGACCCCGAGGCCATCGCGACGGCGGTCTCGAAGGTCGTCCACGACGACCGCGACGTCGAGGACGCGTTGCGTGCGGCGGGCCTCGTGCAAGCCTGAGGACCTGAAGCTGTTCTTCGGACGCTCCACAGTTGCGGGTAGTCGCCACTCCCGGTACCGACCACCCGGAATCAGTCACCCGTACCCGGCCATCGCGCTTTTGCTCGCGCCGCGTGCGACTCACAGTATGGCTACCTTCGATTTCGAGGACGAGACGGTGATCGTCACCGGCGGCGCGTCCGGCATCGGCCGCGGGATCGCGCTCCGGTTCGGCGAGGCGGGCGCGACCGTCGTCGTCGCGGACGTCCGCGCGGAGCCGAAGGACGTCAACGCCGAGACGCCCACCCACGAGGGGATCGAAGCGGCCGGGGGCGACGCGGAGTTCGTCGAGACCGACGTCACGGATCCCGACGAGATCGCCGCCGTCATCGAGGCCGCCCGCGCGACGGGCGGGGTCGACGTGATGGTGAACAACGCCGCGCAGTACGTCTCGGAGCCCTTACTGGAACACGACGTGAGCGAGCTCGACCGCCTCTACCGGACGAACGTCCGTGGCGCGTTCGCGGGGACGAAGGCCGCCGCCGCGGACATGGTCCGCCGAAACGAGCCCGGGCGGATCGTCAACGTCTCCTCGATCAGCTCCCGCTTCGCCCAGCACGACCAGGCCGGTTACGACCTGACGAAGGCGGCCGTCAGCATGCTCACCCGGAACGCCGCCCTCGAGCTCGCGAACCAGCGCATCCGGGTGAACGCGGTCGCCCCGGGCCAGATCGCGACGGAGTTCTTCCCCGGCTGGACCGAGGAAGCCGACGAGGGCGCCCGCGAGGACGCGTTTTTGAAGCCAGTGCCGATGCGGCGCGCCGGCCACCCCGAGGACATCGCCGGGCCCGTGCTGTTCCTGGCGAGCGAGGACGCCGGGTACATGACCGGGCAGACGGTGTTCGTCGACGGCGGATGGAGTATTTGTTGAGGTGGTTGGTTATTTTCGAGGTGTTTTCGGTCAAGCACGGCTACAGGACCCAGAGGGACCTCGTCCACTCTTGCTTATAAAGAGTATATAAAGATCCAGACGCTGCCGCGCTTGACAGCAACGCAGACATCCAGTAAGCCCCGGCTGCTCGCTATGTGTGAGTTTAAACAGGTGATACGGCCTTGCTCTCGACAGCACCGCAGACACCCAGAAAGCCCTCGGCCGCTCGCTATTGGTTGGTGTGGCAAGTTGATACGGTCTTGCGCTCGACAGCACCGCAAACACCCAGAAAGCCCTCGGCCGCTCGCGGTCGCTGTCCTCGAAAATCGGAGATTTTCGGGCTCCGAGAAATCCTCGATTTCTCGCGAAGCAGGATATCTGCGCTCTCCGCACCGCCCGCGCAGATAGGGCCTGCTCAGCGACTCCCCTCCGGCGCGACCGGCCATCGCCCTTTCAGTCCGCCAGGACTGCACAGCACCGCCTAGCAACCGCACAGCAACCGCAATACCTCATCCCTCCCCAGCCTCGGCCGGGGCGCGCCGGCCCCGCAACGCGCGGCGCGCCACCGGCCTCCCTCGCACGCGTTGCTCGCGCGCGCCGCCGCCCCGCACCGCACGCCGGACAGCCGGCGCACGTCGTCGACGATCCAACCGCCGCGAGCGACGCCCGGCCACCACTCCCGGGCGGGACTGAAAGGGGCAGCCGCTGAGCGGGACGCTCTGCGACGTAAGCACCGGAACCCGGCGAGCGAACGCAGTGAGCGAGCCGGGTGAGGAGCGCAGCGAGCAGCGCGACCGCTCAGCGGCTGGGGCTTTCTGGGCGTGCCGAGTGGTGTCGAACGCAACAGTAGCCAAATTTGTTTATAAAGCGACCGTCTCATCGGCTGGGGCTTTCTACGTGTGCTGAGTGGTCTCGCCAACGACGGAAGCCAACCCCATTTATAAGCGCGACCGGTCAGCAATTGCGCCCTTTAAAACAAACCAACTACCGCGACCACTGACAAACACGACACACCATAATCAGCTGCGGCTTCCGCAGTTTTCAAGCGCCGCCATCCCGACGGTCCGAGCATGAGCCGTAGCGTCTGGATCAAGGCCGACGACGACGTGGGCGACTGGGAAACGCGCAAGAAGCGGATCACGGCCGGCATCGAGGCCGGCGTCGACTGGGTGCTCGTCGACGAGGGCGACGTCGAGCGCGTCCGGGAGCTCGGCGACGTCAACGTGGCCGCGTTCCGGACCGACGCCGACGTCGTCGACGAGGCGGAACCCGACGAGAGCGAGGCCGACGCCTACTTCGTCGGCAAGGACAGCGAGGGCGACGGGACGATCGACCTCCCCGAGGACTTCTCCGGGTCGGCGGACCTCTCGACGCTCCGGCGCCGCGACGACCGCGCGCAGGGGGCCTACGTCCGGATCTTCGACGAAAACTACGAGGCGTTCGCGGGTGAGGCCGCTGCGGAGGCCGAGTACACCATCGCCGTCGGCGAGGACTGGACGATCATCCCGCTGGAGAACCTCATCTCCCGCGTCGGCGACGAGACGCACCTCATCGCCGGCGTCACGAGCGCGGCGGAGGCCCAGACCGCCTTCGAGACGCTGGAGATCGGCTCCGACGGCGTCCTCCTCGACTCCGACGACCCGGACGAGATCCGGCAGACCTGCGAGGTCCGCGACGCCGCCGAGCGCGAGCAGCTCGAGCTCACCTACGCCGAAGTGACCGAGGTCGAGCGCGCGGGCATGGCCGACCGCGTCTGCATCGACACGGGCACGCTGATGGAGCACGACGAGGGGATGCTCGTCGGGTCGATGTCCCGCGGGCTCTTCTTCGTCCACGCGGAGACCGCCGAATCGCCGTACGTCGCCTCCCGCCCGTTCCGGGTGAACGCCGGCGCGGTCCACGCCTACGTCCGGACCCCTGACGGCGGGACGAAGTACCTCGCGGAGCTGAAAAGCGGCGACGAGGTTCAGGTGGTCGACACGGACGGCCACACGCGCGAGGCCATCGTCGGTCGCGTGAAGATCGAGAAGCGCCCGATGTTCCGCGTCGAGGTCGAGGTCGAGGGCGAGGACGGCACCGACCGCGTCGAGACGCTCCTGCAGAACGCGGAGACGATCAAGGTCCCGACGAGCGAGGGCCGGACCGCGGTCACCGACCTCGAGACTGGCGACGAGGTGCTCCTCTACTACGAGGACGTGGCCCGGCACTTCGGCGAGGAAGTCGAGGAGAGCATCATCGAGAAGTAGCGCTGCGGTCGACCGCGGTCTACGCGCCGCCGATTTTCGGGTTACTCCTCGTCGGCCCAGGGGAACCGTTCCGTACACCAGTGACAGAAGTCCAGCGACGCGTCCGCCTGCTTCCCGCAGTTGGGACACTGGACCGTCCCGCTGCGCTTGACGTCGCCCTCGTCGGCCAGTTTGGCGTTGCCCTCGCGTCCCTCCGTCGGCAGGATTTCGGTGACGTTGCCGCCGAGATCGAGGTTCGATCCGGGCTCGCGGCCGCCCTCGACGTCAGCAGAGTCGCTGCCCACGCCACGCTCGGCGGCCACGTGCTCCGCCGCGTCGCGCTCGCCGCTCGCGGCCTGCTCGCGACCGATGAGGAACGCGTCCACCGCGGACAGCCCGATGAGGAACGTCAGCGGGACGAGGATGTCCGTCGGAATCGCGCCCGGCGACGTGAGCGGGTTGGCCGGTTCCACGCCGTGGAGGGAGTGCAGGAGGACTGACGATGCCGCGATCGTCACGAGCCAGAGCAGCGCTCGCGCCCAGCGGCGCAGGTACGCGTGCCCCAACCCAGCCAGCACGAGCGCGAGCACGGCAGCGATCCACGGGCGGAACCGATGTGCCATCAACCGTATGTACGTGCGTAGGTTCCTGAAGCTTCTGGGTTACGGTAGGTGAGGTTGGCTCCAATAACGTCGGGTCGCGCTGGCGGCGTCGGAACGATGGTGCCCGCTCGCCGACCGCTTCACGCGTGGCTTCTCACGCGTACCTTCTACACGCGTGCCTTTTTAAGTCTCTTCTGGGAACGCGTAGGTATGAGCGCATACGAAACGAAAACGGACCGTGGGTTCCTTCTCTCAGGCCGGGAGTGGAAAGCGATCGGCGGCGGAGCCGCGTTGATGACGCTGAACGTCCTGCTGATGTACGTCTTCGTGGCGACGCCGCTCGCGGCCGTCAACGAGCTTCTGTTCTCGATCCCGATCGTCGGCGTCCTGATTTACGGGGCCGCGATCTACGCGGGCGAATCCCTCGCGGAGAAGGGTGTCGAGGCGGGCGACGTCGGCCTCGCGCTCGGTGGGGTCGCGATCCTGCAGCTCGCCTTCGGCACCTTCGGCGCGGGGATCCTCGGGTTCGCGTCCCGCGGCGCACAGCTGACCATCCTCGGCATCACCGCCGTCGTCGTCGCGATCATGACCGCCGGCATCGGGACGTACGTGTACGCACGCTCGATCGACTTCGACCACTACAGCACCTGGTCGACGTACGCGTTCCTCGGCGGGCTCGTCGCCGTGCTCGTCGGCACCTTCCTCCCGCCGGTGCTGCTGGTCGGCTTTGTCCTCATCTTCGCCGGCTTCATCCTCCGGCTCGGCTGGGAGATCTGGCGCATCCGCGACGCGCGCGTCCAGGCCGTCTCCCTGCAGGCGATCGGCCTCTACGTTGCAGTCGCTGGTGTGTTCGTGCACGTCCTCCAGATCGTCGTCCGGATGGTAGGCCGGCGCTGAACGGCTCTCGGAGCCGATCCTTCGTCGCGAGGTGGTCGCCGACTACGCTTCTGCGGTGTCAGTTTCCGAAGCGCCGGTAGTCGCGTCGTTCGCGTCGTTCCCGTCGCTCGCGTCGACGTCCCTCCCTTCCTGCAGGCGCCGGATTCGCTCCGGGATCGGCGGATGCGAGTAGTGGAACGCCGCGTACAGCGGGTCCGGGAAGGGGTTCGAGAGGTTCTCCTGGGTGAGCCGTGCGAGCGCGTCCGCGAGCGGCTCGGGGCCGTCCATCACCTCGGCGGCGAAGTCATCGGCCTCGCGCTCGTGGGACAGCGAGACGCGGTTCTCGATCGGGCTCGTCAGGTCGAGGACCGGGTAGATCCACAGCGTCGCGAGGAACAGGCCGGCGTAGACGGCGTCCGTCGGGAGCCCCCACATCACGTAGAGCCAGTCGACCTCGACGAGGTAGCCGAGGGCGGCGAAGACGACGAAGAGGCGGAGCGCGGACGCGCCGAGGCGCTTCCAGATGTGGTTCTCCTTCCAGTGAGCGAGTTCGTGCGCGAGGACGGCCTGCGCCTCCCGGACGTCGAGCTTGTCGACGAGGGTATCGAAGAGGACGACCCGTTTCGTCTCGCCGAAGCCGACGAAGTAGGCGTTCACCTGCGAGGAGCGCCGGGAGGCGTCCATGACGTAGATGCCCTCCGGCGAGAAGCCGGCGCGCTCGAACACCTCCTCGATGCCCTCGCGGAGGTCGCCTGCCTCGACGGGCTCGAAGTCGTTGAACAGCGGCGCGATGACGCGCGGGTAGACGACCTGCATCGCGAGCAGGAACGCGACGACGAACGCCCAGCCGACGAGCCACCACAGCGACGGGAGCACGGTCGTGAACCAGAGCACGACGCCGACGACGAGCCCGATCATGACCACGGAGACGACCGTCGAGACGAGCTGGTCGCGAGCCCACAGCTTCACGGTCGACTGGTTGAACCCGAAGCTCTCCTGGATCGCAAACGTATCGACCGCGCTGAACGGGAGACCTGACAGCTGCGAGGCGACGACGAGCCCGGCGAAGAAGAGGACGCCCGTGGCGACGGGGCCGAGGCCGAGGCCCTTGAGCGCGTCGACGGCCAGGTTCAGGCCGCCGAGGTAGAGGACGAGCAACAGGCCGCCCAGGACGACCCACTCCTGGAGCTGCCCGAAGGCGGTCGTGATCCGGTGGTACGAGAGCAGTTCCTCGTGGTCCTCGACGCCGAGGGTGTCCGCGAGCCAGTCCTGCTGGTCCGTGACCGTCGTCGTCGCGTGCCGCACGTCGCGGGCGGCGAGCCAGGTGAAGAAGGCCGCCGACCCGACGAGCAGCAGCAGAAACGCCGCGTGAAGCGCCAACATGGGCGGGCGTTACGCCGCGAGCTTATAAAGAGCCGCGTCGTGGAACGGAGTCCGCCGCTGCTACGGCGACCCTCGACCCACACCCTCCTCCGACCGGTTCGGTCACCCTTTTGAGGGCTCCCACACGAGTCCGTGTATGGCAGACTCCGCACTCGTCATCGGCGGCACTCGCTTCATCGGGCGCCACGTCGTCGAGGAGCTCCGCGAGCACGACTACGAGGTCACGATGCTGAACCGCGGCAACCACGAGAACCCCTTCGCGGGCGCCGACGACGTCACGCACGTCGAGGGCGACCGAACCGACGACACTGACCTCCGGACCGCGAAGCTCTCGGCGGAGCCCGACGTCGTCATCGACTGCATCGCCTACTACCCGGCGGACGTCGAGGCCGCCGTGGACGTCTTCGCGGACGTCGACGGCTACGTCTACATCTCCTCGGGCGACGCCTACGGCGCGGAGGAGATTCCCAAACGGGAGGGCGAGACGGAGCTGCGCCCCTGCTCCGCCGAGCAGGCGACCGACGAGTCCCACGACACCTACGGCAACCGGAAGGCCGAGGGCGACCGCGTCGTCTTCGAAGCCGCAGCGGAGGGCGTCAACGCGATGGCCGTCCGGCCCTGTATCGTCTACGGGCCCCACGACTACACCGAGCGGCTCGACTACTGGATCGACCGCGTCGCGAACTGCGACCGCGTCGTCGTCCCGGGCGACGGCCAGAACGTCTGGCACCGCGCGTACGTCGAGGACGTCGCGAGCGCTCTCCGGGTCGTCGCCGAGCGCGGCGAGCCGGGCGAGGCGTACAACGTCGGCGACCGCCAGCTCGTCACCTTAGAGGAGATGGTCGACCTCATCGCGGACGTGCTCGACACCGACTGCGAGGTCGTCCCCGCCGGCGCTGACGCGCTCGCGTCCGGCTCACTGGAACCGGACGACTTCGTCCTCTACCGCGATTACCCACACGTGCTCGACACCTGCAAGCTCGCGGATCTCGGCTGGGAGTCGACGCCCATCGAGGAGGCGATGCACCGCACCGCCGTCGACCACCTCGAGTCCGACCGCGACGGCAGCGAACACGACCCCGGCCGCCAGGCCGAGGAGCGCGTGCTTGGCGTTCTCGACACGCTCTGATTCGGATTTAGCGTCTTCTGGGCAGATATGATTTAATTGGATGAAGTCGGTGATTGCTGGCTTTTTGACCTCTTCGTAGTACTGGTTTGGTCGGTAGACGTTCTGGAAATCGTTCGCGGAACCGGTAAATAGCCGCCCTCTGAACGGGCATGCTTATAAATGAATGCGGGTGTCGTCCCCACAGACACCACTCAGCATGCCCAGAAAGCCCCAGCCGCCGAGGCGCTCGCGCTGCTCGTTCACTGGCTCGGTGCTTTCGTCGCGGGGCTTCGCGCTCGGCGGTTGCCCCTTTCAATCCCGCCCAGGAGTGGTGGCTTGACGTCGTGCGCGGCGGTTGATTAACGGCTATCGCTTGCCGGCTGTCCGTCGTGCGGTGCTGAGGCGGCCAGCGCGCGCGAGCAACGCGTGCGAGGGAGGCCGGCGCCGAGGTGTTGCGGTCCGGCGCCGGCCGAGGCCGGGGAGGGCCGGGCTCGCGGTAGCTGTGCGGTGCTGTCGCTGTCGCGGTGCAGTTGCTGTGGCAGTCCTGGCGGACTGAAAGAGCAATGGCCGGTCGCGTTGTATCGGAGTCGCTGAGCCGACCCCTATCAGCGTCGGGCGGTGTCTTCGTGAGCACAACGAACGAAGGGCTGGAAGTCGCAGTCCGGACCCGTCCGTCGAGGTCGCAACGGAAGCCCGGACCGTCTCCCGAGGCGGAGAGCCGCGGATATGTCGCGCAGCAACCGCGAGCGGTGGAGGGTTTTCGGACTGTTGTGCTATGTTGAATCCGATGATTGGGACGTGACCAATGTTTGAGAGCTTTTTGGAGATTGTAGATGGTGGCGGTTACAAGCAGTTCGCGCCGGTGCTATCGATATGTAATTTCCTTTTCGGGTTTAGGAATTCCTGTGGGAGGTCTATGAGTAGCACTATCCCGTCAACTTTGTTCTCAGAGCTATAGGTCATAGTCGGTGTCCTTCTACAATAGAATCTGGATTAGGTGGTGGCCAAAATTTAGACTACTTGTTAAAAACAGGGGAGGTGAAACTAACCTCACTTTAAGAGGTAATCCTCCCTAATCTGGTCGATCCTTGCTTGGTCGGCTTCACCAAGATCTTCCAGCTTGTCGAGCAGTTTTCCTCCTTTCTGTTCGACATTATTATGGTTCGACTGTTTCAGGACGTTCTCGACTCGATCCAGAATCTGGCCTTCTTTTCCGAAGAATTCGTCGAACTCCGAGATATGTTCTAAGACTCGTGCTTTCTGGCCATCGTTCAGATTATTCTGCGTAAGTTGCTTACTGATACGGTCCATGAATTGTTGACCGTTCTCCTCAACAAGATATCCAGTAATAGAACTCATCACTTCAATCAAGGGATCAAGATGTCCTGGATTCTGATTCCGACTGAAAGCTTGTGCCAGCTCATTACGGACATCTTCTGCTACAGTCTCTTTCCTGTCAGACTCAACATCAGACTCTATCTTCTCCCAGAGATCTTGGTATAACTGGTACTCGGTCTGATCACCACCTAGTAGATTGTCTATTTGGCTGATATAGCTCTCCTGTCCCGGTCCGTCGAGCTTCGGGAAAATCACTGCACCAAGCTTCAAGTAGCGTCTCTTTTGATTAATGCGGTTTTCGCGATTCGCTTGGTTACCACAGATTTCAATGACTTCTCCCCAAATAGGTTCGAACCGGTCTGAATACTCGGTGAATATATCGATTCCAAGCTGGCTATGATTATTATTGTTGTTCTTGATTAGATTCTTCACCTTATCGTGAAGTTGCTGCTCAAATTCTCTTGGAATGGCGGGTACAATCTTAGTTATAACAAGGGATTCGTTGTCTAACGGGTTAGGAATTTGCTGTAGAACTGCATTAACTTCTTCCTCTGTCTCTACAATAGAGACCTCATACTCGTTACTTAGATCGAAAAGTTCCTCTGTATTATTGGCATTCCAGTCACGGAAGAGTTCGGCCATCCAGCTGTGGAACTCTTGCTTTGACATTTTAGGGAACGAATCGTAGAAATGGAAGCAAACCTCGATCAGATCGACGGGCTGCCTGTTCCCGCTACTCTTCACTATATCACGAATCCCGTAGAAGACTTCCTCCCCGCTCGACTGGAGGATATCACCCTTAACATCAAGCAACAGTTTTGCCAATTCTTGATCCACCTGCTGCTCTTGATTTCTCGAATAATCCAGTCTCAGATCAAGAAGATGCGTGGCATACGCTCCTCTTGCTTTCTGACTTGCTACATCCTCAAAACGTGTATAGTAATCTGTATCGGTGAATTTGTTCTCATTATCCTGTAGCACTATCATTGATACGGCCCGCTCCAGCGTCTCAGTACGGATAATGCGATTCTTTGCCTCCTCAGAAGATTCTATACGATCAAGTGCGGTCTTGAACTCGTTGTCTTCGAGTGATTCGACCTGGTTAGACACCTTACGAGCGATGTTCTGAGGTATATCCTCAGCGTTGTTCACAAAGGCCTCTAATATATTCTCGCGTAGATCCTTGTCATCAACTAGAAGGCCAGCATACTCTTCCAGTAGTGTCTCTGAGTCGGAATCGCGCATCTGAATGATGATCGGGAATACTGAATCAGGTTCAAGAACAACCAAGAATCTCTTCCCAGGCTCAACAGTTAGATATTCCCCAAGAAGACGAATCAGCCTCCCTCTTGAACGCTCATCAAATTCATCGAAGACCGCTATTGTAGTGTCAACAGTCCCGAAAAGCGGTTGCTCCCTCCTCTTCGTGGTATATTTCTGTATCGTACTCTCAATCGCGTCAACATACGGGCCATAGTCATCGACTTGTTCAAGTTCCTTCCTAACATCTTCCCCCTGCCCAGTCCTAAGATTTTGCAGGAAGGCGTCGACGTCGGCAAGACTGGTTGCATAAGACGGTTCAGACAAGTTCAGGAACGGATTTGGATTCTCAACATGGATACGGCGAGTGGAACGGAGAAATGCCTCCAGACGAGATTCTTGATCGGGGTTCTTCTCTGAGTCATCATCTGGTTTCAGAACCTTTTCAACCCGATTCTGGTCGCTTGAACCACTAAGCTGGTCTCGGAAGTAGTCATTAATATCTCCTAGCAACCGAGGATTTTCCGAGAGAGTATCATAGAACTCTGGATATTCCTCTTCTAAAATGGAGACTTTTGCTAGGAATGGGATGTTTTCGGTGATTCTACCCCCAGTTAACCCGCCGGTTTCCTCAATCTCCTCCGCTAAAACCCTGAGTGTCGAAAGCCGGTTGAGTGCATGCTTGATCCTCCGTGGATTGTCGATGTAGGCATTAGTGAGGACGTCAAGAGCTTCCTCTTCGAAAGGATCGGAGAGCCTCTGGTTCTCCTTCTCAGTGTAGTCCTCGATATCTTCTGGTAGGAACGGTGGAATTCGTATATGGGTTTGGAAGAACTTTCGGAGAAATTCTCGTTCGTTCTTTCCTTCTTCAAAATATTCGCCCTTGTCAATCGACTTGATATGGCTCTCTAAGGCTTTGTCATCACAAGGAATGAGATAGATGCAGTCATCATTCTCCAGAAACGTCTTAAGAGATACGAGGACATCGTAGACCGTCGAACTCTCGCATCTGTCCAGATTGTCGATAGAGATTACGATAGTTTTTGCGTTCGACTCTTCGATTACATCTTCGAATATTCGCTGGTAAGATCCTGACCACTCTTTTCTAGGGTGTAGGAACTTTCTCTGAATCGTCTGGGCCACAGTGTCCAACTGCTGGAGAATATAACCGAGAACTGGAAGTAGTAATCCAGTAACAGTTATCGATGCCAGTGTTGAGTGCCCCTTATACTGTAGTAGACCTGCAACTATAGCGATACCGACAAAACTGATTGCGAGTAGTGGGCTGTCCTCCCAAAAGTTTTCTATAACCTTTCGTGGGTTAGCTGGCTTCGAAACTTCCTCTTCCTCTTCTACGTCGTATAGCCTACCTGTGATCTCGTCTTCACCAAGAATACCATCTGAATTCTCTCCTTTGACCTCCTTACCGATCCTCTCATCTAATTCAAGAAGTAGCTCGGTTCGGATAGAGCCTTCCGCGTGAGACCAAGCATCAAACTCTACAAAAACAGTATCTTCAAACTCCTTCTTTTCCCTGAGACGATTATACAGCATCCGAATTATAGATGTTTTACCGGATCCCCATTTTCCGAAGATGCCGATGTGCCAAGGCGGATTAGCGTTCCGTAGAATCCTCTCTAAACTGTCTGCGTACTCCTTATGTCCAAATTCATCATTCGCCTCAGAGGTAATAGCTCGATCAGCCAGGAAGAGGTCTTCATTCTCAGGAGGCATTAACGAAAACCCGTTCCTCCAATTATAAATAACCTGTCAACGACATTGTCCGTCCTCCGTGTAAGAATAAGTCACGCTATCACTAGTACGTTCTATCCGAGCGGCAGAAGTTCTATCACTTCGTTATCGGTTCTCTCTGATAGTGTAGAAATTACGTCCTTTTCGAAACTCAAGTAGATTGTCTGCCAACCGTTTTCCTCCAGCTTTTCGACTATGTCTGCCTGAATTAGTTGACGAAATATATTATAATACAATATAAACTCCAATTACAAAGAATCCTGTATTGACTATCCAAAGTAGCGGACTTTTAAACAGTCCATCACCTACCATCGATCATGAGCGACGTCGAGATCCCCGAGGACCACCCGCGCTACGCCTCCCTCCTCACGCGTCACCGCATCGAGGCGGGCGTCGACAAGGGGATCACGTCCAGACAGGGGCTGATCGCCCAGGGCCGCGGCGAAGCGTTCGACTACCTGCTCGGCGAGCGCACGATCGACTCCGCCGACGCCGCCGAGCGGGCGGCCGCCGCCCAGCTCCTGCTCGCGGACCACCCCGTCCTCTCCGTCAACGGCAACGTCGCGGCGCTCGTGCCGGGCGAGATCGTCGCGCTTGCCGAGGCCGTCGACGCCGACCTCGAGGTCAACCTCTTCAACCGGACCGAGGAGCGCATGCGCGCGATCGTCGACCACCTCGAGGCCCACGGCGCCGAGAACGTGAAGGGGCTCACCGGCGACGGCGAGATCCCGGGGCTCGACCACGCGCGTGGGACCGTCGACGCCGACGGCATCGGCGCCGCGGACGTCGTCCTCGTTCCCCTGGAGGACGGCGACCGCGCGGAGGCGCTGGCCGAGATGGGGAAGACGGAGATCGTCATCGACCTGAACCCCGGCTCCCGGTCGCCCCAGACCGCCGCGATCCCGATCATCGACAACATCATCCGGGCGGTGCCGAACGTGACTGAGCACGCGCAGGACCTCGCGGACGCGACGGACGAGGAGCTCCGGGCCGTCGTCGACGCGTTCGACGCCGACGAGGCGCTCGCGGACGCCGAGCGCGTGATGCGCGAAGGCGAGTTCGGCGGCGCCGCCCCGGAGAACGCGGAGGCACCCTCGCCTGACGCCCCGCTCGCGGACGAGTAGGCAACGTCCCGGAGAACGCGTCGATTCAGGTGGCCGGACGGCGAGGCTCCAGACGTGCCAGCAGTAGTCGTCACAGGATCCTCACGCGGGCTCTGTCGGGCGATCGAACTCCAGTTCGCACGCGACGGCTACGACGCCGCGGTCAACTACCTCACCAGCGGCGCAGCCGCGGACGAGGTCGCGGAGGCGGCGTGCGAGCACGGCTGTGAGGACATGCGGTAGGTCTGAACCGGCAGATCCCGCTCGGCTACTTATAAAGAGGACCGCCCGAAAGCGACGCTTCCTGCTTCAGTACGACTGAATCCCGGCTTCGATCCGGTCGATCCCCTCCTCCAGCCGATCCATCGAGTTCGCGAAGGAGAGCCGGAGCCGCCCCTCGCCGGCGTCGCCGAAACCGTCGCCCGGTGCGAGGACGACGCCGTGCTCGCGGAGGAGGTACTTCGCGAACGTCAGGGAGTCGGCGTCGACGTCGGGGTCGAGGAACGCGTAGAAAGCGCCCTCCGGTCGCGGCGCGGAGAGGCCGTCGATGCCCTCGATGCGCCCGACGACGTAATCGCGGCGGCGCTCGAAGGCGTCGTACATCTCCTCGAAGGGCTCCTGCGGGCCGGTGATCGCCTCGATGGCGGCCGCCTGCGCGACGCTGGAGGCGCAGGCCGTCGTCGACTCGTGGATCGAGACGACCTGGTCGATGACCGTCGAGTCGCCGGCGAGCCAGCCGAGCCGCCAGCCCGTCATAGCGTACTTCTTCGAGCAGGAGCCGACCGTCAGCACGTGGTCCGGGTGCCCCGTGAGCGAGGCGATGCCCTCGGGTTCGGTGTCGTACGTGAGGCCCGCGTACACCTCGTCGGCGATGACGTAAGCGTCGTAGTCCGCGGCGGCCTCGACGACCGCGCGGATCTCGGCCGGATCGAAGACGCGGCCGGTCGGGTTCGATGGCGTGGTGAGGACGACCGCAGCGGTGTTCTTGCTCATCTCCTCGATCAGGAGGTCCGCGTCGAGGTCGTAGTCGTTCTCGGCCGGCATCGGTACCTCGACCGGCTCCCCGTCGGCCAGTAGCGCCTGCGTCTCGTAGTTCGGCCAGGCCGGGGACGGGTAGAGCAGCTCCTCGCCGGGGTTGACCGTCGCGAGCGTCGCGAGGTGGAGCGCCTCCATCCCGCCAACGGTGACGACGATCTCGTCGGGATCGTGCTCGATGCCGTAGTTCTCCGCCATCGAGTCGCTGATGGCTTGGCGGGTCTCGGGCAGGCCCGCGTTGGAAGTGTAGTGCGTCGCCCCGCCGCGGGCGGCCTCGGCCGCGGCGTCGACGACGTGCTCGGGGGTGTCGAAGTCGGGTTCGCCGACCTCGAGCCGGACGAGGTCGCGGTCGGCCGGTTCCTGCTCCGCGAGGTCGAACATCACCCGGATGCGCGACCGCTCCGTCGCGCGGACGCGCTCTGTTGGCTGGTGCATGCGCGTAGGTCGGCCGCCGCCGAGTTAAGAAGTTGGAAGGCGGAACGTCGCGACGGGAAGGTGGTGTGGTTCTGTCGTCGGCGTCTGCGTGGTCAGTCGTCCGCGACGGCGCTCCCCTCGGGCAGCGGCGGCGACTCCGCGAGTGCGTCGCGGTCGTGCGGAGCCTCGAAGTCGAGGTCAGGCCCACGAGCGACGATGCGGGAGGGGGTCACGTCCGGATGGGTGGTGTAGTAGTGCTCCTTGATGTGGTCCATGTTCACGGTCTCGGCGACGTCGCCGGTCCCGTAGAGGTCGCGCAGGTACGGCCAGAGGTTGTCGTACTCGTGGATCTGCTGGACGTTGCACATGAAGTGCGTGTGGTACACCTGGTCGAACCGGATCAGCGTCGTGAACATGCAGACGTCCGCCTCGGTGAGCCGGTCGCCGGCGAGGAACCGCTGGTCCGCCAGCAGCTCGTCGTAGCGGTCGAGCGCGTCGAACAGGTCGTCGATGGCGCCGTCGTAGGCAGACTGCGAGCGGGCGAAGCCCGCGCGGTAGACGCCGTTGTTGATCGGCTCGTAGATGTCGGTGATGAGCTCGTCGACCCCGCGGATCGCTTCCTCGTCCTCGGGGAGCAGGCGTCGTCCGTTCCCAAACTCGGCGAAGGCGGTGTCGAGGATGCGGATGATCTCCCGCGACTCGTTGTTGACGATGGTGTCCTCCTTCGTGTCCCAGAGCACGGGCACCGTCACGCGACAGGTCGCGGTGGGGTCGGCCTCGACGTACAGCTCGCGCAGGTAATCCGCGCCGTGGATCTTGTCCGGCGTGCAGCCGGCCTTCTCCGGCGTGAACTGCCAGCCGTCCTCGGCCCGGAAGGGGTCGACGACGCTGACGTCGATGACGTCCTCGAGACCGAGCAGCGAGCGCACGGTGAGCGCGCGGTGCGCCCACGGGCAGGCGTAGGAGACGTACAGGTGGTAGCGCCCCGGTTCGGGCTCGAACCGCTCGTCGATCTCGGCGTCGACGTGGGCCGGGATCTCGGAGCCGACCGGCCAGTTTCGGAAGTTCGTCTCCTCGCGCTGGAACTCCCCCGACTCGCCCGTCGCCTCGTAGGCGTCCGTGCGCCACTCGCCATCCACGAGTTTGTTCATGTTTCGAGTATGGGGCGCGAGGGGGTTAATCGTTGGCCGAGACGCGGGTGTAGCTGGATTCTAAATAGCGACCATCGATATAACAGGCTGCAACGCCGGGAAAGCCTTCGGCCGCTCGGGATGCGCAGGTTTGGGCAGGTGATACGGTCTTGCTCTCGACAGCACCGCAAACACCCAGAAAGCCCTCGGCCGCTCGCGGTCGCTGAGGATATCTGCGCTCTCCGCACCGCCCGCGCAGATAGGGCCTGCTCAGCGACTCCCCCTCCGGCGCGACCGGCCATCGCCCTTTCAGTCCGCCAGGACCGCACAGCACCGCAACCGCGACCGCACCGCGACCGCCCAGAAACCGCAAGCCTCGGCCCTCCCCAGCCTCGGCCGGGGCGCGCCGGCACCGCACCGCTCCGGCGCGCCACCGGCCTCCCTCGCACGCGTTGCTCGCGCGCGCCAGCCGCCCAGTACCGCACGCCGAGCACCCGCCAAGCGATAGCCGTGAACCAACCGCCGCGAGCGACGCCTGGCAACCACTCGGTGGGTGGGACTGAAAGGGGCAGCCGGCGAGCGGGACGCCCTGCGACGCAAGCACAGAGCCAGCGAACGAGCGAAGCGAGTGAGCTGGCGAGGCGCGCAGCGAGTGAGCTGGCGAGGCGCGCAGCGAGCAGCGCGACCGCTCGCCGGCTGGGGCTTTCAAGACCTGCCGAGTGGTATCGCCAGCGACGACAGCCGAGTTCGTTTAAAAACGTGATCGCCTCGACGGCTGTGGAATTCGGTGGATATCGAGTGGAGCCACGAGAGAAGATAGCGACCGAACTTCCGAACGAAGTCGAGTTGCCAACGTCGCCGAAGTTCGAACTGGACCCGACGCAACCACCGACGACGAAGACCCACCCGAAAGCTTGCGATAACCACGTGAGCCATCCCCATAAGCAAAATTCGAATCAACGTCTTTTAAGCCGTAACCGCGGTACGCGTGTGTATGGAAGGACTTGAAGACCGTACGTACACGGCCGACGCCGAGCCGGGCGACCACGCGACGGTCGCTGGCTGGGTCCACGAGATCCGTGACCTCGGCGGCATCGCGTTCCTGATCCTGCGCGACACCGAGGGCAAGATCCAGGTGAAGTTCGAGAAGGACGAGATGGACGACGACCTCGTCGAGACTGGCCTCAACGCCGCTCGCGAATCCGTCGTCTCCGTCACGGGCGCCGTCGAGGAGGAGCCTCGCGCGCCGACCGGCGTCGAGATCACGCCGGAATCGGTCGAGGTCATCGCCGAGGCGGACACCGAGCTCCCGCTCGACCCCTCCGGCAAGGTCGACGCCGACCTCTCGACCCGACTCGACAACCGGACGCTCGACCTGCGCAAGGACGAGGTGCAGGCCATCTTCGAGATCCGCTCGGAGATCCTGCGCGCAGCCCGCGAGGCGTTCCGCGACGCGAACGCGACGGAGGTCACCACGCCGAAGATCGTCGCGACCGGGACCGAGGGCGGCACGGAGCTGTTCCCGATCACGTACTTCGGCGAGGAGGCCTTCATGAACCAGTCGCCGCAGCTGTTCAAGCAGCTGACCGCCGGCTCCAACCTCGAGCGCGTCTTCGAGATCGGCCCGATCTTCCGCGCCGAGGAGCACAACACGCCGCGGCACCTCAACGAGGCGACCTCCATCGACTTCGAGGGCGCCTTCTGCGACCACGAGGACGCCATGGACGTCTGTGAGTCCGTCGTCAAGTCGGCTTACGAGGCCGTTTCCGAGAACTGCGCGGACCAGCTCGAGACGCTCGGGCTCGCCGGCGAGTTCGAGGTCCCGGACGACGCCTTCCCGCGACTCACCTACGAGGAGGCCATCGAGAAGATCAACGCGACCGGCGAGCTCGACGAGCAGCTCGTCTGGGGCGACGACCTCCCGACCGAGGGCGAGCACGCGCTCGGCCAGGAGATGGGCCGCCACTACTTCATCACCGACTGGCCCTCCGAGATCAAGCCGTTCTACATCAAGGACCACGACGACGACGAGGCCCTCTCGACCGGCTTCGACCTGATGCACCCGCGCATGGAGCTCGTCTCCGGCGGCCAGCGTGAGCACCGCTACGAGCAGCTCATCGAAGGGTTCGAGCAGCAGGGGCTCGACCCCGACGAGTTCGCGTACTACACGGACATGTTCAAGTACGGCATGCCGCCGCACGCGGGCTGGGCCATCGGCGCCGAGCGCCTCATCATGACGCTGCTCGACCTCGACAACATCCGCGAGGCCGTGCTCTACCCGCGCGACCGCCAGCGCCTCTCGCCATAGCCGGCCGCGCGCGAGACGTCGAATTCGACTACCTTCATTTTTAGGCGGACGCCGACCCGGGAGACACATCGCCGCGCCCGCCGCGGATGGCAACCGTTAATCCCGAGGTGTGTGTCGACCTCACTATGACTGACGAGCGATCGACCGCCTTCGTGCCGGGCCACATCACCGCGTTCTTCAGCGCACATCCGGCGGACGAACCCGCAGCCGCCGGCTCCTGCGGCGCCGGCCTCACGCTCACGGACGGCGTCGAAGTCACAGTTTCCGAGGGCGACGGCCTCACCGTCGACGGCGACGACGTGGACGTCGAGCCTGTCGAACGCGTCCTCGATGCCCTCGACGTCGACGCCGACGTCGCGGTCGAGACGGAGCTCCCTATCGGCGCCGGCTTCGGCGTCTCCGGCGCCGCGGCGCTCGGCACCGCCCTCGCCGCGAACCAGGCCTTCGACTGCGGGCGCTCTGAGAACGACCTGATCCGGACAGCCCACGTCGCCGAGGTCGAGGCCGGGACGGGCCTCGGCGACGTCGTCGCGCAGGCGAGAGGCGGGATCCCGATCCGCTTCGAGCCCGGCGCCCCAGGTTACGGCCGGCTCGACGGCGTCCCGGCGACGACGCGCGTCGAGTACGTCTCCTTCGGCGAGCTCTCGACGGTCGACGTGCTTGAGGGCGACACGTCCGACCTCACGGCGGCCGGCGAGCGCGCGCTCACGACCCTTGAACGCAACCCCAGGCTCTCGACGCTCGTCGCCGCCGCGCAGGAGTTCACGAGGGACGTCGGCCTGCTCGTGCCGGAGGTCGCCGAGGCCATCGACGCCGTCGAGGACGCCGGCGGCGAGGCGTCGATGGCGATGCTGGGCCGGACCGTCTTCGCGCTCGGCACGGGCCTCTCCGACGCCGGCTACGACCCCGACGTCTGCCGGACGCATCCGGCCGGAATGCGGCTGATCGAGGAGGAGTAAGGGGGACAGGACCGGGGAAAGAACTTTCAGCGCCGGCCGCGGCGAATTTTTTTATGCCCTCCCCGAACCGACGACGAGTGCTGGCGGCGCTGGCCGGGCTCTCCGCCTTCAGTGGGTGTTCGGCGACCAGCGAGGACGTGCCGTCGACCGCGACGGAGACTTCTCGGACGGACACCTCACCAGAGACGCAAACGGCGAGCAGCACACCGTCAGAGTCTCCGAACCCGACAACTACCAAAGCGGAAACCGCTGAACCGCCGGAACCGGTCTCGGAGTCCGACTTCGAGTTTCTCGTCACGGTGGTTCGCCAACCGAGTAGCGACGCTCCGGGGCGCGTTCGAGCGGCGCTGACGAACCACACGGACCGCACGCTGCTGGTCACCGGTGGCGACCCGGTTCCTGTGGGCTTCGACACGAATCGTGCCGAGCAGGTGGACGCCTCGACGCCGTTGAAACTGTTTCCCCAGCAATCCGACGCAGTCAACGAGTATTCAGGTGTTGATTCGGGCGAGTCGCTGACGATCGGCGACGCCGTCTACGAGGAGTGCTGGAAGATGCCCGAATTCGTTCGGCAAACGGCGGAGGCCGGCGGTCTCGAACTCACCCCGGGGGCGACTGCCGTTGCCGACTACTTTCCGCTCGGTGTTCCTGATGCCGATTGTCCGTATGGAACATATCGGGCATATGGGGAAATGTACGCCAAGTCGGAAAGAGGGCCTGTCGGCCGTATCGATACGATTATGAAGGTCACCGTCGGGACGAGAGGGACGCTCTCGGTCGACGGATCGATGGACGTCAGCGAACTGTAGCTGGTTCCGTTCCAACGTGGATGGTCACTCACGGTGAGGCCCCGAGGTGCGAGTCGCGGCTCCGTATCCCGACACGCTTTACACAGCGGCCGCGCTACGCGTCGGTAATGAGTACTCAGACCGCGGAGGAGGAGCTAGCGGTCGTCATCGGGCTGGAGGTCCACGTTCAGCTCGAAACCGACACGAAGATCTTCTGCAGCTGTTCGACGGAACCGGCCGAGGACGAGGAACCGAACACGCGCACGTGCCCGACCTGCCTCGGGCTCCCGGGCGCGCTCCCCGTCCTCAACGAGGGCGCCGTCGAGGCCGCCGTCAAGATCGGCAAGGCGCTGGACTCGGACATCCCCGAGCGCACCGAGTTCCACCGGAAGAACTACTACTACCCCGACCTGCCGAAGAACTTCCAGATCACGCAGTACGACGCGCCGATCTGCGCGGACGGCTCGCTGGAGGTCTCGGTCGAGGGCGAGCGCCGAGAGATCGGCGTCACCCGGGCGCACCTCGAGGAGGACCCCGGCTCGCTCCAGCACAAGGGCGGCTCCATCGACACCGCCGACTACACGCTGGTCAACTACAACCGCGCCGGCACGCCGTTGATGGAGATCGTCACGGACCCGGACTTCCGGTCGCCCCAGGAGACGCGCGCGTTCCTCGCGAAGCTCGAGGAGGTCCTCGAGTACCTCGGCGTTTTCGACGCCCAGCGCGACGGCTCGCTCCGCGTGGACGCCAACATCTCGCTCGTGCCGGGGGAGGAAGTCGAAGAAGACGGCCACATCCCCGACGAAGCCCTCGAGGCGGCGAACCGCACCGAGGTGAAGAACATCTCCAGCCACAAGGCCGCGGAGAAAGCCCTCGCGTACGAGGTCACGCGCCAGAAGAACGCCGTGCGGCGCGGCCGCGAGGTCGCCCAGGAGACGCGCCACTGGGACGAGTCCCGCGGCATCACCGTCTCGATGCGCTCGAAGGAGGAGGAGAAGGACTACCGCTACTTCCGCGAGGCCGACCTCCCCGCCCTCGAGGTGTCCAACTGGAAGGAGGAGATCCCGATCCCGGAACTCCCGGACGCCCGCCGCGAGCGGTTCCAGACCGAGTACGGGCTCGACGAGGAGTCGGCCTCGAAGCTCACGTCGACGAAGGAGGTTGCGGACTTCTTCGAGGACGTCGCCGAGTCGTTCGACCCCGACCTCGCGGCGACGTGGGTCGCCGACAACCTCCTCGGCGAGCTCAACTACCGCGACATGGCGATCACCGACGTCGAGGACCGGCTCGACGAGTTCACACGCCTCGTCGAGCTCGTCGACGAGGGTGAGGTGACGACGAAGAACGCCGAGGAGACCGTCCTCCGCGAGATGCTCGACGAGGGCGTCGACCCCGACACCGTCATCGAACAGGAGGGGCTCGGCAAGGCCGAGTCCGGCGAGGTCGAGACCGCCGTCGAGACCGCCATCGAGGAGAACCCCGACGCCGTCGAGGACTACCACGAGGGCGACGAGGGCGCGATCAACTTCCTCGTCGGCCAGGTGATGCAGCAGACCGGCGGCTCCGCCGACCCCGGCCAGGTGAACCAGCTGCTGCGCGAGCGGCTGGCGGAGTAACGGCGACCTCCCGCAGCGCGCCTAATCGTCCGTCGGCGCGTCCGACCCCTGTTCTTCCGTCGTCGCGACCACCTCGTCGCCGGCGTCTTCGCTCGCGGTTGCATCGGGATCTGCCGCGGCCCCCGCAGGCGGTTCCTCCTCGATGACCCCCTCCTGCCAGGTCCCGCGCAGGAACCAGGCGACGCCGACGACGAAGGAGACGACGGCGCTCGTCGCGTACGCCCACCAGAGGCCGTCGACGCCCCAGCCGAGGCCCGTGTAGGAGACGCCGACGACGGGCACGGTCACCGCGCCGAAGGCCGTGATGGCGGCGATGGGGATGCGGACGATCCAGCGCGAGAGCAGCGAGAGCGTCATGGCGACCTTGGTGTCGCCGGCGCCGCGGAAGGCACCCTGGATCACCATCAGCCCGCCGAAGAAGCCCCAGGTCAGCGCGATGATCCGGAGGAACCGGACGCCCTCGGAGACGACCGCCGGGTCGTCGATGAAGACGCCCATCGCGACGTCCGGGAACAGCCAGGCGAGCCCGCCCGCGGCAAAGAGGATCCCCATCGTCGCGGCGGTCGCGACGCCCGTGACGCGGGTTGCGCGGTCCGGCGTCTCCGCGCCGAGGTTCTGCCCGACGCCGGTCGACGTCGCCTGGCCGACCGCGCCGGAGACGGTCCAGGAGACGGACATGAGCCTGACGCCGATACCGTACGCCGCCGTCGCCGCCGGGCCGAAGCGCGCGACCAGTGCGGCCATCGCGACGGCGGCGAAGGAGCGCGCCCAGCCGTCCAGCGTCGCCGGGTAGCCGACGTCGACGAGCTTCCGGAGGATCGCCGGGTCCGGGCGGAGGTCGCCGAGGTGGAGCTGGATGCCGCGCTTCCCGCGAACGAGGATCCAGATCCCGACCGCCGTCGCGAACAGGCGGGAGACGAGCGTCGCGAGCGCGGCCCCGCGCGTGCCCATCGCCGGCAACCCGGCCCAGCCGAGGACGAAGAAGGGGTCGATGACGATGTTGATCCCGGCCGAGACCGCGACGAGCCACATCGCCGTCTTCGTGTCGCCGGCGCCCTGCAGGGACGCGCGGAACGCGAAGAAGAGGAACGTGAGCGGCAGCGTGAGGAAGATGACCTCGATGTACGCGAGCGCCTCGACGAACACCTGGTCGCGGGCGCCGATCCAGTAGAGCAGCCAGTGGCGCGCGAGGAAGCCGCCGACCGCGAGCACGAGCGAGACGACCGTGGCGAGGATGCAGGTCTGCGCGACGACCCGGTCCGCGTGGCGGTCGTTGCCGGCGCCGACGTGCTGGGAGACGACGGCGATCGTCGCCGCCGTGACGCCCATCGCGGAGCTGACGAACATCCACGAGAGCGGGAACATCAGCGAGACGGCGGCGACGGCCTCGGCGCTCACGCGCCCCACCCAGAACATGTCCGCGAGGTTGTACAGCGTCTGGAGGAGGTTGCCGAGCACGAGCGGCCACGCCAGGTGGAAGAGCTTCGGCGTGATCCGCCCCGTCGTCATGTCGACGCGAGCGTCCTGATTGGCCACGGGGATCCCTTGAGGGAGTGACGTGCGAGATAGCCGTAGTTCTTGCGAAGGCGGAACGTGGCACACGATTCGCCTTCGCTCCAGCATCAGCACCCCAGCGCGACGTTCCGCAACCCGAACGGCAAAACCCCGGGCGGTCGTGAGCCTACGCATGAGCGACGACGTCGACGACGTCGACGATGATGACGCACCTGCCGACGACCCGGTAACGACCGCCATCGACGACCGCCTCGACGAGTACCGCGAGCGCCTGTTCGACCTCCTGCGGCAGCCGAGCATCTCGACGACCAGCGAGGGGATGGCCGTCGCCGGCGACCTCGTCGTCGAGACCCTCGAGGCGTCGGGGCTCGACACGGAGCTGATCGAGACGAGCCGGCATCCGCTCGTGTACGCGGAGCGCGTGCCCGAGTCCGTCGCGCGCGGCGAGGTCCCGGCCGACGAGGTGCCGACGGTCGTCTTCTACGGCCACTACGACGTCCAGCCGCCGGGCGACGAGGACGCCTGGGAGAGCCCCGCGTTCGAGCCGACCGTCCGCGACGGGAGCATCTACGCGCGCGGCGCCGGCGACAACAAGGGCCAGTTCGCCTGCCACGCCTTCGCGGTCGACGCGCTGCTCGCGGCCGACGCGTTCCCGGAAGTCGAGGTAAAGCTCCTGATCGAGGGCGGCGAGGAGAGCGGCAGCCACGGGCTCCGCGAGTACCTCGAGGACGGCGCCCGCGAGATCGAGGACGCCGACCTCGTCTACGTCGCGGACGGCCCCCAGCACGCGGTCGCCCCGGGCGCGGCCGACGCCGAAGACGAGTTCGTCGACGGCGAGGAACCGGTCGAGGTCGCCCGCGAGAGCCGGCCGACGCTCATCTACGGCAACCGCGGCGTGCTCTCCTTCCAGCTCGATCACCGCACGGCGAACACGGATCTCCACTCGGGCAACTTCGGCGGCCCGGTCCCGGCCGCGACGAACGAGCTCGTCGAGGCGCTCTCCTCGATGCGCGGCCCCGGCGGCGACGAGATCACGGTCGAGGGCTTCCACGACGGCGTCGAGATCACGGAGGCGGACCGCGAGCTCGTCGAGGCCATCCCGGACGACAGCGCGGCGATCGCGGCCGACCTCGAGCTGTCCCACTTCGCCAGCGACGACCCCTACTACGAGCGCCTGCTCACCCAGCCGACGATGACGATCAACGGCCTCTCTGGGGGCTACCAGGGCGAAGGGATGAAGACGGTCCTCCCGAACGAGGCCACCGCGAAGCTCGACTGTCGGCTCGTCCCCCACCAGGACCCGAACGATGTCTTCGCGGCCATCCGCGACCATCTCGACGAGGTCGCGCCCGACGTCGAGGCCACCAAGCAGAGCACGTTCCCGCCGATGAAGACGCCGGTCGACACGCCCGCCGCCGATCCCGTCGAGAGCGCGCTCGCGGCCGTCTGGGGCGACTCGCCGATCGAACTGCCGGTGCTGGGCGGGAGCCTGCCCGCGGCCTACTTCCGCGACGTCGAGGCCCTCAGCGACGTGCCGGTGCTCATCGTTCCCTACGCGAACCACGACCAGGGGAACCACTCGCCGAACGAGCACCTCGACGTCGAGAACTTCGAGAACGGGATCCGGACGAGCGCTCGGGTGTTGCAGGCGATCGAAGAGCAGCTGTAGCGCCGGCGTCGGGCCCGGGGCACTCGCCTCACCGTCGCTGGCGACACGTCTCGGCGGAGTTCGGATCTCGGAGCCGCTGAGCGCTCGGAACCCGGAGCCCTCGATCGTTCGGAGCTCGGAGCCGCCGAGCCGGACTTATAAGGGCAAACGACCGTCGGTTCCGGCCGTTCACCCGCTCACCGCCCTCCGACCGGACTCGACCGCTGTCATTTATCAGAGGGCCGCGAGCGTCCCGCCCGGCGCCCGCGAGGCGGTGTTCAGATAAGGATGAAGGGTGAGGCGGGACGATCTTTGAGTGGTCTATGCTCGAAACCGCCCGCCTCAC
>NZ_JBNLVO010000009.1:0-83424 GCF_050510935.1 Halosubterraneus shenae | reverse complement strand
GCCATGCCAGAGCAGAGACCGTCGAAAACTGGTTGCAAGCGTTCGCTTTCGCATGGAATCAGCTTATCTGAACACTATCTGTACGTCCAGAAGGTTTTATCAGAGCCGATTTTTTCTCAGATTACAGGAAATTATATTTGGACTAGAATCAGGTTCTTCTGAACTTCTGTCGAGCAATTTTCAGCGACTGACACGGTCGGAATCGAGAGAATCGGGTATTCCACGATCCGAAGTGCCGAGAAGGAGGACCTCGAGGGAATCAGAGTAGGTGAAGCAGCGACCTTAAGGAATCCAGATACGGCCGAGATCACCTTCTTTACCCCGCCGTCGAGCAATTTCTGAAATCACAGCATTATCTCTGAGATCGTCGAGGTGCTTTCTACGCCCTCAAATCAGCCCGACGCGGTTCTTCTGCAATTTGAGGGCGTTATTTCGCCTTGCATATCGCCGTTTTCGTCCAAAGATAGAGGCGATATGCGGTGTGCGAAGGCCGCCGGCTCTCTCAGATCGAGGGGCCGTCACACAGAGAGTGAAATCAAGAAAGTATCAGATGTGGATCGTAGGCTGAGCGTGTACGTTTCGGTGGTGTCTGTCGCCCTCACGAGGGGGTGGCGGGGCGCATCACGTGCCCCCGATAGACGATGGCTTCGGAACGACGCAGCAAGACACGGACAGCACATCACGCAGGAACTACCATCGACGATGAGGCGCCGTGGGGGGACTTCGAGATGACGGTTCCGACCGACCGGGATCACGCGTCGGTCGTCGCACTCGTGGAGTGTGATCTCGTCGAGCTCACGCACGAGACCGTGGGCGCCGTCTTCATCTCCCGGTAGGTCGGGCGGTCGACGCGGACGCAGTACGTCGCAGCCGACGACGTCGGCGGGCAGTTCCAGAAGCGGCACTTCGATGACCGGCTGGGCTGGCACGAGACCACCGTCCTGCGACGACCCGTTCGCGACGAGCTCATCACTCAGCTCACGCGGTCGGCCTCGACGCCGGCGGAGCGGTCGGGTGAAGGAGCAGCCAGCGAGCTAGACACCTTCGTCGTGAAGCCAGTTCGAGAACTCCAAACGCCGTAGCGGCTAGCCTTAACCAACATTCCCGGTTGGTACCGGCACAGTGTTGGTTAATACTGCGGCTGGATCCACTTCCCCGCCCCACCCTCCGCCCGACTCCTCGAGTGAGTGTATCCTGGCGGCCGGTCGGCTCGAACGGCCGTCGCGACGGGTTTTATCGGGCCGCTACTCCTCGAGAGCGAGTATGGTCGTCGTCGAGGAGGTCACCAAACTGAGCGAGCGTCGTACCCAAACCTCGTCCGAGGCGTTTCTGGATGATTCGTTGGCGTCGATTCGGTCGGCCGTCGAGGCCGTCCCGGCGAGCGTCTTCGACGGCTCGACGAAACACACGGAGGTCGGCGGGTTCGATGCCGCTATCGCCGACGGCCTCTCGCAGTACGAGTACGAAGGGGATGCCGCCGGCGGCTTCAACCCGAACTGCAAGCTCTGGTCGCATCAGGGCTTTAACTACAGCGTCGACCTCTACGACGCCGACGCCCGCATCGCTATCGAGGTCGAGAAGAGCGAGCGGAAGAACGTCAGCGACGACCTCCTCAAGTTCCAGAAGGGGTACCGCACCCAGAAGGACGGTCGGCCAAAGATCGAGTTCGGCTGTCTGGTGGTGCCAGTAAACTACCTAGGTCGGCATAACCTCTACCAGCACAGCCTGACCAAGCTCGACTTCATGAAGAGCGTCCTGTTCATCGACGACGTCGCCGTCATCGGCTATCGCGATCCGCGACCGGACTGACGCTGTCACTCCTGACTGTTTGTCGGCGCCGGAAGGCGTGCAGCGCGCGACCATGAGCGCTGCGTGACTCACCATGCCGGGTCCCGATCCGTACGACGACACGAGTAGCGACTACGAACGGTTCGAGAAGGAACAGCTCGCCCAGGACCGTGACGCCACCAGCGCCGATACGGCGGACGTCGACGACACGACGGCCCAACGCCTGGTCAGCGACCTCGTCGACGCGGACGTCGTCACGCTGGTTCCCGAGGACCAAGTTCTGGTTCACGAGCCGAGCGGCACCACGTTCGACTCGACGACACAGCTGGCCGTCTTCCATCGTGGCTGGACGGCCGGCCGCGACGCCGACGCGGAGGACGAGTGATGCAGCAAACCCTCGTCGGCTGTGCATTCTGCGACGCGCCGCCCGGTACCGAGACTGGCGAGGCCCACACCTGGGGCCAGGACGAGCGAGTCACCCACCCGATCTGCGTCGACTGCGCGATCCAGACGGAGCCGGATCCCGACGAGCGCGATCACGTCGCCTGTGACGGCTGTGGGCTGGTCGTCGACACGCTCGCAGCGCTCACCCGGTTCCGGGTCGAACTGGGGCACCTGGAGGGCCCGCTGCAGTTGTGCGCCCGCTGCAGTCCAGGTGGCCTCGCGACGTACTGGACGCGCCACCTCGAGGCGCATTTCGTCGCAACATCGAGAGAGTGATTCCATCCCGCTCTAGATGCGGGAATTTTCTCCCCAAAGTAACAAACATACCAAACAACTATGTCCCAACAGTCCAAACACTAGTCTATGTCGAGTGGCACCATCGATATCGAGGAGTTCGAGAACGTCGATCCCGACAAGTTCGAGGAGCGCAACGACACCGAGCGGATCGTGGTGTTCCTCGATGAGCACGATGACCGGGCGTGGAAGGCCGCGACGATCGCGGAGCGACTTGGACTGGAGACCGACGCTGTCAGCGCGATCCTCTCGCGCCTGAAGGAACGGGGACTAGTGCGACACAAGCGCCCGTACTGGGCGATCACGGACGACAAGGAACGACTCCAGTCGGCCTACCGGCTCCACCGTCACCACGAGACGGCAGACGAACAGTACGGTGAAGAGCGGCTCGAGGACCTCCAGACTGACGAGATGGAGGATGTTCAGTGACGGCGTTCGAAGACCTAGAGCGCGGCGACATCGTCTGGGCGAGCGACCCGCTCTCGGAGAAAGGGCGCCCGACGCTCGTGCTGGGGACTCCTCGATTTTCAACCCACGGCGTGCAACTCATCACGGCCCTCATCTCCACGAAGACCTATCACGAGGAGTCGCTCACGCTCCGAGACGACGACTACGAGGGCGACCCACTAGGGGAACGAAGCCACGTTCTCCCGTGGTCGATCGCGACGCTCACCAGTTCTGCGGACGTCGACCACTATCTCACCTCGCTCGTTGACGAACGCACCGAGGATGTGGCGAACCAGTCGATCGGCTACATCTCCTCCTGAGAATCTCTCACCGTCCCGTTCCAAAAGCACGTCATCCAGACCGACGACGATACCGTCGACATGTGGCCTCTGATACCGACACGGTGTTAGTTAACGCTGGGGTTGGATCCACTCCCTCGCCCCACCCACCGCCCGACTCCTCGAGTGAGTGAATCCTGGCGGCCGGGTGATCCAAAGAGGGCCGAATCTGTACGCCATGAGTTGTTTATTGGCGTCCCCAGAACGCGGAGCGTTCTGGTGTGCGCACGAGAACGCTGTTTCTCGTGCACGCCGGGAGGCGTGCAGCGCGCGATAGCGTGCGCTGCGTGACTCACCATGTCTAGTCCCGATCCGCACGATAACACGAGTGCCGACTACAAACAGTTCGAGAAAGACCTGCTCGCCCAAGATCGCGACGCCGCCGGCGTCGACACAGGGGACGTCGACGACGTGACGGCACAGAACTTGGTCAGCGAGCTCGTCGACGCGAACGTCGTCACACCAGTTCCCGAGTCCCGAGTCCTCGTGCACGAGCCGAGCGGCACGGCGTTCGACTCGATCACTCAGTTGGCCGTCTTCCACCGTGGCTGGACGACCGGTCTCGACTCCGACGCGGACTGCGAGTGAGGCAGCAGACGCTCACTGGCTATGCCTTCTGCGATTCCCCGCCTGGTATCGAGACTGGCGAGCCCCATACCAAGAAGCCGAGCGGGTCACTCATCCGATCTGTGTCGACTGCGATATCCTGGTGGACCCGGATCCTGACGATCATCACGCCTGCGACGGCAGGACCTCCTCGTCGACGTGGTCGCGAGGCCCCTCCCATTCCGGATGGGGCCGGGTTACTTCGACGGCTCGTTCCACCTCTATGTTCGCTGTAACTCCGACCAGCCCTTCACAGTAGCTGGAAATACAATTTCTTTATTCAGTGTGGATGACGAAACTGGCCCTCCCGAATCGGTCAGTACAGGGAAAGCACTTACCGTAGACGGGGGAGCTTAAGATATGCACCGTCGCCATATCATCCTCGGAATGATATCTGTGCTGGCTGGACTCGCTGGCTGTACGAGTGAAGGATTCACTTCTCAGACAACCAGCGAAAATCGCGGGTCGGCGAAGACACCGGCAACTACCGAATCACCAGAATCGACTCTTGCGCCATCTATAGTAACTGACGAGGAGGCAAAAGAACGGGCGCTAAATGCTGAAGAAAAATATCTAAAAGACCACCTATCGAACGCGACCTGTCTCAACGATTGGGGGACGACTCCAACCACGGCGAGTAAACAGGCGACTGTGACCAAACGGACTGCCGAGAAGGTGTTCGTCGAGGTGACTCATCCCTACTGGTTTTCAACCAACCGTTCGGAAGCGGATTCAAGCTCAGAGGCTGTTTACACTGTTACTGCGGACACTGCCGAACGAAAGAGTGGTGACAACATCTTGGAGTCTATCCCTTGTGAGTGAGAACTTCGTTCGAGAATATTTCTCTCAAATTTCTCAATTCGCAGTTTCATTCTCGTGGGTAGTTCAATCAGATCATAGTGAATACAGGCCAAATCCGGATCGGTCAATACAGGTAATATAACGTCCGGACTACTGAATTTCCGGAAAAGTTCAAATCATGGATCCAACTGATACAGCTATCCTCTTGCCCCTATTGCATAGATTCGTCCATCTGCAAGCCGGACGTACACCATATCGTGGGCCACAATAGGATAGGGGTTCATGACGTACCCTGCATCACCCGGAGCTTCCCCCTTCTGTATACGAAATTCCCACTGGAGTTCACCAGACGAATTCAGAGCGATAGTACGCTTTGAGTCTGTACCGATGATCCGATTATTGGTGGCTACGATTCCAAACCTGACTACGTGTTCCGATTTCCATCGGTCGGTTCCGTCATCCGCATTGACAGCGGTGATCCCTCCGTTCGCATCCTGAAGGTAAATTGTGTCATCCATAACCGCGATTTCTACATTTGTTTCCGTCCCGGGGCGTTTCCACTGAACCGACCCATCAGTTGTTGAAACTACGTACAGAGTATCGTCGACACCCGGCACATACACACGATCCTCGTCAGCAGACAGGGGGTCCTGTATTCGAATTCCTGTCTCCTTCGGGTCGTCTTTTACGACTTGGGCCTCCCACCGTGTTGACCCATCATCTATCTCTATCGCAGTAATACGCCCGGAGTCGCTTGGGAGAAATACTGCACCAGTTGCTATGCAGGGGGCGTCGCTTACGTCCTCGTCGTCCTGTAATGCGTACCTCCATTGCTGTTCACCATCGTGATCGTAGACAACCACTCCACCCTCAGACGAATTTGGGTCGGACAGTGGAACTACGAGATGATCGTCAGTGACGAGAACACCCCGGCTCCGTGCTGTGACAACCCCCGCCGGGAGTTGCTCTCGCCAACGAACATCCCCATCCGTCGTGAGGGCAATTAATTGACCTTCATACCCACGGTCATTTCGGTAGTTAATCGTCACATACAACCCCTCACCACGGTAGGCTAAACCAGCTACTTGGGAACGGAGATCTCCCTCATCGTCCTCCGATAAATCAAGTGGTGCAACGGTTTCTGTCCACTCACGAGTCCCGGTTTTTGCTTCGAGAGCTGTTATGGCGGAGTTTTTGGCATCAGAATCCCCGACATACAGATACTGATCATCAGTTATAGGTCGAGTTGGCCCGTTCTCAAACCAGCGAAGCCACGCAGCATCGACATCCCCACTCGGAAGTGTTGTCTGCTTATTGTGAGCTGAACGCTCAACGTCGTTCCCGGAAACCGACCATAAAGCCCCGGGAGTAAATCCGTGCAAATATTCCTCATTAGTGAATTCATCGGGAAGATCGTTATCCTCTCGGAGTTGACCAGACCGTAGACATCCGGGAATCGAAAAGAAAAGGGCTCCTCCAGCACTTGCGAGGATCTGACGGCGATTCACGATAGTAAAATTACTCTATTCACAAAAGTATCTTCTCCCGCTCTCATATACAATGTAAGAGATGGGGTCGACTTTGAGATCGATCAGTTTAGGAGGTTCAATTACCGATTATTTGCCCCAAAGACACTTACAACAAAAGATTTTGTTGGCTAACATGAGTCACCGGAAGAAAATAAGTCAAGGTATACTAACGATCTTTGGACTCCTATTCCTAACGTCTGCTTGGAGTCTTCCCACGCTCGTCAAACACGATTTTCTCCCACGAGGGTGGTATCTCCTGACTGTGATCCCATTTCTGAGCGTCGTTGGTCTCGTGTATGTCACGACCGCCGTCTGGCAGTATCTTCTTACACTCCGTAAGCAGTCTTCTTATTCCCCTCATGGTATTGGTCTCGGGATCGGCGCAGCTGTCACGCTCGGCGCTATTATCGCGAGCGGTTGGACCTTGGCATCAGTGATACCGCCATTACGCGTCTTCATTAATGAGTGGCAGACGCTACTTCCTCCCGCAACGCTTCTCACTTGGTTCCCAGCAGGGGATATGCTAGAGGCCGACCGAATGGAATGGGGAGTTGTTCTCCTCGGAGTTCCGTTGATAATTGTTGGTATCAGTTCGGCTCTGGTGGGGATATGGAGTATTTGGATGGTTATGTATCTGATCGTGTGCGCTCTAGTCGGCCTTCCAGTTCTCCTCCTCGGTTTCGCGAGGAACCCGACATAACGGAGGAGTACTTCTGTTTACCAGATTGCATGTTACATTGTTCACAACGCAAGCTCGTTTTAACAGAGAGTTCACGCAGACCGGGCTGAAAATAGCTCAACACTGATTCGGTCAATACGCAGTCAAAGTATGGTGGCTATTTCACGACATTTCTGAATAAAGAAACCGTATTTCTGACTACTGTTTAGCAGTTCCGTAACTACGAGACGCCTCATAGTAGGTGATCGCCTGCAAACGCGTGTGAGCCGACCAGCTCCTCACGAGGCTCACATCGTACACACGACAAAAGCTAAGTGCGATGGCTCACACTGTACACATGATGGGTAGCGAGAAGAAACGCGTCCAGTTTCGGGCGCCCCACCGGCTCGTCGACCGCGCCGACGCGCTCGCGGACGTCCTCGGGGAGGATCGGACGGACATCCTCGTGACCGCACTCCGGGAGTATCTCCAGGAGGCAGCCCACGACGACGCGATCACGCAGGAAATCGCGGCCGCCTACTATGACGACGAGATCTCCGTTGAGCAACTCAAAGCGCTCCTCGGCGCCGAGGAAGCGGCGAACCTGCGCGTGCTGAAACAGCAGCTGGACGAGGAGTTCATCGACGAGGTCGCCGACGCATAGATGTCCCGGCTCGTCGCAGACGCCTCCGCCCTCGTGAGTCTCGGGATCGTCGCTGGCGACGATCCCGACCCACTTGGGCTCTGTCTGTCCCGCTACGAGGTCATCGTCCCGACGGCGGTCATCGAGGAACTCCAGGAGATCGCCTCCTACGAGGACGTGCACGGACGTGCGGCAACCGCTGTCCTCGACCGAACTGACGCGCTTGCCACACGGGCGGTCGACCTCGACGCCGAGTTCCCACTCGACGATGGGGAGAATGCTGCAGTCACCCTCGCGAACGACCTCGACGCATCCCTGTTGCTGTGTGACGACTTCAACCAGCTCGGTCTGATTCATGCGTCGCTCGCCGATACCCGGCTCGCCACGACGCCGACCCTGCTCTCGGTCCTCGTTCGGACCGAGCAGTTGTCAGCGGCCGATGCTCGGCGACTGCTCGACGAGATCAGCGACGCTCGCAGCTGGGGCGCGAACAGCTACGTGCAGCGGGCTCAGTCGTTGCTCGAGGAATCCTGATATCGGGGTCGTCCGGTTTTTCCCCGTCTGGAGTGATACAAGGGGCGTACACTGCCGAGATAGTCGACACCCACCGAAGTACTAAGAAGAGGAGTACCGACCAGTTGGCACAGCCAACAGTCGGCCTACACGACCTTTTCCGAGGATTCCAACCTTGAGCAGAGGTGAGAGGCTGCAAACCGTGATATCCCACCAGTGCTGGGAATTCCGCCGCCCTCAGCTGGCGGAGAGTGTCACGGTTTGATATTTAGTATATGGCCGCTTTTCAGGTCTGTTCACCCCTCCTCAACTATCCATCCACGGGAAGCTCTCGGCAATTTCACGACCGGGATGATCCGCGGGGAGTCGGGGCGAGCCGTCATCGGAGATGTTCTCCCGAAGCGTGTCGCCGGTATACTCTTCGCGATGGAGGCCACGCTCTTGGAGAACTGGGACTACATGTTCGACGAAGTCCTCTAGTGTCCCCGGTCGGACGGCTTCACAGATGTTGAAACCGTCGACCTTCCCTTCGTCGACCCATCGTTCCAGTTCGTCGGCAATCTGCTCGGGGGTCCCGACGACGGGGAATCCGATGCCGCCAAAGCCCACGAACTCCGCCAGTTCGCGGACCGTCCATTCTCGGTCCGGATCAGCTTTCGTGAAGCCATCGACGAAGCCTTGGATGGCATCGGAGTCGATCCGCTCGACGTGGTCGTCCGGCTCCAGATCGGCGAAGTCGATGTCGGTCCACCCACCAGCGAGGGCCAATGCGCCCTCAATACTGACGTGCTCCTCGAGTTCCTCGTATTTCTGTTGAGCTGCTTCTTCCGTCTCTCCAACAACCGGAGTAAGCGCGGTGACGACAGCAATCTCGTCGGGTGAGCGACCGTATCCCTGGGCACGCTCGCGGATGTCTTCCACGTAGGAACTGGCCGTGTCCACGGTCGGCTGGAAAGTGAACACCGCTTCTGCATGCCGGGCAGCGAACTCTCGGCCCCGATCCGACTGACCGGCCTGATACAGGACCGGTGTTCGCTGGGGGGAGGGGGCACTGACGTGAGGGCCCGGAACGGAAAAGTATTCTCCGTCGTGGTGGATTTCGTGTACCTTGTCCGGGTCCGCATAGGTGTCAGTTTCGGGGTCGCGGGGGACGGCGTCGTCTTCCCAGCTCGCCTCCAGCAGCTTGTAGATAACTTCCATGTACTCTTCTGCCCGGTCGTAGCGTTCGTCGTGTTCGATCCGCTCATCGAGGCCCAAATTGAGGGCCGCGTCTTCCAGATACGAGGTGACGATGTTTCAGGCGACCCGCCCATCGGTGAGCTGGTCCAAGGTCGACAGTTTCTTTGCCGCCATGAAGGGTTCCACGTGGGTAGTAGAGAGGGTCGTCGCGAGACCAAGGTCGTCGGTCTCACGTGAGAGAGCTGGTAGGAGCGTCAGTGGATCGTAGACAGGGGACTGGACGGCATGGCGGAGCGCCGCGTCTCGGTCGCCGTCGTAGACGTTGTAGGTTCCATGGATATCCGCGAGGAAGAGGGAATCGAATTTTCCCTCCTCGAGGGTCTGTGCGAGTTCAACCCAGTAATCCAAGTCGGTGTGACGATGGGACTCGTCGTCAGGGTGTTTCCAGAGACCGGGAGACAAGTGGATCGGGCAGAACATCGAGAACCCGTTGAGACGGATGTGATCGTCGCTCATCGGGGCCTCTCCTAGGAAAGCTGCGGCTGACGTTGGGAAACTGATACGCGATCTAGATGCGTGCTATCGTTCGACGTCTCCGCGATAGTTAGTTCCGACTGCAAACCAATATACCCTAAATAACCCGCAATAACGGGTGTTATTCGTCGAGAGTGGTAGAAACAACCGGTATCTCAGTTGGTCGGGTTTCCGTTAATAAGGGTCAACTGACTTTTGTTGGCTCTCTTATAACATATACATTCTAATTAGTATCGCGGCGAACGCCGATAGGCTCTCGCAGTACGAGTATGAGGGGGACGCTGCTGGAGGCTACAACCCGAGCTGCAAGCTCTGGTCTCATCAGGGGTTTAAGTATAGCGTCGACCTCTATGACGACGACGCCCGCATCGCCATCGAGGTCGAGAAAAGCGAGCGGAAGACCATCAGCGACGACCTCCTCAAGTTCCAGAAAGGGTACCGCACCCAGAAGGACAGCCGGCCAAAGATCGAGTTCGGCTGTCTGGTGGTGCCGGTGAACTATCTCGGGCGGATAACCTCTACCAGCACAGCCTGACCAACCTCGACTTCACGAAGGGCGTCCTGTTCATCGACGACGTCGCAGTCATCGGCTATCGCGACCCCCGACCGGACTGATACTGGCCGCCTTGGCTGATGTCAGCGTCTCCAGAACGCTCTGCATTCTGATGTGCGCACGAAAACGCTATTTCTCGTGCACGCCGGGGGGTGTGCAACGCGCGACCATAGGCGTTGCGTGACCCATTATGGCTGGTCCCGATCTTCACACGATACGAATGCCGATCACGAACAGTCCTCAATTCAGGGGAACATCGATTCCCGCTTCGTAGCTGTCCCAACCTACGGTTTTTTGATAGACTTCGTGGGACGCCGTTAGTGTAACCACATGTAAGAATATTTGTATGAAATCCTCCGGACTTTATCTCCAGTGAACTAAATGCCATCTTTTATTACTGTGTGCTCGACCATTTCTTACGTAATCTAAATTGCTTCGTATTGGATTCCAAACACAACCAACGGGGACGCTGAAGCAGTTAGGCTGGGCCATCGACAGTCAAAGTATCACGCTCGATGATGCCTTCTTTGTAGAACAAGACAAGTGGTATCTTTCGCTCACCGTTTCGACCGATGAGGAATACAACTTCGATGCCATATTTCAGGAAATTCAAGGCACGGTTCTCTTCCATCAACGGCAAAATACCGATAAGACAACGAACACAAACCGAACGCAACTCATGGTGTTCTCCCTTGAAGCGTATCCATTTATCCTCAATCTTCTACTGCGGAACAAGGCTGTTCCGAACAAAATCACACTCAAGGATGAATCACTACACGTTGTCGTAAGCGTCGACGACTGGGATGACTTCCAACAACTAGGCGATGAAATCGATGACAAGATGGGCAGCTTTGAACTCTTGGAAGTCACTCAAGTGTCCGATCTCGGAGGTACGCTCAACACCGCACAACGGATGAGTAGCATCCTGAGTGAGCTAACTGACAAACAGGTCGAAACCCTCGAAACGGCGTTTGATCTGGGATACTTCGAGAGCCCCCGACAGATAACGGCTAATGAAGTCGGTGAAGAGCTTGGCGTCGCGCAGTCGACGTTTAGTCAACGACTTCGGAACGCTGAAAATGCTCTTCTCGAGGCGCTCTTTGAGTAGTCCCCCTCTATAACTCTTGTTTCAGGTTCGAATGTAATCGCTCTTTCTCAACTGGGAAATAACACGCTGCCGATTGGCCCTCGGATTCGACTTCATTGATCTCGGGCTCTGTCTCGAAACACTCCGGTTGGGCTTTCGGACAGCGCTCGGCGAACTTACACCCGGCGGCGAGGTCGATTGGGTCTGGTGGCTCACCGTCCAAGAGAACCCGCTCTCTGCTAATCGAGGGGTCTTTCTCGGGTGAGGCCTCAAGCAACGATGACGTGTACGGATGTTTCGGGTTAGAAATGATTCGGTCAGTCTCACCCATTTCCACGAATCGGCCGAGATACATGATGCCTAGGCGGTCCGAGACGTGAGCCAGGCTAGCCAAGTCATGCGAAATGTAGATAATGCTAATATTTTCTTCCTCGGAGAGCTCACGTAATAGGTTCAGGAGGTTGACTTTCAACGAGACGTCGAGCATCGATGCAGGCTCGTCACAGACCAGTAGTTTTGGATCGAGAATGAGGGCCCTGGCAATAGCGACACGCTGTCGCTGGCCGCCTGAGAGTTCGTGTGGATACTGGGAGAGGAACTTTGACGCCGGTTCAAGTCCGACGCGTTCTAGCGTTTCCTTGACCTTCTGCTCGCGACCTTCGACGTCGTAGTCGTGAATTACCAGCGGCTCTTCGACTAACTGGCGGACGGTAAGCCGGGGATTGAGCGAATCGAAGGGGTCCTGGAAAATTATCTGGACCTGCTTACGGAATGATTGGATGTTGTCCTGATACTCGGCGACATCTTTGCCGTCGAACCACATTTTCCCGCCAGTAGGTTCTTCGAGGAGCGCGACCGTCTCCCCGAGGGTCGACTTCCCACATCCACTTTCACCGGCAATACCGAAAATCTCCGATTCGTGGACAGAGAACGAAACCCCGTCAACAGCTTTCACTGTGTCAGGCGGAGTCTGCTTTAGCCCCTCAATGATCCCCTGATTGAGTGCGTAATGTTTCTCCAAGTTTTCAGCTTCTACAACTTTTCTGCCGCGGTCTTTTTCGTCCGACGTCTGCTGGATCCCCCACGTTTCTGGGTCCGTAGACTCCTCCCGCATCGCGGCAGCCTTATTGACAAAGTGGCATGCAGAACGCTGGTTACGATTAGGGATGTCTTCGAGTGGCGGAACTGACTCTTCGCACTCCGGCTCCGCGAACGGGCACCGGTCTTTGAAAGTACAACCTGTCGGTTCTGCGTTAAGGTCAGGGGGAGACCCTGGGATGGCAACAGGTGTACTGTTCGAATCCTCTAACTCCGGGAAGGAGCTTTTCAGCCCCATTGTGTACGGATTCGTTGGATTCGTCAGAATATTATCGACGTTACCCTGTTCCATTACCTTCCCTCCGTACAGGACAGAGAGCTCCTCGCAAGTCTCAGCAATAACACCGATATCATGGGTAACGAGGAGCAGCGAGGCATCAATCTCCTCTTGGATGTCGTTGATCTTCTGAATGATTCGGTCCTGGACGATAACGTCAAGCCCAGTTGTCGGCTCGTCTGCAATAATTAACGATGGGTCCAACGCGAGTGCCATGGCAATCGTCACGCGTTGTCGCATTCCACCGGAAAACTCGTGTGGGTACTCGTCTATTCGGGATGGGTCAAGTTCGACGAGCTCGAATAGTTCTTTGACGCGTTCCTCAGCCTTACTGTCCGAAACTTTCCGGTGTTTCTGGATTGCCTGCTTGATTTGGTCTCCTGTCGTCATTACCGGATCCAGCGCGTCCATCGCACTCTGTGGGATGTATGCGATTTCTTCCCAGAGGAGGTTGCGCCGTTCTGACTCGGACATCTGAGTGAGGTCCTCGCCCTCGAACTCGATCGATCCTGCCTCAACTTGCCCGTTGTCAGGTAACAGGTTCAGGATGGCCTGTGCGATGGTGGATTTCCCCGACCCGCTTTCGCCCACGAGGCCGTAATTGCTGCCGTTTTCGATGTCAAAGGAGACACCGTTGACGGCGTGGACTTTGGAGTCCGCAGTCTCGTACGTTACCTTCATGTCTTCGACGTTGAGTAATGTCATTGGTTTTGAATCTCAGGGTTGGTTATTTCCTCATACGACCGACCGACGAGGAAAACAGCGGTCGTTACGGATGCGATACCGAATGCTGGCGGGAGAACCCACCACCAAGCATCCCGTATTGCGCCGGACGTGAACACAGCCCGGAGCATCATCCCCCAACTCGTCGTCGTTGGGTCACCGAAACCCAAGAACGCCAGGCTCGCCTGAACTGCGATCGACCACGCAATCCCGTAGGCAGTGTACAGCACACCAATCGAGAGGACGTTCGGTGCGACATGGACGAACATCGTCCGCAGATTGCTGGCGCCGCTCGCCCGAGCAGACTTGACGAATGTCCGCTCTTTGACAGTTAGCACTTCGGAGCGAACGACTCGAGCGGGTATCTTCCAGAGGAAGAGCATTATGATCAGTGTGATGAGGAAGATGTTCGGCTCGACGAACGTGAGGATGAGGAGCGCCATCGGCAGGAGCGGGAGCGAGTACGTCAGATCAGTGAACCGCATCAGAATCTCGTCCACGTAGCCACCGAAGTAGCCACTCGTGAGTCCGACGAGGAACCCGAGCACGGCAGTCCCGACGCCGCCGAGCAGACCGACAATCAGTGTCGGACGGGCACCGACGAGGAACTGACTGAGGACGTCTTGGCCGAACGAGGTTGTCCCTAGTGGCGCAGCGGTGCTCGGCGGACTAAGCCGAAGAATCTCACCTTGGGCATTTGTCACCTGGTAATTAACCGGCGAGTGGGGAGCTAACATAGGGCCGAAAACCCCCAAGAAGAAGAATCCGGCCAAAATCACCAAGCCGCCGGCGGCTAACCCGTCTTGGCGGAGATGATTGAATTGTTTTTTAACCTGTTCGAGACGGCGGTCGACGGTATCATTGAGGGAAAGGTTTGTGATGCTCATACGCTACCACCACTGGCGTTTACGTTCGGGTCGAAGTAGGCGTACATGATGTCCGCAACCAAATTCATCACAATCACAGCGAGGGCCATGATAAATACGGACGCCTGTACGAGCGGGTAGTCCTGCTGTGCGATCGCATTAACGAGCTCCTGACCGATGCCTGGCCATCCAAACACGACCTCCAGCAGAATGAGGCCTTGGAAGATCATGCCAAGCCGGAGCGCGAAGTAGGTCAACAGCGGCAACATTGTGTTCCGGCCCGCCCGTGCGAGTTGCTCGAATTCTGTCAGTCCCTTTGCCTTGTGGAGTTGAAGGAACTCTGACCCTTTCTTTTCGACCACACCGTTTCGGGCCAACAACAGAAAGTCGCCACTGTAGTACAACACTGCCGTACTGAACGGGAGCATGTAGTGATACAGAAAGTCAGTGGAGAGATACGTGTCAGCAAGCCCCGTGGGAGCTGCTGTGACGCTTCGCATCCCGAATGGCGGGAAGATATCAAGCGTGTACGCGAACAATATCAGAAACAGGAGGCCACTGATGAAAATCGGGGTCGAGCGGAAGAATGTCGACACGACGATGCTGGTCTTCTCGAATTTCGACCCACGATTCCAGCCCGCGTACATACCCGCAGCACTGCTTAGGATAGCAGTCGTTACGAGCGCCGGTACGAGAAGGATCAACGTGTTCAGTAGCTTGGGCCCAATGATTGACCACACACTCGCACTGCTCTGAATGGAGTACCCGAACTGAAGCGTCAGCATATTTTTAACGTATAGAAGGTACTGTTTCCAGAGCGGCTCGGTCAGGCCGTACAATTCGAGAATTTCTTGCTGTTTTTCCGGGCCGATGTTCCCCGACGTGAATAGCATAGTAAACGGGCTCCCCGGGAGCATTCGCAGGACGAAGAAAATCACGGACGTCGCCACGAGTACCAATCCGATGGAGATCGCGATCCGTTTCAGCAGGAATCGTCTGAAGGCACTCATCGCTCAACCACGGGATCGTTACCCCCTCGATTCAGCGGTAAAGACTCATATGGCGGTTTCTGTACCATTGCGTTCCAACTATTACGATGCTGTGTGTATCAATCCCACTACGAATGGGACCGAATATCACTGTTTTTTAAATAGGGGGGCAACTCTGTTATTGGTTTCACCACTAAATGACCGTATGAATTCATCCGCAATCGATGTCAGAGTAGTTTCAGCCTCGTTGACGACACCACAGATACTCGAGCTGGGACGAGCTGAGGTGTGAACAAGGGGATGGGACGTTAGATTTCTTCAATTACCACTATTTTCGGCCGGATTATACGTAGCAGTTTTTGACAATCTGTATTCTCCTCTTCTCTGGAACGATTGGTCTGACATTCCGGTAGGGATCTGGCACCACTATATAAAGAATGATGAGAACCGTGCTTAATCGAAGGAATGTTAATGACTATATAGAGGTTAAGATAGGGTGTCATGGGAGATGATGACAGGCCTAATGTGGCCGAGCAGAACAGAACCGAACCAAATACGCAGTCTCGCCGAACGTACCTGAAGGGCATCACGGCCGCCAGCGTTGGGGGGATGGGTGCCCTTGCAGGTTGCTCGGGTGACGAGTCCTCCCCGAATGCTGAGGTTCCGGATGGCGTTCCCGCTGAAGTCCAAGCACAGTACTGGCGAAATGATTGGCCACACGTCAGTGACGATCAGCTGGAACAGGGACCACCGATCAACCATACCGCGAGTGCGGCCGCAGAAGTCGCCAATATCTCGATGGAATACTCTCGTGAAGTTAGTCCATGGATGCAACAGTACGCGTTCATGGTTCAGGAAGGGCTCAATCAACTGGGCGCCTCGACGAGCCTGAACAACCGACCTCTCAACCAGTTATACGCGGAGAGTTGGGCTCCAGCTGGTCTCGAAGCCGTAATTTCGATGAGTATCCACGGGCCCGACCCTGTTCGTGCGGTCAGTCCAGTGGCGCTGTTGATGCGCAAACACCAGGGTAGCTCGTCGTTCTACGAGAAGTGGTGGCACCCGCGCATGCAAGAGGTGCTCAGCGAACAGTCTACGACTACGGGGAATGAGGAGCGACGCATCGAGTTAATCAAAGAAGCGCAGGCAATCTTCTCCGAAGACGTCGCTGGCATTATTCCCTTCTTCCCGGACCTCGTCACGGCCGCAAACACGGAGAAGTTCGAAGGGTATGTGAACATGCCAGGAAACGGACCAACACGAGACACAATTCCGTGGTCCGAACCCAACCTTCAGCCGCGTGGCGACGAGACGAGTTACGTGAAAGGGACCACAACCACGATGGACTCTATCAATCTCCCGTGGGGTAGTGGTGGACCCGAGGACTTCACGCTCCGGTACATCTACTCCGGGCTCCTTGACGTGGGGCCGGACCTCCAGTTGGTCCCGTCACTCGCAACCGATTGGGAGTTCGTCGACGACACGACGATTGATTTCGAACTCCGGGAGGGTGTTCAGTGGCACGATGGAGAGGCATTCACACCCAGCGACGTCAAATTCACCGTCGATTACTACAAAGAACACAGCGCAATCAATCAGACCCTCTTCTACGACCCAATCGAAAGCGCAGAAGTCGTCTCCGAAAGCGGTGGTGGGGTGATCCGATTCAATCTCAAGAATCCCAACCCGACGTTCGTTTCACATAGCGCCGTCAACAGCGTCATCATCCCTGAGCATCGCTGGAAAGACGTCGATACACCCTCCCAGCACACCCCAGACCCGCCGATTGGGACGGGTCCATTCCAGTTCGGTAGTTGGAGTCAGGGATCGAGATTCCGCGTCGAGAAGTGGGAGAACAACTGGAAGTGGAACGAGGAATTCCGCTCCGAGGTGCTCGGCGATGCCTTCGTGAGCGGTGACGGAGTCGATGAGGTTATTTGGTCCAACGTCGGCAACACCGACGCTATGATCGGGGCGATCAACAGCGGCACAATCGATGCTATCGACGGGACGCTCTCGATCAGCCAAGCTGAGCGTGCCACGGAATCCTCGTCAGTCGAGCAGTTCACTGTCGAGAACTTCGCCCCGCTGGACACGAAGCTGAATTTCCTCGTCCCAGTGATTCGCGACAAGGAGTTCCGGAAAGCGCTCGCGTATTCGATCGATAACGAGGGCTTTGTCGACGGTGTTCTCGGCGGCCGAGCGACCGTTGCTGAAGGCCAGAATCCTGCTTCACCGCTTCACACGAAATGGTACAATTCCGACGTCGAAAGCTACGATTACGACACCGATAAAGCGCGAACCATCCTTGAGAAAGCAGGATACACATGGAACAACAATACCCTCCACTACCCCAACGGCGAGGCATGGGGGGCGTTCGTCGAGCGCATTCAGGATGGGAATACGTACAAGCGACGGACTGATCTCGACCAGCCAGACTTCTCGAATTAGCTAACGGGATTAAGGCCTATCCAGTCCCCGTTCCGTTCGTATTGTGCCACCCCGAGGAGTGATTTCACTCACTCGTCCACCTGATAAACGCCGATACTTATTGGGACTTATCGGGGAAGCGTTGATTCGGTGTTCGACCGTCTTCGATACTGGAGTTCCGCACGAGACAATCCATGACAATACTCACAGCTGTCGGCGAGGGCGACCATTCCCAAGCTGTCGCCCCCACGGCATACGATCTAGCAGAAGCGTACGATGAAGACTTGCTCGCCATTCACGTGATTCCACAGGAGGACTTCGACGAACACAAGCAAGCGCTCAATTCCATTCCGGACTTCAACCAAATATCGATAAATCAGAAAGAACAGAGTGGTGCGGATATTGCACGGAAGGTAATCAACGAATCATTAGACGAGTACGACCGAAACCGTGTTGAAACACGCGGACGCGTCGGGAATCCAGCCGATAAGATTCTCGCTGAAGCTGACCATGTTGAACCACGGTTTATCGTGTTGGGGTCTAAACGGCGGACTCCTGTTGGAAAGGCAATTTTCGGAAGTACGACCCAACAAGTGTTATTGGAGGCCGAGCATCCCGTCGTAACCACGGTGTCAGATTAACGATTGACAGAGTTTGGCAAGGCGCCCTATTACATTTTTGCGCAGCATCTTCATAAAATCGCTGTCTAATATGTCATTAGTATCCACAGTATCGGATTGTATTCCTGAAACTCACACTCGTGACAGCTTTGGACTAGTCGTCGACACGCTCGCAGCACTGACCCGGTTCCGGGTCGAACTCGGGCATCTGGAAGGCCCGTTGCAGCTGTGCGCCCGCTGCAGTCCGGGCGGGCTCGCGACGTACTGGACGCGCCACCTCGAGGAACATCTCGTCGCGACGCCGGCGGAGTGACCCCAAACACTCTTTACTGATTCGCTGTAAACTGTAATCAAGAACGAATCGTGTCACGCACCTCAAACCGCGCCGACGGCGACATCGTCCAGGACTTCCTCTCGGTCGCCGATCTCCTCGAGGAGCCACAGCTGGCCCAGCTGTACGCGTACCTCGCTCGGGAGGAGGAGGCGACCGTCCAGGACGTGATGGACGACCTCGAGCTTGCTCAGGGAACCGCCTACAGTTACGTCAACCGACTCGCCGATGCCGGCGTCGTCGATGTCACCGACGACGAGCAGCCCCGCCGGTACGCCGCCCGGGAGATCGACCTGACCGTGACGACCGCCGCGGGCGACCGCGAGTATACGATCACGCCGGCGCTCATCGACGCCGTCGGCCGGCGCGAGACGGACGCCGACATCGACACGCACATCGACCGCCACGGCGTCGCCGGCCTCGCAACGGCGCTTACCTACGCGGTCGCCCGTGAACGCGGCGAGGTGACCCATCGGCTGATGGCGGAGGATCTCGACATCTCGGCGCTGGCTGCGGAGATGATCCTCCAGGCGCTCCGGCCCGTCGTCCAGGAACACTATGACATCGAGGAGGCAGGGGCAGGACTCGACGAGTTGGATATCGACAACGGCGATGCGGCTGACGACGCGTGAGCCGGCTCCACATCGCCTACACCGGCCTGTTCGTCGCGATGGGACAGCCGTCGAACAGTCGGTCCCAGGCCGTTCGGCGGTTCGCTCGCCGAAACGACATCGCCTTCGTCCTCCCTGAACCGGTGTACGAGGAGCTGACCGTCGACGACCCCGACGTCGAGGCGCCACCCATCGACACCGCGATCGACGAGGGCTGGGCGACGGTTGCGGCGCCGCTCGAGTTCTCCGAACCGGTCGTCTCGCGGGTGATGGACGGCGTCCAGCGGTACATCGCGAACGCCGACGACCGACCCGCCGGCGAGGTCGAGCGGGCCGACGCCGCACTCGCGGCCCTCGCCGCCCAGCATCTCAGTTCGGGGTCGGCGACTAGCGTGTACATCTACACGACGGATATCGCGGCCGGCGAGGGGGCCGAAACCGTGCTCGCGAGTGAAGGGAACGGGGACTCGGTGACGTACGTGAACGGCTTCCGGTTCATCGAAGACCTGATCGCCGGCGACAGCTGATGCTATTCAGGGTCGAGGTCATGAGCATCGAGATCACCGAGGAGATACCGCTCGCCCGTTCGCGTGTTATCGTGTTCGCCGACGATACTGGCATCCCCTTGGGCCCATTTAAATGAATAGTCATTTTGCTTACCATAATCGCAAGAGGGGAGCCGATTTCGAAAAATGGGGAACCCTATGAGGTATGGTCGTGTACTATCTGACATGGCTGGGAGCCAGGGACACAGAACAGCGCCCTCGAAAATCGCTCGGAAACAGTTATCGCTGCTTGACTCACTAACGGATGAAGACACAGATCGAATTATCCCGCTGAGTTTGCTTGATACACAGCACTACTGCGAGCAGAAAGCACAGTTTCAGCGGGCACAGGGGTGGGACGATGAATCACTCCCGAAGCGCCTCGTTCGGGGGCGGGAACAACATGGTGAGCTAGCTGAAACTACGGCATCAAGTGATGATGAATATACGCTTGAGGATGTTTGGAATGATATACAATCGCGAGACGTCTCGCTCCTCTATCCCCCACTCGCGTACGAGCTGGTGAACATGGTTTTGGTGGGTCGCCCGATGTTCCTTCGGTTCGTGGACAGCCAGCCATCGCAATTGACACTCGTTCGAGGAGTGACGAAAGAAGCGTACACAGAGCGACTCTTCCCGAACGAAGAGTTCTTGCTGTGGTGTCACGGTAACCTGCTAGATCGAATTGGATTCGATGTCTCGGACCTCTCGATTCGCTATCTCAAATACCCGCAGTCGAAGTTCGACGCCGTTGAGGTAAGCAGGGCACAGCTCTTGCTTGCTGCTGAGGACGGTGATGAGATCTCCGTGAAGCTCGACGAGAGGTCCACGCTTCACCCACATATCCGGCGGCATCCCATTTCGTACGAACGGGATAGTGAACGAGGCAAGCAGCTCAGAGCATACGCAGCATTCTGGCGAGATGGTGGCGATAACCCAGACGGTGCGAATCACTGGAAGCAGTGTGCCAGCTGTCGCTTCCGCTCACGGTGTGACCTTGCACTCGCAAAAGGAGAGCAGCGCGGGTGACTCCGATGAAGAGATCAATCACAATTCCCCGAGGAACGCAAGGGGCAGAGCAGCCACAGGAGTCTCGTTCATGATCGGACTTACAGTCTTACCTGGACCGACGATTGGTCGGTGCGAGAGGAATCAACTCCGGGACATCATCCATTATTTCGATTCAGAGGTAGTGTTTACTCCGAGTCAAGTTCACCAGCGGTTCCTCACCGACACAGTTGATGATTCCGTGGAGGTGATGACGCAACCCCTCGCAGATAGGCGAGCCACCCAGATCACAAAGGACGACGACACACGCCTGATCTGGGCCGCTACGCCGAGCGCTCTTGAGGAAACCATCCAGCTAACCCAAACCGGGACACCAGAGACTCGCCCAGAATGCTACATCCTCACCGACCAATTGAGTGTCTCTGTCGATCTGATCCACTTGGAAGCCCAGCTCGATGGCTTGGAAGAGTATCGAACTCCCTTCGTGGAACACGGTGCCCTTGACGACTTTACGCACCTCACCATCGAAGCAAATCCCGAGTACCGCGCGGAGTGGGACGGGATTGACGTTCAAGGCGTGATGCCTGGGGCAAACAAACAGCAGGGGGCGAGTGGAGCAGGCGTCGCTCATTTCGAACTCCAAGAGGATGGTATCGTTGGGGGGAAAACCAGAGAACTGGGCAAATTTGGTCTTCAGGCAGTCGATCAAATCGGGCGATCGCGAGCAGAGACGCTGCGGGAGGCCGGGATTCAATCCCGTCAAGCACTCGGATCGTCCTCGGTGCATGAGGTTTCAAAGCTTTCTGGGCTTGGCCAGAAGACCGCCAGAACCGCTATCGAATCTGCACAGGTAACCGAACAAGACGAGGTACGGAAAGCCCCAGGAGCAAGTCTCCCGGAGAAGGATCCGATCTTCATCGACATCGAGACGGATGGCCTCAACCCGACGATCATCTGGCTCATCGGTGTCTATGTACCCTCTCAGGATGACCGCTATATGCCGTTCATCGAAACCGACCCGGAAAAACCGGACGTCGCACTGGAGGCGTTCCTGTCTTGGCTCTCAGAGTTCGGAGGCAATCGGCCCATAGTCGCCTACAACGGCTGGAAGTTTGACTTCCCGGTGATCGAAGAACACATCGCAGAGCACTGTCCACAGTACCTCGACTTTTGGACGAGTACACATCGGTTCGACCTCTACGATTGGGCAGTTAGAGAGAACAATGCGGCCCTTCCAGGGCTGACGAACAAGCTGGAAGATGTGGCAACTGCACTCGGATGGGACCCACTAGACACGGGATTAACTGGTGCCGAAGTTGGCCGGCTGTTCCAACGATATGCAGCAAACCCGTGTGCAGCGACTGAGTTAGATTGGGAACGCCACAAGCGATACTGTGAGGACGACGTCCGTGCACTCGCCCACATCTACGAACAGGTTGGAACAGCCACACACCGAATGACGGTGAATAATAGTGGATCGGGTTCGACGACGGACGACTCCACATCTCAAGGAACACTCAGCGACTTCTAACCAATGAGCGATAGCAACACCTCAACACTCGATACGATCCTGAACACCGAAGCGCTCGAAGAGACGTTCCCGGACTACGAAGGCCAGCTTGCCGATACGATCGCAGACCCGTCGAAGGCAGCAGAAAGGGTCCCAGCTACCGAAGTGCTTCCGGATGCGCTCGCAGAGAAGCTCGATCACGACCTCTACAGCCATCAGGCAGCGGCGATCCAGGAGTTACAAGCGGACAACAACGTGACAGTCTCCACATCCACGTCCTCCGGGAAGACGTGGATCTATACGCTCTACTTCTGCCTCCGGAAGCTGCAGAACCCGGACGCCCGTGCACTGTTCCTTTACCCAACGAAGGCACTCAGCGCAGACCAGGAACGAACGATCAACGACCTCTTCGACAAGCTCGGAATCGACGCTCTCGCCGAGACGTACGACGGCGATACGAAGGATGATCGGAAGAAACTCATCAGAGACCGCGTCGACGTCGTCATCTCCAATTTCGCGGGAATTAACCAGTATCTGGACTCCCACATGAAATGGCGAGATGCCTTCCAGAACTGTGAGCTCGTGGCCGTCGACGAGTGTCACACATATACAGGTGTTCACGGGATGCATGTCTCGTGGGTTATTCGTCGACTCCGCCGACTGCTGGAACACCATGGGTCAGATCCCCAGCTCGTCTGCTCGACAGCCACCATTGGGAACCCACGTGAACACTCTGAACTGCTGACTGGGGCCGACTTCGAAGTGATCGATGAGGACGGGAGTCCACACGGCCGCCGGGAGATCGCGTTCTGGGAGCCACCACTTCAAGAGACAGATGGCGCCGTCGATGGACTGGGAGAAGACGAGATTATCCCCTCGATGCGACGGAACGCCGACGATGAAGCCGCGGGGGCACTCGTCCATCTAGCGAAAAACGACGTTCAGACACTGATGTTCACCGACTCGCGTCAGGGTACGGAAATCGGTGTGAAGCGCGCAACGAACGCTGCTCGAGACCACCCCGAAGGCAAGTACGTCAATATCGAGCCCTATCACGCTGGGCTTAGCAAACGAAAACGCCGTTCCGTGGAAAATCAGCTCGGCAGTAACGATCTCGATGGAGTCATTTCCACGAGTGCACTGGAGCTGGGGATCGACATCGGGTCCATGGACGCCACAGTACTTGCGGGGTATCCCGGGACTCGGCAGTCCTTCTGGCAACGCATCGGGCGTGCGGGTCGTGGCACGACCGACTCCCTTTCCGTGTTCGTGACACAGTCCGATGCTATCGACCAGTACATCCTGAACAATCCAGAATACGTCCTCGAAGAGAACGTCGAGGATGCCGTCGTCGACCTCTCGAACAACCCTGTCTATGCCAAGCACATTCTCTGTGCTGCGTCTGAACGGCCGATAACGCAGTCCGACACGAAGTGGTTCGGGTCAGAGGATCGGCTGGCTCGGACCATCGACATGTGGCAAGCGGCTGGACAGATGGTGGGTGACCTGGACCGTGGTGCGCAGTACAACGGATCCGCTCGGCCCCAGAGTGACATCTCGATGTACGCCACTACTGACGAGCAATACGAGGTCCGTCAACTAGACGGCGAAATCGACATGGAACCCCTCGATAAGGAACGGGTCTATCGGGAGTTCTACCCTGGTGCCCTAGTCCTGCATGATGGCGACCAATACGAGGTTCAGGAAGTCGTAGAAGATCGAATCCGTCCGTATGTGACTGTCGAGGAGTCACACTCGCCAAACTACACTCAGGCGATCAACGATAAGCAGATCACCGACTTGGAAGTCGAACGATCCTACGATCTCGGGAACGGCTATCAGCTCTGTGGCGGAATGGGGACGGTTCACATCAACTATAGCGCCTACAACGTGATGAACATCCATTCCGGCGAGATGGTCGAGGCTATGGTGCCTATTGACCTTGATCCGATTTCGATTCGAACGCAGCTTATGTGGATCGCGTTCCCAGACGAGGCAGTCGATCAAGTTCTGCGAGAGATTCCAGTAGAGTCCTATATTCGGCCAACCGAGAAGTCTGAGTTCTCCTCCATGGGCAAAGAAAGGTTCACCATGGCTGGTGGGCTCCACGGAGGCGAACACGGAATGATCAAAATGGCTCCCTTGGAACTCCGTCTGGACAACAGCGACATGGGTGGTCTGTCTACTCTTCGCCATCCCGAGGTCGATAGCCCGGTTTGGTTCATCCACGACGCTGTTGAGGGCGGTGTCGGGTTCTCCCACAGCATCTACGAGAACTTTGAGGCGGTTGCTCAGCGGACGCTTGAGCGGATCGATAGCTGTGACTGCGGTCGTGATGTCGGCTGTCCAGCTTGCCTGATGAGTAGTCAATGTGGAAATCAGAACGAACCGCTCCACCGGCCAGCCTCTGTGGGGTTGCTCGAGAAGGCGCTGGAACAGGTAAAGAGCATTTCCAACCAATCAACCTGAGTCTCTGGCAGCCCACTACACTTTTTTATCACCAGTCAATCACCAACGCATGCATAGAGAGCTACTCACCTTCGCTCATGAACACCGGCCACGGTACTTCGATCCAGACCAAGATGTCGAAATCTATGACGAGAACTAAGAGATGTGGAAGCCTCTCCTCACGAAGTCCCAGCGTGACCGGATTAAGAGTATGAAGGCGATGATTAGTGATATTGAGGAGAAGTACGATGAAGGTGCGCCGATGAGGGAGGTGCTTGATCGTCCTCGGGAGGTTGGCCTCAGTGTCGAGAAAGCACAGGAGGAAATTGAGAGGCTTCGGCACAAAGGGGAGGTATACGGGCCTGTTGAGGACCACGTTCGGACGACGTAGCTAGGAGTCTGTGAAAGTCGGCTTGAGGTCTTTGTGTATGTGACTTTTTTCTATCCTGACACCATGTATATAATGTAGTTCGGAAAATAGTTATTACTGGCTACTAAGAACTAAAACATGGTCAGCGCCAGGGCCCCCCGAGTGTTCAATCTCTATGATGTCCTCGGTGTTTTCTTCCCTGGAACGGCGCTTCTTGTTGGTCTGTTAGTTCTGATACCCACTCCACCCGCTCTGGATTCGCTAGTCCCCTACTTGGCGTTCATCATCCTGGCGTTCTCACTGGGGCATCTCCTCCAATCGTATTCATCGATATGCACAGGAGATCTGAAGATATTCGATGAAACGATACGGAACGTCCAGTCTCCACTCTCTTCTGGTGAGGAAGAAGCCAATGCTGACGATAAGGATTCGGATGCCGAAGCTGATGATGAGGAATCAGAAGGTGAATCGGAAGAGTCTGACTCAGAAGCTACTGTTGAGGATGACAGTATCAAAAGCGGTGGGCTGTACCTCTACATACTCTACGCAATTCTTGGGCCGCTGATCGGGTTCTGGATGTCTCCGAATGGCGGCGCGATCAAGGAACTTCGAAATCCGAATCGGGTATGGAGCCACCTGAGCCGAGAATACGAATTCGACCCGGGGAGCACTCGATTTGAAGAGATGTTGCAGGTAATCTCCAGTCGGATCGACGACCCTGGCTCACCAACCCGGTCATACCGGTTTCAGGCAATCCGGAATTTTCAAAGAGGAATGTGGCTTGCAACGTGGATACTGTTCGCCATTCTTTTTGTAACGACCCTGTATGCCTGGCTTGGAGCGATCTTCGGTATTGGTGGCGAACACCTGCTTCACCAGTCGTATCTTCTCTCGAAATTTCCAGCATGGATTGCCCTTCTTGTCTCAGGGTGTATCGTGAACACGTTCTGGGTACTTACGGTTCAATACGAACGGCTATTCATTCGTTTCCTCATTACGGACTATGTGGTTCTCATCACCCAGAGTAAGCAGGAGCAACTGGTGAGAATCGTCGAGGACTAGTCGTCCGCAGGAACGGGAGAGGAGTGGTTGGCCAACTCTTCGCCACTTACTTTTACAACTTCCCACTCGGTATTACGCTGGTTTCGGCTCTTCATCGTGACTGTCACCTTATCTCCCTCCTCTAGAGGTTCGAGTGTCTCCGAATCTGCGTACGCAGCAAACTCCAGCCCCTTCTTTTCCCCTTCGAGAAGCTTGAGCCAGACGTGGTCATCTGCAACGTCAGACACCGAGAACTGACGCTGGATGCGAGCGGTCATAGTCAATCTTTGATTCTATGAATTCATAAAGCCTGTTGAACACAACTGACAGGTGACTGTTTGGAGCACCGCTTGGGATGGAAATGTACAGTTCAACGTCCTCATTGGGGGAGTATGGACCGCGAGGTTCGTCATCAAACTGAATCAGCTGCTACCACGAGGACCGTTCCACTGATCACTATAAACATCCGCCCTACGAGACCCTCTGTCGTTTGAGAACTAATACGGACCAATAGCCCGCCTATCGCTCCTCCGAACACCGTTTTCGCGACATCGTGAGCAGTTCGCCCAGTATCATAACTTTGCAGAGGCTCCGAAACACCGAGAAACCCATCATCAACCCCGCAGCCACACGGCTAGCTGTGCCGCTCTTGACTACGCCCACGTCATCGAACAGTAGGAGTGGGGAGGGGACCTACCCACTCTCCGACGAGATCATTATTGCTCTTCGGCTTGCTGCAGCATGTTCTGTAGAAACGTCAGAAGAGATCCGAAGAGAGTCCCGAGAACGAAGGTAAAAGCATCTCCACTGAGTGCGCCGTTGACCGTCATGTAGGCCGCGATGATGATTACGCCCAAGACCGAGCCGCCGGTGTATTTGATGATGTTCTCACGGTGACGGAACTGGCGCTTCTTCGTCTCGCGTCGCTCCTGAAGATAGCTCTCGACGAACTCACGGATGTCGCTCAACTGCTGAAGACCAAACCACCAGACCGGGTTCGCCCCCTCTGGAGGCTCCTCCTCAGGCTCTCCGTCCTCTGATCCGGGAGGTCCGATGTCGGAATCAGCGTCCTCTGTCCCATCGAAAAGGTCTCCGGCTTCTGGCTCCTCATCAGATTGATTCCCGTCGTCGGGCATGATCGTTACATGCCCAGTGGGGGTAAAAAAGGACTGTTCGACTCTCTATCAACTGTGACCTTGTTAAGCGACTACACGACGACGGCGTCGAAACCAGCTATCATGGCGATCTCACCGGCGTTCTCGGCGAGTACTGGTCCGTCGAGGCGAACCTCAAAGCCTTGACCTTCTGGGTGTATCGGCAGTGTCTCGACCAGCTCGCGAACGTCTGTGAGGAGTACGGGATCGAGGTGGCCTCACTCTCCGAAGCGTGGACGTCTCAGACGGGTCCAGAGTGCGGCGAGCGGGAGCGAACCCGCCGGCATCGCGAGACACTGAGGTGTCCGTGTGGCTTCGAGGGCCACGCCGACCTCGTCGCCTCGCGGACGCTGCTCGAACAGGCGACGAACACCGCAGTCAGGCCGACAGCACGACCCGTGCGGTTCCAGTGGGACGACCACCAGTGGTTCCCCCTTGGGGGAACACGGTGGGGCCCAACGAATAGCGCACAGACCCGCAAGGTGCCGCCGTGGTGTCGCCGTGACACCAGCGAGCGGACGCTCCCGTGTGTGGAGTGGCCGTCGATCCGCTAGTCGCTCGCTTTGCAAGCTGCTAGCGTTTTCAGTACCGCTCTTTTTGAGCGTAGTTTGGCCGCGCGGTAGTTGACCGAACGACTCAGCTGCGGGTTATTGAGCCGGCATCCGGTTCTCTCGGCTGGCTGGTGTGGTACTCTACGGCTCGCACCGCTCGCCGCGTTCCGCCCTCCGCGTCGCTCGCGACCGACCATTCCGGGCGGTCTGCCTGCAGTAGCGGGCGGACTGCCGGGCTAAAGTGCATGTGCCCTCGACGCCAGCGCTTCACCCGTTCGGGTCCTGCGGACCTCGGCGAAGCCGACCGCGACGGACGTGGTTGCGTCGCGACGAACGGGGAATGCGCTGGACGCTCGCTCCGGGCGGGTCGGCGCGCGGTGCTGGTTGGGGCCACCTCATGCAGGCGCGCTCTCGCTCGCGCCCGGTAGGGCGCTCGCGAAGGCGCGAGCGAGAGCGCGCAGATGGTTCTGTCGGTCGTTGTCGTCGGAAAACCGCGATGTAGGAGCATCGCGGTGTCGGCGCGTGAGCGCCTTCACAGGTGCGGTGAGTACCCAATGTCTAGTACCAACTCGAGTCGCAAGGTCGTTACGGTGGATGAACAGGCATTCGAAAAAGCGGGCGGTCAGGCGGTCGATGAGGACGGCTTCCCGGTCGTCGGCGAGACGCCGGAGTTCGAGGCGGCGGTCGAGCAGGAGACGCAGGCGAAGGTGGATGCGAACCACCCGGATGGGATCGCGGACACGAGCGAGGAACGGATTCACGGTGTCACCCTCGAACAGGAAGAGCGCATTCGGGCGCGGGAAGCCGAACTGGAGCGCATCAGTGCCCGGGCCGAGGTGGGCACGCAGGACGGTCGGGAGCAGCGCACGCGGGAGGTCGCCGCGAAAGGGAGCAAGCAGCGCCGGCGGGAGTTCCAGAAGCGTGCCGCGAGCGTGGACCCGATGGCCGACCCCGAACGGGATGATCCCCGAACGGAGCTCTCCCAGGATGAACTGGCGACGGTGAACACGGAGGCAGACCGACTCGCGAGGCAGTTGGATGGCTGGTCACGTGCGGCGATCAGTCGACGCCTGGCCGAATCGGTCGTCGACGGCACGGACATGACGAGTGCTGTCGTGCAGGTGTTCGAGGAATTGCAGACGGCTCCGGTGGGTACCGTGCCCATCGATGCCCTCGAGGACGTCGATCGCGGCACGGTCACGATTGAGGGTCGTGTGGAGACCCTCTGGGAGAACTCCTCTCCGGCCATCCAGCAAGTCGGGCTGATCGCGGACGAGAGTGGGCAAACGAAGGTGACGATCTGGAAGGCATCGGACGCGCCGTGGATCGAGGAAGGCGAGAAGGTGCGCATTCACGAAGCGGCCACGAACTGGTACGAGGGCCGGATCTCGGTGGCTGTGACGGGGTGGAGCGTCATCCACTTCCCGGAGCGCGGCCGTTGGTGGGAAGCATAGCCAGTTGGAGCTGCCTTCTTTTATTGCTGTGTGCCGGACCGACCCCACCGCCCCACCCTCCGCTCCGTGCTCGCCTTGCTGCGCGCGCAGCCACGACCTAGGAAACTTGCGACGGGGCCGCCGAAACAGGTCACCAACGAGGAGGATGACGCTATCCGTGAGGCTAGTGAACGCTATCGTGACTCAAAAGATATGGAAACTGTTTCTAAACTGGTGAGAAGGAGAATTAGCTATTCCAGAAAGGTAGAAGAGGGAACCTCAAGGGCAGGAGTATAGAGGACACAGATTCGCTGGATGGTTTATTCTGGATGTGTTTCGACCCATAGTTTGCCCATGGTTCCGAGTTCCGTAATCGTGCGATTCTCTTCTTGTGTTCGTTTGATGAATCCTTTTTCATCAAGCTTCTTCACGTTGTACTGGACCTTACTTTTGAAGGAGTCCTGGTCTACCCCCTTTCCGAGTTCGTCTGCAAGCTTTCGCGCTAATTCGGAGGTGGACTCAGTTTTCTCGATATCGTAGAGGAAGTGTAGAATGGCCTTCTCGAATTCGTGGAGATCCGAACTTGGTACGGTCGGGAATTCCACGTGGAGGCCCCCATTCATCTGTTTAGCTCCTTTCGTGACTCCGTTCTGGTCGACATCGTCGACGATATCGGAGATCTGTTCGTACCGTTCTTCTGCCTCGGTGCTCCCTTCTCGAATACTGTCAAGGAATTCTTTTTCTTCTCGAAGCTCCCGGATCATTCGAGTGACGAGGTATTCTTCAGGTGAGACGTAGTATGTGTGGACTTGGTTTCGAAGGTGTGGTTTTTCTATGACGAGTGAGTTGGCGGCGCTGGCGAATGCGAATGCGACGGTACGTGGCATCGAGGAGATGTTGACCCACACTTCGTCTCCCTGGTCGACGTGGTTCTGTATCATCTCATAGGCCATCGGATAGGCCTCCTCAAAGCCGAATATGTCGTCGATGGCTTTTCTCTCGACTTTCTTGCCCAGTATTGTGCCGAATGTTTCTTCGAGGCGTTCCACCATTCGTTCGGCTAGGTGTTGGGCCTCTTTTTCGCTGGATTCGCGGGAGGAGTGTAGTAGGTAGATTTCGTCTGCTTCGAGTTTTCCTTGGGTGATTGGTTGGACGAGCCTCTGAAAGTCGAATCCTACGGGGATAAAGTGTATTTTCTTTCCCATTTTGGGTTGTGCCTCTTGTCATCCGTTTTCTCGTCGGTCTTCTAAAAGAGTACGGTACCTCCCCCATCTTGTAGAGAATGTTTTGTCCGTAAAGGGGGGTTGATCGGCAAAGTATTTATCAAAGTTCGGGACGAATACAGATGTATCGGCCAAGCGCGGGTGCAACACACAACATGATCCCCACCGAAAACCACCAGGGATTCAACATCTCACCGGCAGAAGAAGCACCGAAAGGCCCCGTTCTCCTTATGGAGAAGCAGGAGGCCCACGACCAGTTCCACAGAGGTAATCCGCACGATTTGACGGTTCTCCTCCGACTTACGACGGTCATCACCTTGGTTAATCTGGGTGAGACCGCCGAGTCATGGTTCGGGGAGAAGGTCACTGTAATCACGACCACGACTATCAACGACAAAATCCTCTCCGACTTAGAATGGGCCGACGAGCTCGGATTCATTCGGGACTTCAATCCTGACTTCCATATTCCGTGCGACTACCCTGTTTACAAGGAGAACGATCCTATCCTCCGGCGGAAGCACATTCTCAAATGCCTGAAAGGCATGATTTGGATGGCCCAGAAACTCTACGGCTCCAAGACCAAGATCCTCCCCCTGGTTAAGGGCGAAACCCCTCACGAACGACGCCTCTGCTACCAAGTCTTCAAACACCTCGGCATCAACTACTGTGTCTTCTACGGAACACAGTACTTCACAGCCAACATCGGGTTCAAAAAACTACAGGAAGACCTGAGAACCGTCGTCTCGGAGGCACCAAACTTGAAAATCATGCTAATCGGTCTCCAGTCACCGCGTCGGTTAAAACAGCTTCCGCCACAGATCGTTGCCGCTGCGGGCCAACGATGGATCGGTGAGGTCCAGCTACGGGACGTCCCGTGGAGCGAGTCACAGCGGCTCTACAAACCTATGCAAGAAGAGATAGATGCAGCGCTCGGGCAGGGACAGATTCCGATTATGGCCTGGACTAGCGGTGAGGAGGTGACCGCATAATGGGTGGCGGCTACAACTCCACCGGCGGAACGTACTCACACAGCGGCCGTGAGGCTGAGGATAGTGGTGGGGCCGGACAGGTCCTGATGGATGCAATCTCGGACGACGAAGTAGTGGAGGAGCAGAAGCCGAAGAAGGACGAGATTGAGGAGAGTTACGAGGATCACGCCCAGAAGACCCAGATCACGGATCGGCAGGCTAAGACGATTTCCAATCGGCGGGACGTCATCGTCGATATCCTCAGCGAGGATATGGAGATTGAGGACAGCCAGCTTATCGGGTCCTACACGCGTGGTACGATGACTGGCCCGCTGAAGAAGGACTCCGACGCGGACGTGATGATCGTCCTCTCAGCAGAAGAGCACCGGCAGTGGACGGAGCAGAAGAATGGACCGCAAAACTGTTTGCGGGCGATTAAGCGGCGTATTCAGAACGATCCCCGGTTCTCGCAGACGGAGGTCACGGTTGACCAGAATGTGGTGAAGGTGAAGTACCACGATTCGACTATCGAGGTCGCACCTGCCTTCCGGTACAGCGAGGTTCCACACGCAGATCATCCAAGTGGCGGTATTTCTGGACTGTTCACCGATGCGAGTGACGGGTATGCGATTCCAGACACGCATGGTAGGCAGTCGTGGCAGGGCACGAATCCGCGGCAGTATAAGCAAATGTTCGAGGCAAGGGATGAGGCCCACAACGGGAAGGTGTCGGCCTTGACGCGGACGATGAAGAAGTGGTCCGAGAATAACGACTCGGGTGTCCGGTCGTACCACATGGAGACAATGGTCTACAACTATTTCGAGGAGAAGGCCCGGCGGGGCGAGAAGGTTCCTGATTCCCACGAGGAGGTGACCCGTGACTTTGTCAGTACGCTTCCCGGTCGGATGAAGAAGGGTGGTGCGAAGGAGCCTGTGTATGATGAGAAGGTTAGTAGCGGTATGGGTTGGCGTGAGCGTAGGCAGGCCGCGAAGAAGGCGAAACAGGCGAGTAAGAAGCTTGAGGAGGCGAAACGGCTGAAAGAGGAAGGCCGTACCGAGGAGGCCAAGGAGAAGCTGAAAGAGGTCCACGGAGAGAGCTTCAAGTGAGATATTTGGAGTTATAGGATACTATGACAGACGATTTCGACGACGAAGCACATGAACGGTTACGTGAGAGAGTAGCAAACGAGGCAGATAGTGTTCTCTGGACGTTCAAAGCTTACTACGTCGGAGCTGACTGGTACTCTAAATGGGACCGACGTTCGGACTGGGCGGTTTTCGGTATCGCCGGTCTACTGACTATTACTTTAATCTGGGATTCTTTACCGACGATTATCGCGATCGCCTTAGCGATCACTACGGCAGTTATCTCTGGGTATCAGCGAATGGCAAATCCGGGAGATACCGCGGAGAACTATTACCGGGCGGCACACGCCTACCAGCGTCTATTTGACGATTTTCGGGATTTCATCAAGCTAGAGTTGGCGAAGGAAGAGACGGGTCTGGATGAGATGGAGGAGCGATATCATGAGCTTGCGGCGAGGCGCAGGAACCTCAATGAGGATATGCCGGATGTTACCGACAAATGGTATGACGAGTTAGACGATTCCATCTATGATGAAGTAGGAACCCATGAAGAGGCCAAAGAGAGGCTGACCGGGGAAGCAAAATTAATTGACAAACCACCGAATCGAGATCTGGATGACTCCGTTACCGACCGGATTGCTGGAGAAGCCAAACTCAGCGACGAAGAGGAAGACGACAAGCAAAAATGAGTATCCCAACATCACAGTTAGAAACCTGGAGTAATCCTGGGGCCGACGATTCGGCGATGAAAACCTACAACCGCGTGAAGAATGTCTTAACCGCGGACGACTCCATTCCACAGGAGAAAGGGAAGGATTTTGAGGTTTATCTTCAGGGGGCGTACAAGAACTCGACTAACATCTACGCGGATAGCGACGTTGATCTGGTTATACAGCTGAATTCTACGTGGCGACGAAATCTTTCTCGTCTTTCAGCCATTCAAACGTCGAAGTATAAGGAGAATTACTCCAGTGCGAGCTATGGGCTGGATGATTTTCACGATGATGTCGTTAGCACTCTTCAATCCTATTACGGTTGGAGTGCTGTTACCGTTGAGGATCGGGCGCTGGTCTTAGATAGTGATTCCTTGCCCCTTACTGCCGACATCGTAGTTTGTCTCCAATATCGTCGGTACAATCAGTTCAACAGTAAATACGACCAAGATTACGACGAGGGAATCATCTTCCAAGACAGGTCAACTGATGAAGAGATTATCAGCTACCCGAAGATTCACTATGAGAACGGAGCGGCTATGAATCAATCTGTGTATGGACGGTATCGAAAGACTATTCGTATATTCAAGAATGCCCGCTCTTATCTTGTGAGTAAGGGGGAGATCTCGGATGAACTCGCACCCTCATATTGTATTGAATGTCTCCTCTACAACGTCCCATCGGGCAAGTACAAGAACGACTACCAAGAGAGATACGTCGAAATCGTGAACTGGCTTGTAGAGACCCGACTATCAGAGTTCGATTGCCAAAATGAGATACAGAACTTATTCGGTAGCGACTCAACCCAGTGGTCGACATCTGATGCAGTGAGTTTCATCGCTCAACTCGTGGATCTATGGAATAACTGGTACGACTACTAAACCCATCTCCCATCAGTTTATTCAAATCTGTATAAGGCATCCTTTGGAAGATCCCCTCACTCCTTGACGAGGTATAGCACCGTAATTCTCTCCCATTCCCGGTGAAGGAGCTCTTCTGAGAGTTTATTATCCCCTCAATGGGTGAGGGGCTCGCTGTACTGGCGGGTTCCCGAAACACAGTGAGAACGATGGCAACTGGAGACATCTACGAAACTGGCTTCGACGAGGACGTCCGAACGGAATCGAGTGCGAACCAGTGTCCCGAGTGCGACGGTCGGGTCACCACGAACGCGGTCGAAACGGTCTGCGAGGACTGTGGCCTGGTCGTCGACGAACAGCGCATCGATCACGGGCCGGAGTGGCGGGCGTACGACGACGAGGAGCGCGAGCGAACGGGCGCCCCACTTACTGCGGCCCGCCACGATCGCGGCCTGTCGACGGAGATCGGTCGCGGCACCGACGCGAAGGGGAACGAGATCTCTGGGCAGAAGCGACGGCGACTCGCGCGGATGCGCCGTGAGCAGACTCGGGGTCGCTGGCGGTCGAAAGCGGAACGGAATCTCGCACACGGACTGGGCGAGGTGCGTCGGTTGGCGAGTGCGCTCGACCTCTCCGATTCGGTCCGTGACCAGGCGTGCCAGCTCTTCCGGAGCGCCCAGAACGAGGATCTACTTCGTGGCAGATCCATCGAGGCCATCGCCGCGGCCAGCGTCTACGGGGCCTGCCGGTGCAACGGCCGCTCGCGGTTAGTGGACGACGTCAGCGAGATGGCCCGCGTCGCGGAGTCACGAGTTACGAACGCGTACAAAACGCTGAACGAAGAGCTGGGCCTCCCCGCTGAGCCCGTCTCCCCCAGCATGTTCGTGCCGCGGCTCGCCTCGGACCTCGAGTGTCCGGGCGCATCAGGAGGCGTTAGAGGAACAAGTGGTCCGATCGAGGTGTGAGTAAAAGAAAGAATAATTTTCTGAGGAAGCTATTTGTTTCTCCGATGCGTAACTTCCCCTATGACTGAGACGTGGGACGACGTCAACGAGCAGGTCAAAGCGGACTGGAAAGACGACGCCACGCCGTTCGAGCGGGTGTACGAAATCGTCGAACAGACCCACGACGGGCAGTCAGCGGCCGAGATCGCCGACCGCGCTCTCGTGAGCGAGCCGACGGCACGTCGACACAGCAAGACACTCGTGAACTCTGGATTCGCCGAGACGGAACAGGACGGCCAAACAACGCTGTACAAGCGAAACAGCGACCGGGTCTTGATGTCCCGGATCCGCGAGCTTCGTGAGGAAGTCGATCGGCCGGAGTTGCTTGACAGCATCAAGGAGATGAAGACCGAGATCCGGCGCTACGAGGACCGCTACGACGTGGTGTCACCGGAGGAACTTGCCCAGCAACTCGACGCCGACGAGACGGAGGGCTGGGACGATCTCACGGCATGGCGCACGACGCGGCAGAATCTCGCCGTCGCGCAAGCCGCACTCGCCTACGATGAGGCCAGCCACCAGCTCGTCGTATGAACGACGACGACCGCGCCGGCGAGTACGGACCGATCTATTCGTATATCTCGCTTCTATACCGGAAGCAGCGGAGCCCCGGTACGTTGTCGACCGGGGTCAGAACAGGCCGGGGACCAGAACGTACGTCAGTAGCATCCCGAACAGGCCGGCGAATACGGCGAACAGCGCCATTGGGATGATCGCTTTCCGCAGGAGGTCGCCTTCACGCCCAGTGATTCCAACGACACCACAGATAGCGGCCACATTCAACACCGAGACCATGTTTCCAAGGCCGCCGCCGACGTTCTGCAGGCTGACGGCGATCACCCGGGAGACGCCGACCGTCTCGGCGGCGTTGTACTGGAGTACGCTGAAGAGGATGTTCGAGGACGTGTTGCTCCCCGTCATAAACGAGCCGATAGCGCCGATCCACGGCGAGATGAGCGGGAGTAGGCCGCCGGCGCCCATCGCGAGCGCACGGCTGAGGGCCTCCATCATGCCGAGGAGATCGGCGGTGTTCGTCTGCGACTGAATCATTATCTGCGTCATCGAGACGGCGATAATGAGCGTGAGGGCGGCCGGAGCGATCTGCTGGATCGACCGTCGCCACGCTGCCCCCATCTGTGTGGTGTCCATCTTGTGAAGGAAGCCAGTGAGAATCGCGATGGGGATGAACGGCATCGTTCCGGGAAGATAGAGGTACTGAAGGGTGTATCCAAGTTCAGTACCGAGGATCGAATCGAGACCGACGGAGAAACTCTGGATCCAGTCAAGGACAGCGACGCCGGCGACGGTGAGGTCCGGCCACCGCGTGACGAGCAGTGCGAGCGCAACGAGCAGATACGGTGTCCACGCCAACAGCACGGACATCTCCTGTTTGGGTTGATCACGGGACACCTCGTCAAGATCGAGGCCGCCGAGCCACGTGTCGCTCCATGTCGATTCCTCGGGGAAATCCCACTGGTCATCAGGGATGAGGATATCGTTGTTTGCGAGCAGGAGACCGATGCCGAGCACCACGAACCCCGCGGCGATATCGGGGAGTGCAGGCCCGACGAACCACGCGATTACCAGCTGTGTGCCACCAGTGACGACGCCGAGTACGAGCGCGAACGGCGCGATGGGGAGAGTACTACGCATGGCGGCTCCAATGCTGCGTTCACCGTCACCGCTCCCGAACCAGTACGTCAGGAAGAACACGCCGAGCAGTCCCCAGAACACGTACGTCAGTCCCGTGATGACGCCAGTCCACGCAGAGACCATCGAGAGGAACTCGGATACACTCACCGACCCGGACAGCGCTGGGTTGATGACGGCACCGGTGCCGCCGATGACAGGCGTGCCGGCGGCACCGAACGGCGGGTTCGGGGCGTTGAAGTAGAGCCCGAACACCGCAGCGGCCAATGGGGGGAATCCGAGGCCGATAAACAGCGGTGCGGCGAGCGCACCCGGGGTACCGAACCCCGCCGCCCCCTCGATGATGGTCATAAATCCGAGACCGACGAGCAGCAGCTGGACGCGCCGGTCCTCCTCGATCTGGCCGAAGTACCACCTGATAGTGGCGATGGCGCCGCTGCCTTCGAGGTAGTTCATCAGGAGGATGGCGCCGAAGACGATAAGGATGATGTCCACGGCCTGCAGCGCACCATAGATCGCGGACGCCAGCAGCCAGTTTGGTTCCATACTCCAGTACGTGAGTCCGATTCCGCCCGCGAGCAGCCATCCGACCCCCATCGCGCGGGCCGCTGACCACCGGAGTCCAGCGAGCAATACGAACGCGACGCCGATCGGAACCACACCGACGAGCGCCAATGTTAGTACATTTGACATGGTTACGGATGTCGGCTATGTTTCGTCGTCGCATAACCACGTATTTGTAACTTTCTTTCTCGTGATATAATATCCCAGATCACGGTGAGGATAGCATGGTCTATTAATAATAGAATATGATATATACTGTCGATCAGATACGGAGAGGGAAACATCTATTAGGCTGTTTCATAATCTTCCGTTATATGTCTGCCGAGCCAATCACGACCTTCGAGTCGTCCCTCGACGAGGTCGGGGTCGAACTCGTTCGGACGACGTCCGATCAGTTCGAGTCAACGCTTCCTCCGCTTCTCGACGCTCCCGCGGTCGGCACTCCGCTTCCGTTCGAGAACGTCTCCCTGCCGGACACCGTGGCGACCGATCCGACGGTGCAGGAACTCGAGGCCGCGGAAACCGGCGTCACCGCTGCCGGATACGGCATCGCCGACTACGGATCCGTAATCGTCCAGGGTGGGCCCGACGGCGAGGAGCCGGTCAGCCTCTACGCCGACGAACACGTCGCCGTCGTCGCCGCTAGCGATGTCCTCCCGGACATGGACGCGACGTTCGATCGGCTCGCCGAGGACGTCCGTAGCGGTGCCGGGCAAGCCGTCATCGCGACCGGACCGAGCGCCACCGCGGACATGGGCGCGCTCGTGAAGGGGGCTCACGGCCCGATGGAGGTCACTGTCGTTCTCCTGGAGGACAGATAGATGAGCGTCGATGACCGCCAGCGGAAAGCCGAACGCATCCGCCACCTCCTCGACACCGAGGGCGACAGCGTCCACGAGAACACGCAGGTCTTCAACGACGGTCGCTACGAGTCCACCGCGGATCTGGAGGACTACGAGGGCCTCAAAGACGAGGCCCGTGCGATCAAGGAGGACGCCATCGAGCGCCTCCCCGAACTCATCGATCAGGTTACCGAGGCGGTCGAAGCCAACGGCGGCACCGTCTACATCGCTGACGACGCCGCCGACGCGAACCGATACATTACGGAGGTCGCCGACGGTCGCAACGTCGTGAAGTCGAAGTCGATGACCAGCGAGGAGATCGAGGTAAACGAGTCCCTCGAAGCCAGCGGCGCGGACGTCTGGGAGACCGACCTCGCCGAGTTCGTCCTGCAGGTCGCCGACGAGGCGCCCTCACACATCGTCGCCCCGGCTATCCACAAGTCCCGCGAGGAGATCGCTGAGCTGTTCAACGAGGTGTTCGAGCCGGAGGAGCCCCTCGAAACTGCCGAGGAGCTGACGCAGTTCGCCCGCGAGTATCTCGGGGAGAAAATCCTGGACGCCGAAGTCGGTATGACGGGCGCGAACTTCGTCACGGCGGACACCGGCACGCTCGCGTTAGTCACGAGCGAGGGCAACGCCCGCAAGTGCGTGCAGGCGACGGACACTCACGTTGCGGTCGCGGGCGTCGAAAAGATCATCCCGACCATCGAGGACCTCCAGCCGTTCGTCGAACTCATCGGCCGGTCGGGAACCGGACAGGACATTACCTCCTACGTCTCGCTTTTCACCCCGCCCGGCGACTCACCGACCTTTGGCGAGGGTGACGAACTTGGTCCCGGCGATGACCGCGAGTTCCACCTCGTGCTCATCGACAACGGTCGGATGGAGATGCGCGAGGACGACCAGCTCCGGGAGACGCTGTACTGCATTCGGTGTTCGGCGTGCGCGAACTCCTGTGCGAACTTCCAGCACGTCGGCGGCCACGCGTTCGGCGGCGAGACGTACTCCGGCGGCATCGCCACCGGCTGGGAGGCCGGCGTCCACGGACAGGACAGCGCCGCGGAATTCAACGACCTCTGTACTGGTTGTAGTCGGTGTGTGAATCAGTGTCCGGTGAAGATCGACATCCCCTGGATAAACACCGTCGTCCGCGACCGCATCAACCGTGGGAAGGACGGCGACCTCGACTTCCTCGTCGAGGGGCTCACCCCGGACGAGGAACCCGGCGGCGTCGACCCGCAGAAGCGCTTGTTCGGAAACTTCGACACGCTGGCGAAGCTCGGGTCGGCGTTCGCGCCACTTTCGAACTGGGTCGCACAAACCGGCACCGCCCGATCCCTGATGGAGCGAACCCTCGGTATCGATAGCCGCCGCGAGCTCCCGGAGTTCGAGCGCGAATCCCTCGTCGAGTGGTTCGAGGACCGTGGGTCGCGGGTGGACCCCGACGAGGCGCGCCGGCAGGTCGCGATCTATCCCGACGCGTACACGAACTACGTGCGCACCGAGCGCGGTAAAGCTGCCATCCGCGTCCTCGAAGCCCTGGACGTCCACGTCGACGTCCCGGCCGCCGGGGAGAGCGGACGCGCACCGCTCTCACAGGGAATGGTGACGACCGCCCAGGGCAACGCCGAAGCCGTCTACGACGCGCTTGCCCCCGCCGTCGCGGCAGGCCACGACGTCGTGGTCATAGAGCCCTCGGACCTCGCGATATTCCATCGGGAGTACGAACGGCTCCTCCCCGAGGACGACCACGCTGCGCTGAAGAACAACAGCTACGAGATCATGGAGTACGTCTACGGCTTGCTCGAGAACGGCGCGGACGTCGACGCACTTCCCGGCGGCGACGACGATCAGATCGCCTATCATAGCCACTGCCAGCAGCGCACGCTCGATCTGGAGCCCTACACGGTTGCGGTCCTCGAGGACTGCGGGTTCGACGTCACGACCTCGGACGTGGAGTGTTGCGGGATGGCCGGGAGCTTCGGCTACAAGTCCGAGTACTACGAGCTCAGCGTAGACGTCGGCGAGGAACTCGTCGACCAGTTCACGACGGAGGAGAATGCGGACCGCACCGTCGTGGCCAGCGGCACCTCGTGTCTCGAACAACTCGACGCACTGCTCACGCGTCGGCCTGCACACCCCGTACGGCTACTCGACACGCAGTGACGAGCCGAGAGCGGAGAGACCACAACGGGTCGTTCCTGGAGGGACTCCGTGGATGGCGGGTTCCGGGAGCGGGCATACGCTATCGGGGGTATCCGCCGTAATTGTGCGAAGAGAGTTCGTTTCGCACCCGCCGCAAAGCTGTGCGGGTTCGACGGTCTGATATAGGTAGTCACGACACTGCGGGTATGAGCCGGTTCACTACAACGATCGACGTTCGGTTCCGGGACATCGACGCGATGGGGCATGTGAACAATGCGGTGTACGCGACGTATCTCGAACAGGCGAGAGTCGAATACTTCGCCGAGGTACTCGGGCGGTCACTCGATACTACCGCGTCGGTCCTCGCATCGCTCTCGATCGACTACCGGGCGCCCGTCGAACTCGACCAGGGGTCGGTTACCGTCGCGGTCGACGTGCCGGAACTCGGCACCTCGAGTATCCCGATGGAGTACGAGATCCGAACGGAGGAGGAGATCGCGGCGACGGCGGACACCGTTCAGGTGCTGTACGATGCCGAAAACGAGGAATCGCGGCCGATCCCGTCCGACTGGCGGGGGACGATCGAATCGTATCACGACCTGTAACCGCCGAGGCTGCGAAGCCCGACGTCGACTCCTCCTGCCGTGTGTCAGTCCCCGTCCTCGGTCTCGATGGCTGGGTCGTGCCGCCGGAACCAGTCAGTCAGTTCCTCGACGCGATGGGTCGCACGCGACGGATCCCCGATGTTGTGGTGTTCGTCCTCGTAAATAACCAGCCGCGCGGGGACGTCCTGTTTTTTCACGCTGACGTAGAGCTGCTCGGCCTGGGACGGCGGGCAGCGCCAGTCCTCGCCGCCGGCAGTGACGAGGAGCGGGGTGTCGATGTCGCCGGCGCGCGTGAGCGAGGAAATTTCGCGGTACGTCTCGACGTTTTCCCACGGCATGCCGAACTCCCAATCGTGCCAATTGTGATTATCATCGGTGCCAAATGTCGAGTAGAAATCATAAATGCCGTGTTCGGGCGCCGCGGCGGCGAACTCGTCGGTGCGGGCGACGATGTGAGCCGTCGTGATCCCGCCGTAGGAGAAGCCGGTGACGAACAGTCGGTCCTCGTCGGCCCAGCCGCGGTCGACGAGGTGCTGGACGCCGCCGATCACGTCGTCGCTCTCCAGCTCGCCACGGCTCCCGTAGAGCGTCTCGGCAAATTCGCTGCCGTAGGAGGTCGAACCGCGGTAGTTGACGCGGATTACGACGTAGCCGCGCGAGCACCAGTAGGCGTGCGGGAAGTAGAACGTCGGCGCGTCGTACGACATCGGGCCGCCGTGGATGGCGGCGATAGTCGGCGCCGCGTCGGGGTCCTCGCGGTCGAAGCCGGGCGGCAGGTAGACGATGGCCTCGACCTCGCGGCCGTCCTCGTTCTCGAAGGTGACGCGCTCGGTCATCGGGTGCTCGTACTCGATGAGGAACGATTCGTTGAGCAGCGACACGCGGGTGAGGTCCTCCTCCTCGCCGGTTTCGAGGTCGTCGGTGGCGACGGTGTAGACGTCCGATCCGCCCTTGGGACTCGCGAGCGTGCAGGCGACGGTGCCGCCGGCCAGGTCGAATCGCCCGAGGTCACGGTCGCGGCCCTGCGAGTCGAACACGCGCGTCGGGGCGTCCTCGTCGGGGTCGAGCTCGACGAGACGGGTCCTGCCCTGATCGGCAAACGGGCAGACGATCGTGTCGTCGTCCTGCCAGCGCGGCGCGCCGAAGCGAGCGACCGTGCGATCCAGCGACGCGGAGACCGAATACGGGATCGCCGTCTCGTCGTCAGGCGCGACGTACACTTCGGTCGGCTGGTACCAGTTCGTCGGGTTGCCCGCGGCAAAGGCCAGCCGGTCGCCGTCGGGCGACCAGACCGGGTCCGAGCAGCGTTGCTCGCCGACGGTGACCGTCCGTCGCTCGGAGCCGTCGGGCGCGATGGTGAACACGTCGACGACGAGCGTATCGTCGGGGTCGTCGGCGTCGACGTCGGGAGAGTTCACGTCGACGGAGACGTACGCGATACGCTCACCCGGGCCCCACGCGGGCTGGAGCCCCATCAGGGGTTCCGAGGAGCCGGCGCCGTAGGCGTCGTCGAGCCGCCTGCGCTCGCCGGTCGCGACGTCGACGACGAACAGGTACGTCGTCACCGTGTCGGTGAAGCCGACGCCGTCGAACTTGTGCTGGAGGCGTTCGGTCTCGATCGGGCCGCCCTCCTCCCGTTGCTCCAGGTACTCCTGTTCCGCCTCGGTCGGATCCCGGGCGGAGACGACGATGCGGTCGCCGTCGGGCCCCCAGTCGAACTCCCGCACGCCCTCGTCGAAGTCGGTGACCTGTTCAGCGTCGCCGCCCAGCGACAGGTCGAAGCACCACACCTGCGTTTCGGGTCCCTCGTCCCCATCGTCCCCGCCAGTTCCGTCGTCGGAGCTGGCCTCCTCCTCGTCCGTAGCGTCGTCCTCGCGTCCCTGGCGACGGGCGTAATCGGTCTCGCGCGACGCGAGGAACGCGAGGCGGTCCCCCTGCGGCCCCCATTTCGGTGACTGCGCCTCCGAAACGCGCGTGAGTCGGTGCGGCTCGCGAGAGCCGTCGGCCGGGGCGACGTACAGCGTGCTGTGGCGCTCGTCGTCGGCTTCGTCGAACTCGTCGGCGACGAACGCGACCCGGTCGCCATCCGGGGCCACGGCGACGTCATTCGGCAGCTGGAGGTCGTAGTGGGTCTCGAGCGGTATCTCGTCCGGCATGGGGTCGCGTACCGAGCGCGGGGATTTGGTGTTCACTCCTAGGAACCAGGACAACGTGACAGCCATTCTTCTCACCGAACCGTTCGAATGTTTGGATCACCTCGTATCTTCGAGGAACACCGCGTCAAACTGTTGCGTTTTGGCGTTAGTGAGTACTTCTCGATACGCCGACGCTTGTTCGAAAGACGGTTGTACGCTCGCGCTAAGTGTGGTCTTGCCTTGGTCCAGTTGTTCGATTCGTATTCCCTCGAGCGCTTGATTCCATTTCTCGATTCAAGCGCGTTCTACTTGCTCGTCTACCGGAACGCTTGGCTGTCTGCGTCGTGAATGAACTTCGTGATACCGAGGTTAATCCCGACGGTGTCTTTCACGTCGGTGTCTTCGGCGGTAGATTTCTCGGGTGGTCCACATCATAGTCAACGATGATACGAACTGTCTAGTCACCGATTTTCTACTTTTTCAGAATGACTTCTTTGATTGTGGCGTCGTCTGGAAGTTGCCGGTGAAAATTTTCAGCCGGTGTTCTTCATGCCGGCGGCGATTCCTTTGACCGTCAGGCGGAGTGTGCGTTCTGCCTGATTGGTACGGTGGCTTTGGTTGAGAAGGTCAATCTGGAGGTAGTTGAGTGGGTCAACATAGGGATTGCGGCGGTTGAGGCTCTCTCGGAGCCACGGGCGGTCGACGAGGTCGTCGCGCTGGGTGGTGGCGAGGACGTGGCCGCTCGCATTCTCGTACTCGGCCTGGATGCGTGGGAAGAATTCCTCGCGGAGGTCGTCTTCAGCGAGGTTAGCGTACTCGCTGGCGATCTCCATCTCGGTGCGGGCAAGGCTGAGCGCGGCGTTGTCGAGGGTAGTCTGGAAGACAGGCCACCCCTCGTACATCTCGCGGAGTACTTGGAGGTCGCCGCCTTTGTCGAGGTAGGTCTGGATGCCAGTGCCGAGGCCATACCAGCCGGGAATGATGCAGCGGGACTGGGTCCAGGAAAACACCCAGGGGATAGCGCGGAGGTCCTCAACGCTGCGCTCTCCGCTTCGGGAGGCGGGGCGGGAGCCGAGGTTGAGCTGTTCGATGACGGTGATTGGGGTGGCTTGCTCGAAGTAGGAGACGAATCCCTCGGTTTCGAGGAGGTCGCGGTAGGCATCGCGGGCGGCTTCGGCCATGATGTCCATGGCGTCCTCCCAGTGGCCAGGGAGACGGTCATCTGGCTGGGTGACAGCGGCGTGCCGGGAGCGGACCTGGGCGTTGAGCATCTGTTCGAGTTCGCGCTCAGCGATGCGCGGATTCCCATATGTTTCGGCGATGGCTTCGCCCTGTTGGGTGAACTTGACCTCGCCGGAGACGGTCTCTTTGGGGAGGGCAAGGAGGGCTTCGTTCATGGGGCCGCCACCACGGGAGATGGAGCCGCCGCGGCCGTGGAAGAAGCGGAGACCAACCCCATAGTCGTCGGTGATCTGGGCGAGGCGACGCTGGGCGCGGTCGAGCTCCCAGTTCGCGGCGAGGAAGCCGTTCTCCTTGTTGGAGTCCGAGTATCCGAGCATGACCTCTTGGACGCCGTCGCGGGCTTGGAGGCTCTGGGTATAGGCGTCGTTCTCGAAAAGTGTGCCCATGATGCGGCGGGCGCCGGAGAGTGCGGATTCGGTCTCAAGGAGGGGGACGATGTCGATACCGGCGTGGTCGGGGAGGCAGGTGACGCCAGCCTGGTCGGCGAGGAAAAGGACTTCGAGGACGTGGCTGGGTTCCTCGGTCATGCTGATGGCGTACATGTCAATGGCCTCGGGGCCGTACTCGCGCTGCCAGTTCTCGAGGGCGTCAAAGCGGCGAAATACGCGGCTCGCGTCGTCGTCGAGCCCCTCGGTATCGGTGAGGTCGAGGACGGGTTGGTCCTGGAGGATGGCCTCCGTGAGGAACTCCACGCGCTCACCCTCGTTCATCCCGGTGTAGTCGATGTTCTTCTGAGAGAGGGCCTGTTCGAGGGCGCCAGTGTGCATCTGCTGGTGGTCGCGGAGGTCGAGGGCGGCGAGGTGGAAGCCAAAGGTCTCGACCTGCCGAATGAGTGGGTCGACGTACTCCGTGGCGACGTCGTCGAGGCTGGTGTTCCGGAGTGCCTCGGTGAGGCGTTCGAGTTCGCCGTGGAAGGCCGCCGAATCCTCGTAGCCTCCGGGTCGGACGTCGTCGACGCGGGAGACGCGTTCGAGCATGACGGCGACCTTCTGGCGGAAGGGTTCGTCGGGGTAGCGTTCGTTCGCGCGTTCGACGACGCCGGGGACAGCATGGGCGTCGGTTTGGAGGGATTCGGGGAGGCCGTTGACATCAACGCGGGTGGCGTCCTGGCTGAGGACGCCGGCGATGTCGGCGAGGGCCTCCTGATAGCGCTCAAGGACGAGTCGGCGCTGGCGGCCGAGGGTCTTCTCGGTGACTTCGGGAGTGACGTAGGGGTTGCCATCGCGGTCGCTGCCAGCCCAGGATCGGAAGTCAAGGATCTGGGGAACCTCGGGTGGATCGTCGTACTCGGCCTCGAGTGCGTCTTCGAGTTCCTCGTAGACCTGGGGAACGACGTCGAAGATGACGTTAGCGAGATACCAGTGGACATTTCGGGATTCATCAAACGGTTCCGGCCGTCGTTCGCGGACTTGGCGGGTCGTCCACAGGCTCTCGACGAGGGCGTCGAGGCGCTCGAGTTTGACTTTGCGTTCTTGGTCGGTGAGGCGACGTTCGTCGAGTTCCTTGATGAGGTCGCTGACGCGCTGGAGGGAGGCCTTCACGGTCTTGCGACGTGCCTCGGTGGGATGCGCGGTGAAGGTCGGTTTGACGCGAACGTCCTCCAGGACGCGGGCGACGGTTTCGGGTGGTGCGCCCTCGTTGGCGAGGGTTTCGACGGCTGCGCGGAGACTGTCCCCAAGGCTCCCCTCGTGTTCGCCGCGGCGCAGGGCTCGGATGCGTTCGCGTTCTTCGGCGAGATTGATGAGTTCGAAGTAGTTCGTGAACGCGCGGGCAATGTCCGTGTTGACGTCTTCTGGGTTCTGTCTGAGTGATCGCTCGAGTGGTCGTCGGTCCGGTGCGTCACCGCTACGATAGTCGATGGCGGCGGTACGGGCTGTTTCGACGGCTTCGAACGAGATATCCGATGCGTGGCCGGCGATGACATCCCCGAGAGTCTCACCGAGTTCGCGGACGTCCTGCCGCACGCTCCGACCATGTAACTCCATGCAGTCAACCCGTAATTCCATCCTAATGGATGTTTGGTTGTAGCACCGCCAGATCAACTAGATTGTGGCTCACAGCTTTCGCCGCTCTTCACCGTCGTGTTAAGGAAGAGGCGGTCAGAGTCTCAGATTTCTATGACCGAAACCGACCGCCTCAGCGAGTGTCCCGAGTGGATTAACTTTGGTTTTGTGGAGCGAGAGCGGACACCCCGCGAGATCATTGAAACGGGTATCCGCCACCATCTTGCTGGATTATCACTTCCAAATACAGGTATTCTTCTTGAGGAGTTGGGTGTCAAACGGGGTCGCACTGCAGTTCACAATTAGGTTTGAAAGGCCAATTTACAGCCAGCCGGAGTGGATCTGGGTCAACGACGAAGAGCACTCAAGGAACACTGGCTGTACGCTGCAGTCGATCCGCAGACGAACAGAATCCTTCATTCGCGGCTCTTTCCGACGTATACAATCCCGATCGGTTGAGCGTTTCTCATCGAGTTGTGTGAGAAACACGATGTCTCCGGCTCTGTGTTTCTCGTCGATGTCGCAGCCGATATCGCGGGCGCGCTCCGTCGAGAAAGGCTTGAATACCGCGTCGAGATCCACAGCTACAGAAATCAAGTCGAACGTGTCTTTCGTTCAGCCACGTCGATTCATCGACCGCGGAAACGTAGTTACAAGCCTACACCGTCTGGTGGAATCATGCCTAAGTTAACACGACCTTCTATCGAGGATATAATTTTCGGAGTAGTAACTTAATTACGTTGGAGGGATTCCGCTTGAATGCTGGTAGTTGAGTTCGTGTTCGTAGGTTGTGTCCTACTTCCGAGGGCGCTGGCTCCTTAAAACCCATAAATCGCTATAACACTATGATTCAATCACTCTAAATTCCTCAGTAGGTGCATCAGTCTCTCCCCATATTCTATTTGCCCCTCAATGGGTGAGGGGCGCGCCGAACTGGCGGGTTCCCGAAACACGGTGAGAACGATGGCAACCCGAGACATCTACGAGAGCGGATTCGACGAAGACGTCCGAACGGAATCGAGTGCGAACCAGTGTCCCGAGTGCGACGGTCGAATCACGACGAACGCGGCCGAAACGATCTGCGAGGACTGTGGCCTGGTCATCGACGAACAGCGTATCGATCACGGGCCGGAGTGGCGGCCGTACGACGACGAGGAGTGTGAACGAACGGGCGCCCCACTTACTGCGGCTCGCCACGATCGCGGCCTGTCGACGGAGATCGGTCGCGGTACCGACGCGAAGGGGAACGAACTCTCCGGGCAGAAGCGACGGCGACTCGCGCGGATGCGCCGTGAGCAGACCCGGGGTCGCTGGCGGTCGAAAGCGGAACGGAATCTTGCCCACGGGCTGGGCGAAGTGCGTCGGTTGACGAGTTCCCTTGAGCTCTCCGATTCGGTTCGCGACCAGGCGTGTCAGCTCTTTCGGAGCGCCCAGAACGAGGATCTGCTTCGTGGCAGGTCCATCGAGGCCATCGCCGCGGCCAGCGTCTATGGGGCCTGCCGGTGCAACGGCCGCTCGCGGTTAGTGGACGACGTCAGCGAGATGGCCCGCGTGGCGGAGTCACGGGTCACGAACGCGTACAAGACGCTGAACGAAGAGCTGGGTCTCCCCGCTGAGCCCGTCTCCCCCAGCATGTTCGTGCCGCGCCTCGCCTCGGACCTCGAGTGTCCGGACGAAATCCGACAGCGGGCCCGAGCCCTCGCGGAACAGGCCGAGGAGCGCGGCGTCACGACGGGCGTCCATCCGGCCGGGTTCGCCGCGGCCTGTCTCTACAAGGCCGGTCGCGAAGAGGGCCGATGGTTAACGCAATCCGAGGCGGCGGACGTGGCGAACGCCTCGAAGGCGACTGTCCGGGCACACCGGGATACGTTGGAGGAACAGGTCGCCTGACGCAGCCCACTGTCTCTCCGTCTGTATTGCATATCGTTCGATCCACGCTACGATTTAAACACGAAGACGAGCGAAGTTCTCTGTAGACTACTCTGTAAGCTAGCCCACCTAAAGAGGCGGACTTTCACCATGGACTCCCGCTCTAACCGAATCTGGTACGGGTTTGACCCCGTTCGCGTTCAGCATCCCGGTGTTCAAGCGCACGCCTACGGGTGCGCCTCCTTCGCCGCCAGTTTGGTTGCGAAGGAGTCGATAGCCGATGTTCTTCGCTGCGTTGTAGTCCGCGTGGTTCTCATATCCACAGGACTGACAGCGGAAGGTGTCCTGCGACGGGCGGTTGTCCTCGTGGGTGAACCCACACGACGAGCACCGTCGGGACGTGTTCTTCGGGTTTACCTGTTTAACCTGAATCCCGCGTCCCTCGGCCTTGTACGAGACGTAGTCGTACAGACTATTGAATGCCCACTCGTGGAACTTGCGGGCGTCGGGCATACGATCGCGGATATCCGTCAGGTCCTCGAAGGCGATTACCGTGCAACCACTCTCGCTCGCTTCAGCGATGATGTCGTTCGCGATACGGTGAAGATACTGCTCGAAGCGCCCCGTCTCCTTGCGTCCGACCGCTTGGACGTTCTCGTGGGCCCACCGCGAACCACACTCCTGCAGCGACTTGCGGCGCTGGACGTACTCCGTTCGCCAGTGGTTGAGTTCGTCGGCAGACCAGAACGCGCCAGTCGAGGTGACGGCGATGTTCTCGATCCCGAGGTCCACACCGAGAATCGTTCCGTTCTCGGCCGGTTTGGGATCGTCCACGTCCGCCTTTGTTCGGACGTGGAGGTAGAAGTCACCACGGCGATAGTGGAGTGTCGCGCCTGTCGTCTCCCATCGTTCAGAACGCAGGTGCTTCGAGTGGGGCGTGTCACGGGTCTTGTCGGGCAAGACGTACTCGGCGGTGACACGCCCATCGACGGTAGACAACACGGCGTGGTCGTCATGGAACGTGGCGTTGCGCTGGTTGTATTCGCAGAACGGCGAGGAGAACGTCGGAATCGAAGCGTACTCGCCGTTCTTCCACTCGGCGACGACGCTCTTGAGCGCGTCAACAGCACGGTTACGAGCCGATTGGACGTGGTTGCTGTGGAGTCGCGTCTGCTCGCGAACCTCGTCATAGGTCATCTCATGCAAGACGGACGAACGGGTTTCCGCCCACTCGCCGTCCCACGCGGAGTCCACGACGTAATTGGCCGCCCACAGGAACTCGTCAATCGTCTCGTGGAGCAGGTCCGCCTGCTCGTCGGTCACGTCGAGTTTGACCGGGACAGTCCGACGGACCTCCATACAACTCACAACTCGATCTATGCTTAAATGTATTAATATAGTCAGGTGGGGGATGCACCCCTCCACCAGCAACGGCGGTAGCGTAGGCAAGCGAACACACTCCTTCCCTCAGCTGCAGGAATCGGTTTCCACAGGGTGGTATCTATGAACGGTCGTTACTCCGACTTTGAGGAACTGCGGCCGACCGGCGAGGCGTCCCGCATTCCGGACACAAGGCTGGACGACGGGTGTGAAGGTGCCCCCCGGCGGCAACGCGTCGCGACGAGCGCTGGTGGCTACCCGGATGCGCCGACGACTACCGACGGCGAGTGCCGGTCCTGTGGGGCGTCAGTCCCAGACGGCCAGACGAAATGCCGGTTCTGTCTCTCTAACCATCTCGGAGGTGACGCCACTAGCACGAACGAGGCAGCGTCGACGACGTGCCTCGGCATCGTCCACCTGGTCGTCGAGTCGACCACGTTCTACGGCGCCGTCGCGAAGGGCGGCGCCGCGGCGAACCTCCTCTCTGCCAACGAGGCGGAGCCGGCCGTCGACGACTACACGCTCATCTACGATCTCGACGAGGCGCCGGCGCGCCAGCTGGCCGAGCAATGGCCCTCACTGCCCGACGCGGTACAGGTGTCGTCAGAGGAGGGAGAGCGGCTTCTCAGTGCCGCCCGTGACCGGACTGGGTGGCACGGGCAGGAAGCGTCGAAGCGTCCGGAGCAGGCCCCGACGCGGCTCTACGACCAGCGTGGGGACGGCATCCGCGGCGCGTCGCGTCTCGACGCGGTCCTCGACGACGCCGACGACGCGGTGTGGCTGGTTCCAGCGATGGCGCTGACCGAATCTACTGGCGAGGCTGCGGCTGATCGCCAGATGTCGTCGGTACCGACGACGCAGGAACTCGACTGTCAAACCTGTGGACAGGCGACCGACCATCGGTTCAAGAGCCACGAGTCGGTCCCGGATGCGGCGTGGACGGGGCAACCGATCTGGGAGTGCCGGGTGTGTGGCTCGGCTCGCTACGGACCCAGCAAAGCGGGTCAGGACTCGTCTTAACCAACATAGCGACACAAAAACACACCAATGTTGGTTAACGAGCAGGCCCAGTCCGACAGTTACCCGCAGCCGGAGAGGTTTCTCTGCGCCGTGAATCGGCGAGGCGCTTCAAATGGACCCACGCAACACACCCGGATATCGACTGCATCGCTCACTCACCAATCTCAAACGCATCGAGACGGCCGGACTCAACGACGCAGATCAGGAGCGGATCGAGGCAGCGAGAGCTCTCCTGCAAGACGTGAGTCTGCTCTCCCAGCCGGAAGACAGTGGGGACGCCGGAACACAGATCGAGTCCTGAGCGGCGGTATAACGATGAATCCGGATGTCTCGCTTCTGAGGCTGTTTATTGCCCCCCAGAAGGGGTGCGGGGGAGAGAACCACGAGGCCAACAAATGACCCACCTCACTGAACAATTCCATATTCCCCGAGAGTATCACGCCGCCTGTTCCCGAATCCTAGAGCTCGGGCAACGCCATCTCCGTCGATTGCTCAAGGAGGAATACTGGCGAGACAGGCACCTCGAAGCGATTCAGTCCCGCGATAGCAACGACCACACCTACGTCCGAGACGACGAGTACGAGCCGTTCGAGGACACAGACGCATACCTCTACAACCGATTCAAGCGATGTATCTACCATCGTGTTACTCGGATTCTAAAAGCTCATCGTGAGAAGTACCGTGCCTTCCAGTTCATCGTCGACACTGTCGAGGAACGAAAAATCAGGCGGGTTGGATGGCAGCAGCTTCGAAGCCGCCTATTCGATAGTGGAGACTCACCGTACATCCATTGGAGCAATATCGAAACCATCGTCGAGCAGCTAAACTATCATTACGACCGGTATGGCCGATTTCCTGAAGCATACACGGATCTCGTCGACTGTCCCCAGCCCGACGACACGGTTCCCTTCGGCCCGGACAGCCGTGGAGACATCCACGAGGTCCAAGCCACGGACGGAGAAGTCATGGTGACGCTGAAGGCGCCGGATTCGCTATCGCCCAACTCGTATGCCGACTGGACAGAGCACGAAATACGGTTCCCAGCCCACCAACGGTTCAACGATATGCTTGAGGCAGGAGAGCTGAAAGCGCCGACACTGCATTCCTCTGAACACGGCTATACGCTGGACGTGCCAGTAGATGTTCCCGAGACCTCCATAGACACCACTCCCGGCCGTGTTCTCGCCGTGGATCTCGGCGTGAAAAAGCAGGCAACTGCAGTTGTGTTAGACGGATCTGAAGACGGACAGGAGGAATTCCAGATCGCGCCACCTGCCTTTGTCGACCACCACGCGAAGGACAAGCTGTTTCGAGTGAAAGCCGACGCCGAGAGCATAGACAGCCGACTTGCCGGACTCCGCCAACAGGGCAAGGGCCATACCGAGCAGTTCGCTCACCTCCTCAGCGAATATCGCCGGACGCGACGGAAGGAGCGACGTCTCCGCGACCAGATTCAGCACGATGTAGCGAATCAGTTGGTGTGGCTCGCGACCGTTCACGAATGCGAGACGATCGTCCTTGAGTCGCTAGGGCAGCTGGAGGCCGAAGGCACGGGTGGTGTCACGGCATGGAGCATCTCGACGTGGGCCCATGGGAAGTTACTTGAGCTGCTCCGGTACAAGAGTGACCTCCTCGGGATCGACGTCGAGACGGTGAATCCGTGGGGGACATCACGCTACTGTCCGCGGTGTGGCGAACGTGGCAAGACCGTGAAGGCACCGACCGATCACACCGAGTTACGCAACGGCGGTCACTTCTACTGTCCCAGCTGTGAGTATGAGTGCGACCGAGATGTGGTCGGCGCGGTCAACGTCGGACGAAAACACCTCTCTGGGAGTCGGATGGAAACGGCGAATCCCTGTGTCTACACGGCGCGGGGAAATCACGCCAGCTTTCCATCACGCCCCACCTGCGAGCGTGTCCGTTCTGAGGCCGGCACGGAGGATTCAGAAACCGTGTCGGTGCCTGGCGTTCAGTCCGCGGCCAACAGTGAACAGGATCCGGCGAGTGGCCGTCAGACCCGATTGTCCGAGTACCGTTCTTCGTCCCTCACTACGACACGAAGCCGGACAGAGGGAGGACTGCAACAAAATCAGAGCAGGAAGACGGGACTGCGGTGTCCCAGCGGGAGCATTACGAGGCAGTGCTTGCTCGCCAGCACGACCGATTCCCATGAGATGCTTCCAAATCCTGCCGAAAATTAGAACGGCTACGACGATTTTGAGGTCTTCGAAAGTTTAGGGCCTCACGGACCACGACATCGGAATCGCGAGGTTCGAAGCTCTCCGAGACCTTTGCTAGCTCAGGAATCCGACTGAGAGCTTCGCACACTACTGGCCCAACCTGTAAACCGCCAAATCAACTATGGACAGTCTTGTTCGATATTATTGAGTTCATTTAGTGCCTCTAGACGTTGTTCGGCCTGGCGTTGCTTCTTTTCTCGCTGGGGCTCTTCCATACGGGCATATCGAAAGGCCTCTGCCACCACGTTTTGATCCAGCCCATAGAAATCGTCTATATATAATTGAATCAATGAATCAGCTAAGTACTTGGCCACGCGTTCATGGATTTCCCAGATGTCCCCCCAGTTTGCTTCGTGGACCCATTTGTTCCGTGTGTCATAGAGCTGCTCAGTGATGGTTTTGAAAAATATTTCGTGGGCCTCACTGGCACTGACACTATATGCCCACATCGCCCGGTCGACGATCTCGCCTTTTTCACCGTGCCCAGCTAATGTGAGTTCTTCAATACACCGCCAAAATCCGAAAAATGCATTCTGACGTTCTGTCTCGACCATTGCTCGCTGATACTCTAAAAGAGCATCTTGGAATATCCCTGCGAGTCCATCAGCGCCATAATTGAAGGACGGGATTTCCTCAAACCGCTCCGGCAGACCTCCATTAGTCCAATCCAAGTCCACAGTGCGAGGTGAACTCCGATTGGTGATGGCGACCTCTAATGGATGGTCAGTGCCAGCTGTAAGGACAGCCATCGGTTCTTGTATCCATGACCACCGTGGATTCCCTGGCGAGGGCTGGTCCCGCTCGCTCAATCGCTGAATTTCCCAACAATAGAGTGTATAATTGATCTTCGCACACAACAGATTCAGAGCAGTATTGAGCTTATTCGCTGCATGGCTACGTCCTTTCGACTGAATAGTCGTCGTCCAATAGCTATAATCAGTGTCCTCACACAGCGACTCCACCGTTCCAGTTCCGAATGTGTCGGGATACCTTCTGAATTCTGAAAGCTGCTCAGACCATTCAGACTCAGAGATTGGCTGGAAGGTAATATCGAAAATCTCGATTTCTGGAGGAGAGCCAGCCCATTGTATATTCAACGGGAAATAGAAGATAGTTTCCAGTTGCTCACCCTGCCCGATTTCGGCAATGACCTGATTGACTTTTGCCTCGTACGTCGATACCAGTCCATCTTCTTCAATCGATTCCTCAACGGGATAGTGATATTCGTCCCAGTCTACCTCAGCGTCCGATTCGAATGCCAGGTCTTGGATGATACCTAGCACATCTGACTTTATATCAGATGGAGCAATTCCCAAGTCATAGAGTGGGAAAGTCTCCTGTGCTAGTTTCTCGAACGCATAATTTGAACGATGGCGAGCCCATGGTGACGACGAGCGTTCGCTTGCTTCAAACGCATCAGGTGTCGAATTACGGCTGATATCGTGTTGCCAGTCAATTGCCCATTCTAGCAGCTGGTGAATTTCTTCCGACTCTAATGACATTGCTCCACTATTAGTACAGGAGTATGAATAATCGCCGGGACAGAACTAACCCAGTTGGCTGTTCGAATCCGGTCACGGCTGTTTGTTTTTATGCCCCAGTAGGGGTGCGGGGCGATCCAGTCGCGGTCGCCCCGTGAGGTGATTGCTCGATGGGACACCGCGCACTCGTTGCGTATGAACGCACAGACGGACAGTACACGCTGCACTACAGCCATTGGGGCGCAGCGAACCTGAAGCTCAAGCACCGAATCTCGGCTGAGTCGCCATTCGGTGGCGACGACACCGACTCCAAGTGGGCGAAACAGCTGCTGGCGGAACTGGCCGATGGCCTCGAGGCAGATGCGGTCGACGGCTACCTCGCTGGCGAGGATCGACCGTCGACGGTCGTCGAGCCGAAGCCTCGTGCCACCGGGCTCACGCTCGACGAGATCGTCGCGGACCATCTCGACTACCTCCACCACGAGGCGTTCTTCGTGGTGTCGACGACGTTCGAGGTGACCGCCTATCGGACGCTGTGGTTCGGGCTCCACTACGACTCGGAGACGGTCGAACAGGGAGAGACTGTCAGGAACGGCGCGCTTGCGACGGTGCGCTGGTACGACGGCGAGCCGGTCGGCGACGGCCACCTGCAGGGACAGTTCGCGGCCCTCAAAGACATCGTCGGCGACATGCTTGACAAGGGGGTCTTCACGCCGTCGACGGCGAGACAGTACCTAAAACGGAAGCTCGCTGAGCGGGTCGGCGACCGACAGGAGCTGCTCATTCCGACTGGAGAATCACCCTTCGAGAAGGCGAGTACCAGTCGTGGGTGATTTGTTACGCACGAAATTCTCTTCGCATATTGTTGTTTTAACCTTGAGAACGGCAGACCAGTGTCCCCGTGTTCCTGCCGACGAAGTCGGAAGATCGAACGCTGCGACCATAATCAAGTCCTCCCGGTGGGTTAGTCGTCTGAGAGTGATCTGTCGGGCTGCTCCGGAGCTGGCGCAGGTGGCTCGTGGGTGCCAAAGTCAGGGTGTGTCTCTTCCATCCAAACGTACACGATGGCTCCAGAGACGAACATCAAGAGTGCCGTCATGTAGAAGGCAGCCTCGACGTTGACGAACTCCATGGAAAGTCCGATCAGGATCGCACCGACGCCATAGCCGGAGTCACGCCACATCCGGTAGACTCCCATCCCGGTCGCACGCCACGTCGGGTGTGCGGCGTCGCCGGGGACGGTCATCAGATTCGGGTAGAGCAACGCCATCCCGAGCCCGGACACACCGGAGAGCACGGCCCACAGGAGATACTCATCGACGAGCACCATCCCGAGAACGCCGGCACCGGTGAGAAACATCCCCGCGACCACCGGTGGCCGGCGACCGATCCGGTCTGCGAGCCCGCCTGTAGCGATCTGGAGGAAATACATCGCGCTGTGGACGCCGACGATGAACCCGACCGCTGCAATCCCGAGTCCCTGACTTGTGAGATACAGGGGGACAGCGAGCCAGAATAGCGTATCGACGAACTTCTCGATGTGGCCAGCTTGCGCCGCAGCGAACAGCGTCTTGTCGCCGTAGGTTGCCCGCTTTAGCACTTCGACGAACGGGAGGTTCGCGTCGTGGTGATCGTCGTCATCGATTTCCGCCGCAGCGAGGTGTACGGTCTCCTTGATCAGGAAGATCGAGATGAGGAACGCCAACACGACGACAGCGGCAAGGAAGTAGAATGGCTCGGGACGGAGGCCCGTTCGGGCGGCGATGACGCCTGTTACCCACGCACCGACGGCGACTCCGCTGTAGCCGAACGCTTCGTCGATACCCACAGCCAACCCTCGTTGTTTGGGCCCCGCGATATCGATCTTCGCGTTGATCGCCATACTCCAGGTCAGCGCCTGGTTGATACCGAGCAGAATGTTCCCGACGGTGATCCACGCCCAGCTCGGGGCGAAGATGAGGATCACGGGAAGCGGCAGTGCCGTCGCCCAACCCAGTATGAGGACCGGCTTGCGGCCATACTCCTCGCCCCATTTCCCGGCGTAGAGGTTGAGGAGGGCCTTCACGAACCCGAAGGAGACGACGAATGAGCCGATGACGAGCAAGGACTCGACACCGAGAACGTCGCGGCCTAAAACCGGAACGACAGCGCGTTCGGACCCGATGGTCAAGCCGGTCGCGAACACCAATAGGACGTGCAGCGAGAACTGCCCGAGGTGCGCGCGAATACCCTGTTTGGGCTCAGATCTCGTACTCATCGGTTATTCCGCTGCGCAGCTGATAGGGCTCGGCTCCAGTTCAGTTCGGTCATCAGTAGAGGCAGATTTCCCGTCGTCCGTCCCGTAACGCACAGTCCATCCATCTAGTTCGCCACTTCCTCGACGAGGTTCGCGTAGAACGCCTCGTCGCGGACGCCGACAACTTGTTCGGCCGGCTCACCGGCACTGAACGCGACCACGTTCGGGACCCCCTGGACGCCGTAATGGGATGCGAGCTGCTGGTTCTGGTCGACATCGACTTTGGCGACGGCTGCGTCAGTCTCCGCAGCGAGGTTCTCGAGAATCGGTTCGAGCATCTGGCACGGGCCACACCAGTCCGCGTAGAAGTCGACGAGGACGACGTCGTTCTCGTTGACCGTCGCGTCGAGTTCTGCCTGACTGTTCACGTAGACCGGCTCCTCGGGCGTCGACAGCGTGTCTGCCGCCTCTACGAGCTCTTCTCGGCGGTTCTTTCGGATCTCCTCGACATCGTCTGCGGATGGTTCCGTCATCGTATCCAAAGATAGGCAGCAGGGAGACTTAATGGTTTTGCACTTAAAGAACAATATTGCTGGAGTGAATCAGTTTACATCTCTCTAGTAACCCGTTCAAGATACCCTAAATCACCGAGTCCGCTCTATAACCCATCGACGATTATTTCGGGGTATGGCCATAACTATACAGTATGGGCTACCACACGTTCGACGCTGCGAAGGCATCGAAGCTCGAGGACGCGGCGCGTCGCTACCGCTACGTCTCCCGTGAGGAACTTCTCTGGGCGCTCGACGTGAGTTCCACGGAGACCGTCGCCGATTTCGGGAGTGGGACGGGATTCTACACAGACGATGTCGCACCCCACGTCGAATCCGTCCACGGGGTCGACGTACAGCCGGAGATGCACGAACGGTATCGTGAGAAGGGTCTCCCGGAGAATGTCGAGTTAGTTGAGTCCGACGTCAGCAACCTCCCGTTCGACGATGGCACCCTCGATGCCGCGTTCTCGACGATGACGTACCACGAGTTTGCGAGCGAACGGGCGCTCGAAGAAATCGTGCGCGTGCTTCGGCCGACTGGGCGACTCGTCGTCGCAGACTGGTCAGCCGCTGGTGACGGCGAGGCAGGGCCCCCGGTAGACGAGCGCTACGACGCCGATGCGGTCGTGACCGCGCTTCGTGGCGTCGGTCTCGAGGTCGAGTTCCGGGCGAGTAGACCGGAAACGTTCCTCGTCGTCGGGGTGCTCGATGCGTAGCGTCGCCCCCGCACGACTGGACGAACTACGCTCCGAAAAAGGTGTGTTCGTCCTCGATATTCGACCCGAAAGGGATTTCGGGCGCGGTCATATCGATGGGAGCTACAACGCACCAGTGTACCACGAACTTCGACGGGGTAAGAGCGAAGCGCTCGAGGAATACCTGGACGATATCCCAGCCGACGCCACTGTCGTCACGGTCTGCAAAGCCGGCATCGTCGCGAAGGAAGCGACGTCGACGCTCAGCGACCGAGGGTACGACGCAGCCACGCTCACGGGAGGCTATACGGGTTGGCGCCAGTACGAGGGAAACACGCTGGTGTACCGGGTCTTTGTCACAATCCGGTCACTCCTACCCTGACAAAAACGACCGATCGGTCGCGTTTACCGCCGAGTCTTGTCGCGTTTCAGACGCTCACGGCTCTCTTCGAACTCTTCTTCAGAGATCTCTCCGCGCGCGTATCGCTCTCGGAGTGTTTCGAGCGCCGTGTCGGTTTCGGGTGCGCTAGACTGGTCAGTGGTTCGAGTGACGACAGCGTAAGCGAGGGCGAGAATCGCGATCAGAACGATTGCCCAGAGGAGCCACCAGCCACCGTACATGCCGCCACCCATCTGGTCACCCATCCCGCCTTGGGCGGCAGCGATACCGCTCGTTGCCGTCGGTGCTACCACGGTGCCGATTAACTGGGGTACTATTTTTCTGAAATTCATGACCGTGTTAAGTTCGTAGTTCGAGTCCACTGACCGCTCGAAACCCGCCGCAGGGAATCGTGAGCGTTAGTTAGCTGCGCAGTTGTTGGGGCCGAGTTCGAGAGCCTCGGCGTCCTCGCCTGGCTGTTCTTTGCCCCAGTTGATCTCTTTGATCTCGTTGTAGTTGGCGGGTTCGTCGGCAAGACTCTCGACGATAGTCTCGACGAACGTCTCTTCGTCGCCGGCGTCGACGTAACTCAGCAGTTCGTTGGTCGACTCCTCTTCGAGTTCGCCGAGCTCGGTCGCGAGGGGACGGACCTCTTCGTCGCTGAAGTGGCCGGGGAGGACGATTGTGTCATCGTCGAGGCTCGTCAGGCGCTCGAGGCTGTCGAACAGCTGACTCGCTGCCGTCCGGACCGCCTCCTCGGAGCTATCCTCGAGGTCGGGGCGACCGACACTACGCAGGAACAGCGTGTCGCCGGAGAGGAGAGCACTGCCGAACCCGAACGAGACACTCCCGGGCGTGTGGCCGGGCGTATAGAGGACGTCGAGTTTGCGGTCACCGACCGCGATGACGTCGCCGTTCGTGAGTTCAGTCACGTCATCGAGTTCGCCTGCGTCCTCCTCGTGGAGATAGTACGGGACGTCTAGTTCGCCGGCGAGCCGCCGCGCACCCGAGATGTGGTCGGCGTGGGCGTGGGTGTCCGCGACGCCGACGATGTCGAGGTCGCGCTCGTCGGCCGCGCCGAGATACTGATCGATGTACTGGGTGGGGTCGACGACGACGGCCTCGTCGCCGTCGTGGACGAGGTACGAGACACAGCCCGTCCCGGGGCGGACGATCTGCACCACGCCATCGTCGCCCTCGATCTCGTACTGTCGGTGAACGCGTCCCCAACCGTTCATCCCGCCGTCGATGGACTTCGCGTCGAACCCTTCCTCGCGCAGGAACTCGGCGGCGCGTGCGGAGGTGACGCCGGCGACGCAGATTACTGCGATCTCCTGGTCCTCGGGGAGCTCGTCGAGCCGGTCGGCGAGCGTCGAGAAGTCCTCCTCCAAGAGTTCGTCGTAGATGGGCAGGTTGGTGCTTCCTGGAATCTGCCACTCTTCGAAGTCGTCCTCGTTTCGCACGTCGAGGATGAACAGATCCTCGGCTTCGTCTTCCCCTATACGCCGCGCAACGTCAGCTGGATCAATACGGGTATTGCTCATTACACCCAATACTATGCACCTTTGCGGTATAAAGTTGACGCCTAGCGCGATGGGGAAGGAGCCAGAAGAGGGGCAAAACCTGTTTGTTAGAGATACGCGGTCTGGCCTATCTCTCAGATGGGGCGCTCCTTCACAGAGACAATCTGGTAGTACTCGACCACTTCCGTCGCGTAAATGGGGAATCGCGGCAGTTCAGAAACGGTTGGTGACGGCCATACATAGTGGACCAGGAGTCAGGCCACGTAGACGACGCCAATGCGAGCTCCGGCGGCGATCGTGAGGGCAGTGATCTGTGTGGTCGTCCATCGATCGGAAGGTCGACATGCGACAACCGGTGGCCGGTCGTTTGGCCCTGCTTAGTCAGGTCTCGGATGACGTGTCTATCCGATACAAGAGTGGTGACCGGTGAGCAGACAAACAGGGTTCACAAACGGTCTGTCAGGTTCGATTACCCCTCTACAGTCGCAGATTCGGGTTGATCGCTGTACTTCTCACCGAACTCGCCAATGAGCTGGCCCATCTGCGCGTACCACTCGTTGAGCGTCCGCTGCATCTCTTGAGCGACTTCTCCACCGTCGCGGGGCCGGTAAACGTGGTAGTACCCGCCTTGCTCGTAGTTCACCTGTTCTTTCTGGATGAACCCCGCCTGAAGCAGCCGCTGGACCGACCGGTAGGCGGTTGTGCGCTCACGGTCGACTTCATCAGCGATTTCATCAACTGTGAGCGGCTCTTCGTAGTCGCTTAGCAGCTGGAAGATCTCCTTGTCGAGCTCTTTCAGGTCGTGGAAACACTCCAGCAGCCCCTCACATTCCATGTCCTGCCGGAGCATCTCGTTCATCGAATTAGCCATTGGTTATCTTTTGTAAGGGCTCCGCACTCAAAAGTGTTTGTATAGTTGATACAATACTGTGCCTATCTATGACGTCGTGAGCTGACACCAGGTTCCGGTGCGATCACCACGAAGCCGGCAGACTGCTGCGAGGATGACGGCGCCACTCACGAGGAGTGCAGCACCGAAGATCAGCACGGTACTTATCGTATTGAGTATCTCGATGCCGTAGACATTCCCGAGCTTGTTCGCGGCGACAGCCGCGCTACCTGCGAGCAGCATCGCGGCGAAGTAGCCCTTGATTTCGTCTTCGTCGACGAGGTTCGTCGCACCAGCCCCAATTCGCGCGCCGAGCGCACTTCCGAGGAGGAGGAAGCCGACGACAGGAAGCTCGACGGAGCCGGACTGCGCGTAGGTGAACGCGCCGAATGCCCCCGATATCGTGATCTGGAGGATGTCCGTCCCAACAGCGATCGCTGCAGGAACGCCGAGGCCGTACATCATCGCGGGCATCAGGAGGAACCCACCGCCGACGCCGAGGAAGCCGGACAAGATACCGACAACGAGCCCGACGGCGAAGATGATGGTAGCCGAGACGCGGACGTCCCCGCGGAGCGTGACCATCGGCGGAATCTCGAGTGCCTGCACGCGCTCGGCAAGCTCAAAGCTTCCTTCGTCGCTACCGTCATCGGTCCAGGCGTCGCGGAGCGTGAACAGCCCCACGACCGCGAGTAGGCCGACGTACGCGACGTTGATGATGAGGTCGGCCATCCCTGTCGCTTCGAGGAAGAACACGACGCTCTTCCCCAGTTCGATACCGGCGGTCATCCCGATCGTCATAATCGCTGCCAGCTTGTAGTCAACCTGCCCGTGGTCACGATGTCTGAGCGCACCGATGACACTCGTCCCGAAGACGAATGCCAGGCCGCTCCCGACCGCGACCGTGGAGGGATAGCCCAACACGAGTAGCGCGGGTGTGACGAGGAACGACCCACCCATCCCGAAGAACCCGAAGAGGTTCCCGATGAGCAGCCCGAACCCAATGAATACGCCGACCATCAGGAGACTCAGGCCGAGAATCTCCATATCACTCACCTCCAAGTGCGTCAAGCACGGTCGACGCAGCGAGTTGGGTCAGTGCACCGTACCCGACGTACAGGGCAATCGCTTCCAGGAAGACGACGCCGACCGTCGCCGCCGCCTGTGCCGGGCCGCTTAGCGTTTCGATGCCGAACATCTCACGATACCTCGTTGTTCATCATTTCCATTTCTACACAATTCTGCTGCCGTACTGAGTTCGGGTGGGTTCGTTGAAACATAGTCAGTTGGTGGTTTCGCTCGTGAGACGGCTCCGTGCGAACCCCTGCGCGTACGCGCCGAGGAACATCCCGGCGATCGCCCAGAGGATCGGGTAGTTACCGATGCCGACGCTCGCGTAGGCGGCGCCGGGACAGATACCCGAGATGCCCCAGCCAACGCCGAAGATGACGCCGCCGATGACGACGTTGCGGTCGAACTCTTTGACGCGTCGGGTGTACTCCGTCGCGGTGAGGGGTGCACGGTCGAGGAAATTGGTCGCGACGAAGAACGTCACACCAGTCACGACCGCGGCCCCGCCCATCACGAACAGGAGGCCGAAGTCGTCGAACTGGAGGAAGTCCAGGACGACCTCGGGGCGAGCCATCCCGCTGATGGCCAGCCCGAGACCGAACACGAGCCCGCCGACGAAGATCGCGGGCATGAACAGCGGACTCTGGCGTTCCGTGCTCATTACGGACTCACCCCCAGTGCGGCGATGAGCTGTGCGGTCCCGATCGCGAACGCGAGAAACGTCGCGACGTTCACGAACGAAGTCTCCGATAGCGAGCCGACGCCACAGACGCCATGGCCTGACGTGCAGCCCTTCCCGAGACGCGTGCCGACGCCGACGAGGATCCCGCCACCGAGTAGTCGCCACCACTGCACGTCCGTCGTCCAAGCACCGGGGTCGGGCGCGAGAACGAAGCCCCAGATGGCAGCACCGCTGACAATGCCCAGCGTGAAGACGACTCGCCAGTCACGCGACTGGACGTACTTGAAGCGGTTGAACCGCTCGACGTCGGAGACGTACGACAGTGTCGACTCGAGGAACGTGCTCGCGCCCGCGATGATCCCCGTCGACAGGTAAATGATCGAGGCGCCGAGCCCGACGAGGAGTCCCCCTATGAGATAGGGGAGGATCCCTCTCGGGAACGCTGTCTCGAGTGCGGACGCCTGCAGTAGTGTGAGCGTCCCCATCGTTAGTTCGTCAGGGCCTCTTCACTCGCTGCGCAGTTGTTCGGGCCGAGTTCGAGCTCGAACGCGCGCTCGTCGTCAGGCGATTCCTGGCCAAGGTTCGTGGCGATGATTTCTTCGTAGTTCCCCGGCTGGGGCGGCATATCTGCGACGATGAACTCGACGAACTCCTCCTCATCCATCGAGAGCGCGTCCATGCGACCCTTCAGGTCGCCGAGTTCGGCCGTGTACGTGCCGTCGTCGTTCGGCGTCGCGGCGTCGCTGAAGTGCGCCGGCGCAACCACCGTCTCGTTGGGGAGCGAGAGAACCTTCTCTTGGAGGCTCTCGTAGAGCGTTCTAGCGGCATCCTTCGCCGCTTCTGGATCTTCGAGGTCGGGACGAGCGACGCTCTCGGTGAAGAGTCCGTCGCCCGTGAAGAGCACGTCACCCACCTTGTATGCGGTCATCCCCGTGGTGTGACCGGGCGTGTGAATGACCTCGATCTCAACGTCGCCAACAGCCAGCGTCTCGCCGTCCGTAACTGTCTCGTAGTCGACGTCGTACTCGACACCGCGGTCGGCCGCGGCCTCGGGGAGGACCGGCGTCGCGTTCGTCTCCGTCGCGAGATCACGGAGTCCCGAGATGTGGTCGGCGTGGATGTGCGTGTCCAGCGCGTACGTCAGGTCTGCACCAAGCGTACGCGCGTCCTGCATGTACTCAGTGGTGAATGCTCGGAGCGGGTCGATAACTGCAGCCTCGCCCTCGGAGACGACGAGGTAGGCGAGACAACCACTCGAGGGGCGACGGTACTGGGCGACCGTCGCGTCAGCGTCCACGTCGAGTTCCGAGTAGTCGTAGATGCGAGCCCATCCCTTCATCCCCTGTTCGAGGTGCTCGACATCGTAACCCTCCGCTTCGAGGTTCTCAGCCACCAGTTCGCTAGACCCCCCCTTCGCACAGAGCACGGTGATACGGCGGTCGTCTGGGAGTTGTTCGTGGAGATCGCCCGGAATCTCGTCAATCAGGTGGAAGTACGGGAAGTTCACGATCTCAACGTTCTCGCCGTCGATGTGCCACTCTTCGAAGTCACCTTCCGAGCGAGCGTCCAGGATGAACACGCCCTCACCGCTGTCGATTCGTTCCTTCAGCGTCTCAGGGGCCACTGCTGCGATCTGTTCCTCTGCCAGCGTGGATTCGTCGTCGCTCATGTACAGTTCCCTCTACCGGGCACCGATAAATAAGGCTTTGCATAGAAATCCGCTCATTACACAATACTGATGGGCGGAATACTCCCCCTATACGCTTAGAGCACGCACAAAGCATATTCTCCCGCCCACAGTAGTGTGTAGTTATGAAACTACTACCGACATGCTTTTTACCCCTAGTCCAATATTGGGGAGTGAAGTCAATACCATGACTGAACTTGAAGTCACTGAGACACTAGACGTAAAGGGTCAGAACTGTCCGATGCCGGTCGTGAAGACGAAGCAGAACATCGACCAGCTCGACGAGGGCGAGATTCTCGAAGTGCTTGCGACCGACCCGGGGAGTATGAGCGACCTGGGCGGCTGGGCGGACACGACCGACGGCGTCGAACTCGTTGATCAGGAGGAAGGCGAGGACATCTACACGCACTACGTGCGGAAGACGGAGTGATCTGAGATGGACAAGATAGGAATCATCGTCGACAACGACGACCCGAAGAGCCTCGCGATGGCGATGAACCTCGGACACACTGCGCTCGCCTCCGAGACCGAGGTCCTCGTCTACTTCACCTTCGACGGTCTCTCCCACCTCCTCGAAGGCGAGAAGGACCTCTCGAGCATCGAGGCACTCCTCGATGAGGGGATGCCGAACCCCTACGACCTGCTGGACGCGTTCGTCGCCGACGGCGGCGAACTCGTCACGACGGTCGCCTGCACGACGACGCTCGACATGCTCCAGTGGGAGCAGGACGCGATCGACGACGACGTTACTACCCAGTTCGCGGGTGCGGCCACCTTCCTCGAGGCCGTCGAGGACGCTGACCAGGTGTTCTCGTTCTAACCATGAGCGCCGACACACCTTCGCCCAGCAAAGACGACGCGCTCAGCCGCGCAGAACTGGAAGCACGTGTCGAGGAACTCGAGGAGACAGTCGCGAACCTCGAACCGACAGTTGACGACGGGCCGAAGAAGATGTCGATAATCGCGACGAAGGGCACACTCGACATGGCGTACCCACCCCTCATCCTCGCGAGTACGGCGGCTGCCTTCGGCTACGAAGTCACCGTCTTCCACACGTTCTGGGGGCTGGACATCCTCCACAAGGAGCACTCGAAGAACCTGCAGCTCAGCTCGGTCGGGAACCCCAACATGCCTGTCCCGAACGCCATCGCCGCGCTCCCTGGGATGGACAAGATGACGACCAAGATGATGGAGAAGCAGATCGACGACAACGACACGGCTACGATCGAGGAACTGCTCGAAACGTCGCTCGACATGGGCGTCGAGTTCCAGGCCTGTCAGATGACCATCGATCTGATGGACTACGACGAGGACGATTTCCACGACGGGGTCACCACTGGCGTCGGCGCCGCGACTGCAGTCCAGGACATGGCTGAAGCCGACATCCAGCTCCTCATCTAATCCTACTTTTGCTCTAGAAACTTTGCCGGCCGGAACAGCTCGTGTAGGGACACATCACGGCGTCAATTTTAAGTAATAGTATTGTGTAGTATTGTTTGTCTTGAGCAATACTATAATCACTCCGGAGGAAGTCGAATCTCGCACCGACGAGCTGTTCGTCCTCGACATTCGGCCGGCGTACAGCTTCGAAGAGGAACACATCGAGGGCAGCCGTAACCTTCCGATCTACGATCAGCTCCAGGGGAAGAACTTCATTGGGCTCGACGTCTCGACGTCGGAGATTCCCGAAGACGAGGAAATTGTCGTCGTCTGTTTCAGTGGGTCGACTGCCGCGATCGCCGCTGAGCGACTCCGCGAACACGGCTTCGATGCCAAGCAGATGGTCGGCGGAATTGCCGGTTGGCAGTCCACGACCGTAGGCGCGACCAAGACCGCCCTCTCGGCATAAAGACTTCGAGATTCACGGTCGGCTTCTTCATCTGTACTGGTAGCGGGCCAGTTGGGTGGGCACAACGCCTAATAGTGGTCTAGTCGAATTGGACGATATGTCCTATACTCTGGACAAGCGTGTCGAAGGTGAGTTCGACGAAGTCATCGAACAGACGACTGATGCGCTTGCAGACGAGGGGTTCGGCGTCCTCTGTGACATCGATATCCAGCAGGCTTTCAAGACGAAACTGGACAAAGAGTACCGTCAGTACCGGATTCTCGGTGCGTGCAATCCGCCACTGGCGCATCAAGCACTCGAGGAGGAACTCCAATTGGGAACGCTTCTTCCCTGTAACGTCGTTGTATATGAAACGGACGACGGCGAGGTTGGGGTGAGCGCAGTTGACCCAGAGGTCATGCTTTCCGTGGTCGATAATCCCGAGTTAGACAAGATTGCGGCCGATGTTCGGGAACAGTTTGAGCGCGTCCTGAATGAACTACCTAATGCCTAACTGCGAAGAATCGGGCCAGAAACCGCTATTCAGAACTCTCAGTAATGACTGGAAACTCTGAGAAGGACCCTGGTCCGGCAGACCCGGACCTCCGTGACGTCGGGAAGGGGCTGCTCGACGAGGATATGGGACCGAGTTCGGCGATGGCTCACCTCTACCGTGGAGAAGTCCACCGGATGAAACTTTGGCGTGAGCGCCTCGATCGGACGACCAACTGGGCGGTCATCGTAATGGCTGCCATCCTCACGTGGGCGTTCTCCAGCCCGAATAACCCACACTACATCATCCTCGTCGGGATTGCGACACTCAGTATCTTCCTCGTCGTGGAGGCGCGACGGTATCGTGGCTACGATATCTGGCGGTCACGAGTTCGAACCCTTCAAGAGAATGTATGGTCAGTCGGTCTCGATCCCAGCAAGGATGTCGCCGACCCGGAATGGCGAACGAAACTTGGCGATGACTACCGAAATCCCGCCATAAAGATTACCGCCGAGGAAGCGATTGCTCACCGACTCCGCCGGATCTACCTCCCGTTATTCGCGGTTCTGCTCCTCTCGTGGCTCGTCCGCATCACCGCGTTCTCGCCGGAGCCATGGCTTCGGACGGCTGCCGTCGGAATGATTCCAGGAATACTCGTTGTCGGACTCGTAGCCGTCTTCTTCGGAATCGCCATCGGAATTGCCTGTCGGCCTCGGACATGGCATGCGAAAGGTGAACTCCGTGAAGAGCACCTTCGTAAGAAGCGTTAGAAGGGTCCAGAGAATGGTGAATTTGCATGATAACGGGAAATGTGATCTCAAACGAATCGTATGTCTGCTCGTTGACCCCGAGCCGTCGTAGGTAGGTCCCGGTAAATAGAGCGATGAGTGCGATTGAGGCAATCACCGACCCAAGCTAGTGCCGATACAGTGTAAAGAGATCTGCGAAAAACGCCATCTGAAAGAGTCCACCTCGAAGATGACTTCAGGCACGTCTTCTCTGGTCCTCTCGCCGCTGCGGTTTTTCAGGGGCCGGAATGGGTGAGCCCCGCCGTAGGCTCGTGATCCGATGACCTCAGACGACGACCCGTTCCACGACTCCGAGTTGGACTCCGAAGCGATCCTCGGGACACACACCTTCGAAGACGTCCTGTTCACCGGCGAGACGGAAACCCCGGTGAACGTGCTGACCGGCGAGACACCGGCACATTCGCAAGCAACCGTCGAGGAAGCGAAGGAGTTCGCTGCGAGCATCGACACAGAGACACCCCAGATCTCGCTCCCCGCATCCGTCGAGTCGCAGGTCGAAACACAGAGCAAGCCCTACACGGCGGCCGCGTTCTTCCACTTCAAAGCGACAGGCTCGCTCGGACGCCACCGTGCTTACCACGCCGCTTACGAGGCGGACGCGTTCGCCGTCGACTTCGAGGCCAACTACGAATCGGGCGACCTGACTATCACTGTCGAAAGAGCGGACGAGGCCTGAGAATCCGCGGTCACGAGGAGGTTTTTCGAGCGCCGGCGATGGGTGCCGGCGCAGCTGGAGCGAGCAACGACCCCCGGTGCGTCGGCGTTTCGAGGTGTTCGAGATGCATATGGTGATATACGCACTCGTAGAGGCATCGACGCACGACGACGCGCTGTCCACCGGAAAGTCGGTGTTCGACCGCCTGGTCGGCGCGGACCCACACGCCGGCGCCGTCTTCGATTACTATGTGACCTTCGACGAGGAGGACACGTCCGTTGCGGGGAAGGCACGATGGGGGGAGTTGCCGACGGCAGCCCCCGTCGACTCCGATGACGGCCAGGATCTGCTCGAGCGTGGCTGGGAGGCGACGAAGGAGGAATTCGAGCGTAATCTCGACCGGGTGAAGGAGGCCATCGACGAGCTCTCCGACGAAGAGATCATGCGCGACGAGGACCTCGCCCGGCACGCCTTCCACCAGGTCGGTGCGTACGACGGCCCGACGATCTTCCTGTACACCGAACACGGAACCGGCATTCGCCACCGTGGACAGTTGGACCGACTCCTCGAGGAGAGTGAGGAGCTCTGGATCGTACCCGCTGACGTCCACTTCTAACCAATGCCTCGCATCACCAACTGGCGACGCGAGAGCCGCTCGCCGACGCTTGCGTATCGGAACACCGAGACCGGTGCGCGAGCCGTCCTGCATCGAGCCCCGGATTCCTACCGGTACACGTGGCGCGGGGTGATTCTCGTCGACGGCTACCCCGTCTGGTCGCGGGGATACGAGACGAAGGACGCGACGTCATTCCGTGACGAACTCCGGGAGCGGCCCGCGCCGGACCTCAGTTGCCCGGAGTGTCCGAACAACGACGTTCGCGTCGGCGAGAAGGCAGCAGACGGGGCGAAAATCCAGCGGTGGTATGACTGCCCCGATTGTGGGTACGAAACCCCCTCACGCATCGTCTACGGCGCCGAGCGATGAGTGAGTGAGCGCTGGGCGCTGTTTTTCATCCGGGCACGAGAAGGTGGCCCGGTACGACCGGGTGAGTCAACCAATGAGTCTCGAAGTACTTGACCGACACAGTGAGGCACTGTTCGAGTTCCTCTGGTGTCCCGTCTGCGGGCAGGAGGTCTTCACCCACATCCCGTTCGAGGGGGTGTTCTGCAAGAACTGCAACACCCAGGTCGAACTCCAGGAATCCCGCGAGTCACGCGGCTACGAGGAGGCCGTGCTCGCCTGTTTCGATTCTACCACGACCTGGAACCTCCACGTCGACGAGAAACTGCGCCGCGACCTGCCTGATGGGTCGGCGCGCGTGAAGATTTTGGGCGCACCGGGTGCCTACAAGGTCGACTGGTGGAGTCCAGAGCCGGGTGAGGACTGGGAACCGGTGGAGCGAGGAGAGTTCGACGGCGTCGAGGAGCCAGACGGGGTGTCACATCTAGCGTAGAAAGGCAGGACAAGGACGGGGGTTGTTACGTTTGACACACCTCGCAATCGCCGCATCCACGAGTTGATCGTTCGCCGAAGGTCATCTCCGAGTTTCGATTTCTGAATATTAGCGAAGCTCAATACAGATTACGTCGAAACAGAAGAGTGACCGATTGTTACTGAGAGCCACGAATCCGCCGTTGAGCTCGAGAATCCAGTACCTGCTGGGCATAGAGTGAATCCTCTCGGTCGCTTTCCGCGACCCATTCAAACGCTTGGCGAGAAATTTGTTTCATCAGTAGCTCACCGTTTTCGATTTTCCAGCCAAACGGTTCTTTAGGGCCTAATCCGCGCTCCCGAAGAATTTCACCGTCCACACGTAGAGCCATTACGAGGTCGTCCCCGTATTCATCTGCTTGTTCCGGGCTCAGCACCAAGTTATCAAGGAATCCATCGCTGTTCGGCTTGGGCGACATCCACTCGACAGTCCACTCATCTCCGACCGGCTTGGAAGGCATACCTGTAGAATAGTCGTTGCTCGATAAAATGGACAGGGGAACACAGGTTCGTATTAGAATGAAGAGTGTGCGCTCTGAGCAGATCGATGTCAGAGGCGAGAGATCATCAACATCCTCGGGCGATTTTTGAATACCGTCGAACCTGGGCCGAGCGGTAAACGATTCGACACCTCAGCCCTCAGATTACGCCTCCGAGTGCGAGGATGCCAAGCAGAAGTACAACTGCAGTAACTAACCCACCAGCCGTGAGGACCTTGTTCTCCATCGCCTTCTCGTGGACGGGCATGGCGGCGTACTCCTCGCGGAACGCCTCGAGGTTCTCCTCGTCGTAGAAGTACTTCGCCTTCAGCGCGAACCGTTCCGTCACCGCACAGCCCGTACAGACCGGCTCACCTTCCAACCGCTCCGTTTTGATGTGGCTGGTGCAGGCGATTGCCCCGCAGTTCGGACAGTAGGTGTACGTCTCGTCGCCGCCGCTCGCGTCACAGTGGACGCACCGATGGATGCCGTCCTCGGCGGTCACTCGTGACGGGCCTGCCGCGTAGTACTCGTAGGGGTAGGTGTACGCCTGGATGTCGGTGGTGTGCCGAACCTCGGGGAGGTACACTGGTTCGATCGACTGGACGGAGATATCCGAGCGGTTCGGCTCGCAGGTCTTGTTGTAGGTGACGTTGTTGTCGCCGGTGTAGGTCACCGGCGTCGTATGGTATTGCTGGAGTCGCTCGACGGCCCACTCCTTGTACTCCGTTTGGGTCTGGCCGAACCGGCGCTCCTCGACGTCGTCGAACACCTCTCCGAACTGCTCGGCGTCGAGATCGATCGTCGCGTGGAGGTTCTCGGTGACCAGCGACCCGACGTCCTCATCGACGACCTGCGGCTGCCCGCGTTCGGCGTGGGCAACGAATCGGGTTCGGTCGTTGATCCGGTGGATGACGCCCACCGACGTCTCAAAGACGGCGTTCGTGTCCGCGGTGACCGCGACCACCGGGCGGAACGTCACCGCCGAATCCGGTTCTGGGAGGTCGGCGGCCTCGATGTTCTCGATGTCCCGGAACGCCTCCGCGACGGGCGCTTCGACCTCGGCGGCCGGGTCGTACGGGCGCAGGGTCTCGTCGCAGAGGATCTCGATGCGCCCGTTGTAGAGGTCGAGGCCGATCTCGTCGGCGATCTCCCGGAGGTCCTCGCCATCGAGCAGCTCGATCGGGTGTGGGTCGTCGTTCTGCTGGAGGCGGTTTGCGTACTCCTGAGCAGGGTTCGTGAACCGGCCGGTCGTGACGACCATTCCGCGTTTGGGGCCGTCGAAGTCGAACGTCGCGATCGCCGAGTGGAGCTTCTGGACGACCGGCCGGCCAACCGTCCCCGTGTGCTTGCACTCGACGATGATAGCACGCCGGGTGCTGTCGACGACCTCCTCCATGATGACGTCGCGACCCTCGTCGGCCGTACGGTCGGCCTGGCGGACGTTCTCGTATCCGAGGTTCCGGAACACGTCCTCCATCACGTCCTCGAATTCGAACCCCGAGAGATCGTCCAGTACAGCCATCCTCAATTATGTGAACAGTACGTTGCAACTGCCAAATACGTTGCTGAACGCTGCGCCGTCCTGTTTATCGAACCCCTGAGAGGGGTGCGGGGGTCACCGAACCGCCCGCGAGCAACGATGAACGGGAATGTACCGATTGCCAGTTCGGAATCGGTTCCAGTCGCTTCGCCAGGTCAGTCTCACCGAGACGCAGTCGAGCACGTCGGCTTCCGCAGCGACGGCCAAGCCGTCGTGCTGAACCTCTCGGAGCATCGGCGACTCCCCCTCGAGCGCAGTCTGGACCTCGTCAACCACAGTCCGCAGATTCAACCGAAGCTACTTACGTGATACAGGCGTATCACACCATATGAGCACTGACAGCGACGCCGGCGGCGACGGTGAAATGGAGAAAATCAACGTCCGGGTGCCACAGTCGCTGCTGGCACAGGTCGACGACGTCTGGGAGGAGCGTGGCTACGCGAACAAATCCGAGTTCATCCGCGACGCGCTTCGGGACGCCGTCAATCCCCCCACGCAGCTGTCCGAGGAAGCGCTGGAGCATCTGGCCGAGAGCCGCAAGCAGCGGGAACAGGGCGAGACGGTATCGCAGGACGATGTGAAGGATCGGCTGGGCATCGATGACTGAGGTCGAGTGGACACCGAAAGCACTCAATTTGCTGGAGGGGCTCGAATCGGAAGCGCAAGAGCGGTTGGTGAAGAAACTCGACGAGGCGAAAGATTGGACCTCCCATCGGCTCGAAAAGCTGACCGGGTATCCATATTACAAGCTTCGTGCTGGCGACTACCGTGCGATCATCACGTGGGACCGGGATGAGGATGTCCTGATCGTTGAGGCGGTCGGGCATCGCCGGAATATCTACGATCGCCATCTCCCACCGTAATCCGCTCTGCCTACGGACCTGCTCGGGTTGGTGACGAACCCGTCTGAAATTCAAGTACGATTCCGGTCGGTAGGGTTTGTTGCCCCCAAGAGGGGTGCGGGGGGATTCACTCCCCGTTACCGATCCATGACCGAATCAGAGTACCCCTGGCGAGACGAATCGCTCCTCTACGAACTCTACCGAGAACAGGAGTTGAGTACGGTCAAGATCGCGGACGAGCTAGGATGTACACAACAGACGGTCTCGAAGTGGATGCAGAATTTCGACATCCCTCGTCGGGATTCACGCGAGGCGGCCCCGAACCGGCGACGGCATCCAGCCGTGTTCACCGACCGTGGCTACGTCATCTGTGCTTCGAACTATCGCGGGACAACAGACTCCATCGGTATCCACCGGCTCGTAATGGTCGCAGATCGCGGGTTCGACGCCGTCGCGGACAAGCACGTTCATCATAAAATGGCGTCCGCTTTGACAACAGACCGGAGAATCTCGAACACCTCAGTCGCGCCGAACACGCCGAACGACACGGCTTCGGGTCTGAGATTAAACCAACAGACCACGAGTGGGACGTGTCCGATCGCGAGCGGGACGAACAGGGGCGATTCAAATGACGACGGCATACGTCGGCCGACGTCGACAAGGAGAGCTCGTTGTTACTCGCCGTCCCGAGGACACAGAGCTCACGCCCGACCGCAGTCTCGATCTCGTCAATCACAGTCCAAGTGGCTTCGACGTCGGGTATCGAGGTAGCGGGCCCACCCAGCTCGCGTGCGCACTCCTGCTCGACTACTACGACGACGAGCAGTTCGCCCGTGAGCACTAATCGCGTTCCGGAATCAGGTGGTCTCACAGTTGGAGTACGACGGTGCAGCGGCGTGCTGGCACCTCCCCGGCGAGGAGATCGACGCCGCGATGGCGACCCTTACCGACGACGTCGTCGCCCTCGCCGACGGTGGACGGTCGTCACCGACGCTCCCCGAGAACTGGCGAGCCGTCTCCCGCCCTGATCGAAGCGTGTTCCAGCGCGCTGATCGCGACCACTACATCGTGCTCGGGGACGGAAGCGACGAGTGGCTGGTCGTGCTCTGCAGCCAGGGTGACCGGGCATATCCTGCCCCGCTCGCACATCGGACGGTTGCCGAGGAGGTAGACGTGGAACGGGTAATCCGGGAACTCGCCGAAGAGAGCAACGACCTCATCGAATCCCCGGAGGGGGAGCACTGATGGAGACGCTTCGGCTGGCGCGAGCCACCCACCAGCTCCTCGAACGTGGTGTCGAGGCGCTCGAGAAAATCGGGCGCGAACTGGAGCGATACAACGACCGACAGGAGCGTACCGACGACACCGACTCGTGACCCAAACACACTCTCTAGACCAAATACGGAGTACCGGCTTCCAGTATACGCCTACCCCCGAGGGGTGCTCGTGTCCCATCCATCGAGAGGGGCAGCCGGTCACGACGCCGCTCGGTTTGCGATTCGCAGAGCGCGTCCATATCGAATCGATCCCGCGCCACGTCGCCGGCGCGATCTACGAAGCACATCACTCCTATATGGACGATGTCCCCCGGACGAATCTCGTCCATCATGGACTCTGTTACCAGGACCAGCTCCTAGGTGCGATTACGTGGCGCTATCCGCTGATTCGCTCGCTGGAGTACGACGAGACGCGATTCGAGGGCGATGAAATCGTCAAGGCGGCACGAATTTGCATCGGCGTCGATTTCCCCAATCTCGCCTCTGCCGCCCTCGCCCGGTCGATAGAGCGGTTCGTGCGTCGGCACGGCCGGGGGCGAGGCGTTCGGCTCCTGCTGACGTTGGTGCGGGCCGACTTCGACGGCTCAATGATCAAAGCACTCAGAAACAAGGGCTGGCACTGTGTCGGTAAAACGGGCCCCGGCCAAGCGGGAATTCGCCCCGATAAGCAGATTCGAGAGCAGCCGAAGGCGGTTTCTCTGCGAGGTCTCAGCTGAGTCCGACAGGGAACAGGCCTCACTCGGGAGGTGGTCCCCGTGACCACGAATGTTGGTCTCGATGAATTCGGAGCGGAGGCTGATTCAGAGAATCAGACAGATGACGACCCATCGGTCGTCGACCCGCTGTTGAAACCGGTATCGCCGTCGCTCGGACTGCAGCTCGTCTCCGGCTCCAAAACAGGGGCCCCGAACGCTACCGGTTCCGAGATGATCACGAGCGATGGTTTATTATTCAGCTCTCGGTCAAGAAATTGGTCAACGACTTCGTCCATTGGGTGTATCTCCCCGAGGACAATCCCGCCAATATAGCCCGAAGAGAGATGGGCCAACGGACGGTTCTCGGCTACTGGTACATTACGCGGAGCGAGGTCCCCGAGCCGGTGGCGACGACGGTGGCAGCGATGTTTGTCAGCGAACCTTGGCTCGATGTCACCTAGGAGCGGAGGTTTTGTAGCAGATAGTTCGACTTACCGCAAAGCCACACCCGACATTACTGAGAAGCGCGTCCCTGAGTTCCAAATCCCCCTCAGATCTGTCCTCAGGGGAATACTGACCCTTAAAACTTAGATATTTGAAATGTCTTGTCGGATTCTTTACCATACACATATAGTGAAAGAGACGAGAGATAGTGATATGGCGACAAGGATGGCCACTCGTCTCGAGAACTTTTTCGAGCAACGAACGGATGGACACCTTCGTAGTATCGTGAAATACGAGGAGAATAGCTACGAGATCATCTATCTAAGAGATGATGTCGCTGAGCAATATACTACCGAGGAGATTGAATCGGCGATCGACGATTCTCGGATGGAATCATTAACTGCACCAATCTATGAAGATACCTATTCGGGAGACCACGGAAATCTCACCTGCTTGGTGCAGTGCTTCGAGAACGTTATTGAAATGAACTTCGTCCTTGAGGATGGTGTTGGGGCCGCCGTCGCTCTAGATGCTAAAGCAATGGCTGATGCCCACGGACTTGTAGCTGAAGCAAGGCAAATTGTCCTCGAAGAACGAGAGTAGTCGCCGACAATAGGCCATCCAGTCGCATTTTTGAAGGGGGGCTCTTCATGCCAATCTGCGAAGGCCTGATTAACCAACAGGTTTCGGGTATGAAGGGTAAGTGTTGGTTAACATGGTTGTGTTTTTGATCCCGGAGGGGCGCAGGGCGCAAGACGATGCAGACGGCCGTCGATGAGCGTTCCTGCGTCGAGGTGATGAAATGAAAGACTCAGAGCCGAAAACCATCTTCGCTGACGTCGATGGACATACTGACACCGAACTGCCAAAGTGGTACCGACAGCGGCACGAGAGCGACGATTCCGTGACCTCCCGCAGGCCGTCGAGACGACTATGACGTGACATAATTTCTACACCGACGTGTTGGTCGAGATGCAGCGGTTCAACGCGCTCCTCAAGCCGAGTCGAACTCAGGAGCAGGTCCGAGATGAGAACGCGGAGATGCCGCCTATTTCACATTCCGATTGTCAGCTACGTGTTCATCAACTCGGTCGACGTCTACGGGCCGCTGGAGGGGCCCTCCGCGAGGAGATTATCAACGGGACGCCGCTTGGCGAGATGATGTTCGGCTAGATTCGGCGCTACCGGGGCGGCGGCGAGGTCCACATGGACATTATGTTCGACGGCCTCGAGGTACACCTCCCCGGCCGGACGGATCCGATCACGATGGGCGTCACGTCGGGCTACGACTTCTTCGGCTAGCACGCCGTCTACGTCGAAGGACTCGCTCAGGATGGCTACTGTTCGAACACAATGCGCTCGTTCACCGACAAGGAGGTCATCAAACACGTCGGCAACGTGCGAAACTTCCGGACCTGGTGGGAGGAACTCCTCGCACAGGTCGAACTCGTCGCCGACGATCTCTTCGAGTTCATCCGGGACGGCCAGGACATCGACCTCGACTATTCGGAGCTCCCGTTCACCGACACGGAGTTCTACACCCTGCTGGGGTTCCCGGACTACCTGGCCGAGCGCGCTGCGAGTGATGCGGAGGCCAACGCGACCTCCCCCGTCGAGATCAATATGTGGACGCTGCATTCCGGCGCGACGTACGCGCTCACCCATTTCTTCCAGGGAAAAGAGGGGGCATCCCTCGATCAGTACGTTCGGATCGCCAACGACATTCTGTTCAACCCGGAAGGCACGATCGAGCGCGTCGAGCAGGCCTACGAGCAGCAGCTAGAGGGGGACGGCGACAACGAGTCCCAAGCCTCGCTGGCCGGCGAACGAGCGCTAGCGAGCATCGAGCGGGTCAGCGACGACCTGCAGGAGAAAGTCGAGCAGTTCGAAGAGCGAGGGGACGCGCTGCGTGAGCGGTTCCAAGAGGCGATGGCTGATTGTCGGAGCGGTGTTCACCAAAACGATCCTTAAATAGCAGATTATGTGAGCGGTCCCGGTCCCTCATTATATTCGACTACTAATTCGACATCCCCAGGACCGAGTTCATCACGTTCCGCTTCCGGCGTATCAAGAGCGTCTTTAACAGGGAAGAAATCCGGCTTCTCGAGTGCATCTTCTGTCGCCCAGGCGTATCGAATCGTTTGCTCGGAATCGATGAGGAACACGGCTCGCTGCGGGACGCGCTCGTGGTTCTCCCATTCGTCATAACAGACATCATACGACTCGGCAATCCGCCCGGAACTATCACTAAGTAACGGGAAATTGAGACCGTATACCTCGGCGAAGGCTCGATGGGCGTAGACGCTGTCACCAGAAATGGCCCAGACATCGAGCGCCGGCGTCAGCTGAAACCACTCTGCATCGCGAATCGCACACAGTTCGTTTGTGCAAACGGGACTGAAATCAAACGGGGAAAATACCAGCAATACAGCCCGATTATTGGCAGTTGTCTCATCCAAGCTGTACTCGGTTCGTTCTCCGTCACGGAGACCTGGAAGAGTAAATGACGGTGCAGACGCTCCCTCGGTTATCATGCGTGACAGCAGCACACAAAGAAAGGATAGTCTTGGGGCTAACACCCCCACCTGAATGGAGTAGCCTCAGATGTGAGATGAAATTCACTGGAGTCCGTATGTCAGGAGTTCGCCGTTGCCCACTCAAGAAGGGGTTCTAATCTCGAACGAATCTCATCCCCCTCGTCAGTTAGCGCGTATTCGACGCGTGGCGGAATTTCGTTGTACTGCGTCCGTGAGACGAGTCCTGCCTCCTCGAACTCGTCAAGGCGTTTCGAGATCGTCGACGTGCTCGCTGTGGGGAGGTGCTCCTCGATCTCCGCGAACCGCAGCGAATCGTGTGCGCCGATGATACTGACGAGTTGCATCGCGTATTTTCGGCTCAACGTGTCGATAACTCCTGTGAGCGGGCAGTAGCACGTCCCCTCAACATCGCACGTGGGCGCCGATGAAGTAGTATCTGCCATAGCTTTGTGGCCTCCAACCTACTCCATAGCTTCAGACTCTGGAGTATAAGAACTTCCCGTCGTAAAGTATAGGCATAAATGACACACACATCCGACTATGATCTCGTGATACTCGGCGGCGGCGCCGCAGCCTTCGCCGCGATCACTGAAGCGAGCCGGCGGGACCTCTCGACGGCGATGGTGAACACAGGCTTGCCAATCGGCGGGACCTGCGTGAACGTCGGCTGTGTCCCGAGCAAGCATCTGCTCGCCGTCGCTGAGAGCGGTGCCGCAGCGACGGAGAATCCCTTCGACGCCGTTCGATACCCCGAGGAACCGACTGTCGACTGGTCCGACGCACTCGATGGCACCGACCAACTCGTCGAACGGTTCCGGCAGGAGAACTACATCGACGTCGCCGAGCACTTCGAGACCGATATCTACGAGGGGTACGGCCAGCTGGTGGACGACACGACCATTGAGGTCGTCGACGGCGCCGACGAGGGCGCGCGCATCACTGGGAAGAAGGCGCTCGTCGCGACTGGAAGTTCACCGTGGGCACCGCCCATTGACGGCCTAGACGACGTCGACTACTACACCAGCGAGACCATCCTCGAAGAGCGCGACCTCCCCGAAAGTATCGTGATGCTCGGTGGCGGGTACATCGCGCTCGAATGGGGCCAGATTCTCCACCGCGTGGGTGTCGACGTGACCCTCCTTCAGCGCTCCGAGCGCGTGCTGTCGGGAATGGAAGGGCAACTTGGTCGCGAGATGCAGCGCGCGTTCGAGGAGGAAGGAATTAACGTAATCACCGGCAACGACTTCCAACGCATCCGTACGCCAGCAACCGACGGCGGTACCGAAACGATCCAGTCAGGAGTGGTCGTCGAAACAACCGTCGACGGCACCGAACGGACAGTCACCGGCGACGCCCTGTTCGTCGCGACCGGCGTTCAGCCGAATAGCGAGGGCATTGGCCTCGATACGGCAGGTGTCAAAACGAATCCCGACAGAACCATTCGTGTCGACGAGCACTTCCAAACGACGAACCCCGACATCTACGCAGCGGGCGACGTGATCGGCGAACCCGAACTGGAGACGGTCGCCGCCAGGGAGGGCAACCACGCCGTCAAGAACGCCTTCGGCGACGAGGACCTCAGCATCGACTACGATGCAGTCCCCGCAGCCGTCTTCACCAGTCCCGAGGTCGCAGCCGTTGGCACGACCGAACTCGAATATATGGACGAGCACGGCACCTGTTCGTGTCGGACCGTCCAGATGGAGGACGTCCCGCGGGCGAAGGCGGTCAAGAACACTGATGGACTCGTCCACGTCGTCAAGCACCACGAGACCGACGAGATCGTCGGCGTCCACATGGTCGGCCCCCGTGCCGCCGACATGATTATGGAAGCGACGCTCGCCGTGAAGTTCGGCCTCACCGTCGACGATATTATTGACACCATCCACCCGTTCCCCACGTTCAGCGAGGCGTTCAAACACGCTTGCCAGGCGTTCCGGCGGGACACATCCACAATGAGCTGCTGCGTTGAGTAATCCCCACCAGCATTATCCGAATTATGACCGTATCCGAGAATACAGTGATTCTCGTTCAATGTACCACCCGAGAAGCAACGGCAGACCACAATACAATTCAGATCGGGAGCCAGAGCGATGAATAACGGATACGACTACGATCTGCTCGTGCTCGGAGGTGGGATGGCCGGCCTCCCCGTCGCGATGAAGTGTGCCTATTCGGGCATGGAGACGGCCCTTGTCGAGGAGGATCTCCTCGGTGGAACGTGTCTCAATCGCGGGTGTATCCCAACAAAGACCATGCTCCGGAGCGCGGAGGTCGCGAATCTCGCCCGCCGCAGCGAGGAGTTCGGCATCGACATCGACAGCGCAATCGAGGCCGACATGGAAGCGATTCTCGATCGCAAAGACGACATCGTCGAGAGCATCCGTGAGGGCGCCTACGAAAACGTCGAGGAAAACGAGAACATCGATTTCATCGAAGGCCACGGCGTCTTCACGTCACAACACGAAGTCCAGGTCGACGACCAGACACTCTCGGCTGACCGGGTCATCATCAATACGGGGGCACGCCCGGCGAAGCCGCCGATCGACGGTCTCGACGCCGTCGAGGTTCATGACAGTACAGATTTGCTCAAGCTCGACGCAGTTCCCGATTCGCTGGCTGTCATCGGCGGGGGGTACGTCGGCTGCGAGTATGCCCAGATGTACAGCCGGTTCGGCGCTGACGTCACCGTCTTCCAGCGCGGTGACCGCCTCCTCCCGGACGAGGATCCTAAGGTGAGCGAGGTCATCAAGAGCGCCTTCGAAGACGAAGAAATCACCGTCCAGACCGACGCGCCCGTGACGGCACTGTCGGAGACTGATTCCGGCATCCGAGTCGATGCCGATGGCGCCGGCGCCGTTACCGTCTCAGACGTCGCGCTCGCCGCCGGGCGGACGCCGAATACGGACGGTCTCCGCCTCGAAGATGTCGGCGTGTCGCTCGATGAGCGAGGATTCGTCGAGACCGACGACAGCTACGAAACGACTTCCGACGGTATCTACGCCATCGGCGACGTGAGCGGGCCGCCGATGTTCACTCACTCCGCGCGCGACGACGCCGACCTCCTGTATCGACACCTCGCGAAAGACGAAACGATCAGCACCGAGGACCGAACCGTCCCGTGGGCAGTGTTCACCGACCCGCAGGTCGGCCACGTCGGACTGACCGAACGGGAAGCACGAGACGAAGGGTACGAGGTGGGCATCGGCCGCCAGGACTTCGCCGACCAGGGCAAGCCGAAGGCACTCGGTGAGACCGAGGGATTCGTCAAACTGGTCACCGACGCCGACACCGACGAACTCCTTGGTGCGCACGTCGTCGGCGAACAAGGGGCTGAAATCGTCCACGAACTCATTCTCGCCATCGAACTCGGCGCGACCGCCGACCAGATCGCCGAGACGATGCACATCCACCCCACGCTCCCCGAGAGCATCAACTCAGCCGCCGGAGGCGTTCACGAACTCTCGTAACGCGTCTTGAATCGGGCCATTACGTCACAGAGCAGGCGATATTTCACCGCGAAATCGCTCACTCAGCTGTCGATGGGAGATCGTCGAGCTCCCCAGTTTCGCCGAGGTCGATGAGCGCGCGATTGAGCAATTCTCGAACAACGAACTCCTCGTAGTGCTGGGTTTCGCAGTATTCACACGGCTTCATCTCCTCGGCTACGGCCTCGATCTCGTCGCCGTGTTGCTCGGCGAGAGTCTCGATCAGCGCAGCTAGCTCTTCGCGAGTCGTGTCCTGCGCCGAAGCAAGTTTCTCTCCACTACTTTCTGGAAGGTCGTACGAGAAGACCCGTGTGTTCGACTTGTAGTACTTCCGTGTCCCACCACCAGCTTCCTCGAGACGTGCGATCTCAACCATCCCTGCGTCCTTCAGGACGTTCACGTGGTGGCGCACCGTCGTCTCCGCCTTTTCCTCGTCACGGCGATGCAGTTCGTCGTGAATCTCCTCGATCGTCATCTCCTCGGTCGCGAGCATATCGAGGATCTTCGCCCGAACATCATTCTCCAGCGCCTTAGCTTTCTCCGGGTCGGTGGTTACGACTTCCCGGATCGGCACGTCAGATTCGAGGAGCGCCATTCTTGTGAGGAGGTAGACGGACAACGACAGTAAGAGTAACGCCACTTACCCGACAGTGGTAGTATAACATCGATACCGCTATAACTATCGTCGTAATGGTTATCCGCGTCGCACGGTAACCACCATCCACGATGGGAACGACACACGAACAATTCAACGTCGGGGGAATGTCCTGCTCGTTCTGTGCCGAGAGCATCAAGAAGGCCTACAGCCGAACCGACGGCGTCGAGGACGTCGACGTAAGCCTCGCCCATGAAGAGGTTCTCATCCAATACGACGATGACCGTCTGAGCGAAGTCGAAGTGAAGGACACCCTCCGGGACCTCGGATATACCATCCGCGACCCGGATAAAGCGAAGCGTTACGAACAACAGCAGGCCGAACTCGCTGACGGGAAGCGCCGCCTCCTCCTCGCAGGCGGCGCATCTATCGTGGTCGCTGCCCTGATGGGGTGGATGATTCTCGTGATGGGACGCTTCGAGTCGTCATCTCTCGTGATGGATCTGGCGACTCTGGGGCTGGCACTCGGGGCGATGTTCGGCCCCGGACGATACATCAAAAAGAAAGCTTACCAGAGCCTGCGCCGGGGAATCTTCAATCAGCACGTTCTCCTGGAAGCGGGCGCGTTCGCGGGGCTCCTCGGTGGACTGCTCGGCCTGTTCGTGTTCCCTGGCTTCCCGACTGTCCACTTCTTCGCTGTCTCCGTGTTCATCACTACCTATCACATCCTTTCGGAGTACACCAGCCTCATCGTCCGCACGCGAGCTTCCCAAGCCGTCCAAGGCCTTCTCGACCTCCAGCCCGACACGGCACGCCGCGTCAGTGATGACGGTGATGTCGAGGAGGTCCCTGTCGACGACCTCGACATCGGTGATCGCGTCCGAGTCAAGCCCGGCGAGAACGTCCCCGTCGACGGCGAGGTCGTCGAGGGTGAGTCTACAGTCGACGAATCGGTCGCCACCGGCGAGTCCATGCCCGAAGAGAAGGCCGCCGGCGACGCGATGATCGGTGGCAGCGTCAACGAGACCGGGACGTTACTCATCGAAGTAACTGCAACCGGGGAGGATGCGTTCCTAAACCTAGTCGCCCGCGAGATCGAGGAAGCACGGGCGATGAAGCCCAGCATCATCCAGCTCGCCGACCGCGTCCTCAAGTACTTCGTCCCAGGCGTCTTGACGATTGCCGCGCTCTCGTTCCTCTTCTGGGTTGTCGCACCGCTCGCGTGGGGGGCAGACCCCAACGTCCAGCGCGGCGCCTTCGCAGCGCTGGCAGTCCTCGTGCTCGGCTATCCGTGTGCGCTCGGGATGGCGACACCGCTCGCCCTAATTCGGGGTGGCGGGAAGGCGGCGAACCGCGGCATCCTGATGCGCTCCGGTGACGCCTTCCAGATCTTCCCCGACGTCGACCACATCGTGTTGGACAAGACCGGCACCATCACCGTTGGCGAACCCGCCGTCAGTGAAGTCGTCGCGTTCGGTGGCGACGAGGTGGATGTACTCACGACTGCGGCCAGCGCGGAGGCCTTCTCCGAACACCCGCTCGCCGATGCGATCCTCGAGTTCGCCGACGAGAAAGATGTCGAGTACGCGGATCCCGACGCCTTTGACTCGGTGACCGGCAAGGGCGTCCGAGCGATCGTCGGCAGCGACGACGTGCTGGTCGGGAAACCGGGATGGCTCAGTGACGAGGGGATTGACCTTTCGAAGGGGAGCGACGACATTGAGCGACTTCAGGGCCGCGGCCTCACCGTTGCCGGAGTTGTTCGTGACGGTGACCTACTCGGTCTGATCGGTATCGGTGACGAGGTCAAGAGCGACGCCGCTGCTACCATCCAACGGATGCGAGACGCCGTCATCACGCCCGTGATGATCACTGGCGACAACGAGCGCACCGCAAACGCGGTCGCCGAGGAGGTCAGTATCGACCGCGTCATGGCCGACGTGCTGCCCGACGAGAAACGCGAAGAGATCGGTCGCCTGCAGGACGAGGGTCACCGCGTAGCGATGGTCGGCGACGGCATCAACGACGCTCCCGCACTCACGCAGGCCGATATCGGGATCGCCATCGGCGCCGGGACCGA
>NZ_JBNLVO010000008.1:0-87929 GCF_050510935.1 Halosubterraneus shenae | reverse complement strand
ACTCGGTGAGGCGGGCGGTTTCTGGCATAGGCACTAGAAGATCCTCCCGCCTCATCCTTAACTTAACACCGCGGAAAGCCCTCGGTCGCCCTTTATAAGCAAGATTGAACAGGTGATACGGTCTTGCTCTTGACAGCACTGCAAACACCCAGAAAGCCCTCGGCCGCTCGCGGTCGCTGAGCGACATATCCACGGCTCTCAGCACCGCCCGCCGTGGATAGAGGTCGGCTCAGCGACTCCGCTTCGCCGCGACCGGCCGTCGCCCTTTCAGTCCGCCAGGACAGAACAGCCCAGCAACCGCGACAGCGACAGCACCGCACAGCTACCGCATGCCTCAGCCCTCCCCAGCCTCGGCCGGGGCGCGCCGGCCCGCACAGCATCGGCGCGCCCCGCCCTCCCTCGCACGTGTTGCTCGCGCGCGCCGACCGCCCCGCTCCGCACGCCGGCCAGCCGGCGAGCGACGACCGCCGAAGAGCCGCCGCGAGCGATGCCCGGCAACCACTCGGCGGGCGGGACTGAAAGGGGCAGCCGCTGAGCGGGACGCTCTGCGACGTAAGCACCGGAACCCGGCGAGCGACCGAAGGGAGCGAGCCGGGTGAGGAGCGCAGCGAGCAGCGCGACCGCTCAGCGGCTGGGGCTTTCTGGGCATGCTGAGTGGTGTCGGTCGCGACGACGTCCGAATTTGTTTATAAGTTTGGCCATTCGGCGGCTGGGACTTTCTTGGTGTGCCGAGTGGTGACGCTGACGACGATAACCGACTCCATTCATAAATGCGGCCGGTCAGAGACCGGTAACGTCCGAGCACGCCGACTAATGTCGCCAGCGACGACTTTTCATTTACATACAGCTCGGAGCCACAACTCGCCAGTAACACCAGTCACGAAAAAGAATCGACGCAAGAACCAAGCCGGTAGCGCCGAACGTCTACGTATGAACCCCTCCACCGGCTCCGATGCGAGCGACTCCACCCCCGAGGAGCCTCCACTCGTCGGCGTCGACGGCCGCGCGTTCTCGCTGAAGGCGCTCCTCGTCGCGGTCGTGGCGCTGGGCATCGGCTCCGTCGCCGGCGGATTCGTCCCCCTCGTCGGCACGCTGGGCCGCATCGGTGGGATCCTCGCGGCCGCGTTCGCGTTCGGGCTCCTCACTCCGCGCCGTCGGTACGTCGAGACTGCGATCGCAGGCGCGGTCGTCGGCGTCGCGAGCGCCGTCCTCGGGCTGGTGACGGCCAGCGTGCTCCCGATCGGCATGCAGTTCCTCGGCGAGTACGGCCTCGGGCTGAGCGCGGTCGGGGCCGGACTCGGCGTGGCGCTGTCGCTGGCGGGGCACTACTTCGGGCGGGACCTGCGTCACGGCCTCACCCGGGACGTCGAGGGTGAGGGAGTCGAGTAGCGGCCGGGGGTCAGCGAACTTCGTAGCTGCCGTCGTCGTCTTCCGTAACGATACCGGCGTCGCGCAGGCGCTCCAGCGCGTCCTCGATCGAGCCGACGGAGGTGTTCACGCTCTCCGCGACCGCCTCCGGCGTCCCGTCGGTCTCGACGACGGCGGCGAGCACCTCCGCGAAGAAGCGGTTGTCGGCTTCCGGACCGAGACGGTCGTCGATCCGCGAGAGCACGTCGTCCAGGCGGCCGTGGACCCAGCGCTGGGCCAGCGACAGCTCACGGTCGAGCGCCTGGAGCGTGTTGAACTCGGCGGCGAGGTCGGCGAGGCCGTCCGACTCCTCGGACTCGGATACGTCGATCGACAGGTGCGAACAGCGACCGCTCATGTCGAGGCTCCGGCTCGCGGGATACGCGCTCTTCGCGCCGAAGCCGTACGGCGAGACGTTGACCTCGAGCCGGAGGCTGCGCGAGATGTGGAAGTACTTCCGGCGCTGGTCGTCCGTCGTCGATTCGATGAGGCCCGCCTCCTCCAGCTTCCGAAGGTGGTCGATGACCGCCTTCGGACTCACCCCGAGATACTCCGAGATCTCCGTGACGTAGCAGGGCTTATGCGAGAGCAGCCGGAGGATGCGCCGGCGGTTCTCGTTTCCCAGGAGATCCAGCAGTACCGCGGAATCCATTGACGTTTGGTTAGCGTCGGACAGTAAAAAGGCTGACTCACCGACGGCGGAGTTACGGACGAAATTCTCGGTAGAAAAACCCGCTACTGTCTCGCGATTAGTCGCTTTTCGGCCCCGGGTTCGCCGGCGGGTCCGACGGGGTCTTCGATCCCGAGTCGTCCGAACCGTCCACGCCGTCATCGGAACTCCCCGCCGAACCGGCCGGTCCACCGTCGGCGCCGCTCGAACTATCGCCGGTGGTTCCCGCGCTGGAGCTGTCCGAATTCGACCCAGTTCCGCTCGAACTCGCACTGTTCGAGCTGGTGTCACTGGAGTCGTCGGCGCCCCCGTTCCCGGCGGCTTCGGTGCCGTTCGCGCCGTTGCCGGCATCGTCGTTACCGTTGCCGGCGCCATTGCCGGCTTCGTCAGTGCCGTTGCCGGCCCCGTCAGCGCCGTTGCCGGCCCCGTCAGCGCCGTTGCCGGCTCCGTCAGCGCCATTGCCGGCCCCGTCAGAGTGGTTGCCTGCCTCGTTCGCCGGATCGTCGCCGACGTCCGACGGCGGTCCCCCGCCGTTCGAGGCGTTCGCCGGTGGCTGGCCCGGCGCCGATCCGTTCCCGTTCCCGGCTCCGGGAACGTCCGACGGGGCGCCAGTGCGGTTCGCGACCTCGTCCGGCGGCCCGCTGGCGGCCTCGGCCGCCTGCTCGACGCTCGCGAGCGACTGCTGGGCTCCGGTGGCGTTCGGCGCGACCTGCCCGGTCTGGTTGGCGGCAGCGCCGAGCGATCGGAGCTCGGCCCGCAATCTGGCGTCCCGGGCCACGTACGTCGGCAGCGAGATCGAGCCGTTACGCCGGAGCTCCGCGAGCCGTGCGCGCTGTGCCCGCAGCTCGGCGACTCGCTCACCCAGTCTGGCCGCCCGGTCCTGTGCCTCCTCGGCCGTCGCGTTGCCCTCGACGTTCGCTTCCCAGATCCCCTGGTCGACGGCGGTGTTCGTCTCGGCGGCCGTCGACTGGAGGAACGACGAGACCGACGAGCCGAAGCCGGCCGATTCGTTCGAGACGATCGAGTTGTTCCCCTCGTCGACCGCGGCGAAGGTGGCCCCGTCACCTTCCAGCGGCGTGCCCGGTTGCCCTGCTGCGGTACCCCCCGCCACCGCGAGGCCGACGAGGAGAACCGCAACGATGAACGACGCTCTCATTGATTCAGTAGACGGGCCTTGAGCTTATAAATGCGGATAGCCGTTCGTTTCGTTTATCGCCGAAAACTGACGCCCGGCGACCGACTGAAACCGGTCGTGAACCCCCGAGGTGCTGGATCCGGAGACCCGCGCCTCACCCCGGGGAATCTCACCCTTCGTTCCGGCCATCGGGTGTGCCAGCGTGGCCGGGATCGTCGTCGGAGCCGCTGGCGACGTCGCGGTCGGCGTCGGTGGCGGCGTCGCGGTCGCCGTCGGTGGCGACGTCGCGGTCGGCGTCGGTGGCGGCGTCGCGGTCGCCGTCGGTCTCGAGCCGCGCGAACGACTTCGCCGCGAGCGCGACGGTGGCGAGCGACAGCAGCACCGTCGCCGCCGGGAGGACGACGCCGGGGTCGTACCGCAGCGGCGGATGGTACCCGAACCAGTAGTCGACGACGTCGTTGACGAGCAGGAGCCCGAGCGCCGTCGCCAGCGCGCCACGGGTGGTCCGGCCATACGCCGGGATCAGGAGCGCGAACAGGACGAACACCAGGTGGGTGACGACGATCCCCCAGTAGTCCCAGAGCGACCCGGCCGCCCCGAGATACAGTTCCGGGTGGCGGTTCAGGGCGAGCGCCGGCCAGATCCCGTACTTGACGAGCCAGACGAACGCGAAGGTGTGGAGGGAGGCCAGCGCGCGGTTGGTCGGCACCGCCGTGACGGGCCGGCGGGCCGGTCCGGCGACGAACGGCAGCAACGTCGCGATCGACAGCGCCGCCAGCGCGACCGCAACCGGGGAATCCGCGTAGAGGGGCCACAGCGCCGTCGGGATCGCGGGCAACGACGCGACGTAGAACCGGACGCCGACGAGGAACGCGACGACCCAGACGAGCAGCAGCCAGCCGACGCTCCAGGCGTCGCCGAGGACCTCCCGAGCTACCGCGTCGCGCAGGCGACGGGCTCTCGCTCGCCAGTCCGTCGAGTCTGTCGCAGGCGCCGCGGCTGATCCGGAGTTCGACACGGAAGGGAGTCAGTCGTCTTCGGGCAAAAACGCTCGGACGGAGGGCGACGATGCGGAGTGGCGGCGCTGCGGTCGCTGTCGGCGAAAAAGCCCGAGCGCTACAGGTCGCGCTCGGTACCGACGTTCACCAGCTGTCCCTCACACTCGCTGCAACGACGGCTCGACGGCGCCTCGACGCGTCGACCGCAGTCGCAGCACTCGAACTCGTTCGACGTTTCGACGTTGGTATGCGGTCTCATTATCCGTAACAACTCCTTTCTCCCGTAAAAGTGCGATCCTGATACACATTTAAGGATATTAGTAGACGCTTGATCACACTGTTTCCGTTGGCCGATTACGTCGCTCGCTTTTAAACCGTTACTGTGGTAATGGTTCACGCACTGATCGGATGGGCACCGGAATCTGGCGGAGCAAGTCGCGTCGCGTCCGGCCGGGTCCGCGCTCAGGTCGACGCCTGGGCGTTCTCGAAGGGGTGTGGCGGTAGTCGGAGGTCGTCGAGGTCGGGGAGGTGCTTGAGGTTGAAGACGATCTGCAGCTCCTCCGTGATCGGGCGGCCACCGCAGGACAGGCGGATCCCGCGCGCGAGCATCTCCGGCGGGAGGATGTGGTCGACGGGCATGTCGAGCTCGCCGTCCAGCACGGCGACGGCACAGTTCGCGCAGGCGCCGCCGCGACAGGCGAACGGCCAGGCGAAGCCGCGGTTCTCGGCCGCCTGGAGCAGCGTCTCGTCGGGCTGGGCGAGGAACTGGCCGTAGTCGGTGTGCTTGAGGTCCGCAGCGGCGGCCTTCTCGAAGAGGTCCTCGTCGTTCATTGCCCACCCGTAGTCGTCGAGGACCGTGTAGTTGAGGTAGGTGACGCGCGTCTCGACGCCGGTGTCTTCCCCGGGGCCGCGGCGAGCGCGGCCGCGGCGACCGCCGCTGCCGCCGCTGCCGCCACTGCCGTCACTCACTGCGCCGTCACCGGCGAACCGGTTGTCCGCGGGCTGGCCGTCGGCCTTGATGGCCTCGTAGGCCTCCGTCACCAGCTGGAACTCCTCGGGCGACCCGCCCTGGTCCGGGTGGGTTTCCATGACGCGCTGCCGATAGGCGGCCTCGACGTCCCCGTCGTCCGCGTCGGGCTCGATACGCAACACGTCGAAGGGGGAAGCCATTGACACCGTTAGGGGCAGGAGACGCAAAAACCTCTCCCCGGGACCCGCGACGTCGAGCGGCCTCAGTCGTCGGCCGGGTTCTCCACGACCTCCCGGTCGCCGGCGGGAGCGCGGTCGACGGGGGCGTCAGGGTTGTCGGCCCGCTGGCTCGCCGAGAGGCCGAGCCGGTAGTCCGCGCCGTCGCCGCGCAGCTCCGTGCGTCCGCGGTGGACGGCCACGTCGTCGTTGCAATGCAGGCGGACGGCTTCCACCAGCGCTTCGGCCTCCAGCGGCTGGCCGCGCGCTTTCAGGTCCGCGACGGTGGCGTCCGCGGGGACGTCGAACGCGCGCTGGGTGATGATCGGTCCCTGGTCGAGGTCGGTGGTCACGTAGTGGGCGGTCACGCCCGCGACGCGGACGCCGGCCTCCAGCGCCTGCCGGTAGGACTGCGCGCCGGGGAACGCCGGCAGGAGGCTCGGGTGGACGTTGACGATGCGGCGTTCGTACCGGAACACCACCTCCGGGCTGAGGATGCGCATGAACCGCGCCAGCACGACCAGGTCGACGCCGTACTCGTCGAGCAGGTCGAGCAGGCGCGCCTCGTCGTGGCTCCCGGTGTCGTCGCCGACGTCGTAAAAGGGGACGCCGCGCTCGGCGGCCAGCGGTTCTAGATCGTCGTGGTTGCCGGCCACGAACGCCACCTCGGCCTCGACCGTACCGTCGTCGACGGCGGAGAGCAGCGCCTCCAGGCAGTGCGACTCCTTCGTGACCAGCAGCGCCAGCTGGGGCACGTCCTCGCCCCCGGGGAACCGCACGCGGACGTCGACGCCGAGGTCCTCGCCGAGTTCGTGGAGGTCCGCGCGCAGCTTCTCGCGGGTGCAGACCATCTCCGAGCAGTCGACCCGGGTCGTCATCCGGAACACCCCGTCCCGGACGGCCTGATCGACGTCCTCGATGTTGACCGCCCGCTCGAACAGCAGCTGGGTGACTCCGGCGACCAGTCCCGTGTCGTCGTCTCCCACCACGGTGATCTCGGTCAGGTCGCCGGTCATCGCGCCGTCACCTCCGCGTTCGAACGGACTCGTACCATCGGAGCAGGGTAGCGGCCCGAAAGTGGATAGCCTTTCCCCTTCCGCGATACCTGCGCTCGCCATGCGCCGGCTGGCGACGGCTGGCGACGCGGGCCGCCGGCTGGCGACGGCTGGCGACGCGGGCCGCCGGCTGGCGACAGCTGGCGACGCGGGCCGCCGGCTGGCGACAGCTGGCGACGCGGGCCGCCGGCGCGGAATTGCCCCGAAGCGAAGAGTAGATAGGCGCCGGCGACCTCGCCTCGCCCATGCGCGCTGCCCTCGTGATTCTCGACGGCTGGGGACTCGGCGACCACGACCGACGCGACGCGGTCGCCGCCGCCGACACGCCCACCGTCGACGCCGCCATGGCCCGCGGTGCGTCCGGGCGACTGGCGGTTACCGGTCGCCGCGTCGGGCTCCCGGACGCCCAGATGGGCAACTCCGAGGTGGGCCACCTCAACATCGGCGCCGGCCGCGTCGTCGAGCAGGCGTACACTCGCATCTCCGACGCCATCGCCGCGGGCGAACTCGCCAACAACGACGCCATCCAGTCGGCGTTCGACTACGCCCGCGAGCACGACGGTCGCGTCCACTTCATGGGGCTCGTCTCCGACGGCGGCGTCCACTCCGACGTCGTCCACCTGAAGGCGCTCATCGACGCCGCCGCGGAGGCGGGCGTCCCGGCGACGACCCACGCGTTCACGGACGGACGCGACACGGCGCCCGAAATCGCCGACGAGTTCCTCGCGGAGGTTCGCCAGCGGGCCAGTGACGCGGGTACCGGCGACGTTGCTACCGTCACCGGGCGCTACTTCGCGATGGACCGCGACGAGAACTGGGACCGGACGAAGCGGGCCTACGACGCCATCGTCGAGCGCGAGGCGCCCCACGTCGCCGAGACCGGCATCGAGGCGGTCGAGCAGGCCCACCGGCGCGGCGAGACGGACGAGTTCATCGAGCCGACGCTCGTCGCGGGCGAACCGGCGCTGTCGGACGGCGACTCGGTCGTCTTCTTCAACTTCCGTGCGGACCGCGCCCGCCAGCTCGTCCGGATGCTCACGGACACGACGCCGACCTGGGAGTACGACCTCGACCAGCCGGCCATCCGGATGGTGACGCTCACCGAGTACGACGAGACGTTCGAGTTCCCGGTCGCGTTCCCGCCCCAGAACCCGGAGGAGACGCTGGGGGAGGTCGTCGCCGACGCCGGCCTCGACCAGCTCCGCATCGCGGAGTCGGAGAAGTACCCGCACGTCACCTACTTCCTCAACGGCGGCCGCGAGGTGGAGTTCCCGGGCGAAATCCGCGCGATCGTCGAGAGTCCGGACGTGCCGACCTACGACCTGCAGCCGGAGATGTCCGCGCCGGAGCTGACCCAGCAGGCGGTCGACGTCATCGAGAGCGACGACCCCGAACTGATGGTCCTCAACTACGCGAACCCCGACATGGTGGGCCACACCGGCGACTTCGAGGCCGCCGTCGAGGCGGTCGAGACGGTCGACCGCGAGCTCGCCAGACTGCTCGACGCGATCCAGGCGGCCGGCGGCCACGTCATCGTCACGGCCGACCACGGCAACGCCGACGACATGGGGACGGAAGCGGACCCCCACACGGCGCACACCTTCAATCCGGTGCCGTTCATCTACCTCTCGCCCGAGAACGACGACGGCGGGTACGCCGTCCGCGACGACGGGTCGCTATGTGACGTTGCCCCCACGTTGCTGTCGCTGATGGGCATCCAGCAGCCCGGCGCGATGACCGGCGCGTCGCTGCTGACGGAGTAGCGTTTAAAAGGAGGCGGCGGCGCCGACGACGTCGCGAGGCTGACCGATCCGCCGAACCGGGGCGCTACGTTGCGCGAGCGCGACCCCCAGTCTTTACAACTACCCTGTCGATCCACCCGTATGTCGCGCACTGAGCGAGAGGGCGAATCCGTCCTCGGGTGGACGGCGATCGTCCTGGTGACCTTCGGGCTGATCGGGCTGCTCGGCTACGTCCTGCAGTTCTTTCTGAGCGAGCGGTTCACGACCGTGTTTACCGACGTCTACACTACTGTCGTCGTCCTCGCCGCGACCTTCCTCGTCAGTCGGGCGTTCGGGCACTTGCTCACGCTGCTGCAGCGAGCGAGCCCCCTCAGCCTCCACCAGCGAGAGGTGTTCTACCGGGTGTTCCAGCTCGTGACGTTCGGCGGCGTGTCCGTCGTCCTCGTGATCTACGTATGGGACATCGCGGTGACGAACGTCCTCCTCGGCGCGGGCCTCACCAGCGTGATACTGGCACTGGCTGCGCGGCAGACGCTCAGCTCGGTGTTCGCCGGGATCACGCTCATCTCGACGAGCGTCTTTCGCGTCGGCGACTGGGTGAAGATCGACCAGCGATTCGGGCAGATCACCCAGATCTCGCTGTTCAACACGATGGTGCGGAGTCCACAGGGAGAAACTCACGTCTTCCCGAACGACGACATCATCGCGCGGGACATCACGAATCTCGGCAAGGGGCGGTACCGGAACGACGTCCTGATCGGCGTCGACTACGAGACGGACATCGACCACGTCAGGGCCGTCTGTGACGACGTGCTCGAAGACCTGACGACCGACGACGGGAACAACGTTGACGGCTATCATCCGACGACCGTCAAGGACTTCGACGAGTCGCAGATCACGCTCTCCGTGAAGATGTGGGTGGCGGAACCCCGGCCGATGGCCATCAACAGCGCCCAGACGACCGTCTTCACGAACCTGCAGGATCGGTTCGCGGACGAACGGATCACGATCCCGTTCCCGCAGCGGACCATCAGCGAACGCGAGCCGGTCGGGGATAGCGAGCCGTCGTAAGGCGGCGTTGCGGCCGCGTCGATCTCTACGCCTCCGCGTCGCGTCCGGTTCGCCTACGCTTCCTCGAAGTCGCGCCGCATCGCGATCTCGAACCACGGGCAGAGGCGGAGTTGGCGGTACCACTCGGGGTGCTCGTGGAGGTGCTCGTAGTCGACCCACAGCATGCCGGCGATCTCGTCCTCGTCAGGGTCGACCTCGACCTCGTCGAGCGTGACCTTCAGGACGGCACAGACCTCCCACTCGAGGCCCGCGTTCTCGTAGTAGCGCTTGTACTCGAACTTGTCCGTGACGCGAAGGTCGTTGTACTGGTCCGGCGTAATGCCCAGCTCCTCCTCGAGGCGCTGGGTCGTCGCCTCCTTCTGGGACTGCCCCTCGACGGGGTGGGAGGCGACCGTGCCGTCCCAGTGAGTGTCCCACAGGCGCTTGTCGGGCGCGCGCTGCGCGAGCAGGAGCCGCCCCTCGCCGTCGAAGACGAGGCAGGTGAACGCGCGGTGGCGGATCCCGTCGCCGGTGTGCGCCTCGAGGCGGTTGACGGTGCCCTGGGGCTCGTCCTCGGGGTCCACGGCGATGACGTCCTGGGCCGCGTTTTCGTGGGTCTCCTCGACGTTCGGCGTACTCGCGTCAGTCGGGGTGTCCGACGGCTCCGCGCCGGACGCCTCGGCAGCGTCGTCCGTACTCATACGAGTGGCAACGATGACAGGGACTAATAAGGGTTCGATCACCGACGGTCCGAGGGAGTAAACGCGACCGAGCCCGTCCCCGACGAACGCGGCCGACTTCGGTTGCTACCCCAGCCCGGTTGCTACCCCAGCCGCTCGTCGAGAATGAGCCGCGTCTTCGTCGACTTCACGTCGTCCATCTCGCGGGCCTGCGAGATGAGCTCGTTAACCGCGCGCGTGTCGACGGCATCGACGATGAGGACGACGTCCTCCTCGCCCGAGACCTGCCAGACGAAGTCGACCTCGTCCCACTCGGCCATCTCCTCGCCGATCTCGCTCGTGTCGACGTTCATCGCGACGGAGATCTCCACCATCGCCTTCACGTTCCCGGTCCGCGTGGTGACGGTGAACCGTTCGATGACGCCCTCCTCGGTCATCCGCTCGACGCGGTTCCGCACCGTCCCCTCCGAGGTGCCGACCTGGTCGGCGATCTCGGTGTAGGGCGTTCGGGCGTCGCGTCGCAGGATGTTGAGGATCCGGCGATCCAGGTCGTCCATATCGATCCGTCGGTCGCAGGCCACTTACCGATTACGAATTTCGTAATGAAACTTCGAACGACGCACTTATTATCCTGGCTGCGTACGTTTCTCGTAATGACGGACGCCTACGTGGCACTGGCGGACGGACGCGTGCTCGAAGCTCGCTGCCGTGCGCCGGGGCGCGCGAACGGTGAACTGGTCTTCACGACCGCGTACACGGGCTACGAGGAGTCGCTGACGGACCCCTCCTACGCGGAGCAGGTCCTCACCTTCTCGTACCCGCTCATCGGCAACTACGGCGTCCGAACCGAGCGATTCGAATCCGAGAACGTCCAGCCGAAGGTCGCCATCGCCCGCGAGTTCACGGCGGACGTCGCCGACTGGCTCACCGAGGCGGGCGTGCCGGCGGTCGACCACCTCGACACGCGCGAGATCGTGACGACCGTCCGCGAGGAGGGCGCGATGGCCTGCGGCGTCGCCGCCGGGCCGGACGCGACCCCCGAGGACGCGATCGAGGAGATGGAGGCCTGCAAGCCCATGAGCGACCACACCGACATCGGCGCCGAGGTCTCCGTGACCGAGCCGACGGTCTACGAGGTCGACGGCGAGTACGACGTCGCGCTGCTCGACTGCGGCGCGAAGGGCTCGATCATCTCGTCGCTCAACGAGCGCGACGCGGACGTCCACGTCCTCCCGTACGACGCGGCCCCCGAGGACGTCGCCGCGGTCGACCCGGACCTCCTGTTCGTCTCGAACGGCCCGGGCGACCCGGCGAACTTCGTCGCCGCCCAGGAGGTCGTCGACGAGTTCGTCGGCGACGTGCCCATCGCGGGCATCTGTCTCGGCCAGCAGGTCGTCGCCGAGGCACTCGGCGGCGACACCGAGAAGATGGAGTTCGGCCACCGCGGCGTGAACCAGCCGGTCCAGGACCTCGAGTCCGGCCGCGTCGTCATGACGACCCAGAACCACGGCTACACGGTCGCGGACCCCGGCCCGCTCGAGGTCACGCAGATCAACGTCAACGACGACACCCCCGAAGGCCTCGATAGCCCCGACCTCGACATCATCACGCGCCAATACCACCCCGAGGCGAACCCCGGCCCCCACGACTCCCTGGACTTCTTCGACGACGTGCTGGCGATGGCCAACTCGACGCGCTCGGTCGCGGCCGACTGATTCCGGCGCTTCGGGTTTTCCGCGAGAGGGTGTTTATAAATACAGTAGCGGTCGTGCCGTGTCTCTCGGGTCCGTCGTTCCGACGGTCGATAATCCCGCGAGTGGGGTCGCTGGCGACGAGGATTTCAGCGTTCTCTTATAAAGGAAACCGTCCGCACACGGGCAGTTCCGACAAAAGGGAGATACCCGCTACGTCTCTTCGACGTGCCGCACTTTCGTCGCGACGCCGCGCGTCGACTCGGCCATCTCGGGGCCGGACATCTGCGCGCGGCCGATGCCGAACGCCTTCGGCCCCTGGATGACGACCTCGTCGCCGACGCGGACGTCGTCGTCGGCGTCGACGACGCCGGGCGCGAGCACCGAGCCGTGGGGGACGAAGCCGTCGATCTCGACGGTCTTGGTCGGAGCATCGCTGTCGACCCAGCGGCGCCCGCCCTCGAGCGTGAGCGAGAGGATGCCGTAGGTCGGGACCATCGTCGCGAGCTGCTCGCTGCCGTCGCCCGCCGGCCCGTCCCAGGCCTGGAGCTTGGGATAGCGACCCGTGACGTGGATCCGGTCCGCGAACAGCGCGTCGCCGGCGCCCTCGCCGAACTGGTAGTCGGCCAGCGCGCGGACCGTGTTGTGCTGGCGCTCGCGCTTGCTGTAGGCCGGCTCGCCCTCGAGCGCGTCCGCGAGGTTCGCGAGGGAGGCGTCCGTCGTCGGGTGGGACTCGCAGGTGTACTCGAAGGGGACGTCCACCTCCGCAGCGACGCGCTCGCAGATCTCCTGGTAGCCGTCGCCGGGCACGTGCGCGACGACGCGGGGGTAGTCGTTGCGCTCGAGGTAGCGCTGCAGCACCTGGGCGACGAAGTCGATCTCCTCGGCGGACCACTCCCCGGTGACCACGGAGTCGTAGTGCTGGGCGGGGTAGGTCGTCTCCAGCTCCTGGGGCACGACGCCGATGGGCGAGGTCATCGAGACGACGTGGCCGCGCCACTGGATCGCGTCGTGGAACTGGCGGTGACTCTGGGAGTCGCTGTACGGCTTCGTCGCCGAACACGGGACGAGGACGAGCGGCGCGTCGAACCGGTTCTCGTACCGGCTCGTCACGCGGTCGGCGAAGCGCTGGATCTCGACGCGACGAAGGGAGTCCTCCGTCGCCGCGGTCAGCTCGTTGTTGCGGACGACGGGCGTCCGCTCCTCCATGTAGCGCCACTGCTGGTCGAACTCGCGGAACGCGGCCGTGAGCCACTGGTCGTGGCGGGCTTGCCCCTCGATGTAGTCGCGGAGGCGCCCGTTCCGGACGCGCTCGCGGACGCGACGCAGCTCGGCCCGTAGCGCGTTGACGTTGTGCTCCTGGCAGTCCGCGCGCGTGAACTCCGAGCGCGGCTTCGCGCAGGCCGGACAGGCACAGGGGAGTTCCTCGAGGTCCTCGAGGAAGAACTCGCCGTCCGTGTTGAGGTAAAAGCCCTCGGCTCCCTTCACGCGCGCCTTCGCCTCGTCGACGAGGTCGACGCCGGCGTAGACGAGCGTCGCGACGTTCGCGGGGGTGGCGACGCCGGAGAGCATCAGCGCGGTGTCGGCCGGGAGGGCCGCCTTCGCGTTGACGATCGCGTCCTTCAGCCCGGCGCCGTGGCCGACGAACCCCTGCGCGTCGGAGAGGACGTAGGCGTCGGCGCCGACGTCGACTGGGTCCTCGGAGGGGACGACGGCGGCCGCGGGGAAGTCGGTCTCGGGCTGGTCGACGCGGAACGATTCCTGGACCTCCTCGCGCGTGCCGGCCGGGAACGCGCGGTGCGGGAGGACGGTCAGCGACGAGTCGTCGCCCTCGGGGAACTCGCGCTCGGCGGCCCAGAGGCTGCCGGCGTCCTCGAGGAAGGGGTCCGCGAGCGCCGGCGTCGTCACCGGCTCGTCGAGCCGCAGCTCGCCCAGTCGGGCGGCCGCGTCCCGCTCGTGAACCTCGAAGTAGTCGGTCATACTCCCTCTCGCGGGGGGACGCTCAATTCACTTACGTTCCGCGGGTCGCGTCGGGGACTATCCCGCGCCCCGCTCCTCGGTGCCGCGCCCGCCGGCGCCGCCTGCGGCTCTGACCGTATCGAGGAGCCGCTGGAACTGGGGCCGGCCGCCGTCCTTCCGGAAACATTCCGTTACGCCGCCCTGCTCCGCTTCCGCGGCGAGTTCCTCGTCCAGATAGGCCGTGTACAGGACGAACTCGACACCGGGAGCGACCTCCTGTACCTCAGCGTTGAGTTCGAGCCCGTCGGTTTCGGGCATGTCGTAGTCGCTGACGATACAGTCGACGTCGGACGCCTCGTCCTCGAGGTAGTCGAGGACCTCGTCGGGATCCGTCACCGTCGCAAGCACTGAGACGCCCTCCGCCCGGTCGAATCGATCGGCGATGAGCTCCGCGTACCCGGGCTCGTCGTCGACCACGATCACGCGACTCGACTGCATTGTTACGCCCACATGTGGGGCGAGTTTAAATAGCCACTCCCTCTCGCGCCGCCTCGATCCACGTCGTCGCTCGGTACGGGCGCTCGCGCCGACCGCCGGCGGGCTACTCGCCGAGGTCGGCGAGGTTCTCCACGTCGAGGGTCGCCGGCAGTTCGGCGAGGGCGGCGTCGGCCCAGTCGTCGTGCGCCAGCGTCACGTCGGACTCGGGGTGCTCGGCGACGAGCCGGGCGACGCCCGCCGCGGCGGCAGTCTCGGCGGCGACGTCGGTCCGGTCCGGCACCTCGGCCGTGAGCGGGTACGTCTCGCCCAGGGCGCGCGGATACGGGCCGAACGGCGGCGTCACGCGCCAGACCGCGTCGTAGTCGTGCTCCGACGGCGGTTTCGACTCGGTGACGAGGAGGGAATCCGGCACCGGCAGGCGGTCGAGCCGGTCGTGGTGCCGCTGCACTTCGGGCCGGCGTGCCGACTCGTGGGAGGTGTAGAAGAAGGTCCCCTTCGAGACGGCGTCCTGCGCCTCGAGCTGGTCGGCGTGGTCCAGCAGCGCGCGGTAGCCGTCCAGCATGGCCGGGTGCCCGCGGGCGCGACGCTCGACGAGCTCGAGCAGCGAGCCCGAGCGGAGCGCCTGCTTCACGCGCCGGAGCTCCTCGAACGTGACGTGGAGGTTGTGCTCCGCCAGCAGGCGCTCCTGCTCGTCGGGGTCCTCGGCGCGGACCTCCGCGGGGGTGTACTCCGCGCAGACGGGGCACGAGCAGGGGAAGTAGTTTAGCTCCTCCAGGTGCTCCGTGCCGGCGACGGTGAGGTAGCGCCCGTCGCGAGCCATCAGCGCGTACGCTGCGGAGTCGAACAGGTCGCAGCCGGCGGCGACCGCCAGCGCCATCATCATCGGGTGGCCGGCGCCGAAGAGGTGGACGGGGCAGTCGGCGCCGAGGCCGCGCTTCGCGCCCATCACCACGTCGACCATGTCGGCGTACCGGTAGCTGTTGAGCATCGGGACGACGGCCCCGACGGGGAAGACGTCCAGGTCCGTCGCGGCCGCCTGCTCGCCCGCGCGCTCGCGGAGGTCCGGGTACGTCGACCCCTGGACGGGCGCGTTGACGAGCATGTCGCCCGTGTCGATCGCCTCGGCGTCCGCGAGCGCCTGCTGGGTCGTCTCGAGCTCCCGCTCGGCCTGCTCGTAGTCGACGTCCGGCGGCGTCGGGATGTCGACCGGCGTGCCGATGTCGCTCCCGATCGCGTGCTGGAACTCGATGATCTCGCTCGTGGTCACGTCGATCTCGCCGTACTCGGCCAGCTGGAACGAGCCCGAGTCGGTCATGATCGCGCCGTCGAAGTCCAGCATCTCGTGGAGCCCCTCGTCGAGGGCCCGCTCGCGGACGTCGTCGGTGCTGCGGATGATGTAGGAGTTCGTGATGAGGATCTCCGCGCCGAACTCCGACTGGAGGCGGGAGGGTTCGATCGTGAGCACGTTCGGGTTGACGACGGGCAGCAGCGCCGGCGTCTCCACGGTGACGCCGGCCCTGGGGACCTCGAGCTCGCCGATGCGGCCCGCGACGTCGTGGTCCCGGATCTCGAAGTGCTCGCGCATGGCTGTTCTGGGACTGGGTCGGCGGTAAGGGTTGTGTTTGTCGTGTGGATCGGTGGATAATGGGACGGTCCAACTCCTGATGACGGCGCGGACGCCGGGAAACCCCACGGTCGCTCCTGTTTATAAATAGAAAGGCCAGGTGAAGACGGTGTGATACTGGACCACAACAGCGAGAAAGTCCTCGGCTGCTCGCTGTGAGTTGGTTTAAGCAGGTGATACGGGCTTGCCCCCGACAGCAACGCCAACATTCCGAAAGCCCTCGGCCGGTCGCCCATTCAGTCCTCCAGGACCTCCACAGCAACCGCGACAGCAACGGCAACCGCGACAGCAACCACCGCTCGCGCGCTGCTCGCGCGCCGGCGGTGGTCGGTCAGTCGTCGCCGGGTCGCCGGCCTCCAGGTCGCGGGCGCCGTAGCCGGTCGCGTACTGGATGCCGTCCGGGTCGACGACCGCGAGGCCGGCGCCGGGCACGTCGGCGGCCGAGACCCAGTCGCTCACGAACGAGTCGATCCGCCGTCGCGTCGCGTCACTGAGTGGCATGGCCGAGTGCTCGGCGGCCCTCGCCATGAACGTCCGCCCCGCGGCAGGCCCGGCGCGACAAACCGGCGGATCATCAAGCCTTAATAAGAAATGAGCGTTGAGTTATTACATGACCGTCGTCAGCGTGTCGATGCCGGAGGAGCTGTTGGATCGCCTCGACCGATTCGCGGACGAGCACGGGTACACGGGCCGGAGCGAGCTCATTCGCGAGGCGTCCCGGAACCTGCTCGGGGAGTTCGAGGACGCCCAGCTGGAGGACCGTGACCTGATGGCCGTCGTGACGGTGCTTTTCAACTACGAGGAGACCAACGTCGAGGAGCGCATGATGCACCTCCGGCACGAGCACGAGGGGCTCGTGGCCTCGAACTTCCACAGCCACGTCGGCCCGCATTACTGCACCGAGGTGTTCGTCCTCGAGGGCGACCTCGAATCGATCTCCACCTTCGTCGGCAAGATCCGCGCGACGAAGGACACGCTCACCGTCGATTACAGCGTGATGCCGGTCGACGAGTTCGGTCCCGTCGACGAACTCGGTCACGTCGGCTCCGAGTAGGGAACCGCTCCGCCGTTACTAAAACGAGTGCCGCGGTCGCGGGGTCGGCGGTGAGGTCGGCGCTGCCGGTGTCTTCGCGCTCGCCGGATCAGTCGCCAGTTACCAGCTTCGTGCCCGCGGTTCCGGAGACGCCCGCCCAGCCGGAGCCGTCGTCGACCTGGACCGGTCCGAAGAGGTGTTCCTTCGAGAGGTCGAGCACCTCGGTCGGCGTCTCCACCTCGTAGGTGAACGTCGTCCGCTCGTCGGCGGGTGCGTCGCCGAGTTCGACGTACTTCACGCCGGCGTCGTCGTCGGTGACGACGTTCAACACGTCGGTGAGGACGTCGAACTCCGCGGGGACGACGTCGCGTACCGTGATGTCGTCGTCCGGGGTAACCGTCACCTCGACGGTGTCGAGCACGCCGGCGCCGAGGAGGCCGTCGTCCTCGGAGGGTCGACCACCGCGTGCGCGAACGCCGGGCGTCTTGTCGACGGTGAGGTCCAGGTTCACCTGCACGTCGTCGCCGTTGACCGCACCGGGGACGTTGACGAGTTTCGCGACCACGAGGTACGTCGAGCCGCCGCCGCCGCGCTTCTCGGCTGCGGAGATGGACGCGGAGCCGGTTGGGCCGGCCGCGCGGTCGACGACGTTCGGCTCGCCGTGCTCGGCGGGGTCGCCGCCGTCGTAGACGAACAGGTCGACGTGCGGCTTCCCCTCGGTGAGGTTCGCGTCGTTGCCTTCGTAGCCCGTGAACTCCACGCTCGCGTCGAGGTCGCCGACGCCGAGGTCGACGTAGCCCGCGACGGCGCGGGAGTCCTGCGGGAGGCCGAGGCCGAGCTGCTCGCTCGACGTGCCCGAGAGCTCGCGCGTGACGGCGTCGACGGCGACCTCGGGGTTCAACCGGCCGAAGCCCTCGTAGGGATCCCGGCCGCCGAAGTCGTACGTCGGCGTCTTCGCGCGGTGGTACGGCGCCGCCGTGAAGGCCGTCTCGCTCGCCGTCGCGAGCAACACCTGCTTCAGGCGGAAGACGTCCGACAGCGTCGTGTCGACGGGATCCGGCAGCGTGAGCCGCGGGCCGCCGTCCTCCTCCATCGCCTGCGCCACGAGGCCGGTCGAGCCGGTCGTGAACGGGGCCGCCATCGACGTGCCCGCCTTGCCGGTGTAGTCGCGGATCGGCGGCTGGTCGGACTCGGCAGCGTCCGGGTCGGCCGTGTCAGCCGCCGAGATGACGTCCGAGAGCGTCCCGCCGGGCGCAGTGAGGTCCGGCTTCATGTACGTCTCCTCCTCGTCCTCGTCGACGCCACCGACGCCGCCCGAGGAGTAGCCGGAGATGCCGTCCCGCGGGCCGGTTGCGACCACGGAGACGGCCTCGTCGGCGATCGCCGGCGAGCCGTTGCCGTTGACCGGCGTTGCGGCGTTGCCGGCGGCCGCGAGCGTCAGGACGCCCGCCTCCGCGACGTCCTTGATGACGGCGGGGATCCGGTCGAGCGTCCCGGCGGCGGCGCCCAGCGGGAGCCCGCCGACGTACCCCCAGGACATGTTGACGGCACGCAGGTTGAACGTGTCCGTGAACTGCTGGGCGTAGCGACCGAGGTCCTCGGTCGGCGCCGAGAGCCCCTGCATGCAGATCAGGCTCTGGTTCGGCGCGAGCCCGGTGTGGGTACCGTCGTCGTTCCCGTCCGCTCGGTCGGCCGCCGTCGAACCGGGGTCGAGGTACGGCCCGTAGCCGACCCGGTCGACGTAGGCTGCGGACGCGTCCTCGCCGTCGGCCGTCCGGATCTCGAAGGTGTACGTGCCCGTTTCCGTGGCGGGGTCCTCGACGACGTTGACGTCGCCGGTCGAGCTATCGTCGACGCCGACGCCCGAGCTGTCGATCTGGTTCCCGTCGGGGTCGTAGAGCCGGAGTTCGATGAGGTCGCCGTAGGCGGCCCCGAACAGCCCGGTGCCGGCGTCGACGGCGACGTCGTAGGTCAGCGTGTGGCCCGAGACCTCGGAGAGGTACGTCTCCGGCTGCGCGCTCTCGAAGGCGCCGCCGTCGATGGCGCTGGATCGGCCGGAGCCACCCATGATCGACGAGCAGTGCGTCCCGTGGCCGTTCGGGTCGCGCGGTTTGTCGTAGAGGCCGTAGCGGGAGCCCGCGTCGTACCAGCCGACGGTCTTGGGCGTGTCGGCAGTCGGTTCGCCGCCGGTGCCGTCGAAGACGACGGAGTCGTCGTAGGTAGTGCGGGTGCCGTCGACGTCGAAGTAGGTGCCGTCGATCTCGTAGCTCGTCTCGGTGTTGAGATACGCCTCGATGACGTAGCGGTACTTCGTGTCGTCCTCGACGGGGACCTGCGGGAGCGTCTCCGGTTCGCCGCCCGTCGCCGCGCGGGCCTCGGTCTCCCAGCGGCTCCCGGTCCAGACGTCGATCCGGAACTCGAGGTCGTTGGCGTCCGTGTTCGGCGAGAAGGAGAGCGTCGAGTCGAGCTCGGCCACGTCGCTCGGCGTCGTGAACTCGTGGTACTTCTCCTCGCCGGTCGCGAACGTTCCGGGGCCCATCGTGCCCGAGAAGGATTCCGTCTCGCCGGATTCGACTCGCGAAATGTCGTTTTCCGCCGGTTTTGTGAGCTTCAGGTCGTCGTTCTCGACGAACGCCTCGACGCCGTTCCAGGGCCCGAGGTCGGGATGTCGAGCTTCGAGCCCGCTGTCGGTCAGCCCGATCGTCCGGTCGGCCCGACCACGATAGCCGCGGTCCCAGACCTTGTTCGCCTCGATGGCCCGCCAGTCGCGGTACTCGTCCCACGCGTCGGTCGACGCCGCCGACGCAAGGTCCGCGCTGCCGGCGCCCAGTAGGCTCCCGCCGGCCGCGATGCCCAGTGCCTGTAGCAGCGCCCGGCGCGTTAGCAGTCCGTCTCTTTCACCAGCTGAATCGTTTGTCGAAGACACACACCGACGAAATAAATAATGGCAATTAACCCTTCACCCTAATTTGTCGGGTGTGTCAACTCGACAGGGTATGATCCGGCAACGGCGGCCGGATCTCCGGAAGTTTGTTTATAAATGGGTCGCCTCAAGCCACGGACTGGGCCCGGCGTTGTTCCGGGCGACGCCGGAGACCGGTCGCCGCGCGCTCGACAAGACGGACGCCATTCGACGAGACGGACGCCATTCGACGAGGCGAACGCTTTTCTTTCGCGGGCGTTCCCCACTGGTATGGACCGAGAGCAGCCTGCCGAAGGACTGCGGGACGTCTGGGAGCGCGTCGAGGACGACCTCGACGCGACCGCTGCGGAGTATCGCGAGGCCGGCTGGGACGTCACCCGGCTCAACACGGGCGACGTCACGGCGCTGCCGACGGGGAAACCCGGCGCCGAGACCGACCGCGTCGGCCTCGACGCGCTCGTCCCCGGTGACGAGTTCGAGGAGCTCCAGGACCTCGTCGACGACCACACGTTCGACGAGTTCGAGACGTACCGCGGCGAGTCGGGCGGGCTCGTCGTGCTCGTCCTCGCGATGCGGGACACGGACGACGGGGTCGCCGTCCTCCTTCCGCTGTTTTACCGGACCGACGAGGCCGAGTCGTGGCTCGACGCGGCAGAGGAGAAGGGGGAGACGCACACCTACGTTCGCCCGCTCGACGACCACGCGCGCGTCGTCTTCTCCCACGAAGACCCGACGGCCTTCTTCCCGGCGGCGCGCGTTCGCGGTGCCGAGGGCGGCGACGGTGCCGATGGCGGCGACGGTGCCGATGGTGGCGACGGTGCCGATGGTGGCGACGCGGCGTAGCCACCGGAGAGGGAGAGGATCCTTTTAAACGAAGTCGAGCGCCTCGCGAGTCGTGACTTCGCCGAACAGGAAGTCGGCGTGGTCGACGGCGTACTCGCGGTGGCCCGCTTCGATGTAGCCGAGGGCATCCTCGACGAGCACCGGTTTGAAGTCGCGGAGGCCCGCGCTGCCGGCGGTGTGGAGGACGCAGACGTTCGCGAGCGTGCCGCAGATGACGAGGTCCTCGAGGCCGCGCGCCGCGAGCCACCCCTCGAGTTCGGTCCGGTGGAACGCGTCGTAGGTGTGCTTCTCGACGACGTGGTCGTCGTCGCGCACGGCGAGCTCGTCGACGATCTCGGCTTCCCACGACTCCTCGACGACGTGCTCGCCCCAGCGCTCGAACTCGTCGTAGTAGTGGTTCCCCTCGAACTGGCCGAGCGGGTGCACGTCCCGCGTGTACACGACCGGGACGCCGGCGTCGCGCGCGACTTCGACCACGTCGGCGACCGGCTCGATCGCCGCCTCGCTGGCCGGGGCGTGAAGGCTGCCGTCCGGGTGACAGAAGCCGTTCTGCATGTCGACGACCACGACGGCGGTGTTGTCGGAATCGAACTGCATACGCGATGGTTTCGACGCCGTCACTAAAGCGATCGGCCGCGGATGCGGACGAGTATCCGACCGTCGGCGCTCCCGAGTTCGGCAAGGTACTTACCGGGCTAGTCCGTTGGTGTGGTATGCGACGTTCTCTCACTCTCTTGCTGGCCGCCCTGCTGGTGACGTCGCTCGTGGCGCCGGCAGCCGCGGCGTCTCCCGCCAGCGCCTCCCCCGCAAGCCTTCCAGTCGATGCAGCGTCGGGCCCGACGAGCATCGACGCGACGAGCACCGACGCGGCGGGCGTTGACGCGACGAACACGTCGGCGACTTCGGACGACGAGGTCGGCGTCTGGAAGGGAATCCGCCACAACGAGTCGCTCGACGTCGACCAGTCGGACGGCCTCACCGACGCGGAGCTCGAGAAGGTCGTCCACAGGGCGATGGCGCGGGTCGAGTACGTCCGCGAGCGGCCGTTCAAGGAGGACGTACAGGTCGAGACGATGACCCGCGAGGAGTACAAGCAGACGGTCTCGGGTCGGGAGTCGAACGCGACCCACCAGCGCTGGAACGACCAGGTCTGGAAAGCCCTGTTCATGGTCGGGGAAAACGAGTCCTCCGCGGAGGCCATCCAGACCGTGTACGGCGGCTCGGTGACCGGGTTCTACTCGCCGTCGAAGGAGAAGATCGTCCTCGTCGTCGCGGAGGGCGAGCAGCTCCAGATCAGCGAGGCGACGTTGATCCACGAGCTGACCCACGCGATGCAGGACCAGTACCACGACCTGTCCAGTTCGAGGTACGTCGGCGCGACCCAGGACGAGAACCTCGCCATTGACGGCGTCGTCGAGGGGGAAGCCAACTACATCGAGGACCGGTACGACCAGCGCTGTGGGGCGGCGTGGGAATGCCTCCCCGAGCCAGAATCGAGCTCGGGCGGGGGCGGTGAGGTCCACCTCGGGATCCTGATCACCATGCTGAACCCCTACTCCGACGGGCCGGTCTACGTCGCTGACCTGATCGAGGAGGACGGCTGGGCGGCTGTCGACGAGCGCATGGAGGCCCCCCCGACGTCGACGTCGCAGGTGATCCATCGGAACGACAGCTACGCGACGACCGAGATCGAGTTCGAGGACACCGCCACGGGCGGCTGGGAGACCTACCCGAACCAGGGGGCTGGCGGCGCCGAGACGGTCGGTGAGGCCTCCATCTTCACGATGTTCTGGTACCAGAGCCGCGAGTTCGGCGCGAACACGTTCGACTGGCGGGACGTGCTGTTCAACACCTCGGGCCCGTACGACACGTACAACTACGCCCACGAGTCGTCGGACGGCTGGGCGGGCGACGAGCTGTACCCGTACCGCAACGACGAGGGCGACGCCGAGCGCGACGGCTACGTCTGGGTGACCGAGTGGCAGACCGAGGAGGATGCCCGCGAGTTCCACCGGACGTACCTCACGATGCTCGAGGCCCACGACGTCGAGCACCGCGAGGACGGCGTCCACGAGGTCGCCGACGGCCCCTTCCGCGGCGCCTACGGCATCGAGCGCGACGGGACGCGGGTGACCATCGTCCACGCGCAAGAGCCCGCCGAGGTCCTCGAACTCCGGCCAGGGATCGAGCTCCAGCAGCCGACCGAGACGGAGACGTCCACGACGACTGAGACGACCGAAGGGTCGTCGACGAAGCCCCCGACGGCGACGACCGAGAACAGCGCGCCCGGCTTCGGCGTCGTCGTCGCGTTCGCGGCGCTCGTCGCGACGGCGCTGCTCGCGCGGCGGCAGTAGAAACCCGCTCGACCTCGACCCCGAATCGCTCGACCTCGACCCCGAACCGCTGTCGCCGACGGCGACGACCCGCGTGGCTTTTTCTACTCGCCGGACGAACCGACGGCCAATGACGGAGTTCGACATCGTCGACGCCGACGCGATCCGTCGGGGGCGGGCAACCGACGCCTACTTCGACCGGATGGAGACCGTGCTGGAGGCGGCCGGCCGCAACCCGCACGTCGTTGCCGAGGTGACGGCCGACCAGTTCCCGACCGGCGAGTTCGAGCTGTTCGCCGGCCTGAAGGACGCCGTCGCGCTGCTGTCCGGCCACGACGTCGACGTCGACGCGATGCCGGAGGGCCGCCTGTTCGACGGCGGCCCCGTGATGCGTATCGAGGGACCGTACCTGGCGTTCGCGCGCCTCGAAACGTCGCTGCTCGGCTTCCTCTCGCACGCCAGCGGGATGGCCACCGCGGCGCTGGACTGCCGCGTCGCCGCGCCGGATTCCTCGGTCCTCTCGTTCGGCGCTCGGCACGTCCACCCGTCGATGACCGCCGCCGTCGAGCGCTCCGCGCTGGTCGCGGGCCTCGACGGCTTCTCCCACGTCGCGGCCGGTGACCTGCTCGGGAAGGAGCCCTCCGGGACGATGCCGCACGCGCTCGTGATCGCCTACGGCCGCGGCAACCAGGAGGACGCGTGGCGCGCGTTCGACGAGCACGTCGACGCCGACGTGCCCCGGATCGCGCTCTGTGACACCTACACCGACGAGGTCGACGAGGTCCTCCGCGCCGTCGACGCGCTCGGCGAGAACCTCTCGGGCGTCCGGCTGGACACGACGGGGTCGCGACGGGGCGATTTCCGCCACATCATCCGGGAGGTTGCCTGGGAACTCGACGCGCGTGACGCTCCCGACGTCGACCTGTTCGTCTCCGGCGGGCTCGGCCCCGCCGACCTCCGGGAGCTGCGCGACGTCGTCGACGGCTTCGGCGTCGGCGGCGCCGTCGCCAACGCGGACCCCGTCGACTTCGCGCTCGACATCGTCGAGGTCGACGGCGAGCCCGCGGCCAAGCGCGGGAAGCTTTCGGGCGCGAAGCAGGCGTACCGTACCGCCGATGGCGGGCACCACGTCGGGCTCGCCGACCGCGAGGCGCCCGCGGACGCCGAGCCACTCCTCGAACCGCTGCTCCGTGACGGCGAGCTCGTGGACGGCTGGGAGTTCGATATCGACGAGGCGGCGGAGCGCGCGCTCGACGACGCGGCGCTCGTGGACTACGGCGGGGAGTAGGACTCCTGGCGCGGCGTCGGACTCACGGCGCGGCGTCGGACTCACGGCGCGGCGTCGACTGTGGGCCTTCGGAAGCACCCGGAGAATAGCTCGACTATCGAGGGGCGTCACGCGGTAGAGAAACGGCGGGTCGGTTCGTCTACAGCTCTTCGACGGCGCCGCCGTCGGGACGCTCGCGGAACATCTGGCCCTCGATGAGCGTCACCATCGTCTCCTCGTCCTGCCACGCGGTCGGCGAGAGGTCCGCCTTCCGGCAGGCTCGCGAGAGGAACTCGGCGGCGCTCCAGCCGTTCTCGACGGGAAGGGTCGGGTAGAGCCAGCCGTGCTGGCCGCCCTTGTCGACGGCGACCCCGTGGGTACCGAGCCGGATGTCGGAGACCGGGTCGTTGGTCAGCGTCGTCCGGGAGACGATACAGACGGAGACGGTGAGGTTCTCCAGCTCCTTCGCCTCGACCTCGGAGCCGCAGGACCCCTCGGAGGCCGCCTGGATGGCGGCGTCGACGATGGCGTGACCGAGCTGGTCGTCCTCGCCATAGGCGCCCGCACAGCCTCGTAGGCGGCCACGACCGCGCGTGGACTGGAGGCGAACGAATGCACCAGTTCGGTTGTAGAAGGCGTCGCGCATACTCCCCGGCTGTTCCCGCTGACCCTGTAGAACGAAGGACTCCACCGATTCGCGCGCCAGTTCTACCGCCCGGGCCCCATCCTCGTAGTCAAGTCGAACGGTCTGCGCCTCGGACATATAAGTTTTCAGGGGGTGGTCAAACTTGAAGGTGTCCCTTCAGCGTGGTTTATCATGAAGAACCGTTCTGCACCCGGATTTCCGTCGTCCCGGTCGCACGAGGAAGGAGAATCACCTCGCTTTTGTCCCGTTCATTTATTCCTTTTATAAGCGCAATAATAACAACGCTCTCCGCCGAACCGTTGCTTCGCTATCGGCCTCCGTCGTCCGAGTGCGGGCTATCGCTCGCGGGGGACCGAGACGACCGGCCGCTCCGCGTCGAGGAGCAGCTGCTGGAAGACGGAGCCGAACACCGCCTCGTCAGTCGGCGACCGGTCGCGGATCGAGATGACCAGCTCGTCCGGGTCGAACTCCTCGCAGGCTTCCAGCACGTCCGCCGCCGGCTCGTTGCCGCGGACGAACTGGTGGGTGTCCACGGACGCGACACCGCCGAGCCGGACGTCGACGACGTTGAGAGCCTCCTTGCCGTCACGGACCGCCTCCGCGCTCGTCTCGTCGCCGCCGACCAGGGAGTTGACGGCGACCACCGAATCGTCCGCCTCGAGTCGGTCGACGAGGTAGTCGCACGCCGCGGCGCTCGAATCGACCGAGTTCGTCGGCACCAGAAACGTCGTCATATCGCGTTCTGCGTCCGATAACGTCTTAAATACTGCCTGTGGCGTGGGCGAGAGGGGAGTGCATCCCGATGCGGTCAGCGGCGGATAAATGTTTGATCGATCGGCGAAAAACTAATACTGGATTGGTTCGACAACTGAGTCATGGAACCGACGCGGCAGGACCGGGCGCAGTTCCGCGAGCTGTTGATGCGCCTGAAGCGCCGCGGCTGTAACCTCCTCGTCGTCGGCGAAACGGACCCGTCGGTGCGACGGCGGGCCAGTCGACGACTCTTCGGTGCGCCCCTCGCCTCGCGCACGCGTCTCCTCGTCACCGTGGGCGACGTTACTCCCGACCGCTGGCTCCCGGCGGAGGGGTCCGTCGTCGACGCCGGGGTTCTCACCCGCGGATCGCCGGAAGACGGGCGACAGGATCCGTTTCAGGCCACGGTCGCCAGGCAGATCGCGGACGTCGACGCCGAGCCCGGCGCGTGTCGCGTCGGCGTAACGTCGGTCGCGCCGCTGCTGGACGACGCCGACACCACCCCGATGCTCGATGCGATGCGCGAAGCCGTCGTCGACGTCAGCGGCATTGGGCACTACCACCTCGCGGCGTCGCTCGACACGGTCCGGGAGCGCGGGGTCCACGAGGGGTTCGACGCCGTCCTCGAGCTCCGGCGGGACGGCGACGCACAGGAGCGATGGCACGTGCCGTCCCGCGATCTGGTCACGCCCTGGGTACCGATGGAGCCGTAACTGAACGGGGTCGTCGGTAGTTGTTGCCCCTCCGTTCGGCGCCCCTCATGAAACGAAAAATTCCTCGATAGCCGGATGAACTGACCCGTCGTCGCGAGCGACCGCACTCCGCATCACGGAAGCTCCCGGCCCTGATGCGGTCGCACTTATAAACGGAGGCAGTGGTCGTCGGCGGCGACACCACTCGGCAGACCCGGAAGGCCCAGCCGCTTTCCGGTCGTGCTGCTCGTTGCACGCCTCTCGCGTCTACTCGTCCGGCATTGCGTCCGCCGATCCCGGGATCTCCTCGACCTGCCCGGCGAGCGTTGCGGCGTCGCCGGCGACGGTCGAGGGCTCGACGCCCGCCTCGTTTGCGACCAGCCTGACGTGCGCGGCGAGCAGCGCGAGGGCCTGCAATCCCTCCTCTTCGCGGTCGCCCGCTCGCTGGGTGAACGTCGTGTCGACCTCGCCCTCGCGGACGACGCCGGCGAACGCGGCGTCGACGTCCTCGTCGTCCAGGAGCGATTTCGCGCGCGCGAGTTCCCTGGTGAACGCGTCGTCCTGCGCGTTCTCGTCGGCGGTGACGGCCTCGTCCTCGTCGCCGTTCGCGTCGGGATCGGTGGGCATACCGCACTCTCCGGGCCCCGGGTGAAAAAGCGCCGCGCTCGCGCGTCGGGGTCGCGTCAGCTCTCGACGTCCGGCACCAGAAATGCACGATAGCACCCATCAAGCAGCGGATCTGTACTGTGAGTGTGTACCAGTATCAAAGTACAATTAAGTAACACCCGGTGGTTGACAGGAACGAGTCGCGAACGACTGCGACAGTTCACCCATGACGACCTCCACAACGCTCCCATCTTGCTCGCTTCAGGGGTATGGAACCCCGAAGCCCGCCAGCAACGGGACGCGGTGGACGGTCGTCAATCGCCTCGACACCGTCGCCGCGTAACCGGACGCGGGACGGTGTGGCTTTTGCTCACTCCATAGCGGAGCGGGTACGCCGTTCTCGTCCCACGTCCACGGCTTAGAGCCGGTAGCTCAAGCGGCAGAGCCTCGGCGTGAGGAATCGACTCCCTCCCGGCTCCCTATGGCAGCCGCAACCTGCCACGACAGTACCGATCGCATCGCCGTCCGTCTCGAGGTTCCCCGCGACGCCGCGGGCGACCTCCGGGCGGGCGTTCGCGGGAAGCTCGACCGCGTCGCCGGCGTCGACGTCGTCGCCGTCGACGTCACCGGGCTCCGCCCGCGCCTGAACGACCTGACCGTCGACGCCGACGTCGAGGTCGCCCTCGCCGACGACGTCGACGCTGCCGACCTGACCGACACCGTGGGGGTGCACGATGCGGAACCCCGCTGAGGGCTTCCGCGGTCGCCGGAGCTGCCGTAGCGGCACGGCCCGGCCGGCGATCGAGCGGCCCGACGGACCCGTTGCCCGACGCAGAGAACCACCACCAACCGCGGCGCGAGCCCATCGCGCCACCCGACCCGAAACCAATGAGACAGCACACACGCACCGACGCACAGCACGACCGAACACGAGGCGACTACCGCACGCGAACGATCGGCGCCGCGCCCGAGACTGACACTACCGCGCGAACGGTCGGCGTCTGTACCGCGATGACGGTGGCCGCAGTCGTCGTCGCGATGGCCGCCAGCTACCCCGTGGCCGCCGCCGTCGCCACCGCCGTCGTCGCCGGCGCCGTGGCGGGCGCGGCTATCCAGCGTCGCTACGGTGACCGAACCGAAGAACGAGTCGGCGTCACGGCGACGAGCCGGGGCTGACCGTGGGACCGCCGGCGATACCGATCGCCCGTGAGACCGCGGTCAGGCTTCGGCCGCTTCACTGATCGCCTCGAGCTGCTCCTTGTACCGGTTGCGGATGGTGACGACGGTGACGTCGGCGACCGCCGCGACCTCCTCCTGCGTCCGCTTGTCGTTACAGAGCATGCCGGCGAGGTAGACGGCCGCGCCGGCGAACCCGGTCGGCGACTTGCCGGCGTGGAGCCCCTCCGCCGTCGTCTGCTCGAGGATCTCCTCGGCCTTCTGCTGGGTCAGGTCGCTGAGATCCAGATCCGAGGAGAACCGTGGCAGGTACTGCTGGGGGTCGATCGGCTGGAGTTCCAGTCCGAGCTCGCCGGAGATGTAGCGGTACGCGCGCCCGATCTCACGGCGGTCGACGCGGGAGACGCGGGTGATCTCGTCGAGGCTCCGGGGGATCGCCTCCTGGCGACACGCCGCGTGGAGCGCCGCGGTGGCGACGCCCTCGATGGAGCGCCCGCGGATGAGGTCCTCGTCGAGCGCGCGGCGGTAGATGACCGCGGCGACCTCGCGGACGGAGTCCGGCACGCCCGAGGCCGACGCCATGCGGTCGATCTCCGAGAGCGCGAGCTTCAGGTTGCGCTCGCCGACGTCCTGCGATCGGATGCGCTCCTGCCACGTCCGCAGCCGCTCCATCTGCGAGCGCTTCTCCGAGGAGAGCGCGTTGCCGCGCGCGTCCTTGTTCTGCCAGTCGATGTTGGTCGTGAGCCCCTTGTCGTGCATCGTCTGGGTCATCGGCGACCCGACGCGGGACTTCTCCTGGCGCTCGGAATGGTCGAACGCCCGCCACTCCGGCCCCGGATCGATCTGGTCCTCCTCGACGACGAGCCCGGTTTCCTCGTGGATCAGCTCGCCGTCCGCGGTCCGGACCAGATCGTCGGGGTCACACTCCTCCGGCTGGAGCTGTTCCGATTCGTCCGTCTCGTTCGTCTCGTCCGTTTCCGTCGTCTGTCGTTGGCGACTCGGCGGCCGACGGGACGCCGTCATCGTCCTGACCCCCTCTCCGGTGGGGAAGCTGCCCGTAGCGACTCGCGGCGGTCACCAGTATGCGTGCGTTCCGGCATTCCAACTCGTACCTGTCCCTATAGTACAAAAACAATTCACCCAACGTGTTTTGGCTTCGTGGACGACCGCCGTGTAGATTACCGGATCCTCCCGGGTCTCGTCGGTCCTCAAAGCGCGTGTCCGCGTCGAAACCGGCTTAATCCGCCGAGAACCCGGCTTGAGCTACCTCACGGTTCAATACGTATCCACTCCAAGAGGGGAACGCGATGAAACGCACAACGATCGTCCTGGCCGCCCTGGCCGTGCTGGTCGCGCTCGTCGCGCCCGCGGCCGCCGCGGGCCTCGGCGATACGACCCCGATGCAAACGAACTCGGACTGTGACGGAACCGACGTCGGGCCCGGCGAGGACGCCGGGCCGCCGGGCTTCGTCGCCGACCTCGTGCCCGACTTCCTCAGTGACCTGATCGGGAGCCTCCCGGTCCCGAACTTCGTGAAGTCGCTGTTCGGTGCGTGCTGACTCTCCGACGTGGGTTTCGTTTTCGTAATGGGCGAACCGGATTTTTCCTGATCGACACGGGAGAGGGAGTGCCGTCGTTCGCGAAGTAACCTGTTCGTTGCCGTCGCCTCTCGCTTCGCCGCGAGAGCCACCGACCCTGTCCGTTTGTGCTTATAAACACGACCGGGTCTCGTCGCTCGCGACACCACTCGGTACATCCAGAAAGCCCCAGCCGCTGAGCGGTCGCACTTATATACAGGATCGACTATCGCCGCTTGCGACACCACTCGGTACACCCAGAAAGCCCCAGCCGCTGACCGGTCGCGCTGCTCGCTGCGCTCCTCACGGCTCACTCGCTTCGCTCGTTCGCCGTTGCGATGCTTACGTCGCAGGGCGTCCCGCTCAGCGGCTGCCCCTTTCAGTCCCACCCGGGAGTGGTGGCCGATCGTCGCTCGCGGCGGTCACCGGGCAAGCGTCGTTCGCCGGACAGCCGGCGTGCTGTCGCGGTTGCGGTGCTGTCCTGGCGGACTGAAAGGGCGACGGCCGGTCGCGCCGGAGGGGAGTCGCTCCGCCGACCCCTATCCGCGCCGGGCTGTGCGGAGAGGCGCGGATATGTCGCGGAGCGACCGCGAGCGGCCGAGGGCTTTCTGGGTGTTTGCGGTGCTGTCGAGAGCAAGACCGTATCATCTATTCAAATACGCTTATAAAGAGCGGCCGAGCGCTTTCCAAACGTTCGCGTCGCCGGAAAGCGAATATCCGTATTCTCCAGCTACTCGTCGTGAACGGCGGCCGTCATCGACCAGACGGCGACGAGACCGAGCACGGCGGCCGGGATCAGGGGCAACACCAGATACGTCCCGAAGAAGGACAGCCCGAACGAGCCGAGGAAGTACGGGTAGAGGTAGATGATCCCGGGGATGACCAGCATGCAGACGATCAGCATCCCCGTCAGCGCCCAGCCCGCGCGGCCGAACTCGTCGGTCTCCGACGGCGCCCGTTTGGTCGCGTCCGTCGACTCGGCCGAGGTCGACGTGGCCGCGTCTGCATCCCCCGGCGTGTGGACGTAGCCGCCGGTCGCGTCCGACGAATCGGTATCGGATTCCGCGTCCGCGTCGGCGCCGGCGTCCGCCTCGGCGTCAGAGCTCACTATCGGGCTTTACGACCACTTTGCCAAAGCCCTCACGATCCTCGATGATCTCGTGGGCGCGTGCGGCCTCGCTCATGGGCAGCACCTCGCGGATCCGCGGCTCGAACGTGCCGTCCCAGACGAGATCGAGAACGTCGTCGACCTCACCGGGCGTGGCCATCGTCGAGCCGATGATCTGCAGCTGGTTCCAGAAGATGCGGTTGAGCCCCGCGTCGGGGTTCGGGCCGGTCGTCGCGCCGCAGGTGACGAGCCGGCCGCCCTTCGTGAGCGACTTGAGGGAGTCGGGGTACGTCGCCGCGCCGACGTGGTCGACGACGACGTCGACGCCGCGGCGGCCAGTGTGCTCGCCGATCTCGCGGGCGAAGTCGTCCGCCTCGTAGTTGATGACGTGGTCCGCGCCGAGCTCCTCCGCGTACGAGAGCTTCTCGTCGGTCGAGGCGGTCGCATACACCTCGCAGCCGGCGTGGTTCGCGATCTGGACCGCGGCGTGGCCGACGCCGCCGGACGCGCCGAGGACGAGCACGGATTCGCCGGCCTCGACGTCCGCGCGCGTCTGGAGCATGCGCCAGGCGGTCTGGAAGACGAGCGACGCGGAGCCGGCGACCTCCCAGTCGACGTGGTCCGGAACGGGAACGAGGTTGTCCGCGGGCACCGTCGTCAGCTCCGAGTGGACGCCCTCCTGGTGTTCGCCGATGATACTGAAGTGCGGGCACAGCGTCGGGTCCCCGTCGCGGCAGAACTCGCACTCGCCGCAGGCGACGCCCGCCGAGACCGCGGCGTGGTCGCCTTCGGAGAAGCGCGTGACGCCCTCGCCGGTTTCGAGGACGACGCCCGCCGCGTCGCTGCCGGGGACGTGGGGCATCTCCAGGTCGATGCCCGGGAGCCCGCGCCGCGTCCAGATGTCCAGGTGGTTGAGCGCGCCGGCCTTCACGTCGAGGAGCACCTCCCCGCGTCCGGGCTCCGGATCGGGATAGTCCCCGTACTCGATCACGTCACGGTCCCCGTGCTCGGAGAACTGAACGGCCTTCATGTGTTTGCAACTCACACCCCGCCACTAAATTGTACCTCAAGCGGCGGATGGTTCCGTCCCCTCGATGCCGGCGACAGCGGGAGTTTTGTGCCCGCGCCCGGAACGCCTGCACATGAGCGAGGACCACGAAGCCGGACACGGTCACGACGAGGACGGTGGACACGGACACGAAGACGAGCACAACCACGACGACCACGAGCACGACGACCACGACGACCACCATCACCACGACGTCGCGTCGGTCGGCGTCGCGGTCGTCACCGTCTCGAGCTCGCGAACGCTGGACGACGACCCGGCCGGCGACTACATCGAGGCCGCGCTCGAGGACGCCGGCCACGAGGTCGTCGTTCGCGAGCTGATCCCGGACGACTTCGACCGGATCCAGACGATGGCGAACCGCCTCGCCAACCGCGACGACACGGACGCCGTGATCACCAGCGGCGGCACCGGCGTCACCCCGGACGACGTGACGCCCGAGTCCGTCCGCCAGCTCTTCGACAAGGAGCTCCCCGGCTTCGGCGAGCTGTTCCGCCAGCTCTCCTATGAGGAGGTCGGCACGAAAACGGTGGGCTCGCGGGCGACCGCGGGCGTCGTCCACGACTCGCCGGTGTTCTGCCTCCCCGGCTCGGAGAACGCCGCCAGGCTCGGCGTCGAGGAGATCATCCTGCCGGAGGTCGGCCACCTCGCCGGCCTCGCAAGCCGGGAATAGCTCCGCGATTTCCGATTGGAAGTCGGTTTGGAAGGTGCAGAAGCTGGCGTGGGTCTCAGCATCGCAATCGTCCAGAAACCTCCCGGCCGCTCTTTATAAGCGGGTTTACACGGGTGATACGGGCCTGTTCTCGACAGCACCGCGAACACCGGGAAAGCCCTCAGTCGATCTTTATAAGCAGGTTTGCACAGGTGATACGTGCTTGCTCTTGACAGCACCGCGACCACCCTGAAAGCCCTCGGCCGCTCGCGGTCGCTGTCCTCGAAAATCGGAGATTTTCGGGCTCCGAGAAATCTTCGATTTCTCGCGAAGCGACATATCCGCGCCTCTCCACACCGCCCGGCGCGGATAGGGGTCGGCTCAGCGACTCCCCTGCGGCGCGACCACTGGAAGACGGTCCGGGCTTCTGTTGCGTCTCTCCGCACCGCTCAACGGACGGGTCCGGGCTGCGACTTCCATGGTCTCGTTCGCTGCGCTCACGAGAGCGGCCATCGCCCTTTCAGTCCCCCAGGGCCGCGACAGCACCGCAACCGCTACAGCACCGCGATCGCCCAGCAACCGCAAGCCTCGGCCCTCCCCAGCCTCGGCCGGGGCGCGCCGGCCCAGCATCGCGCGGCGCGCCCCGCCCTCCCTCGCACGCGTTGCTCGCGCGCGCCACCGTACCCGCGCCGCGACCACCCAGCTACCGGCGCGAGCGACGCCCGGCCACCACTCCCGGGTGGGACTGAAAGGGGCAGCCGCTGCGCGGGACGCCCTGCGACGCTAGCACCGCAACCCGGCGAACGAGCGACCGGAGGGAGCGAGAGAGCCGGGTGAGGAGCGCAGCGAGCAGCGCGACCGGTCAGCGGCTGGGGCTTTCTACGAGTGCCGAGTGGTGTTGCGAGCGACGCTAACCGACTTTATTTATAAGCGCGACCAGTCAGCGGCTGTGGCTTTCTGGGTGTGCCGAATGGTGTCACCGACGGCGATGACCGAGTTTGTTTATAAGCGCGAGCGGTCAGTAACCGAGAGTTTCAATAAATACTGAGAGGTGTTGCCGTCGACGCCCGATCGACTCCCGCTCGGGAGAACCGCCGGTCTCACGCATTCGACACCGAAGGAGTTCGATTCGGACGTAGGTATTTCCGACACGAGGCCGATCAAACGGACATGAGCGGCACGACGCAGTCATGCGAGGAGCTGGCGGGGCCGGTTCCGGTCGACGAACTCGCGGCCGACGCGCTCCCGGCCGGCGAGGTGCCCGACGACGAGATCCCGCCGACGGTGCCGGGCGAGTCGAAGTTCGTCGACGCCAACGGCGTCCGGCTGCACGTCGTCGAGGCGGGGCCGACGGACGGCAAACTGCTCGTGCTCCTCCACGGCTTCCCGGAGTTCTGGTACGGCTGGCACGAGACGCTGGAGACGCTCGCAAACGCCGGCTACCGCGTCGTCGTCCCGGACCAGCGCGGCTACAACCTCTCGGAGAAACCGGACGGCGTCGGAGCGTATCACGTCGACGAGCTCGCGGCCGACGTGGTCGGTCTCATCGACGCCTACGACAGCGAGGAGGCCGCCGTCGCGGGCCACGACTGGGGTGCGGCGGTCGGGTGGTGGCTCGCGCTCCACTACCCGGACTACCTCTCCGAGCTCGTCGCCGTCAACGTTCCCCACCCGACCGTCTTCGAGCGCACGCTCCGGAACTCCTGGCGCCAGCGGCTGAAGAGCTGGTACATCCTCGGCTTCCAGCTCCCCTGGCTCCCGGAGCGCGTCGCCAGCCTCGGCAACTGGCAGCCGCTGGTCCGGGGGATGCGAGGCTCGAGCCGTCCCGGTACGTTCTCCTCGATGGATTTCGACCGCTATCGGCGCGCGTGGTCCCGAGACGGGGCCTTCTCCGCGATGGTGAACTGGTACCGGGCGATCGTGCGCGACCGCCCGACGCCGCTGTCGAACGCCGTCGACGTCCCGACGCTGCTCATCTGGGGGGCGGACGACGAGTTCCTCGAGCGCTCGATGGCCCACGACAGCGTGGAGTTCTGCGAGGACGGTCGGCTCCTCGTCCGCGAGGCGGCGACCCACTGGATCGTCCACGAGGAGCCGGTCCGCGTCGCGCGGGAGATCGACGACCACATCGATCCGCTGGCGCCCGGGACGAACGTGTAACCGGTCGAGGGACAGCACGGCGGTGTCGAACGCTACCCGAGCAGCTCTGCTGCCGACTCACGGGACTGGTACGCGCGGTAACAGGGCCCGGCGAGCAGCAGGGCCGCGCCGCCGAGCATCCCGACGATCAGCACCGGGTCGACGACGGAGAGGTCGCCGGCCAGCAGCCGGTCGGTCGAGACGCCGACGGCGACGCCGGCGACGACCCACGGCAGTTCGCCGATGGCCGTCCCGACGAGGAACGGCCGCAGCGGGACGCTTGCCACCCCAGCACCGACGGACATCGCGTCGGACGGCGTCGGCAGGAGTCGGCTCGCGACGACGGTCCGGGTGTCGCCGGCGACGCCGACGACGCGCTCGCCGGCGCGGGCGACGCGGCCACCGCGGCGACCCTTTCGGGCGAGGGCGTAGGGCGGCAGCGCCGTCAGCGTGACCAGGAGCACGCCGAACGGGACGCCGACCCAGCCATAGCCGTAGCCGACCGCGACGGCGAGCGCGGTCGTCGGCCAGGCGAGAAACGGCCGGACGGCGGCGACGACGAGCAGCGCGAGGCCGAACCGGAGCGGGTCGGCCGCGAGCCACTCCAGCCGGGCCAGCGCCGTCGCTGGCGACGTGAGCCACGCGCCGAGCGCGACGACCGCGAGGACGAACCCACCGGCCAGGAGGCGACGCTTCACGCCGGCCCTGGGCCGGCCAGTACTAAACCCCTTGCGGGACCGCCCCTTCGTTCCCGCGGCGTTCCAGCGGAAGCCCATCGAAACGCTGCTCCCGGCCGCTTATAAGGGTCGTCGACGAACCAGGGCACTGTGACGGCCGACCGGAGTCGCGAGGAGAAGCGCGAACTCGGCGTGGAGCTGCTCGCCCACCTCGAGGACGAGGAGCTCTCGCTGGCGGAGACGATCGACCGCATCGAGACGATCACGTCGAGCCCGTCGCTCACCCGAACGATCCTCGACGACGCGGAGTTACAGGGTATCATCGAGCGCGAGGACGGCCGGATCCGCGTCCAGCGCGGCGGCACCTACGTCGCGTTCGACGAGCAAGTCGTCACCCGCGAGGGCGAGTTCGACTGCCGCCGCTGCGGCGCGTCGATCTCGACGGGCCACTTCGTCCAGTTCCAGACCGGCGAACTCGGTCCCTTCGGCCCCCAGTGCGTCCGAAAAGTGACGGGACGTGAGTAGGGCTTGAACGTCGACCGCGAGTGAGAAGCCGGCGGGCAAGAGCGGCGCTTCGACCGACTACCGGCCGCGACGCAGTTCCTCGACGAGCTTCTCGATGAGCTCCGCCTGTCGGTCCAGCCGCTCCGTCTGTGCCTCCACGGTGGCCCTGAGCTCCGCGATCTCCTTCGCGAGCGTCTCGTCCTCGACGCCGGCCGGCTCGAAGCCGCTCTCGTCGAAGGTGCCGGTGGCTCCGTCGGGGTTACCGGCTCCGGGCCGCCCCGACTCCTCGCCGTCAGCCGCGGCGGATCCTCCGGCCTCGTTCTCACGAGCGCTCTCGCTGCCGGCGGTCGGTTCCGCGGACCCTCCAGCCTCGCCGCTGGAGCTACCGGCCGTCGGGGTAGTTTCCGTCGCTTCCGCGGCGTCGGTCGTGGTGGATGCGGTGGACGCAGTGGATGCGGTGGACGCAGCGGTGTCGGACCTGCCAGCGGCGTCCGTCTCGGCGATGCCTTCCGCGCTTCCAGCGTCCACATCCACTCCGTCGGTCGTTTCGGGGGCGTCCGTGGCGGCTCCGTCGTCCGCGCCAGCTGCCTCAGCCACGTCAGCGACGTCGTTCCCTTCGGCCGCGTCCGTCTCCTCCGTCGCCGGGGAGGCGGAGAGGGGGTCGAGGCCGTCGCTGAAGTCAGTCGTCGATGCGTCCGCCGTCGATTCCGCGTCCGACTCGTCCTCGGTTTCGTCCGCGACGGTGACGCGGAACTCAGCGAGGCTCTCGACGTCGTGGAACGCACAGAGTGCGTCAGTGAGGGTGCGCCGGACGGCGGGCGCGTCCTCGTTCGGCGCCTTGAACCGCTCCTGCCGGCCGTCGTGCGTGAGCACGACGGAGGTGGCGACCGTCCCCTCCTCGAAGTCGAGGTCGGTGACGTCGCTGTAGTGGAACTCCTCGTACTCCTCGTCCCAGACGGGTTCGCCGATGTGCTTCACGAGGCGATCGCTCGTCACAACGAGCGTCAGTTCGGAGAAGCGGAACGTCCGGAGCGCGGACTCGCCGGGGTCCGTGATGCCGGTCGCTGAGAGGACCCCGGCCAGGACCGGGTGGAGGACGTCGTCGAGGCGCTTGCTGGGGAAGGTGATCGTCTCCTCGCCGTCGAGGGCATAGTCCAACACAAGTTTCGCTTTGCGGCGGCCCTCGGAGATGTCGATCCGGTCGACGTCGTGGGGGTACTCCTCGACGGTTTCGTCGGAGAGGAGCCCGTCCGCGCGGTATACGAGCGTCCGGCTCGGGGTGACGACGAGAGCGTCGTCGCCGCCGAGGTCGACGGTGGTGACGACGTCCTCGCCCTCGACCGCCTCGGTAAGCAGGTCGGGGAGGCTCATTGTGGGGAGATTCCCCGCGCTGCGTATAAATCCGCGGGTCGGCGCTCGCGAGCGTGCCCGTGGTACGGTCGATCGGCCGTGCCGTGGACGACCGGCCGTCGTCGCACGCGTGCTCGCCGATCACTGCCTACCGCCCCGCCCACCGCCACGCCCTCCGCATGTCGTCGGGTCGCAAACCGGCTGGAGATGGGAAGGTTAAAGAGTCTCATCCCGGTACGAAGAGGTGAGGCCGGGTGGCTTAGCTGGACATAGCGCCGCACTCATAGGGTTTTGAGATTCGGTGCGGTACTCACCTGCCTTGGAAGCGTCCGCACGGCCGTCGAGGCCCGCCGAGCCTCGAACCTGGGCCATGCGGAGATCGCGGGTTCGGAGCCCGCCCCGGCCACTCTCATTCCGTTCGTTGCTATCCTCGCCAGCGACGGCTCCCCGTTCGTCACCAGCGACGCCCCGACGTCGCCAGCCCCTGCTCGGCCGGCACTGATTCTCGCGTCTGAGAACGAGCGCCCAAAGCTTACCAGTCGGCTGCGACGAGAGCGACCGTGTTCGACCGGAAGCCGAACAGACTCGGGTACGCCGTCATCGTCGGCAGTGGCGTCGCCGTCGCGCTCGCCGGCATGCACCTGCTGGACGCGAGCGCGCTCGCGAGCCGGCTCTTCTGGGGGCTTCTCGTGCCGAGCATCGTCCTCCTCGACGCGACCCTCGAGTTCCTGCTCGGCGTACGGGTGGAGTACTACCTCGTCGCAGTCCTCGTCGTCGCCACCGGGTTCCTCGCGTTTCTCGTCTTCGTCCTGCCGGGCATGGTCGAACCCGACAGCCCGGAGGTCTCCCGTCGCCGGTGAAAGCGGCCATTCGACGCGAACCGAGGTGATGGTTGAGGCGGGGGGTGGGGGCGATGAACCGAGCAGCGGTCCCTGCGGAGAGACCCGCTTCCTCCGGGCTTTTAAAGGTGGTTCGCGAACGGACCCGTATGAAGCTCGCTGATAAACTCGCCGCGGACCGCCCCGTCGGCGGCTGGTGTTCCATCCCCTCGCCGACCGTCGCCGAGGCCATGGCCAATCAGGCGTTCGACTTCCTCGCGGTCGACACCGAGCACGCGCCGACGACGACCGAGTCCGTCGAGAACCTCGTCCGCGCCGTCGACGCCGCGCCCGGGGACACGGAGACGATCGTCCGCGTCGCCTGGAACGACCACGTCCGGATCAAGCGCGTCCTCGATACCGGGATCTCGGGGGTCATGGCTCCGCGGATCGAATCCGCCGAGGAGGCCCGCGAACTCGTCCGTGCGTGTCGCTATCCGCCGCAGGGCGACGCCGCGGCGGGACCGGCCGGCGAGGCGGTCGATTCGGACGGCATCCGCGGTCGGCGCGGCGTCGCGGCCGCCCGCGCGTCAGACTACGGGGCCCGGCTCGACGAGGTCGTCCGCACCGTCAACGACGACCTCGCCGTCATCGCGCAGATCGAGACGGGCGCCGCCGTCGACGCCGCCGCGGAGATCGCCGCAGTCCCCGGGATCGACGCACTGTTCGTGGGCCCCGCCGACCTCTCGGCCTCGCTCGGCTGCTTCCGGGAGTTCGACGACCCCGAGTTCGAGGCGGCCGTCGCCGACACCCTCGCCGCGGGTGACGAGGCGGGCGTCCCGGTCGGCACGCTGGCGACCTCCGAGGAGCGCATCGATGCGTGGCTCGACGCCGGCTTCGACTTCCTCATCGCCGGCACGGACGCGGGCTTCCTCGCCGACGGCGCGTCGCGGGCGATCGACCGGTACGAGGAGCACGTCGATCGCGACGGCCGGGTGTAGCGGGTTGCCTGAGGCTGTTTAAAAGGGGAGGCGACGGAGGTGGCGGCCCTTATAAAAGAAAAGGCGTCGTTACAGGTCGGGCGCCTTCTCGCCGGCCTCGATCGTCGTCTCCAGCCAGTTCTCCTCGGGTGGAAGCGGGCAGGAGAACGTCTCGCTGTACGCACAGAAGGGGCTGTACGCGAGGTTGAAGTCGATGGTGACCGTGTCGCCGTCTTCCGGGTCCTCCTCGGGTTCGAGCTCGATGTAGCGGCCCTCGTGGTACGTCTGCTGGCCGGTGGTCTTGTCGCGGAAGGGGACGAAGATCGTGTCGCCCTCGTCGTGTTCCTGCTGGTAGCCGGCCAGCGTGTACGCCTCGCCGTCGAGCTCGAACTCGAAGGTGACGACGCGGAGGTAGCGCACGGGCGCGCTCGCGGTCGTCTCCATCTCGACGGGCTCGGGGTCGTCGTGGACGCGGACGGTCGCCTCGACGCGGTAGTCCTCGTCGGGCTCGAAGTAGTCCAGCCCCTCGAAGGAATCGCGGTGCTCCGGCGCGATCGGCGACTGCGGATGCTCGGCGAAGAACTCGTCCTTCTCGGCGCGGTTGGCCTCCAGTCGCTCGGTGTAGTTGCTCATGCCGACCCCTTCACGCGCCAGGGGTTTCAGCGGCGCGGTCCCGACGGTGCGCGAGCGAAGGGTATCGAAGCCGACGCCATTTATTATATCCCTCCGGGGCGTAGCCCGCCATGTGAGCGGCCCACTCGGCGACGGATCCGCGCTCCGGCGGTCGATCGCGGCACTTCGGCAGAACCGGGACCAGCTCGTCGTCGACGCCGCCGTGCTCCTGTCGTGGATCGTCGTCTCCGCGGCGCTGTTCCGCTGGCTGACGCTCCCCCAGTGGCTCCACTACCTCGTCCTGTTCGGCGGCGTCGTCGTCTACAGCAAGCTCACGAGTGGCTGGGATCAGGTCGACTAGCGTTCCGCGATCACACGGGCAGCGGCGTGTGCCGCAACAGCGGGACGCCCGTCGCGACGACCCACAGCAGGATGCCGAGACGGAGGTAGCGGTGCTGGTCCGTCCTGTCGCGGTGGAGATGCGTGCACCCGGCGGCGATCAGTCCGAGCGCGACCGCCAGCGTCCCGCGGTGGACCAGCAGGTCCAGCGGGAGCCGCGTGACGCCGAGGTACGTGTAGTCGACGAGCAGGGCGGTGAGGAAGCCGAGCGACGCGCCGGCGAACGCCCGCGTCCGGTCGAGGGGGCGCGCGAGCAGCCCCGTCGCGACCGGGAGCCCCACGTAGAGGAGCGGCGAGAGGACGAACGCGACCGGTTTCGGGGGCACCCCGAACGAGCGCTCGATGGCGATGCCCGTCAGCCGGACGGAGAGCAGCACCGCGACGATGACGACGCCGAGCAGCACCGTTCGGGCGTCGGCCCCGCGGAACTCCCGGCGAAGCGCGGTCGAGACCTCGCCCAGGCGGGCGCCAACGGCGCCGACGGCGCCGACGAGCACGAAGAGAGCGGCCGACGCGAGGACCTCCGCGGGCGTCGGCGACGACGCCGACTCGATTCCGGCACTGACCCGGTTCGTCGGTGCCGACTCGCGGAAGTCGATCACGGTGACCCAGTGGTCGAAGTCGACGGTCGTCGCGTCGCCGACGGGGACCCTGGTGATCGACGGCGCGCCGCGTTCGTCGACGAACTCGCGTTCGACGTACACCTGCGAGTCGTCGGTGCTGGTGACGACGTGGCGACCGCTGAACCAGTCCCAGTGCTCGTGGTGCGCCTGCAGGGCCGTCCAGTTCGCGTCTCCAGCTGGCGCGGTGTACGCGCGGACGTGGTGCCGGCTCCCCAGGTAGTCGCCGTCGTGGACCTGATAGGCCTCGGTGAGCCAGACGCCGCCCTCGGGTCTGGAGAGGTGAGCGTAGCGGCGCGATCCGTCGGCCATATCCCACTCGATGCGCGCGGCGTCCGTCGGGTCGGCGTCGGCGGCGTCGGCGGCCTCGTTGGGCGCGACGTCACTCTCGTTCGGATCGGTTTCGTTCCAGTTGCCCTCCCCGCGCCGGAGGAACGCCGCACGGACGTCTTCGGGGGCTCCGTACACGACGACGTTGACCGCGAGTGTGGGCCGGTCGAACGAGCGCGTCGGCGTCGTGTACAGCCAGAGCTCGTGGTCGGCGTCCTCGAGGGGCACGGACTGCGTCGTGGGGTCCGGCTCCTCCGTGCCGGCCTCCGCCACGGCGACGGAGACGGCCGTTCCCGCCGCGAGGACGACCGCGAGGACCAGCACTGCCGTCAGGGGCCGAACGTCGACAGCCATTGTCCGTGGTTTGGCGGACAGTGACAAATAACTGGTCGCTGTCACCCCTCCCCCGAGTGCGGCAGGAGAGCGGCACGATGGGCGTCGCGATTCCCACGCGGAGAGGCCTGTCGAACGCCATAAGTGGATACGCGCCTGAGTTCCGGCAATGAGTCTTCGTCCTCCGTGGCTCTCGTTTCGGCGTTACGCGGCGGCAACGACGTCGATGACGCTGGTGCTGGTCGGCCTGGGGATCTACACCGCAGCGACGGGCTCCGGGCTCGCCTGCGAGGCCCAGTGGCCGCTCTGCTCGGACCAGCTGATCCCGAAGCTGACGATCAACCCGGACTTCCTCGAGTGGTTCCACCGCGTCTGGGCGATGATTACCGGCTTCCTGATGCTCGGGCTCGCCGGCTGGGCCTGGCTCGGCGACCGGAGCCGGCGCGTTCGATTCGCCGCGACGCTTGCCGTCGTCGTCCTCCCGCTGCAGATCACCGTCGGGGCGATCACGGTGACGATCGGCGGCATGATCCAGGGTGGCTACTCCGCGCCCACGCACGCGGCTCACCTGATCGTCGCGCTCGTCATCTTCACACTGTTGAGCCTGACGACGCTGTACGCCGCCCTCGACGGCGACGGCCGGCGGCGAACCGCGAGCGACGCGACGGCGCTGCTCGGGCGCTCGTTCGCCGTCGCCGCCGGGCTGCTCCTCGTCGCCGCCACGATGAACCGCGCCGTGCCGTTCGTCACCTACTCGCCGGGCGCCCAGGCGTGGTTCTACGGGGTCGCGCTCGCGGCCCACTTCGCGTTGCTGGCGGCGGTCGTCGTCGGCCTCGAGACCGACAGACACCGCCCGGCTGCGGTCGGCGGTCTCGGGCTCAGTGCGCTGTTCGTCACGATGCTGCTCGGTCGCGACCTCGTCCTGTACACGGCCGCCTGGGAGACGGTCAACCGGATCACCCTCGCCGTCGCCGTCCTCGCCGCTGCCGGCGGGTTCTGGATCGTCACGCGCGGCGAGGACGGCGACGGCGACGACGACGTGGCGGCGACGACGGTCCGCGGGGACTGAGGGTCGGCGTCGCCGTCGGTGCGGATCGCATCGACTGGATACTGTCTCCGAGATGTCGACGATGTTTGCCGGTGAATGGCGCGAAGAACACCGTCGCTGGTCACGCATCCGGACAGGATTTTGCCGAACTGCTGCGGGTGTAGGAACCCTCTCGGGGGCTCGGAAAACGCTCGTTCACTCGTTTTGCAAAGAAAGATTGAAACAGCTACTGCGCGAGAAGCTAGTATATGACTCGCGAGTTTACGTCCGACGTCAGCCGTCGCACGTATCTGAAGCTGACCGGAGCATCGAGCGTCGCGGGGCTGTCAGCGACCGCCGGCTGTATCGGCGGCGGCGACGACACCCAGACGATCACTCCGGGGACGGCACCGGGATTCGCCCCCTTCGAAATGAAAAAGGACGGCGAACTGGTTGGGTTCGACGTCGACCTCCTCGAAGCGGTAGTCGCGGAGACCGACTACGAACTCGACGACTGGCAGGAGATCAAGTTCGACTCGCTCATTCCCGCGCTGACCAACGAGCGGATCGACGTGATTGCTGCCGCGATGACAATCAACGCGAAGCGCAAGGAGCGGATCGCCTTCTCGGACCCGTACTGGGAGTCCGACCAGTCGATACTCGTGCGCGAGGGCGGTGACTTCCAGCCCGGCGACTGGTCCGACTTCGAGGGCAAGACCGTCGGCGCCCAGTCCGGGACGACGGGTGCGGGACTCGTCGACGAGGAACTGATCAAGCCCGAAATCATCTCCAAAGAGGACTTCTCGACGTACGACTCCTACGTCTTCGCAGTCGAGGACCTGGAGAACGAGAACATCGACGCCGTCGTCATCGACCAGCCGGTGGCGAAGACGTTCGCCGCCGAGCGCGACGTCGAAGCCGCGTTCGTCCACGAGACGAACGAGCAGTTCGGCTTCGGTCTCCGGCAGGGCGAAAGCGAGCTCCAGACGGCCCTGAACGAGGGTCTCGCGGCCGTGAAAGAGGACGGCACGTACGACGAACTCACGAAGACCTGGTTCGGCGAATAAGATGGGGACGTCCGCGGCCGTTCCGGCGCTCACCGCCGTCGATCTCGCCCAGGTCCTCACCGACGACTGGCAGTTCGTCTTCAACAACGCCGGCTACCTGCTGGAGGGCGCTGCGCTCACGGTCGGCCTGACGATCGCGTCACTCCTCGTCGGCTTCCTCGTCGGTTTCCCGGCGGGCGCCGTCGAGGTGTACGGCGGGACCTGGAGCAAGCGCGCCGTCGAGAGCGTCGGCGTCGTGTTCCGCGGGACGCCGCTCGTCGTCATCCTCGTGATCATGTACTTCGTCGTCGGCGTGCCGTCGATCGGGATGGGCGTGGCGACGCTCTCGGGTGCTGTCACCTCGGCGATCCTCGGCCTGGGGCTCCGGAGCGCGGCCTACCAGTCGCAGATCTTCCGCGCGTCGCTCCAGAGCATCGACGAGGGGCAACTCGAGGCCGGCCGCGCGCTCGGCATGAGTCAGTTCGAGGCCGTGCGGCACATAGCGGTCCCGCAGGCGCTCCGGCGCTCCGTGCCGGGGTTCCAGAACGAGATGACGATCGTCCTGAAAGACACCAGCATCGTCTTCGCGATCGGGCTCGCGGAGCTGCTCACGCGGAGCTACGACCTCTTCGTCGAGCAGACGACCGCCGTCCTCGAAGTGATCATCTTCATCAGTGCAATCTACTTCGTCCTCACCTTCACGACGAACCGGGCGCTCGACCACCTCGAAGACTACTACGCGATCCCCAGTGGTGAACAGACGTGACTGACGGAACCGACGCAACTGACACGGATGGCGTTGCCGACGCAAGCGACGGTGCGGACGCAACGGCCGCGCGCAACGTGGGCAACGCAGACGACGCAAACGACGTCCACGCAGGCGACGCAAACGACGTGGCCGGCACGGACGACGAGATCCTCCGCGTCGAGGAGGTCTCGAAGTGGTACGGCGACGAGAAAGTGCTCGAGAACGTCAGCTTCGAGATGGACAGAGGCGACGTCACGTTCCTCATCGGCCCCTCCGGCAGCGGGAAGTCGACGATGCTCCGCTGTGTCAACCGGCTCGCGGAGGCCCAGGAGGGGCACATCTACCTCGACGGCCAGGAGATCACGGAGCTGGACGTGAACGAGCTCCGTCGCGAGGTCGGGATGGTGTTCCAGGACTTCAACCTCTTCGCGCACCTCACGGCGCTGGAGAACGTCGCGATCGGTCCCAGGCGAGTGCTCGGGCTCGACGAGGAGGAAGCCCGCGAGCGGGCCCGCGCCCAGCTCGAACAGGTCGGGCTCTCCCCGCAGGCCGACTCCTATCCAGCGGAGCTGTCCGGCGGGCAGAAGCAGCGCGTCGGCATCGCCCGCGCGCTGGCGATGGACCCGAAGCTCCTCCTGTTCGACGAGCCCACGAGCGCGCTCGACCCCGAGCTCGTCGGCGAGGTGCTGGAGGTCATGCGCGACCTCGTCGAGGAGGGGATGACGATGCTCGTCGTCACCCACGAGATGAGCTTCGCCCGGTCGGTCGCCGACGAGATCGTCTTCCTCGATAACGGCAGCGTCGTCGAGCGCGGCCCGCCCGAACAGCTGTTCGAACGTCCAGAGCAGGAGCGCACGGAGCGCTTCCTCGAGCGCATTACGGAAGCCCACCACTGATGGCGAGTGCAACGCGTCCCGCGAGCGTCCGCGGCGAGGTCGAGGAACGAACGCCGACGGCGGGAGCGACGCTCCTGTATCTCACGGGTGCCGTGTTCTGGAGCTGGCTGCTGTTCCGCTGGGTGAACCGGTTGCTCGGCGGCGCCTTTATCCCGGTCGACGAGCCGCTGCTCGCCGCGGAGACGGCCGCCGGCGCGCTCGCCGGGCTCCCGGTCCTGGGCACCTACGCCGACCCTATCGGCTTCACTGCCTCCATCCTGCCGACGCTGGCGGACGGCCTCTGGCTGACGGTCACCATTACCGTCGTGAGCCTGGTCGTCGGCTTCTTCATCGCGGTCCCACTGGCGGTCGCTCGCGTGTACGGCCACTACACCAGCTACGTCTCGCTGGCGTACACCGAGCTCCTGCGGGGGACGCCGCTTTTAGCCCAGCTGTTCGTCCTCCACTTCGGACTCGACGTCGGGCAGTACGTCCCGGCGTTCGCGGCCGACGTCTTCTCCAGGAACGTCGTCTGGGTCGCCATCCTCGGCTTCGTCCTCAACGGCGCGGCCTACCAGGCCGAGTACTTCCGCGGCGCCATCGAGAGCGTCGGCGAGGGCCAGATCACCGCCGGGCGGGCCATCGGCCTGTCGAAGATCGAGACGATCTACTACGTCGTGCTCCCCCAGGGGCTTCGCTACGCGATCCCCTCGTGGACCAACGAGTTCGTCTACCTGATCAAGTACTCGTCGCTGGCGGCGTTCATCACGGTGCCGGAGCTGTACTACCTGGCGTTCAACGTCGCGAGCGAGACGTTCCGGTACACGACGATCTTCATCGTCACCGGACTCTGCTACCTCGCGCTGGTCATCACCGCGACGAAGATCATGGGGCGCGTCGAGGCCGCCGTCGCCATCCCCGGCATCGGCAACGTCGGCGGCCGGGACTGAGTCGGTGGTCGGGACTGAGCCGGCGGTCGGCCTCTCAGCTTTTAAAAGTCCGTCACGACCTCGACGCCGGCCGTCGAGTAGTCGTCCATCGCGGCCAGCCGGTCCGACACGTCCGAAAGCGACAGCTCCCGCGTCACGAGCGCGCCGGGGTCCAGCTCCGTCGCCTCGATAAGCTCGAAGAGGTTCTCGTAGTCCGTCTGGGGCATCCCGCGGGAGCCGTGGACGGACAGCTCCATGTGCGCGATGCGGTCGGTCGGCAGCGAGACCTCGCCGCGCTCCTCGTCCGTGGTCAGCCCGACCTGGACGTGGTCGCCGCGGATCGCGAGACAGCGGACGGAGTTTCGGCACGTCTCCGCGATGCCGAGCGCATCGATGGAGACGTCGACGCCGCCGTCGGTTGCGATCTTGATCGCCTTCACGACGCGTTCTTCTTCGGGGTTCACCGTCAGCTGCGCGCCGAGGTCGGTCGCGCGCTCCAGCGCGTCCTCGTCGACGTCGACGGCGATGACCCGCGCGCCGAGCGCGTCCGCGATCTGGACGGCTGAGAGCCCGACGCCGCCGCAGCCGTGGACCGCGACCCAGTCGCCGCCCGTGACCTGCCCGCGGTTCACGAGGGCGTTGTAGGCGGTCATGTACCGGCAGCCGAGCGCCGCGGCGTCACGCGGCGAGAGGAACTCGGGGAGCTCCACGAGGTTGTAGTCGGCCTCGGGTACTGCGACCTGCTCGGCGAACGCGCCCTGGGCGTCGGGTTCGAAGCCGAGCGCGAGCCCGTTCGGGCAGACGTTGCTGTGGCCCGTCCGGCACTGGTGGCAGGTTCCGTCACCCAGCGAGAAGGGGACGACGACGCGGTCGCCGACCTCGATGCGTTCGACGTTCTCCCCGACGGCGGTGACCGTGCCGGCCGGTTCGTGGCCCAGCGTCTGGCCTTCCGGGACGGCGTCGCCCGCCCATTCGCCGTGGCCCTTCCAGGCGTGCCAGTCGCTCCGGCAGACGCCGCAGGCCTCGACGTCAACGACGGCGCCGTCCGGGTCCGGCTCCGGTTCCGGGACCTCCTGGATCTCGAGCGGTTCCTCGTGCTCGGTCAGCACGGCTGCTTGCATGGGTACACGGGACGACGGAAGGGGCAAAAGTGCGTGGGTCCCGGCCATGTTGGGAGCGGCGTGGACGGCGCTGGATGGTTGGATCGTAGTTGTTCGTCGTCAGCGATATCACCGGCACGTTTCGATAGGCCTAGCCGCTGAGACGGCCGTGCTTATAAATGAACTCGGGGTAGCGTCGCGATCGACGCCACTCAGCACACGTAGAAAGCCCTAGCCGCTGGCGGTTGTGCTTATAAACAAAGTCGGGGGATAGTCGCCAGCGACACCACTCAGCATGCCTCGAAAGCCCCAGCCGGCGAGCGGTCGCGCTGCTCGCTGCGCGCCTCGCCAGCTCACTCGCTTCGCTCGTTCGCTGGCTCTGTGCTTGCGTCGCAGGGCGTCCCGCTCGCCGGCTGCCCCTTTCAGTCCCACCCTGGAGTGGTGGCGGGGCGTCGCGCGCGGCGGCTGGGTCACCGACGACGCGCGCCGGCTGACCGGCGTGCGGTGCGGGGCGGATGGCGCGCGCGAGCAACGCGTGCGAGGGAGGCCAGTGGCGCGCCGATTCGGTGCCGTGCCGGCGCGCCCCGGCCGAGGCTGGGGAGGACTGAGGTATTGCGGTTGCTGCGCGTTGCTGTCGCGGTTGCGGGGCGGTGCGGTCCTGGCGGACTGAAAGGGCGCGGCCGGTCGCGGTGTAACGGAGTCGCTGAGACAGGCACTATCTGGGCCGGGCGGTGTCTTCGTGAACGCAGTGAACGAAGGCCAGAAAGTCGCAGCCCGGCAGCCCGCTACTGCAGGCAGCCCGGACCGTCTTTCGTGGCGGAGAGGCCCAGATATCCTGCTTCGCGAGAAATCGAGGATTTCTCGGAGCCCGAAAATCTCCGATTTTCGAGGACAGCGACCGCGAGCGGCCGAGGGCTTTCCGGGTGTTTGCGGTGCTGTCAAGAGCAAGCCCGTATCACCTAACCCAATCCACGCATAGCGAGCGGCCGAGGGCTCTCCGGGCGTCCGCGTTGTTGTCGAGGGCAAGACCGTCTCACCCTGAAAACAGCTTATAAACCCGACATCAACTCATCAGCCGTGTCCCGTCTGTTATCAGAACGAAGACGCCGCGAGTCAGAGTTGGGTATCTAAGCCTATAACGGGAAGTTGCTAACACATATTTAATAACTCAATAATATAGGCCATTCATACAAACTAAAATAGATCGAAATAATTAATGTGTACCCTCGACAGCAACGACCATGCCACACGATGGCACCCCCGGCGTAAGTCGACGGAAAGTCCTTCAGCTAACGGGAACCGCGGCCGGTCTGAGCGCAGTCGGCGGCGTGGCCACGGCGTCACCCGGTCGCGATTCCGGGCCGAAGTCGAACGAGGTCCTCGTCGGCGTCTCCGCGGGCGCCGGCCAGCCCTCGGACGTCGTCGCACAGTACGTTCCCGACGAAGCGGCGGTCGTCCACGAGAACGAGACGCTCCGGTACGTTGCGGTCTCGTTCCCGGACGGCAGCGAGGAGGCCCAGCAGGGGTTCATCGAGACGGTTACCGAGCACGGACCGATCAAGTACGCGGAGGAGAACGGCACCTACGAGGCGCTGTACACGCCGGACGACCCGAAGTTCGGGGACCAGTACGCGCCCCAGCAGGTCAACGCGGACGACGCCTGGGACACGACGCTCGGATCGGGCGACGTCACGATCGCCGTCGTCGACACCGGGATCCAGTACGACCACCCGGACCTCGACGGCAACATGTCCGACGCCGACTCGAACCACGGCTACGACTTCGTCGACGACGACGAGGACCCGTACCCGGACGTCCTCAGCGACGAGTACCACGGCACCCACGTCGCCGGGATCGCGGGCGCCGAGACGGACAACGGCGAGGGCATCGCCGGGACCAGCGAGTCCGCGATCCTCTCGTGTCGCGCGCTCGACGAGAGCGGCTCCGGCTCCTTCTCGGGCATCGCGGACGCGATCGAGTACGCGACCGACCAGGGCGCGGACGTGATCAACCTCTCGCTCGGGGGGTCAAGCGGATCCTCGACGCTGAAGAATGCCGTAGAGTACGCGTACAATAACGGCGTCTACCTCGCTGCCGCCGCCGGCAACGACGGGCCCTGTTCCGACTGCGTCGGCTACCCGGCGGCCTACAGCGAGTGTGTCGCAGTCTCGGCGCTCGACGCCGACGAGACGCTGGCCTCCTACTCCAGCACCGGCTCGGAGGTCGAGCTCGCGGCCCCGGGGACGGACGTCCTCTCGACGACGACTTCCGACCGCGGCGACTACGAGAAGCTCTCGGGAACGTCGATGGCGACGCCCGTCGTCTCCGGGGTCGCCAGCCTCGCGCTTGACCAGTGGGATCTCTCGAACACCGACCTCCGGAACCACCTCAACGACACCGCCGTCGACGTCGGCCTCGCGTCCAACGAGCAGGGGAACGGCCGAGTCGACGCCGACAACGCGGTCACGACGGACCCGTCCGGCGGCGGCGGTGGCGGCACCTGTGGCGACACGTCGACCAGCTCGTCGGTCTCCGATTCGCTGAGTGATTACACGGACAGCGACTGCTACTACTACAACTGGGAGTACAGCTCGCCGTGTCAGGTCGTCGTCGAGCTCGACGGCCCCAGCGACGCCGACTTCGACCTCTACGTGAACGAGGGCACCGGGGACTGCCCGACGACCAGCAGCTACACGCACCGCTCCATCTCCACGGACAGCCAGGAGCAGATCGTCATCGACGATCCCGACACGTCGGCGGCGCTGTACATGCTCGTCGACTCCTACAGTGGCAGCGGCGACTACACGCTGACGATCACGGAGAAGACGACGTAAGCAATCACCCTGCCACTCGCACAGCCGACCGACTGAACGGCTCGCCGACCCCGCTGGTCAGACGAAGTCGCCCAGGCCGGCCTGGTCATCGTCCTCCTCGGCGGCCTCGGCTTTGGCCACCTCGTCCGACGCGTCGTCGTCGGTCGCGCTGCTCCCGCCACCGAGCGTTGCCTGCGAGTCGTCGCCGTCGCCACCGGTCGCCGCGACGGTGCCGTCGCCGCCGTCGCCGCCGTCGCCGCCAGCGACGGCCGCTCCGCCCTCGCCGGCGTCCGTCGCGTCCGCGTCGCCCTCGGCCGGCTCGCGGTTCGGAACCCCCGCAAACGCGCCCTCGGCGTGCTCCTCGACGCGCTCGTCGCGCAGTTCCTGGGCGTCCTCGACGATCCCCTCGACCTTGTTCGTCGTCTCGCCGGAGCCGGTGACGAACGAGACCGCGGCCTCGTCGAGGTCGTAGGCGGCGGTCATCGCCACGGTGAGCTCCCGCGGCTTGCAGTGGTGGGTCATCGCCGCGAGGAACGGCAGGATCTCGATGCGTGCGGTCTTCATACTGCAGCCCTCGCTGGTGGCGATCTTCCGGACGACCTCGTCGGCCGTCTTGTCCGAGGAGGGCCAGAACTGCGGGCGGCCCCAGCGCGTCCAGCCGCCCTTCTCCCCGTCGCGGGCGGCGGCGACGCCGGCTGCGGCGTTGTCGGTGGCGTAGCGCCAGTAGGAGTACTCCTGGGAGGCGCGGACGCGGCCCAGCCAGACGTCGGCGTTCGCGAGGAAGTCGTACGCGCGGGTGGCCTCGTCGGCGTCGTACACCTTCAGCATGTTGTCCTCCATCCACTTCGTCAGGTCGTCGGGCGTCTCGTCGACGGCGTACGCGGACTGGAGCGCCTCCTCTGCGCCCTGCTCTTTCAGGACCGCGTCGAGGAACGGGAAGATCCCCATCGACTGGTCGCGGTCGCCGGTGACGACGTCGTCGAGTTCGACGCTGCTCCGGCCCTCGGCGATCGCCTGCAGGTCGTTGACGGCGCCGCGGAGGTCGCCCTTGTTGCGCTCGGCGATGCGCTGGAGGGCGTCGGACTCGAACTCGACGTCCTCGCGGCGGCAGATGTCCCGGAGGACGGGCACGATGGAGCGCGCCGACACGTCCCGGAACTCGATCTCCTGGCAGGCGTTCCGGAGCCCGCGGGACATCTCGTAGTAGTCGTTGGCGATGAGCACGATGGGCTGGCCCGAGTCTTTCACCAGCTTCGTGATCGCGGAGGCGCCGCCGCGGTCGTAGTTGCCGTGGATGTTGTCCGCCTCGTCGAGGATGACGAGCTGGCGGGAGTCGGTGTCGCCCCCGTCAGCGCCGGCGCCGCCCGCGCTGCCCTGCAGCGTCGCGTTCTTCGCCGCGCGGCCGGCGAACCGCTCGATGACGTCGGCGGTGCGCTGGTCGGACGCGTTGAGCTCGACCGTTGCCCACCCTTCGTCGTTCGCGAGCGCGTGGGCGGCGCTCGTCTTCCCGATGCCGGGGCTCCCGTAGAGCACGACCGCCTCGCCGTGGTCGTCCCACGTGTCGGCCCACTCCGCGAGCTGCTCGGCCGACTTGTCGTTGCCGCGCAGCTCCGAGAGCGTTTCCGGTCGGTACTTCTCCGTCCAGTCGGCCATTGATTCTCCGTAGGAGTGAGCCGCGTTTAGTGGTTGCGGAGCGCTACTCCTCGCTCACTGTTTTCAGGTCCAGACGGGGTGCAAAGGACTCGTAGGTCTCGTCGCTGGAGACGATCGTGTCGCCGTCGGACTCGACGAGGTGGAGCGCGTCGAACGGGGTGAACCCGTGGTCCTCGACGTATGTCGCTGCCGCGACGACTGAATCGACGTCACCGCGAACCTCGATGAGATCGGCGGTGTTCGTGACGACTCGTTCCGTGTTTCGGTCCTCCCGATAGGCGACCAGGAGCAGTTCGATGAGCGTGAACTTCGACGTCCACAGTTCGGCCTGGTGCTCTCGATACACCGTCTCCGCGGCGTCGCCGAGCCAGTCCTCGTCCTTGATAAGCGCGAGCAGGAAATCGGTCTCCACGTACATTCAGGGTCCAGCCTCGTCCAGCGCAGCCTCGCATGCCTCTTCGCGAAGTTCCTCAGCGGACTTCTCGACGTCCGCGAACTCGTCCCGGAGCGTGTCGAGCGGGTCCTCCGTCACCGGGACCAGCTTGATCCCGTCGTGCAGCTCGACGATCCGGTACTGGTCCCCGTATTCCTCCCGAAGCTCCTTCGGAATCGTCAGGCGCCCGCGATCGTCCAGTGTAGCTTCGGACATACACCGACCTACGGTGGGAAGAAATAAGAAAGTTCCCCGAATATTTGAGGAAACCCATCGCATCCCCACGAGCCGAGTCTTGCAGTTCGGGGTTGAGCTGGCTAGCCAGCTCCGTTCCTATGCTCCGGGATGCTTCCCGATTACGGTCGTTTCGGAATCAGCCGTTAGTCCAGCGCTAGCGTCCCGCTGCAATCCGGGCAGACGAAGTCGGCGTCGGGGTCGTCCCCGTCGCCGTCGCAATCGCCATCGCCGGCCTCGTTGCCGTCGCCCCCGCGAGCGATCCGCATGTCGCCGCGACCGCAGTCCGGACAGGAGATGTCCCGGTCGTCGAGCACCGGGATCCGCGAGATGCGGACGTCCTCGCTGTCGCGCGGCGCCCCGAGCGCGAACGCGACGACGGGCTCGTCGCCCTCGTTGCGGCCGGTCTGGAACTCGCCAGGGGCGAACCGGATCGCCTCGCCCGCCGAGACAGTCACGTCACTCGGTTCGTCATTGGCGTCGTCGTTCGCGGTCGTTTCGAACGTCGCGGTGCCCTCGACGACGAGGAACACCTCCTCCTGGTCGGCGTGCGCGTGCAGCGAGCCGCTGAATCGCTCGCCGGGGTCGAGGACGTAGCGCGAGACGGCGACGTTCGCGGCGCCGAGCGGGTCGGTCAGGTCGCGCCGCTCCCGGGCGCGTTCCGGGTCCGCGTCCTCGCGGTCGACGTCGTCGATGGCGACTTTGCGCATGGTCGACGCTGCGCGAGCACTCACAAAAAACGATCCCCGGTTTCCGGGGCGTGGCCACCGAAATCCGAGGCAGCACAAAGCGTATTACGCTCTGCGCGGACGCGATTCGTATGCCAGGTCCCCGCGTTACGCAGGGCGAACGCGTCACGCTCCGGACGTTCGAAACGGAGGACGTGCCGTTTCACCAGCGAGGCTGCACCAACCCCGGGATCCGCTACCCGATCGGTAGCCCGGTCCGGAACCAGGAGGAGATCGACGTCGGGGACGAGAACGACGGCAGCGACGATTTCGTCGTCTGTCTCGACGGCGAGGCCGCCGGCCCCGGCGGCCCCGAGGAGGACCAGATCCAGCGGATCGGCATGGTTCACGCCAACGACGTCGATTGGCGCCGGCCGGAGCTCGCCTACTGGATCGCCCCGGAGGTCCACGGCGAGGGCTACGGAACGGAGGCCGTCTCGCTCCTCGTCGATTACGTCTTCCGAACGTACGCGCACCCGGCCGTGGGCGCCGGCGCGTACGACTTCAACGACGCCTCCCGCGGGCTCCTCGAGTCGCTGGGGTTCTCGGAGGAAGGTCGCATTCGGCGAGACCGGTTCATCGACGGCGAGTACGTCGACCGCATCGAGTACGGACTGCTTCGCGAGGAGTGGGAAGACCGAAAGTAACGCGAGTGAGTCGGCTCTCCTTTTAACTGGAATCGACGGCTTCCGCGGCGGTGACTTCGGCGACCATCGACCAGCTCTCCTCGTCGGGGCCCTTGCGCCCGAGCAGGATCCGCTCGTTGTCCTCGCTGCTGACGAGGCGGTAGTCTGCGTCGTCGCCCTCGCGGGCGCCCTCGCCGCGGAACTCCTGCTGGAAGAACTCCGTCGAGGAGAAGCGGAAGACGCCGGTCTCGTCGTCGTCGAGCGTGAGGCGGACTGGGTCCGGCTGGACGTTGTGGATCCGCTTGGCGACGGGGTGTAGATCGGCCATGGATCATGGTTGTGTCGGGTTTGGTTAAACTGCGCTGGTTCGGGCCTTTTATAAGACCAGTTAAATGGATGACACGGTCTTGCGCTTGACAGCACCGCAAACGTCTAGAAAGCCCTCAACCGCTCTTGCTTATAAACCGGATGGACTGGTGCAGACGCTGCTATATTTGACAGCACCGCAAACGCCCAGAAAGCCCTCGGCCGCTCGCGGTCGCTGAACGACATATCCGCGCCTCTCAGCACCGCCCGGCGCGGATAGAGGTCGATTCAGCGACTCCGTTACACCGCGACCGGCCGTCGCCCTTTCAGTCCGCCAGGACCACGACTGCATCGCACCGCGACGGCGACAGCACCGCACAGCAACCGCAATTCCTCAGTCCTCCCCAGCCTCGGTCGGGGCGCGCCGGCCCCGCCTCGGAAGACGGTCCGGGCTGCCTGCGGTAGCGGGCTGCCGGGCTGCGACTTCCGGCCCCCCGTTCGCTCCGCTCACGAGGACACCACTCGGCGCGCCCCGCCCTCCCTCGCACGCGTTGCTCGCGCGCGCCGACAGCCTCGCACCGCACGCCGGGCAGCCGGCGGTCGACGATGGCCTATGAACCGCCGCTCGCGACGCCCGGCCACCACTCCCGGGTGGGACTGAAAGGGGCAGCCGCTGAGCGGGACGCCCTGCGAAGTAAGCACCACAACCCGGTGAGCGAACGCAGTGAGCGAACCGGGTGAGGAGCGCAGCGAGCAGCGCGACCGCCTCAGCGGCTGGGGCTTTCGAGGCATGCTGAGTGGTGTCGCAAGCGACGATAGCTTATCCAATTTATAAGCTCGAACCCTCGACGGCGGAAGGTTTCGAGAGATCGCGACCGACATCCACTGAAAGAGTATCGAGAAATCCATCCACACCCGACCAGGATTCCTCGAATCGGAACGGTTGGATTCAAGTCCGACGCCGGGGAAGCCGTACGCATGCAACCAGGGGATCGCGTCCGCGTCGAGCGCGCGGGCGTCGAGAACGAAGGCGTCCTGATGCCGTCCTCGACGGGCGAGCACCTCGTCGTGAAGCTCGAAGGCGGCTACAACGTCGGGATCGACCGCGACGAGGCCGACGTCGAGGTGCTCGAATCGGACGTGTACGAGGTCGAGGAGGGCGAGGAGACGGAACCGGGCGGCGTCTCGGAGATCACCTTCGAGGAGGACCTCCCGACCATCTCGCTCATCTCGACCGGCGGGACCATCGCGTCGACCGTCGACTACCGGACGGGCGCGGTGACCGCGCAGTTCGACGCCGAGGACGTCCTGCGCGCGGTGCCGGACCTCGCGGGCCGGGCGAACTACCGCGGCCGCGTCGTCGCGAACATCCTCTCCGAGAACATGGAGCCGCCGATCTGGCAGGAGCTGGCCGAGGCGGTCCACGAGGAGATCGAGGCCGGCGCCGACGGTGTCGTCGTCATGCACGGGACTGACACGATGCAGTACTCCGCGTCCGCGCTGTCGTTCATGCTCGACACGCCGGTGCCGGTCGTCTTCACCGGCTCGCAGCGCTCCGCGGACCGGCCGTCCTCCGACAACGTGATGAACGCGGTCTGTGCGGTCGAGGCCGCGAAGGCCGACGCCGCGGAGGTGCTCGTCTGCATGCACGCCACGCAGTCGGACGACTACTGCGCGCTCCACCGCGGCACGCGCGTCCGGAAGAACCACACCTCGCGCCGCGACGCCTTCGAGACGGTCGGCGCGAACCCGCTCGCCCGGATCGCGTACGAGACGGCAACCGAGCAGGGCGCCGAGGGAGCGGTTGCGGCCGACGCGTTCGAGTTCCGCCGCGACTACCGGGCACGCGGCGAGGCCGACCTCGCCATCGCTCCGGACCTCGCGAGCGACGTCGAACTCGTGAAGTTCACGCCGGGGATGGATCCCGCGGCGTGGGACTATCTCGACGGGAAGGACGGCGTCGTCATCGAGGGCACCGGGCTCGGCCACATTCACACGGACTTCATCCCGCGCGTCGAGGAACTCGTCGAGGACGGCACGACAGTCGTCATGACGAGCCAGTGTCTGGACGGACGCGTCTGCGACCGCGTGTACGACACCGGCCGCGACCTGCTCGACGCCGGCGTGATCGAGGCCGGCGACACGCTCCCCGGCACGGCGAAGGTGAAGCTGCTGTGGGCCGAGGCGAACTCCGACGACGTGGCCAGCACGATGCGCACCGACCTCGCCGGCGAACTGACCGAGCAGTCCCAGCCCTGGCGATGAGCGGGGGTAGCGAGGCGGCCGACGAGGTTCCGGTCCAGGTCCGCCAGGCCGAGCCGGCCGACGCGCCGGCCGTCGCCGCGTTCACCCAGGACACCTGGGGCGAGAAACACGGCGACTACATCCCGGAGACGTTCCCGGAGTGGGTCGAGACCGACGACGAGACCCAGCGCACCTTCGTCGCGACCGTCCCGCGCGACGCGCTCGGCGACCTCGAGCATCCGGACGCCGTCGTCGACGACGAGGTCGTCGCCGGCTGCATTCAGGGCGTCATGCTCTCCGACTGGGAGGCCTGGGGCCAGGGGATCCGCGTCAACCCGGACTGTCGCGGGCTCGGGCTCTCCCCGCGACTCTCCGAGGCCATCTTCGGCTGGGCCCGCGAGGCGGGCGCGACGGTCTGTCGGAACATGGTCTTCTCCTGGAACGTCGCCGGACTCGGCCAGTCGCGGTCCGTCGGCTTCGGCCCCTGCACGGAGTTCCGCTTCGCGATGCCGACCCCGAACGCGGAGGCGACCCCCTCCGCCGACCGCGCCGCGGACCTCACCGTCGCCGCCGACGTAACGGACGTGGGCTCCGCGCCAGCGCCGGACCCGAACGCGGCCTGGTCGTTCTGGACCGACAGCGACGCCCGCGACCACCTCCGCGGGCTGTCGATGGACGCCGCGGAGTCGTGGGCCTGCTCGGCGCTCACCCGCGAGGAGCTGCGGGCGGCTGCGGCCGACGACCGGCTCATCACCGTCCGCGACGACGGCGTCGCCGCGATGACCTACCGCTCGTACGTCAGGGAGGGCGCGAACGACGCCGGCGAGACGGTCTCGCGGGCGATCTACGGCGTCGCCGCGTGGCGCGACGTCGACGCGGCCGCCGCCCTCTACGCTGCCGTCGCGCGTGACGCGGCCGCGGTCGGAGCCGACGAGACGCGCGTGCTCATCCCGGAGACGGTCGCGGCCGTGAGCGACACGGCAGCGACCAGGACAGCCGTCTCGGACGAACCCGACTTCGTGCTCGCGGCCGACCTCACCGACCCCGCCGTCGTCGGTGACGACCCCTGAACCGGCATCCTCTTTTAAATCACGTCCCTAGCGCCGGCAATGGATCCGCTCTTCGTCGACCTCGCCACCGTCCGGTCGGTGCTCTACTACGGCGCCGTCTACGCGATCGTCGTCGGGATGGCCGCCTGGATCTATCAGGACGCAAAGTCACGAGGGAGCCGCGCCCCGCTGGCCTGGGCGCTCGCGACGCTCGCGCTCACCATCATTCCCGTAGTAAGCTACCTCTACCTTCGCTGGCGGGCGACGCCGGCGGCTGGAGACGCTGTCGGGAAGCCGGAATAGCGAGCGAACCGCCTTTCGAGGCGTGACGGGGCCGGGACTACGACTCGGTCGGTTCGCCGTCGCCGTCGGCTGGCGAATCCGGGTCGACCGTCGGCGTCGTCGGCTCCGCTTCCACCCCGGTCTCGGCTGGCTCCGTCGCCCGCGCACCCGACCCGAGCAGTCGGTCGAAGAGTGAGCGCTCGTGTTCCCGCTCCGCCAGCAGGACCGAGCAGTCGACGTCGTACAGCACGTCGAGCACGAGCGAGCCGCGAACGAGCCGCGAGAGCAGCCCCTTCTCGGTCGCCCCGATGACCAGCAGCGTCGCCGCTTCGGCCGCCTCGGCGATGCGGGACTCCACGTCGCCCGTCTCGACCCGGATCTCCGCGTCCGCGAGACCGTGCTCGTCGGCCCACGCCTCGAGGAACTCGCGGCCGGCCTCGACGTCGTCGGCGACGTGCAGCAGGGTCACCGCGGAGCCGAATTCGGCCCTGAGCATCCGGGCGACGGCGGCCGACAGCTCGGAGTCGGGGCCGCCGGCCGTGGGCACCAGGATCCGCGAGGTGTCGAAGCCGCGGTCCCTGAACACGAGGAAGTCACAGGGGAGCGACTTCGCCAGTTCGTCGATGGCGGACTCGGCCCGCCCCGGCGCGCCGTGGGAGTCCTCGCCCCAGCCCATCACGGTCATGTCCGCGCCGTAGGTCGTCGCGGCGTCGAACACCTCCTCGAAGGTGCGGTGGGAGAGGACGACGTGCGTCTCCACGTCGACGCCGAACGTCTCGGCGTCCGCCTTCGCCGTCTCCAGGAGGTCGTGGGCCGCGTCGTGGGCGCCGCGCTCCCTGGCCGACTCGAGCGACGTCTGGTCCGGGACGTTGGCGATGTTGACCGCGACGACCTTGCCGTCGCGCTGATTCGCGATAGCGGCGGCCAGCGAGATGAGGTGCTTCTCCGTGGCCGGGTTCGCGAGCGGGACCATCACGCGGTACTCGCCGCCTTCCGGCTTGACCGTCGTTGCCGCGGAGACGGCCGCGTCGGGGAGCTCCTCGGACCGGTCCATCACCCAGTCAGCGAGGACGCCGGTCGTCTCGACGTGTCGCCGGGCGTACAGCAGGTACCAGAGCCCGGCGAACACGGTGAACGCGCCGGAGAGGAGGATGACCAGCGGTTCGATGTACGCGATCAGCGCGAACGACGTGATGGCGCCGATTATCGGGACGAACGGGTAGAAGGGGACCTCGAAGTCCGGCTCGTACCCCTCCGGATCGGCCTCGCGCATGACGATCAGCGCGATGTTGAGCAGCCCGTAAACGATCAGGTGCAGGACGGAGCCCGCCGTCGCCAGCAGCTCGAGGTTGCCGACGAGCAGGAAGACGACGATGAGCGCGCCCGTCACGGCGATGGAGCGGTACGGCGTGCCGAACCGCGGGTGGATCCGGTTCAGCTTCGGGGTGACGATCTTCTCCCGACCCATCGCGAAGTTGATGCGCGAGGAGGAGAGGATCGACGCGTTCGCCGAGGAGGCGGTCGCGAGCAGCCCCCCGAGCAGGAGGATCCCCCAGCCGAGCCCGCCGAGGTCGAAGCCGAACACGTCGTACTTTCCGAACAGCAGCTGCGCGGCCTCGACGACGGCGGTGTCGTTGTTCGCAACGAGCTCCGTGGGCACCGCCGCGAGCAGCACGAGGAGGAACAGCGCGTAGATAGTCGTCACGATGACGACCGATCCGATGACGGCGCGCGGGAGGTTCTTCCCCGGCTCCTTGATCTCCTCGGCGACGGACGTGATCTGGACGAAGCCGAGGTAGGAGACGAAGACGATGGCGGTGACGGGCAACACCTCCGCGGTCGCCCCCGGCGGGGCGATGGGTCGGAGGCTCTCCATGTCGGCATTCGCGAGGCCGACGACGGTGAACACGCCCAGGATACCGAGCAGCGTCAGGACGATGACGTTCTGGAGCCCGCCGGTCTCCTTTGCCCCGAGGTAGTTGACGCCGATGAACAGCACGGCGCCGAGCAGGCCGATGGTCTTGGCGGCCGACAGCGAGAGCGGCCCGATCGCGAGCGCGGGCGCGCCGACCAGGGCGTTGACGTACTCGCCGAAGCCGTACATGTAGAAGGCCGAGGCGAACGCCAGCCCCATCCAGTTCGCCCAGCCGCTGATCGAGCCGAACAGCGGCCCGAGGGCGCGGTTGACGTAGAAGTACGCGCCGCCGGATTTTGGCATCGCCGTCCCGAGTTCGGAGGCCGACAGCGCCGTGAAGAGGGCGATGACCCCGCCGATGACGAACGTCGCGGCCGCGAGCGGCCCGGCCCGGGCGACGGCGGTTCCCGGGAGGACGAAGATGCCGGCGCCGATCATCGTCCCGATCCCGATCGTCAGCGCCGCGAGGGGACCGAGGTCCTTCGCGAGCTCCTCGTCAGCGCTCACAGGCCACCTCCGTACGGGCGCCTGTTGCTGTTGCGCTGGCCGATGCTATCGATGGTGACGTCGTTGCGTTCTCGTGGGTAGTTCACTTGTTCGGGAGGACGATGACTGGTCGGTCGCTTTCCGTTACGAGCTTCGTTCGCACGCTGCCGGAGAGGACGTTCAGGAGCGCGCCGCCGCCGCGCGAGTGGAAGGCGATGGCGGATGCGTCGACGTCGCGAGCGTGGTCGATGATCGCGTCCGCGACGTCCGTTCCGTAGATGATCTCGGTTTTCACCGTCAGGTCGTCGGCGGCCGCGCGTTCGCGAAACGCCTCGAACGCGGCCTCGGCGGCCTTCTGTCGCTGCTCGACGCCCGCCTTGTCCGGCGCCCCACCGGCCTTCTCGATGACGTTGACGACGAGGGGAGTGCCGTCGTCGTCGACGAGATACTCCCGAAGGCTCTCGTACGTGGCCACGGCGTCGTCCTCGTTCGCGACCGGGACGAGCGGGCGCGCGAGCAGGTCACTCATACCCCCGCGTTCGTCGTCATCGCCCTTAGTCGTGCTGTCGTGCGCAAGGTGTGGCACCGGCTGGCGTGCAGGGATCCGGCGACGGTCGTCGCCGGCCCCTAGATCTGGGTAACCCAGGCCTTGAAGTCCTCCTCGAGCTCGTACACCTCGCGGAAGGCGCGCTCGAAGAAGTCGGCAATGCGGTTGGCGTCCGAGCGCGCCGTGACGACAGCGTTCGTCCCCTCGGCTTCCTCCGGGCTCTCGAGCTCGTCGATCCGGAACTCGGGGTAGTCGCCGACGAGGTCCTTGAGACGTTCGAGCTCCGCGTCCGTGCAGTCCAGCACGACCTCCGTGCCGGCCAGCTGGATCCACGGGGGGATCTCCCCCTCGCTCTCGGTCGTGTCGCTCTCGGGGTCGACGTCGACGGTCATCACCGTGCTGCCGCGGTTGCGGTGGGCCGTGATCGCGTCCGCGAACAGCTTCAGTCGCTCGGTCTCCTCGGCGGCCTCGAAACGGGTCATACGCCCATTTGCGCGGCTTCCGGTATAAGGGCATGCGAACTCCCGCGCCCCTCGTGGGCGGGACCGCTCGCGGGCGGATCCACCGGGGTCCTCGGGGCCGGACCCACACACCTTTCACCGAGCGCCGGAATTCGCCGGACATGAACCGCGAGGAGTTCGCTGCGAGCATCGACCACACCGTGCTCGGGCCGGAGACGACGTGGGCGGACGTCCGGACCGTGCTGGACGAAGCCGCCGAGTACGGGATGAACGCGTGTATTCCTCCCTGCTACGTCGCCGAGGCCGTCGACTACGCCCCCGACACGACGGTCGCGACGGTGATCGACTTCCCGCACGGCCAGGGCTCGATCGCCTCGAAGCGCGACGAGGCCGAGAACGCCGTCGCCGACGGCGCCGACGAGCTGGACCTCGTGATCAACGTCGGCCGACTGAAAGCCGGCGACGACGAGGTCGTCACCGAGGGGATCGCGACCGTCGTCGAGGCCGTCGCGGTGCCGGTGAAGGTGATCATCGAGACCGCGCTGCTGTCCGACGCCGAGAAGCGTCGCGCCTGCGAGGCCGCCGTCGCCGCCAACGCCGACATGGTAAAGACCTCGACCGGCTTCGCGGACGGCGGCGCGCGGATTCCGGACGTCGAGCTGATGAGCGAGTACCTGCCGGTGAAGGCCTCTGGCGGCGTCGGCTCGGCCGAGGAGGCCCTGGCGATGCTCGACGCCGGCGCCGAGCGGATCGGCGCGTCCTCGGGCGTCGCGATCGTCGAGGGGTTCTCGGAGTAGCGGTCGGTCGCGAGGAGTCGAGAGTCGGTCGCGAGGAGTCGGGAGTCGGTCGCGAGGAGTCGGGAGTCGGTCGCGACGGCAACACGTTTGTGAGTGCACGGCCTCGGCCCGGACATGAGCTATCGGCTCGACGACCTGGACCGCCGGATCATCCACGCGTTGATGGACGACGCCCGCGGGACCTCGGCCCCGCAGATCGCGGAGGCGGCCGACGTCACGCCGGGGACCGTCCGCAATCGGATCGGCCGGCTCGAGGAGGCCGGCGTGATCACTGGCTATCACGCCGCCGTCGACTTCGAGCAGGCCGACGGCCGCCTGCGGAACCTCTACCTCTGTAACGCGCCGGTCGCGGAACGCGAGAAGCTCGCGGCGAAGGTGCGGGCGATCCCCGGCGTCGTCAACGTCCGCGAGCTGATGACCGGCCGGCGGAACCTCCACGTGCTCGCGGTCGGCAAGGACACGACCGATCTGCGGCGCATCGCCCGCGCGATCACCGGGATTGGCGTCGAGATCGAGGACGAGGACCTGGTGCAGTCGGAAACGCACCACCCGTACACCCCGTACAGCCCGGACCAGGGTCGCCAGGGGAGCATCTCCGACTTCGTTAGCCTCTCCGGCGGCTCCGAGGTCGCCGAGATGACGGTCCGGGAGGACGCGCCGATCGCGGGCCTGACGCTCGCGACGGCCTCGAGTCGGGGGATCATCAGCGACGACGCACTCGTCATCGCCATCGAGCGCGACGACGAGGTGCGGACCGCGCACGGCGACACGACGGTCGAGGCCGGCGACGTCGTCACCATCTTCTCGCGGGGCGGCGTCGACGACGAGGTGCTCGCGGCGTTCCGGGGTGAGTGAGACGACGACGTTGCCGACGCCGACGGTGGTCGTATTGATAGCCGTGGTACCGTCTGCTTTGGTATTGGAACCCGTGAAAATTCGTTGAGTATCTTTTGAATAGCTATCTCTTATAAATAGTAAATTACTGTATCCGTAATCTCACACCAGTTAGATTAAGTGAGTGCCACCGCTGGATCGGGTATGATTTCACAACGAGCCGCTGCCGACCGGTTCGCGATCCGGGCTGGAGGTGACTGCCGATGAGCGACGACGAGCTCGCGAAGGACCTCGGGCTCCTCTCCGCGATGACGATCGGCATCGGGACGATGATCGGCGCGGGTATCTTCGTCCTTCCCGGCGTCGCCGCCCGGGAGGCCGGTCCGATCGTCGTCATCTCCTTTATCGTCGGCGGCGTGATCGCGATGGTGAACGCGCTGTCCGTCTCCGAGCTCGGCACGGCGATGCCGAAGGCCGGCGGGGGGTACTACTACGTCAACCGCGCGCTCGGGCCGATGTTCGGCTCGGTCGCGGGGATGGGCGACTGGATGGGGCTGGCGTTCGCCTCAGCGTTCTACTCCATCGGGTTCGGCCAGTACCTCGCGACGCTGGCGCCGATTCCGAGCCTCCTGTTCCTCAACGAGGTCCAGGTCGGCGCCATCATCGCCGGCTCGGTGTTCGTCGCGGTCAACTACATCGGTGCGAAGGAGACCGGCGGGCTCCAGACGATCATCGTGCTCACGTTGCTGGCGATCCTCGGCGCGTTCGCCGTCGCCGGCTGGCTCTCCTTCGACTGGGCGACGCTGACGAGCGAGGGCGGGATCGCTCCGATAGGGTACGGTGAACTCCTCCCGGCGACCGCGCTGGTGTTCGTCTCCTTCCTCGGGTACGCGAAGATCGCGACCGTCGGCGAGGAGATGAAGAATCCCGGCCGGAACCTCCCGATCGCCATCATCGGGTCCGTCGGCATCGTGACGGTCATCTACGGCATCCTCGTGACGGTGATGCTCGGGGTCGTCCCGTGGACTGACCTCGACCTGGATGCCCCCGTCGCGAACGCCGCGACGGTCGCGTTCCCGAGCTCGGTCGCGCTCCCCGGGCTCGGCGAGGTCTCCGGCGTCGCCGCCGCGGCCGCGACGGTGATGACCCTCGGCGCGCTGCTGGCGACGGCCTCCTCCGCGAACGCGTCCATCCTCGCGTCGGCGCGGATCAACTTCGCGATGGGGCGGGACGCCATCGTCACCGACTGGCTCAACGAGATCCACCCGAAGTTCGCGACGCCGTACCGCTCGATCCTCGTGACGGGCGGGATGATCCTGCTATCGATCGTCGTCCTCGGCGGCGACATCGCCGTCCTCGCGAAGGCGGCGTCGGTGCTCCACCTCATCGTCTACGCGCTGATGAACCTCGCGCTGATCGTCTTCCGCGAGGCCGACGTCCCGGAGTACGACCCCGACTTTACTGTCCCGCTGTACCCGATCACGCCGATCCTGGGTGCCGGCCTCTCGCTCGGGCTCGTAACGTTCATGGCCCCGATCGAGATCGCCCTCTCGCTCGGCTTCGTCGCCGCCGCGATCGGCTGGTACTTCCTCTACGCGCGCCGTGAGACGACCCACCAAGGATACTTGGGGCAGTACATCCTCTCTCAGGCCGAGAGCATGCCCGAGCCCGCCGTCTCCGCCGCGGAGTCGATCCAGCCCGAGGGCGGCGAGTACCGCGTGATGGTGCCGCTGGCGAACCCGCGGACGGAGCAGGACCTCATCGAGCTGGCGTCGCTGATGGCGAAGGCCAACAACGGCGTCGTCGAGGCGGTCCACATCGTCACGGTGCCGGACCAGACGCCCCTGTACGCCGGCTCCGAGCAGACGGAGCGCATCGACGCCGAGTCACAGGAGCTGCTCGAGTCGGCTCGCGAGGACGCGACGACGTTCGACGTCCCGGTCGAGACGCGGACCGTGATCTCCCACCGCTCGTTCGAGGAGGTGTTCGACGCCGCCGAGACCGGTTACGCCGACCTCGTCGTGATGGGCTGGGGCGACCAGCCGTTCTGGTCGGCCGGCCGCGTCGAGTCCACGTTCGACGAGCTCGCCGGGAACCTCCCGTGTGACTTCCTCGTCCTGAAGGACCGCGGCTTCGACCCCTCGCACCTGCTCGTCCCGACCGCCGGCGGGACCGACTCGGACGTCTCCGCCGAGGTCGCCCGCGTGCTCCGCGACACCCGCGGCGCCGAGGTGGAGCTGCTCCACGTCGTCGACAGCGACGAGGAGCGCGCGGCCGGCACGGAGTTCCTCGGCGGCTGGGCCCAGGAGCACGGCCTCGACGACGCCACCCTCTCGGTCGACACGAGCGGCGACGTCGAGGGCGCGATCGAGCGCCACGCGCGGGACGCGACGATGCTGGTGATGGGTGCGACCGAGCGCGGCCTCCTCTCGCGGCTCCTGAACCGCTCGCTCGTGTACGACGTCGTCGACGAGGTCGAGTGCTCGGTGCTGCTCGCGGAGCGCCCGTCGGAGCGGTCGCTGTGGGACCGGCTGTTCGGGAGCGGGACGCGAGCCAACGTCGGGAGCGACGGGTCCGCCGAAAGCGACGAGACTCCGTCGGCCGACGAGGCCGCCCCGACCGACGAGGGCGACGAACCGACGCCCGTCGACGAGAGCTCCCCGACCGACGACGCCCCCTCCGGGAACTAGGGGGCGACCGGCTTTCTTTTAAAAGTACCACCGACTGACGCCGGCGCTCGGCAGTCGAGTGCAGTACAGAGAAGTTCGAGCCGAACCGGCCAGTTATTCGTCGTCTTCGTCGTCCTTCATCTCCTGGAGGCGCCCGACCAGGTCGTCGGTCGAGGCCTCGCTCTCGAAGGACACTTCGCCGTCGTGGTCGTTCTCGTGGACAGTTACCCCTTCACCCTTGTCCTCGTCGTCCTGGCTCGGTGACTCCTGTTCGGATTCATCGTAGCTGCCAAAGCCCATGTATATGGTTTCTGGCTCCCCACGGAAAACCACGTTGGCCGGGCCTCGCCCCTGCGACGCGGTAGCGTGCGCCGTCGCCTCCCGAATCCGTCGTGTTTTTGCCCACGGGCCCTGTAACACCCGTAAGCGATGGCGACGTATCACATCGAGACCTACGGCTGCACCTCCAATCGGGGCGAGAGCCGTGAGATCGAGCGGACGCTCCGGGACGGGGGCCACTACCCGGCCGACGGCCCCGAGGACGCGGACGTCGCCATTCTGAACACCTGCACCGTCGTCGAGAAGACGGAGCGCAACATGCTCCGCCGCGCGCAGGAGCTCGAGGAGGAGACGGCCGACCTCATCGTTACGGGCTGCATGGCGCTGGCCCAGGGCGAGGAGTTCCGCGAGGCCGACGTCGACGCCGACGTCCTCCACTGGGACGAGGTGCCCGAGGCCGTCCGGAACGGCGAGTGTCCGACCCACACCCCGGACACGGAGCCCGTCCTCGACGGCGTCGTCGGCATCCTGCCAATCGCGCGCGGCTGCATGTCGAACTGCTCGTACTGCATCACCAAGTTCGCGACCGGCCGCGTCGACTCCCCCACTATCGAGGAGAACGTCGAGAAGGCGCGGGCCTTGGTCCACGCCGGCGCGAAGGAGATCCGCGTCACCGGCCAGGACACCGGCGTCTACGGCTGGGACGAGGGCGACCGGAAGCTCCCCGAGCTGCTCAACCGCATCTGCGACATTGACGGCGAGTTCCGGGTCCGGCTGGGCATGGCGAACCCCGGCGGCATCCACGGCATCCACGAGGAGCTGGCCGACGTGTTCGCCGAAAACGAGAAGCTCTACGACTTCATCCACGCGCCGGTCCAGTCCGGCAGCGACGAGGTACTCGAGTCGATGCGGCGCCAGCACCGCGTCGAGAAGTTCAAGGAGATCGTCGACACGTTCGACGCGACGCTCGACCACTGGACGCTCTCGACGGACTTCATCGTCGGCTTCCCGACCGAGACGGAGGCCGACCACGAGCAGTCGATGGAGCTGCTCGCCGACGTCCGGCCCGAGAAGATCAACGTCACGCGCTTCTCGAAGCGCCCCGGCACGGACGCGGCCGACATGAAGGGCCTCGGCGGCACCGTCAAGAAGGAGCGCTCGAAGGCGATGTCCGAGCTGAAGATGGACGTCGTCGGCGAGGCCTACGAGGAACTCGTCGGCACGACCCAGGACGTCCTCGTCGTCGAGCAGGGCACGGGCGACTCCGTGAAGTGCCGGGACTCCGCGTACCGGCAGATCATCGTCCAGAACGCGCCCGAGCACGACCTCGAGCCCGGCGACTTCACCACCGTCGAGGTAACGGGCCAGAACACGGTGTACGCCTTCGGCGACCCGGTCTGATCGATCGGATCTTTTTAAATAGCGTTCTGTGCCGACCCAGTTTGCTCAGTGAGTAGCGCCCGTGGTAGCCTGAAAGTGCAGGTTGTGGAGTGCGCTGTTTTATAAATGAACTCGGCTGTCGTCACCGGCGATACCACTTGGCACAGGTAGAAAGCCCCAGCCGCTGAGCGGTCGCGCTGCTCGCTGCGCTCCTCACCAGCTCACTCGCTCACTGCGTTCGCTCATTCGCTGGCTCCGGTGCTTACTTCGCAGAGCGTCCCGCTCAGCGGCTGCCCCTTTCAGTCCCGCCCGAGGAGTGGTGGCCGGGCGTCACTCCCGGCGGTTGGGTCGCCGTCGTTGTCCGCCGGCGGTTTGGTGTGCGGTGCCGGGAGGCCGGCGCGCGCGAGCAACGCGTGCGAGGGAGGCCGGGGCGCGCCGAGCGGTGCGTTGCGGTGCCGGCGCGCCCCGGCCGAGGCTGGGGAGGGCCGAGGCTTGCGGTTGCTGGTCAGTCGCGGTGCTGTCGCGGTTGCCGTGCGGTCGCGGTCCTGGCGGACTGAAAGGGCGCGGCCGGTCGCGCCGAAGGGGAGTCGCTGAGTCGACCCCTATCTGGACCGGGCGGTGCGGAGAGGTCCAGATATGTCGCTCAGCGACCGCGAGCGGCCGAGGGCTTTCCGGGTGTTTGCGGTGCTGTCGAGAGCAAGACCGTATCACGCGTTTAAAGGCGCTTATAAAGAGCGGCCGAGGGCTTTCTGGGTGTTTGCGGTGCTGTCAAGTGTGGCAGCGTCTGCACCTGGACATCCAATTTATAAGCAGGATCGGTCGAGGACTCCCCCGACTAAGATAGCCACTTCTCCCGAGACCCGAAAAAACCCGATTTAGATCATCAACACGGGCAGGTACAGCAGGATGCACGCGACCCCGTGCCGTCGGTACAGCGTCTCTCGCCAGTAGAGCATCCCAACCACCACACCCGACACCAGCAGCATGTAGCCGGTCGTCAGGACGGCGACCTGCGGCTCGTCGACGACGATGCCGCCGGCGAAGGCTCCGAGCCCGAGCGAGAACAGCGGGTCGGTGATGTTCGAGCCGAGGAGGGTCCCGCCGGCGATGTCGCCCTCGCTCCGGCGGACGGCGGCCAGGGCGACCAGGACCTCGGGCACCGTCGTGCCGAAGCCGGTGAGCAGTCCCAGCAGGTGCGTCGAGACGCCGAGCTCGAGGGCGACCGTCTGGGAGCCGGCGACGAGGAGGTGCCCGCCGACCGCGACGGCGAGGAGGCCGCCGAGGACGACGGCAAGGAGGCGAGCGACCGCAGCGCGGCCGGTCGCACCCTCGGCGTCGCCGTCGTCCGTCGCGTCTCCTGCGTCCGACTCGCTGCCGTCCGAGACCTCCGGCTCGCTGCCGTCGGCGGCCTCCGACTTGCCAACGTCGAGCTTGTGGTGGTCGTAGTCCTCGGCGTCGAACTGCCGCGAGACGAACAGTGCGTACACGCCGGCCATCAGCGCGCCTTCGAGGCGGGAGACGTCGCCCGAGCGGACGACGACCAGCATCGCCAGCATGGCGAACAGCATGCCGCCGCCGTACTTCCGGACGTTGTCGCGGGCGACGCCGAAGGAGACGGTGACCGCGACGAGCCCGATCCCGAGGGTGATCTGCGCCGTCGCGGAGCCGGAGATGTGGCCGACGGCGAGCCCGCCGACGCCGTAGACGGCGGCGTAGATGGCGGTCGCGATCTCCGGGAGCGACGTGCCGACCGCGACGAGCGTGCCGCCGACGAAGAACGTCGAGAAGCCGACCACCTCCGCGAGCGTCGCCGCGCTGTCGACGGTCCGGTCGCTCCCGACGATGAGGAGGGCGAGGCCGACGAGCAGCGTCGCGACGCCGGTGAGTACACTCATGCTCGGTCCTGCCCGGAGCGCGTAGCCAGGCGATGCGTACCGCCGGCCGGCGACCGGTTCGATTCGATAGACGGCCGAGGGGTGGAAAAGGTTGGCTGCTTCGGGGGACCGGCAGCGACGACGCTGGTGTTATTCCGCGTTCGCGTCGCCGTCGAGGTCGCCCTCGAGCGTGACGGAGTCGGTGGCGGCGTTCCGGAGCGCGTCCGAGCGCCCGAACTCGCCGGGTGCGATGGCGACCGTCCGGATGCCGAAGCTGTTGGCGGTCTCCACGACCGGCTTGAAGTCGGTGTCGCGGGAGGCGATGGCGAGGGTGTCCATGTCCTCCTCGGCGGCGAACTGCGTCGCGTCGACGGCGAGCTTGACGTCGACGTCGCCGCTCGTGACGACGACCTCGTAGCCCCGGGCTTCCGCGGCCTGAATGAGCCCCGGCGTGGCGTGCTCGTCGAGGTAGAGTCGCGTCGCGACGAGATGGCCCTCCGCCTCGGCGGCCTCGCGCACCTCGTCGAGGTCGACGTCGAACTCCTCCCGCAGTACGTTCGGCCCGTCGACGAACAGCGCGACGCCCGGCGCAGCCGCGTCCTCGTCCGAATCCGCGTCCATACACCCGCTACTTCCCCGCCGGCCAAAGGGCTATTGATCCGACAACGGTATTCACGGGCGACCGCGCGGTGAGCGATCCATGCTGGCGTACATATAAACCAGATTCAAAAGTCTGATGTACATATTTGTGTATCATCGACGCGTCGGAGAGCCGGAGATTCCGGTCTCGATAACAAAACATTAGGTACGCCGGCCGCACGATTCGGTATGGCCCGACAGCAACCGCCGCTGTACGAGGTCCACGAGGCCGCGGGGGCCTCGTTCACGGATTTCGGCGGGTGGGACATGCCGGTGGAGTTCGACTCCATCCGGACTGAACACTCGGCGGTTCGTGAGTCCGCAGGCATCTTCGACGTCTCGCACATGGGCGAGATCGAGGTGTCCGGACCGGACGCGACGACGCTCATGCAGCGGTTGACGACCAACGACGTGACCGCGCTCGACCCGGGCGACTCCCAGTACTCGACGATCACGGACGAGGACGGGATCATCATCGACGACACCGTCGTCTACCGGCTCCCGGACGGGACGCCCGCGGGCGAGGCCGTCGACGGGCGCCTCGCCGCCGGCGAGGCCGACGGCGACCACCCGAGCTACCTCTTCATCCCGAACGCCGGCCACGACGGCCAGGCGTACACGCGCTGGGTGGAGTACCGCGACGAGCGCGACCTCGACGCCGACGTCGAGAACACGACCGACTCCTGGGCGATGTTCGCCGTCCAGGGGCCGGACGCGCCGGACCTCGTCTTCGACGCGGTCGAAACCGGCTCGGAAGGTATCGAGTCCACGGCCGGCGGCGGCGACGCCGCGGCCGTCCGCGACCTCTCGAAGTTCCAGGCCACCCACGCCGAGGTCGCCGGCGTCGAGAGCTGGGTCGCCCGCACCGGCTACACGGGCGAGGACGGCTTCGAGGTCGTCTGTCCCGCCGTCGACGCCGAGGCGGTCTGGAACGCCTTCGACTGCCAGCCCTGCGGGCTCGGCGCCCGCGACACGCTGCGGATGGAGTTCGGCTTCCTCCTCTCCGGGCAGGACTTCGACCCCGAGGAGAACCCGCGCACCCCCTTCGAGGCGGCCATTGGCTTCGCCGTCGCCCTCGATACCGAGTTCGTCGGCCGCGACGCGCTCGCGGCCCAGCAGGAGGCCGGCGTCGACGAGACGTTCACCGGCCTCGTGCTCGAGGAGCGCGGCGTTCCGCGGCACGGCTACGAGATAACGGACGGTGACGGCACCACCATCGGCGAGCTCACGTCCGGGACGATGAGCCCGACGCTGAACCAGCCGATCGGCCTCGGCTACGTCGACGTCGACTACGCCGACAACGGCACCGAGGTCGCCGTCGCCGTCCGTGGCGAGGAGAAGCGAGCGACTATTACAGCCCCACCCTTCATCGACTAACATGAGTTTCGACGTCCCAGACGACCTTCGATTCCAGGAATCACACGAATGGACAACGACCGACGAGCCGACCCGGATCGGCATCTCCGACTTCGCCCAGGACGAGCTGGGCGACGTCGTCTTCGTCGAACTCCCCGACGAGGGCGACGAGATCGAGGCCGGCGAGGCCTTCGGCGTCGTCGAGTCGATCAAGGCCGTCTCCGACATCTACGCGCCCATCTCGGGCGAGGTCGTCGCCGTTAACGAGGCCCTGTTCGACCGCCCGGAACTGGTCAACGAGGACCCGTACGGCGACGGCTGGCTGATCGAGGTGGCGCCGGCCGACGAGGCCGAGTTCGACGAGCTCCTCGACGCCGACGAGTACAGCGAGCAGATCGAATGAGCGGGGGAATCTGATGGGCGGAACACCGTACGCACCACACACACCCGACGAGACGGCGACAATGCTCGACGCCATCGGCGTCGATAGCGAGGCCGAACTGTTCGACATCCCCGAGGAGGTTGCCTTTGACGGCGAGCTCGGGCTCGCGGAACGAACCGAGCGCGAGACGCGCCAGCTGGTCCGGGGGACCCTCACCAGCAACGACGACCTGACGGAGTTCCTCGGCCGCGGCCACTACAGCCACTACGTCCCGAGCGTCGTCGACCACCTCTCGGACCGCGCGGAGTTTCTGACGAGCTACACGCAGTACCAGCCGGAGATCGCCCAGGGGTTCCTCCAGGCGTTGTTCGAGTACCAGTCGATGCTCGTCGAACTGACGGGGCTGCCGGTCGCCAACTGCTCGATGTACGACGCGGCGACCGCGCTCGCCGAGGCCGCGACGCTCTCGGATCGCGTCCGGTCGACCTCGGGCGACGTCGTGCTCGTGCCCGAGCAGCTCCGCGAGGGCAAGCGCTCGGTCCTCGAGAACTACTGTGACGGCGTCGACCTCACCGTCGAGGAGTACCCGATGGTCGACGGCAACGCCGACGTCGACGCGCTCGCCGAGCGCGCGGGCGAGGACGTCACGATGATCTACGCCGAGAACCCGACCGTCCGTGGCCCCATCGAGGAGAACCTCGCCCGGATCGGCGACGTCGCCGCCGACACGGACGCGCTGTTCGTGCTCGGCTCGGACGTCGTCGCGCTCTCCATCCTGCAGGAGCCGGCCGCCGTCGGCGCCGACGTCGTCGTCGGCGAGGCCGGCGCGCTCGGCCTCCCGGCCTCGTACGGCATGGGTCTCGGGCTGTTCGCCTGCAAGGACGACTACCTCCGGCAGGTGCCGGGGCGGCTCGTCGGCGCGGCGGAGGACGCCGAGGACACCCGGACGTACACGCTGACGCTCCAGACGCGCGAACAGCACATCCGGAAGGAGCGCGCGACCTCGAACATCTGTACGAACCAGGCGTGGGTCGCGCTCCGCGCGGCGATGCACGCCGCCACGCTCGGGCCGGACGGGCTCGTCGACCTCGCGGAAACCTGCGTACGCGACGCCCGCGAGCTCGCCGACCGCCTCGACGACCTCACGGGCGTGAAGGCGCCGGTCCACGACCGCCATCACCTCCGCGAGTTCGCGGTCCGGACGGACCAGCCCGCGAAGGCGATCGCCGGCGACCTCGAAGCGGAAGGGTTCGCCGTCCACGCGATCGACGACCATCTGCTGCAAGTGTGTGTGACCGACCTGAACGCCGAGCACGCGGACGACCTCGTCGCCGCGTTCGAGGAGGTGGCCTGATGAACTACGACCAGGCACGCTACAGCCGCGACGGCCAGCACGAACCGCTCCTCTCGGAGAAGAACGAGACCACGGTCGACACGACCGAGGACTCGCCGCTGCCGGACGACCTCACCCGGGACGAGCTGACGCTCCCCGACCTCTCGGAGCCGGAAATCGCCCGGCACTACACGCGGCTCTCCCAGATGAACTGGGCCATCGACGCCGGCCCGTACCCGCTGGGGAGCTGCACGATGAAGTACAACCCCAAGTTCACGGAGGACGTCGCCGCCGACCCCAACGCCGCGGTTCACCCGGACCGCAGCGCCGAGTCGGTCCAGGGCAACCTCGAACTGCTCCACGGGCTCCAGGAGCAGCTCGCGACCATCGGCGGGATGGACGCGGTCACGCTCCAGCCGCCCGCCGGCGCCGCCGGCGAGTTCACGGGCATCCTCGTCGCGAAGCAGTACCACGAGGCCCACGACAACGACCGCAGCGAAGTGATCGTCCCGGCGTCCGCGCACGGGACCAACTTCGCCACGGCCGCGATGGCCGGGTACGACGTGGTCGAGCTCCCGTCCGGCGAGGACGGGCGCGTCGACCTCGAGGCCCTCGAAGCCGCCGTCTCCGAGGACACCGCCGCCCTCATGCTCACGAACCCGAACACGGTCGGGCTCTTCGAGCGCGACATCGAGGAGATCGCCGAGATCGTCCACGACGCGGGCGGGCTCCTCTACTACGACGGCGCGAACCTCAACGCCCTGCTGGGCCGCGCGCGCCCCGGCGACATGGGCTTCGACATCATGCACTACAACGTGCACAAGACGTTCGCGACGCCCCACGGCGGCGGCGGGCCGGGTGCCGGTCCGGTCGGCGTCGTCGACGAGCTCGCGGAGTACCTCCCGAGCCCGCGCGTCCGCGAGACGGAGACCGGAGCCGGCTACGAGCTCTACGAGCCCGAGAACTCGATCGGCAAGGTCCACGGCTTCCTCGGCAACTGGCTCGTCCTCGTGAAGGCGTACGCCTACATCGCCCGCCTGGGCGACGACGGGCTCCTCGACGCCTCCGCGAAGGCCGTCCTCAACGCGAACTACCTCGCCGAGCAGATCGACCTGGAGATCCCGCACGGCCCGTTCCACCACGAGTTCGCCGCCACCTCCGGCGAACGCGACGCCGCCGACGTGGCCAAGCGCATGCTCGACTACGGCGTCCACCCGCCGACGACGAAGTGGCCCGAGATGGTGCCCGAGGCGATGCTGACCGAGCCGACGGAGATCGAAGGGAAAAGCTCGCTCGACGACCTCGCCGAGGCGTTCAACCTCGCGTACGCCGACAGCGACGAGGTGCTCGAGAGCGCGCCGAACCGGACGGCCGCCGCCCGGATCGACCAGGTGTCGGCCGCCCGCGACCCGCAGCTCTCGTGGCAGGCCATCGACGCCGACGCGAACGCGGACTGAGCGGACTGTCGGCGGCTTCGCCATCGCCGTCGTTGTCGCTGTCGCCGTTGCTGTCGCTGTCGCCGTTGCTGTCGCTGTCGCCGTTGCTGTCGCTGTCGTCGTCGCTGTCGTCGTCGCTGTCTCTTTCGTCGGCGCTGTCGCTGTCGTCGTCGCTGGCACCGCCCCTGGACAGTCGCCAGCAGGACCCAGTGGCTGAGTCAGTCGCGTTCGTCGAAACTCGTCGGCCGTGAGTCGGGTAGTACAGTGCAACAGCGGCCGACTGTTTCGCTCGGCAACCGCTCTGCAGAATCAGCTATCGACGAGGTCGCCGTGGCGGTACCGCGATCGGTGTTCCGTGACGACTGGAGGAAGTACCAGCTGATCGCTTCGAGTAGTACCATCGTGATTCGACCCATCCGGGTTTACAGTGTCCGTAGAATTGCCACGATAGCACACTCCGAGGACCCTCCGCGGGTTCGGGCACTGATAGCAGCAACAGCACGAACTCGACGTCGCCGGTCTCGGGCGGAGTCCTGACCGTGTCGAGCGGACTCCGCCGGAGGGCCGTGACCACGCGTCTATTGCTGCTGGTACTGCCGGTCGGGTTTCCCGGAGGGCCCTGAAGGGACTGCCGAGAAGAGGGCCAACGTCTTTTATAAGACGCGGATTCCTGTTGCGCTTCTCGATCGGTGATATTTCCGACGGTCCCTGGTCGGTACGGCTGTTCCATCCCTCGAGAGGCGCCCGCCTGGTTCGCCGTGTCGTGTTCGAATTAGCTGTCGAAGTGGGGCTTATTTCACGGCGTGGAGTATCGTTGGGCCGTCCCGCTCGACGATCTCGACGTCTGCAAAGCCAACCTCGGTAAACGTTGACTCGAGTGCGTCCGGGTCGTGGAAGCGGCCGTGAAACACCGTACCCATTCTCGCTTCAGTATCTCGGTCGTTATCCCGGATGACGAACAGGTACGTCGTCGTGTAGTGACCCTCCGTCGAGGTTAGTGCGCTAATCGAGTGGCGGTCCAGCGAGAACCGTTCCGATTCGACTGTTTGAACCTCCTTACTCCCGTTGTCCACACTCTTGTCGAACGGCTGGAAGAAGGTGATAAACGTCCCCCCGTCTCGAAGACTCCGGTAGACGTTCTCGGCGAAGGACTCGATACTGCGGTCATCGGTGAGATGCAGTAACCCGCCCATGAGGACGGCCGCGTCGAATACCAGCCCTTCGTCAGCGGCCGACCACTCCGTGAAATCGGCCTCGAGAACGTCGGCCTCCTGGACTTTCTCCCGGGCCAGTTCCAGCATCGCTTCGTTGTTATCAACGCCCAGAACCGCATCGTACTCGTCTTCGATCCGCGTCAGAAGCGGGCCGGTTCCGCACCCCAATTCAAGCACCCGACTCGTCCTGTCTGGTTCGAATTGCTTCAGCAGGTTTACCTGCAGATCCTGATTGAGAATCCGTGAGTGATAGAAGTCGTAGAGTTCCGGATACTCGTAGAAACTTCGCTGCCGATGCGGGTTCTCGTGTATGTCCTCGATGACGCTCGAGAGACTCATATGACCACGCAGGCGCATTCCGGAGAAAGAAGTACCGGGTCCGTGTGAGTTGTTGTCTCCCATCGTGCTATCCCACCCATGTATAGACCGATCGGAACTGCACCGAACTTTTCGGTTTCTCTGCTGTATTCGCGTGACTGCCAGAAACCCAGCCAGCTCTCACGGGATCGACTGTCGCCGAACACGACTCACAACAGCACTGCCGACCAGCGCTACCCGCAGTCGTCCCCGCCGTCGCCCAGCTGCTTCGCGGCCTTCCGGACGCCGTAGATGCCCCATTCCGCCGAGTAACAGAAGACGCAGCCGCGGAACTCGGGCGTCGCGAGGTCGGTCTCGGATTGGCTCATGGTGGGCGTGGTAACTCCCCGCACACCTAATGGTACCCCGCCCGTGCACAGTGTCCGCACAACCGATGAGCGGACGTGGTCGCGGTCCATCCCGGCGCCTCGAACGTCGATATCGGACGTGCGTTTTGTTTTCAGGTGTATTCGACCTATAGTGTGGCAAGTTACCAAGGGCCATTTAAGGAGCCTCGTCCACCTAAAACCCATTAACGAATATTATCATTATTGTTCATTACATTTATTTAGGAGTCCCCGGTCTTCCCAGGTGCGCATGGCAGTACACGTATCCGCTCACGCACGCACCGCGCCGGAACCGTTCGACAGCCGATCGCCGCAACCCCCGACACGACCGAATGCCACGAACTGACGACTCCCCCACGACCCGGACGAACCGCTCCGCGACCATCTCGATTCCCGGCCGCACGCCCCTGACGGAGGAGGCCGGGGCGCCCATCGTTCCGACGGCGCCGCCGACGGCGAGGCCGCCGAGTTCGCCGAACGACGACCCAGCCGACCAGCGACGGCGACGGCGCCCGCCGGCTGCCGGCGAGCGCAACGCGCCGCTCGTCCCGGATCTGCGCCGGACCGAGCGGCGCCGGACCGAGCGGCGCCGGGCCGACGCGACGCCGACGAGTACCGAGCCAACGACGACCGAGCAGCCGCGCGACGACCGACCCAACTAACCCATCCATGCATCCCAACGACCTCGACGACGACGTCTTCACCCGTGATATCGACAACCCGGCCGGCCGCGAGTTCCGGGAGCTACTGGACGAGCAGGACTACGTCTTCGCCCCGGGCATCTACCACGCGCTCGACGCGCGCCTCGCGGAGATGGCCGACCTCGACGCCGCCTACATGAGCGGCTACTCCACGGTCCTCGGGCAGTTCGGCTTCCCGGACCTGGAGATGGTCTCGATGACCGAGATGGTCGAGAACGCCAAGCGCATGGTCGAGGCGACGAACCTCCCCATTGTCGCCGACTGCGACACCGGCTACGGTGGGGTCCACAACGTCCGCCGGGCCGTCCGCGAGTACGAGAAGGCCGGCGTCGCCGCGATCCACATCGAGGACCAGACCTCGCCGAAGCGCTGCGGCCACATCGCCGGCAAGCAGATCGTCTCCCGCGAGAAGGCCCGCTCGCGCTTCGAGGCCGCCGTCGACGCGAAGCAGAGCGAGGACACGGTCATCATCGCGCGCACGGACGCGTACGGCTCCGCCAACGGCGACTGGGAGGAGCACCTCGAGCGCGGCCGCATCTACGCCGACGCCGGCGTCGACATGGTCTGGCCCGAGATGCCGGACCCGTCCCGCGAGGACGCCGTCCGGTACGCCGAGGAGATCAAGGAGACCCACCCCGACCTGGAGCTCGCGTTCAACTACTCCTCGTCGTTCGCGTGGAGCGAGGAGGAGGATCCGCTGACGTTCCAGGAGCTGGGGGATCTGGGGTACAGCTACATCTTCATCACCCTCTACGGGCTCCACTCCGGCGCCCACGCCGTCTACGAGGACATGGAGAACATCGCGGAGAACGCCGAGGAGGCGCAGTGGGACCTCGAGGACCGCTACATCGGCCACGAGACGGAGAGCCACCACGAGCTCTCCTTCGTCCCGCGGTACCAGGACATCGAGGCCCGCTTCGACCCCGAGGCGAAGCAGCGCCAGGAGGAGTCCGCCGGCTTCAGCGAGGAGGAGAGCGACCCGATCAGCTCGGACTCCGAGGAGCCAGCGGAGGCCCCGCCGTCGTCGACCGACGACGACTGAACTCCGAACGGGCTCGCCCGTTCAGTGCCCCCGACCGATGACCGGTAACACGACGGCAAGGTTGGTCCGGCACCCGAATCGCTCGACGGAACGAACCGACTGGTAGCTCACTCGTGTCCCGGTGACTCCGGGATCACGCCTTTCTCTCGCAGCGTCGACAGGTCCCCGTCTGTGTAGCCATACTCCCCGAGCACGTCGTCGGTGTGCTCGCCGAGCAGCGGCGGGTGCCGACGGATCGTCGTCGGCGTCCGCGAGAAGTGCATCGGGGAGCCGGGCATCTCCACCTCGCCCGCGGTGGGATGCTCGACCGAGGCGCGCATCCCGCGAGCCTCGATCTGGGGGTCCTCGAACAGCTGCTCCATGTTCTTCACGTCGCTGGCGGGGACGCCGTGGTCTTCCAGCAGGTCGACCGCCTCCCGCGTCTCGTACGTCGCGAACTCCTCGTCGAGGATCGGGTCGAGTTCCTCGCGGTTGCGCACGCGCTTCTCGTTGGTCTCGAAGCGCTCGTCGGCAAGCAGCTCCGGCCGGTCGAGGGCCTCACAGAGGTTCGGCCAGAAGTTGTTCGACGAGCAGGCGACGACGACGTAGCCGTCGGCGGTCTCGAACGCCTGGTACGGTGCGATGGAGGGGTGTTTGCTCCCCATCCGCCCCGGCGACTCGCCGGTGGCGAAGTAGTTCATCGCCTGATAGCTCATCCAGGCGGCCTGCCCGTCGAGCAGACTCACGTCGATCTTCTGGCCCGTGCCGTCGCCGAGTTCGCGTTCCAGCAGCGCGCCGAGGATCGCCTGTGTGGCGAACATCCCGGCGCCGATGTCCGCGAGCGCGACGCCGACGCGGACTGGCGGGCCGTCTTCCATCCCGGTGATGCTCATGAGCCCGCCCTTCGCCTGCATCATGATGTCGTAGGCCGGCCGGTCCTTGTCCGGCCCCCACTCCCCGTACCCGGAGAGCGCGCAGTAGACGAGTTCCGGGTTGTCGGCGGCGAGGTCGCCGTACTCGAGGTTCCACTCCGCCATCTTCCCGACGCGGAAGTTGTGGACGACGACGTCGGCCTCGCTCGCGAGGTCCCGGAACACGGCCCGACCTTCCTCGCTTGCGAGGTTGAGCTCGACCGAGCGCTTGTTGCGATTGACGGACATGTAGTAGGCGCTCTCGTCGCTCTCGCCGTACGTCGGCGGCCGGAAGGTGCGCGTCTGGTCGCCCGAGCCCGGGCGCTCGATCTTGATCACGTCCGCGCCGAGGTCGCCGAGCTGCATCGTGCAGAAGGGGCCGACGAGCACGCGCGAGGCGTCGAGCACGGTGAGTCCGTCGAGCGGCCCTTCGTCCTCGTCGGCGGTCTCCGCTTCACCGACCATCGGCACCTCCGGACCGGCTGGCCAGCCGCGACGCGCCGGCGCCGCCGTTCGAAATCGGTTGCATGCTCGGAGGTTCCACTCCGCGCATTTAAACGCGCTGACGGCGGCTTCCCCGGCCGCGTCGCCAACGATTAAGCCGTCGTAGGCGACACGGTGAGGTATGGACCTCAATATCGACGGCAACGTCGCGTTGACGACCGGATCGTCCAGCGGCCTCGGCTTCGCGTCCGCGAAGGCGCTCGTCCGCGAGGGAACGAACGTCGTGATCAACGGCCGCGACCAGGACCGACTGGAGGAAGCGGCCGAGGAACTCCGCGAGGAAGCAACGGGCGACGCGCGCGTCGTCGCCGTCCAGGGCGACCTCACGAACGAGGACGACATCGACGAACTCGTCGACACGACCCTCGAGGAGTTCGACCGCCTCGACCACCTCGTCACCTCCATGGGCGGCCCGCCGTCCGGCGCGTTCCTCGAGACGTCCGACGAGGACTGGGAGGAGGCCTACGAGCTGCTCGTGATGAGCGTCGTGCGCCTCACCCGGAAGGTCGCGGAGCCGCTCCAGGCCGACGACGGCGGCACCATCGTCAACATCACCTCCCGCTCCGTGAAGGAGGCCATCGACGGGCTCGTGCTGTCGAACTCCGTCCGGATGAGCGTCATCGGCCTCGAGAAGACGCTCTCGAAGGAACTCGCCCCCGAAGTCCGCTCGAACGCGGTGCTGCCGGGCCCCCACGAGACGGGCCGCATCGAGGACCTCATCGAGCAGGCCATCGAGCGCGGCGAGTACGAGAACTACGAGGAGGGGCTCGACGACTGGGGCGCGAACCCGCTGGGCCGCATCGGCGACCCCATCGAACTCGGCAACACGGTCGCGTTCCTCTCGTCGCCGAAATCCGGCTACATCAACGGCGAGACGGTGACCATCGACGGCGGCGCGTCGCAGTCGAACCTGTAGGCAGCACCGCCGCAGTCCGGGTTTTTGAACACGAGAGCGACCGCGTCCACTCCGCCGCTTCCACAACCGCTTAGGCCCGGCTGTGCCACCGACCGGGTATGGAACACGTCCCATTTGACGACGCCGAGAAGTACGAACCGGACGAAGGCTGGATGCGCGCGTCGCTGGCGGGCAGCGACCGGGCGACCTTCGAGTGGTTCGAGAAGCCGCCGGGCCACTCCTCGCCGATGCACGACCACGAGAACGAGCAGGTCTGCGTCTGTCTCGAGGGCGAGCTGACGGTCCATACGGAAGAGGAGTCCGTCACCCTCGAGCAGTACGACTCCGTCCACCTCGACGCCTGGGAGTCCCACCGCGTCGAGAACGAGAGCGACGAGCGCGCCGTCGGCCTCGACGTGTTCGCCCCCGGCCGCGGCTTCGACTTCTGGACGGACCGGGAGGAGTAATGGCCGGACAGCAACGCCTCGCCCGAACGGTCGAGGGACGACCACTGCTCGGCGACGACGAGGGGTTCGTTCCGCTCGCGTCCGCGGGCTTCGACACCGTCGACGACGCGCTCGGCGCGACCGACGAGCTGCCCGACCTGGACGCGCTTCCCGCGAGCCGGCGTCCGGCCGAGCACCACCAGCTCGCCACGCCGTTCGACCCGGGGAAGCTGTGGGGGATCGGGCTCAACTACGCCGACCACGCCGCCGACCTCGACGAAGTTCGTCCCGACGAGCCGGCGAGCTTCATGCGCCCGGCGACGAGCCTCGCCGCCCCTGGCGGGCCGATCCAGCTCCCGCCGATCGAAGAGAGCGAGCGCGTCACGGCCGAAGCGGAGCTCGGCGTCGTGCTGGGTCGCACCTGTCGGGACGTCGACGCCGACGACTTCGGCGACGTCGTCGCCGGACTGGTTCCCGTTATCGACGTGACGGCCGAGGACGTCCTCGAACGCAACCCGCGGTTCCTCACGCGGGCGAAGAGCTACGACTCGTTCCTCGTCGTCGGCCCCTGGATCTCGGTGCCGGCGACGCGGGACCGGCTGGCGGACGTCTCCGTCCGGACCGTCGTCAACGACGAGGTCGTCGCCGAGAACACGCTCGACCGCATGCTGTTCTCGCCGCCGGAGCTGGTCGCGTTCCACTCCCGCGTGATGACGCTGGAGCCCGGCGACCTCATCTCGACCGGGACGCCCGGCGCCGGCGTGGTCGAGGACGGCGACACGGTACGCGCCGAAGTCGACGGCGTCGGCGTACTCGAAGCCGACGTCGTCCGGCGCGAGCCGTAATTGCGATAGCGACATCCGGTTTATAAGTGGGGTTTGGGGGTCGTGGCGCGAGCCGAACACCGAGCTATTTTGTCTGGAATTCCCGCTGTTAACGATTTCTCGTCGATTGCGACACCACTCAGTCCGTCTCGAAAGTCTCAGCCGCTGAGATTGTCACCCTTATAAATAACGTCGATTATCGTCGCCGACGACGCCACTCAACATGGTTCGAAAGCCCCAGCCGCTTTAGCGCTCGCGCTGCTCGATGCCGCCTCGGGCGACACGGAGTGGTCGACGACGATCACGTCCGCCAGCGACGCAGCCGTTCGCTCGCCGGTCCTCGACGACGTAGACGGTGACGGTTCCGGGGAGGTCGTCGCTGTCGCCGAACCGGGAAGCGTCACCGTATTCGACGCGTCGTCCGAAAGCGAGCTGGCAACCTACGAGCGAAACGTGCCGATACTGCCGTTCGCGACGACTGCGGACCTCGGCGACGGTCGCGCCGAGATCCTGGTTCGCTACGGGGACGGCCGGGTCGTCGCGCTCGATCTCGAGTCCTGAACGCAACGACCCGACTGAGAGGTCCAGTATCGGGGTCACGGTGACCCTAAAATCCGATCACGCCCCCTTTCGACTGTCCCCCTCTCGAGCCCTTAGCAGTCAGTCCGCAACGGTCGCTATCGGCTCCGAGACGCAGCGTTCGGCTGGTTTCGGAAAAGCTCGAGGATCGATCCGACTCTCTCTTTTGCTATCGCGATATACAGTTTATCAGTCGTCGTCGCGGCATCAAAACGGGAAGGTTGGATACACGATCGCGCCGTCCGGAACCGGAAACAGCGATATCAGTCCTGGTTGCTCATCCCGTTTCGACGAGCTCCGTGGGTCGACTACGACACTTTCGAAAAGGGGTGGTAAGGTGAATTCGGAGTCAGTGTCGACGCAGTAGCCAGGACAACGGAGTGCAAATTGCACGCCCGGTCGCACGTGCGTGGAAACTGACCTACGACCCTCGTGATAGAGCGGTCCCTCGAGGGTGTCTTTCGGGGCGTCACCCCAGGGGTTCGGGGCGGAGAAGCGGTCAGGCTTCCAGCGTCGAGATACCGTTGATTTCGATATATCCGTAGCTACACTCGGGACACCGCCACTTCGACTTCTCACCCAGGTGAAGCGTCGTCGCGGCCGTCCGGTAGAACGGATGGGTCTCCTCACAGCGCGGACACTCGATCTCTTTCTCCAGAGCCATACGTTGGATTCCGTCCGCGTCCATGTTTAACATGTTGATTCGCCTTACCGCCGACCAGCTCGCTGGAGCAACCTCCTCGGAAACACGAAGTTCGATAGCTCGCCATCGGGATCGTCGTGGTTTGGGGTGCGTCCAAACACGAGACACCGCTGGGTAGAGTACCGGAAGTTGCTGGCGCTATCGTCGTTCGGAGGTCGGTGTCCCGATCGGACCGCTCGAACGCCGCAGCCGTCGATCGGCTGCTGCAGCTGTCGTCGAGGACCCGTCGCTCACGACTCGACTGTCGCTACGGCCGTCCCGAGACCTCGGCGGATGCGGGAACGAACGCCGCTATCTTTTAAGTATGCCTCTCAATAAACCGCATATCGCGATATCGAATGTGTCCCGGTCGTTCCAGTTACTGCTTCGTCGCTACGAACGATCCTCGAACGACGAAGCTCGTACGACGTTTCCCACCCTCGGTGGGACGTTGCGTCACGTGAGCCGGAAGAACCCGGTCCGGAGTTCGTTCAGTCTCCTCGTGCTTCGGCATCGGTAGCGTCGATGGCGTCAAGCTCCGGCGTCGAGTCCTCGCCGAGTCGCGTCTGAACCTTGCCGAACACCACTGCGAGGACGTACAGCCCGACGGCGACGAGGACGATGACCCCGCCGGCCGTCGCCTGCCCGTAGTAGGCGACGCCGATGCCGAGCAGCACCGCAAGTTCCGCCAGGACGACGGAGACGAGGATGGACTCGCTGAAGCTCCGGGAGACCTGCGTCGCGCCGGCGACGGGCACGACGAGCATCGCCGCGACGAGGATGACCCCCATGATCTGCATCGCGCCGACGACGACCAGCGCGGTCAACATCACCATCACGCGGTTGTACCAGCTCACGGAGAGGCCGGAGACCTCGGCGGCAGTCTCGTCGAACGTCACGTAGAGGAGCTGATTGCGGGTGAGAGCGACCGTGGCGACGATGATCCCGAAGAGGACGAGCAGGATCGCCGCGTTCTCGGCCGAGACGGTCGAGAGGTTCCCGAAGAGGTACTGGTTGACGCCAACGGCGAGGCCGCCGGCGTTGATGCTGATCAGGGTCGTCCCGAGCGCGAACCCGGTCGAGAGCACGATGGCCATCGACACGTCGTTGTAGGCGTCGGTCGCTTCCGAGATCAGTTCGATGAACAGCGCGGCGATCACCGCGACGACGACGGCCGTGAGGTACGGGGAGACGCCGAGCTCGAGGACGGCGTTCAGGAACAGACCGATGGCGACGCCCGCGAAGGCCGTGTGCGCGAGCGCGTCGCCGATGAGCGCGAGCTGGCGGTGGACGAGGAACGTGCCGATGAGGGGGGCCATGACGCCGATACACAGCCCGACGAGGATCGCCCGATGCATGAACGAGTACTGGAGGAGTTCGAGACCGGTGACGCGGGCGACCGCGAACAGCAGCGCGGACCAGAGCTCGAGGAACCAGTAGAGGGGTCCCAGAACGACGTCGATCGTGCTCGACTGCATCGGGGTGCTGGCTGGCACGCTCACGCGGAATCACCCACGAACTTTGCGGCCGTGCCGAACGCTCGGCCGAGGGCGTCGCTCTCGACGAACTCAGCGGCCGGGCCGTCGAAGTAGACCTCGCGGTTGAGACAGACGACGCGGTCGGCCTGCTCGGCGACGGCCCCGAGGTCGTGCTCGATGAGGAGGACCGTGATACCGCGGTCGTTGAGCGCGTCGAGGAGCTCGTAGAAGGCCTCGACGGATTCCGCGTCGACGCCGACGGTCGGCTCGTCGAGGACGAGCAGGTCGGCCTCGCTCGCGAGCGCACGGGCGATGAAGGCTCGCTGGCGCTGGCCACCGGAGAGCTGGGTGATTCGTCGATCCGCGAACGCGCTCATTCCGACCGTCTCGAGCGCGTCGTCGACGATGTCCCAGTCCGCGTCCGACAGCCTGCCGAACCCGACGTGCGGGAACCGGCCCATCTTCACCACCTCCCGCACGGTGATGGGCATGTCCTTCGCTGCGGTGGCCTGCTGGGCCACGTACCCGAGCCGGTTCCCATCGTCGAACTGGTGGGCAGGCTCGCCGAACAGCCGTGCCGTTCCCTCGTCCGGCCGGAGGAGGCCGAGCATGAGCTCCAGCAGCGTCGATTTCCCGGAACCGTTCGGGCCGACGATGGCGACGTACTCGCCCTCGTCGACGCCGAGCGAAACGTTCTCGACGACCGGCGTCGCCGTGTAGCCGAACTCGACGTCGGCGAGTTCGATGACCGTCTCGCGTGAACTGCGCGCCTCGTCGGTTGCGGCCGTCGCTTCGGCGGTTGGGTTTCGGTCTTCGTCGGTCAAGGTTCCCGCCTCAGCCGACGAGTTCTCCGTCTCGTCGGTCGGGACTGCGACGTCCTCAGCCATGGTCACTCGAAGTTCCGCCATTGCTCGGCCCAGCCCTCGGGGCCGGCTTCCGCGGGCGTTTTGTTGCCGACGACGACGTTGAACGTCGGCATGTTGATCTCGTAGGCGATCTCCTCGTAGCCCCAGTTGTTCTCGACCCAGTCCTCGCGCACGCCCGCGTACGGCGTCACCGGGAAGTAGGCCGTCACGGGGGTCTCGGCGACGAGCTGTTTCGCCGGGCGGCGCGACTCGAAGACGCCGTTCGCGACGTACTCGATGTCGTTGGCCTCGATCACCTCCTTCGCCTCGGTGATGTCGGAGGGTTTCACGTCGCCGCTGGCGGCGAGGTTGACGACGAGGGGCCGCATTCGGACCCCGTAGCGGTTGCCGACGTACTGGAACGCGTTGTGCGCGGCCAGCTGGACGACTTCGCGGTCGGCCTCCTCGAAGATCGTGCGGTAGTCCCGGTCGATCTGCTCGAGGACGTCGGATTTGTACGTCGACGCGTTCTCACGCAGGGTAGACTCGTGGTCGGGCGCGAGGTCGACGAACCCCTCCGTGATGCTGTCGACGGACTGCTTCGCGCGCTGGGGGTCCAGCCAGAAGTGCGGGTCCTTCCCCCGGTCCTCGCCGACGCCTTCCTCCTCCTCGTCGAGGGTCTCCGCGAGCGAGATCAGCTCGACGTTCTCGCGGACGTTGATGAGCTGGGTGTCGACGTCGTCGTCCTCGAGCGTCTGGATCGCCCGGTCCGCCCACGGCTGGAACCCCTCGCCGACGTGGACGAACGCGTCCGCCTCGATGATCTCCCGCGTGACGCTCGCGTTCGGTTCCCAGCCGTGCCCGTGGAGGCCGGTCGGCACCAGGTTCTTCACGTCGATCGGCGTGTCCTGGGCGATCTTCCGACCGAAGTCGTAGAAGCTGAAGAAGGACGCGACGGCGACGGGGCCGTCGTCGCTGTCGCCCCCGTTCGACCCAGTTTCGCCGCTCGCGCCGCCGCCGAGACAGCCAGCGAGACCGGTCCCGAGAAGGCCGGCACCGGCCGCGAGCGCCTGCCGGCGTGTAGATTCCCGTGGTTCTTCCGCTCGTCGCGTGTCGTTCATCTCGTCTGATAGTGAGTGGACGAACAATATAGTAGTTTGGATCAAATCCAGAATTTAGACAAGTCTAATCCTTTGCGTCTGAGCCGAGCCTCCCTGATCCGAAAGCACCGAGAATCTGCCCGTTGCTTCGCGCGAAGTTCCTGGTACTAGCGGAAAACCCGCACCAGCACGGCGCTCGAGAGCATCTCGACGATCCCGAAGACCACCGCCGGAAGCGACGCGGCCGCGGGGAAGCCGGCGGCGACGACGAGCGCCGCGGCGATGGCGAAGTCCCGCATCCCGACGGAGAGAGCCGCCGCGATGCGCGTCTCCCGGTCGCTGGAGACGGAACTGAGCCAGCCGAGCGCGTAGCCGACGGCGTTCAACAGGAGGCCGCCGACTCCGACGACGGCGAGCGTGTCGACGTTCCCGCGGATGAGCGCGGCGTTCTCGGCGGTCACTCCGCCGATGATGAGGACGACCATCACCGCGGACACCGACGAGTAGAGCGCTTCGCGGCTCGCGACCGGGTCCGTGTAGCGAGCGCGGATGCCGATGGCCAGGATCATCGGGATCACGACCGCGACGAGCAGCTGCGTCACGACTGCGAACCCGTCGACGGCGACGCGCCCGCCGAGCAGGACCGTCACGACGGCCGGGATGAACAGGCTGCTGCCGAAGCCGATGACGACGAGCGCGATCGACGCGAGGGCGGTGTCGCCGCCGGCGAGCTTCGTCATCGTCGGCGTCACGAGCTCCGGCGTCACGGCGCCGAGCAGCACGAACCCGGCGGTCAGCGCCGGCGAGAGCCCGAGTGCCCGGGCGATGGCCAGCGCGACGACCGGCATCGCGACGTGGCCGAGCAGGATGGACCCCAGCCCGGGTACGTCGACCTCGCGGAACTCGCCGAGCGACAGCGTCAGGGAGACGCTGCCGACCATGACCGCGAGGATGAGGGTCGATAGCTCCGTGATCACGCCGACCGCCGGAACGAGGACGCCGACGAGCACCGAGGCGAGTATCCAGAGGAGCAGGTAGTCGTCGACGAGCGTCGACACGCGCATTCAGGCGACCCCGCTACCGGTGGCGGCGCCCAGCCTGTACTGCGTTACGTTCCGACCGGCGGTCCGCATTTCCTTTGCGGTCATCGTCGATGCCCCTTGAGTCTGGCCCTGCCGCGTCCGTCTCCGTGGTCGCGGACCCTGTACGTCCCCGATGGACGGGGTTACGTCGCGTTCGCGCGCTCGGCGACCGCGTCGACGATCGCGTCGACGTCGTAGCCCCGCTCTTTCATGTCGTAGACGAGGTCGCCGTCGACGGCGATCCGGAACACGCCGCCGCGACCCGGCGTCAGCGCCACGGCGTCGAGGTCGTGCCCGAACTCCGCGAGGATGCGGTCCGCGGTGTCCAGCGCTTCGCGCCGTCGATTGCAGGAGACGCAGTACTCGATCTCGATGTTTGTCATGGTCTTTCGTGTTAGTATATACCGCGCCGCCTGATAAAGGCGGGATACCCTGCAGGTAAGTGGTGAAAGATGGATGTTTGGCTTTAATCGACGGTGACCAGGCGGGGAGTATCGGAATTCTTCCGCGGCGAGATCGGGCTGTTCGCGTCGAAATCCCAAGCTGCTGCGAGGGTCGCATTTATAAATGATTCCGGGCATCGTCGCTTGCGACACTACTCGGCATGCCCAGAAAGCCCCAGCCGCTGAGCGGTCGCGATTTTATAAGTAAGAGTGGTGATTGCCATCAGCGACACCACTCAGCATGCCTAGAAAGCCCCAGCCGCTGAGCGGTCGCGCTGCTCCCTGCGCTCCTCACCCGGCTCGCTCCCTACGGTCGCTCGCCGGGATTGCGGTGCTTACTTCGCAGGGCGTCCCGCTCAGCGACTGCCCCTTTCAGTCCCGCCCGGGAGTGGTGGCCGGATGTCGCTCGCAGCGGTTCTTCGGCGGGCGTCGCTGGCCGGCTGTCCGGCATGCAGTGCAGGGCGGTCGGCGCGCGCGCGAGCAACGCGTGCGAGGGAGGCCGGGGCGCGCCGATCGGTGCGGTGCTGTGCCGGCGCGCCCCGGCGGAGGCTGGGGTGGACTGAGGTATTGCGGTTGCGTTGCAGGCGGTGCCGTTGCCGTGCGGTCGCGGTCCTGGCGGACTGAAAGGGCGATGGCCGGTCGCGCCAACGGGGAGTCGCTGAGCAGGCCCTATCTGCGCGGGCGGTGCGGAGAGCGCAGATATCCTGCTCAGCGACCGCGAGCGGCCGAGGGCTTTCTGGGTGTTTGCGGTACTGTCGAGAGCAAGACCGTATCGCCTTTTTGAACCCGGTTATAAAGAGCGGCCGAGGGATTTCCGCGGTGTTAAGTTAAGGATGAGGCGGGAGGATCTTCTAGTGCCTATGCCAGAAACCGCCCGCCTCACCGAGT
>NZ_JBNLVO010000007.1:0-137796 GCF_050510935.1 Halosubterraneus shenae | reverse complement strand
TGAGGCGGGCGGTTTCGAGCATAGACCACTCAAAGATCGTCCCGCCTCACCCTTCATCCTTATCTGAACACCGCCACAGCTGGCTTGCTGGATATTGGGATAGATGCAGAAAGCTGCCGATGTTTGTTTCGCGTTATTAATCGGGAATTGACCGTTAATTTGGTGTGCGTACTGTTAGTGAGGACATCCCTCGAACGGACAGCAGCGACTATAAAATCCAATCGTAGCGGTTACTGATAACCCCATTTATGCATGAAATTCGAATAATTAGTGCAAATATACCTTTAAGTAGCTCGCCAGTCTCCGGTCCTGTAAGATACGATGTCTTTCTTTTCCGAGCATACTAACAATCTCACTTACCCAAAATCTGGAGAGTCGGATGAAGAGGACTACCGAACTTGCCAACGCGGAGCCTACTGGGCGCTAAAAAGCCACCGCACCGCACAAGGCGATGACCCTGCAATCATCTCACTTCCGACCGGCGCAGGGAAGACCGCCTTAATGATGCTCGCAGCCTTCGAGTACAGAGCGGACCGGGTCCTGATTATCGCCCCGTCAGACTCCATCCGCACCCAACTCAAACACAAATTCGACACCCTTGAGGGACTCTCAAAAGCCGGTGCACTCTCCTCGATCTCCTCAACACCCGATGTCGAGACCCTTGCCGAAAGACCACACACGGAATCCCGATGGGACGAATACACCGACACAGACGTGGTGGTGACACTACCAAATAGTATATCGTCAAAATATACGCGAGACGACGAACCCGATGTCGCTGCCCCACCTGATGATATGTTCGACCTTGTTTTGGTCGATGAAGCTCACCACTCGAGTGCACCTGCCTGGGAAGATATCCTCTCAGGGTTTGCTAGCACGCCTCAACTCCTCCTGACTGCAACACCGTTTCGACGTGACCATGACCTCTTGCCCGGGCGGCTGATCTACCACTACCCCGTGGATAAGGCACGGACCGATGGAATCTATCATCAAGTCCAACTTGAGACCCACAGTGGAAACAAAGAAGAGTTAATTGAGACTGCAAAAAGCCAGCTAGCTTCTCTCCAGCAATCCAACGATCATGCCACAATGCTGGCACGGACAGATGAGACTGACACCGCAGACTCGCTAGCAGAGAAGTACAATGACTCGGATGAATTTGACGTGAAGGCAGTTCATTCAGGCAAGGACGCAAATCACAATCAGGACGCAATTCGTGAGTTGCGAGCTGGGGAAATAGGTGGCGTCGTGATTGTTGATAAATTCGCAGAGGGGGTTGACATCGATAATCTGCAGCTCGCCGTCTTCCATGAGCCCCCCAAGTCATTGCGAATGACGATTCAACTAATCGGGCGACTCGCTCGCAGCCCAGATGATTCGGTTCCAGCAACCATCATCGCTCCCACCGATACGCTCTCCAGTGAGGCGACAGAGGAGGCTGTCCGGCAACTTTACCATGAGAATACTGGTTGGAGCGAAATCGTACCGGGCCTCATTGACGAGCATATCTCTCGCCAGCGGTGGCCGACGACTCATCTTCGTAGTCAGTCGCCTACAGCAGTAAACGAGGAAAATATTGAATTCTACCAGACAACCACCGTTTACTCACTAACCGGGACGCACATCGCTCTGGGGATTGAGGAACCAGAGATTCAACCTGATGTGTACCGACTTGAATCGTCAGACTGCTCGGAGCTCGCGGGGTACATTACAATATCCACTGACTCACCGAATTGGGGGACTCATACCGTGCTGGAATTCCCACGGTACGATCTGCATTTATTCTACGCGCCACCAGATTATGAGTTGCTCTTCCAATTCACCTCGAATCGACAATTTGCCAGTGACCTCAGAGATGAATTGGTGGCTGACACAGCTACATTAGCGTCCGTTGATGGTGACCAGCTCTCAAAGGTAATGCAGTCTTTGCAGAGCCCCAAATATCAGACAACTGGATTGGCTAACACCGCGATCCCGTCTGGAAACCAACCTCAGTATAAGACCTATTACGGCGAAGACGTGCAGAGTGCGGTCTACCATTCAGACAAACGAACTTACACACACGGCCACGTCTTCGCGACGTTCGACGCTGGAGATGAAACAGAAACTCGCGGGGTCAGTGGAAACAAATCAAAGATCTGGACCAATTCAAAAGCCTCAATCTCCGAGTTCAAGCGCTGGTGTGACCGAATGGCAGAGCGGCTCTCAGACGACTCTGATCCCGGCATCCAAAATCTAGAGGGATTAGACACCGGCGAATCAATCAGCCAATTCGATTCCACTCCAATCACGGTGGTTTTCAACCCACAGCTGGCGGCCACCCCCATCGAATTCACGGGTGGTGACCTTTCCGGGTCAGTGGAAGCAACGCCTTCACTAGAGCTCAACTCGCCCCCAGCGGCAGGAGATGCGACCGTAGACATTTCATTGATGTTAGAGAAAACTAACACGAACATCCCTTGTACATATGACATTTCGGCGGACGAATGGCGTGGCCCAATAACGAATTATACCGTCTCACTCCCCGAAAACGGCACAGATAGCTCTCCGATCAATTGTCGCGAATTCTTGCAAGAATATCCGCCCCGGTTCTATACTGACTCGGGCTCAATCATAATAGGCGGACAACGACAATCTTCCCAGACTGACCTCAGTACCTTTGTCCCGCGAGACTATCAAGCAGAAACTCAGATCGACTGGAGTGAGTACATCGCCGAGGGGACAGGCGAAGAGCCAGATTGGTATTATAGCGACTATCCGGAGCCGTTGGATGAGCAATGGGGAGATGATGAACCCGGGTCAGTTTTTGAGGCATTGGTTCAGTGGCTCTCTGAGCAACGAGCTGTAGACCAGCAAATCCTCTTCTGTGATCATAAGAGTGGGGAGGTGGCTGATTTCATCGAATTCTGCATTACGGATAAGGAGGTCAATTTCTATCATTGTAAGGGTGGTAACTCAGTTGGGGTTAGCTTAGGGCGGTTTAAAGATATCTACCAGCAAACTATTCGCTCTCTAAGATTTGTGGAGAGCATGAAACTTATCGACCATATCAATGACCGACAGACACCGGGCACACTCCAGCATTTTGTACGGGGCGGAGACCGCTACGACTCCCTCAAAAGAAATTTCAGACCGAATAGATGGGAGTACACAATCTATGGTGTAAACCCAGGACTCAATACTGGCTTCGACTCCGAACAAGACGATGCATGTCGCAAAGTCGGCCGGCTTCTCAGTGAATGCGTTGAACAGGTGGAACAGGTAAATGCGGAATTTGTACTGCAGGGCGCCAACGACAGTTGGTGAGCCTCACCCACCGGAACGCGTTTTCACTCTCAGTAACCGTAGGTATCGTCCCTCACACTCTGTGGTTTTCCCTCGGAATCTTTGAGTTGGGTCCGTAGTTCTCGTTGTACACGGTGGACGACTTCTACGATAGCAATCGGGTCAATCGTCGAGATCTCAACCTCGAGGCCACGGTCTGCGAATCTGACCTGTTCTATATCCTGAATCGCCTTTAGCTCCGTTACCAGCGTTTTTCGGTCGGGGAAAACTGAGTTTGAATGTACAATCTCCTGAAACCGGCGTGGCTGCCCGCCCATCGCATTCTCTGGATAGAACAATGAGATATATCGAAACAAGAGAGTGACTTGCTGTGGCCGAGAGAGATACTGGAAATCAACTAGGCTGTGCTTGATTTTGAAATACGGCTCCGTCTCTACAAACGGGTCTATCTGCTCAATTGTCTCTCTGATTGTAGTTCGTTTCTGAAAAATCCGCGTATCATACGCAAGAACAACACTTAGTCCACTAAGCCCGACTGTAATGAACAGGAGCAATAGGTTCAGACTAATTTGAACCATAGCCACCCTTGACTCACGGGCCATCAAAAACACTCCCCAGAGTGGCACTCTTCTGGGACGATCGCTTCCAATTCTTCATCCGGAGCTATTCGATTGGGTTGACCTCTGGCCAATGCACATTTCTACTCAGCAGAGCCGCCAAACCAATCACTATCTAAGGGTTCCACAGATTCGGGGAGTCTGTGACTCAAAACTGCTCAGAGGGACCAGCTGATTCCTCGTCAGATTGCTCGTACATCTCATCCGGGAACGGGAGACTGCCCCAGATCGAGTAGGAACACTGGTCCTGGCCGATACAGTAGCGCTGCATATCGTCGTTGTCGCAGTTCATCGGCAACGGCGTGTCGCCGTCGATCGTGTTCGAGAACTCGTAGCGAACCTGGTACTCGGTCTCCTGCTCGTCGTACCACGGCCACCGGGAGAAGATGTCTTTGAGCTTCGCGACGATCTCGTCGAGGCTGCTGTCCTGGTACTGCGGGAGCCACATCACCATCCGTGCGAAGTTGTAGAGGTCCTTCCGGACGGGCTTCTTCTCGTGCAGTCTCTCCTCCATATTCCCATACAGGGGAGTTCGAAGAGGTCCTCGATCTCGCGCACTTCGATCTGTTCGGCGCCGGTTCCGGCTCTGCTGTTCGGCCCTCGTTCCCCGCGTTCCTTCGACGGTCAACTGTTCGGAGGAGGGGACGAGGACGAAGTTCGCGAGCTCCGTCCCGCTGAGGACCAGCTCGGGACGGGTCTTCCCCCGGCCCGTCGTCAACTCGCGATTGAGGAGGCGCTGGAGAGCGGCCCGTGCCTTCTTCTCCTTCGTTTTCTCACGGAAGCCGTGTCTCGGAGGCATTGCCCCTCGACCTCGTAGAACGGCCCATCAAGCGGGTCGAACACGGGGAGGAGCCCATCCGGACATCGATGTCGTCGCGGGTGTCGTCGGTGGGGACGCCGACGGCCCGGATGGAGGAACGGAACGACGGTCCCGTAACACGTCGGCCAATCCGGACAGGAGAGGTCGGCACCGACGGCGCTCTTGTAGGCGCCCAGCAGCATCGTCAGGTCGCGACGAGCGTGACGCCCGCGAGGTGTTCGTACCCGGCGTTGACGGCGACCACGCGGTGCGCCGCGGCGCTGGTGTCCACCATGGTTATAGCTCCATCGTCAGTTCGGGCATGTCGAGGAACGCCGTCTCGTAACCCTCGTGCCGTGCGGTCTGCGGCGGCGCGTCGACAGTCACCGTGAGCTCGTCTCCCGACCGAACCTCCGAGATGCTGGCGCCGTAGTGGTAGTCCAGCTCGGGATCGATGGTCGTTTGCAGGATATCGTCGTAAACCGTCTCCCCGCTCCGTTTTAGCGTGGCCGACAGCGACATCAACGGGAGCGGGTTTCGGTTGAACGGCGTGCGCGGCGAAACCGCGAGATAGGACTCCCCTTCCGCTCCGCCGAAACGGGACGCGTCGTCGAGGGTCGTGACGACGAACTCCCCGTCGCCGCTGGTTCCCGTTCCACGAACTGTCCCCGGCAGGGACGTCGGTTTCGGGAGTTGCGTCGACGGGAGCATCTTCATCTCCATCGGTGCCACCGCCCCCTTCGTGCCCTGCTTGTCCTCCGGGACGTCCGTGACCGTGATCTCCTCCATCTTCGACGGGCTGTACTCCATCGAGAACTCGAAGGAAGCGGCGCCCGCGTCCGCCAGCGAGCCGGTCCGTCGCGACGACCCGTCCCCGACGGCGATCTCCACCTGATACGTCGCTTCGGTCGGCAGTTGAACGTTGTCACCGAAGTGGAAGCCCATCGGTTGCGAGAGCATCGGCCAGGGCGAAACCGACGTCACCGACTCGCCGTCCCGTCGGATCGTCACCTGCGGGTTCACGTCGGGCGGGACGATGCCCGTCTCCTCGTGCCAGACGACCGGCATCAGGTGCATCGAGTCGCGTTCCTGGAGTTCCACCTTCTCCCGTCGATCGCCTGTGACGAGCCAGAAGCGGTGCGGGAACGAGTACGTCAGAGCGCACTTGTACGCCCCGTCCTTCGCCATCCCCGGCATCTGCATGTCCTCGTAATGGGTCGGGTAGTAGACGGCCTCCGGTCGGTCCTCGATCACTGGAGGTTCACCACGCGAACGTGTCTCGAAAAGGTCCGCACACCCGGCGAGACCGGCGGCGCCCGTCGCCCCGAGGCCGCCGAGGAACTCACGCCGGCGCATGGGACACCTCCCTGGTCGTGTCGGGGTTGGCCGGCGGCAGTGCGCGAAGCGACCGTGGTGGAAGGAGGAAGTTCCCGCGGTTCGTGACGTTCATATACTGGAGAATGCCGTTGTTGTTTCGCTGCCCGACGGCGGACTGCGCTGCGAGATCGTCGCCGTTCATCGCCTCCCGTGTGGTCACGAAGTCCGTGATCCCACGCTGCAACGCAAGGAAGTGGAGTCCGGCCTGCTCACCGTCGGTCGAATCGAAGTCGCGCCGGAGAATGAGCGGTTCGTCGTCCTCGCGTACCTCGACCATCTTCTGGGAATGGCCGACGACGCCTTCCTCTCTGGCGGCGTCCGTTGCGTGCTTACACTCGTCCATTTCGGTGTCGGTCCCGAGGTTGTCTCCGGTTCCCTCGACCGTCTCTTCCGCTGCGTGATAGGGACAGAACATCTTTGCGACGCGCTGATAGCGACTGTCCTGCTCGTACCACTGATTCAGGTTTAGCGTGATGTTCGAGATGTGCTGGGTCGTCCCATCGACGAACGGCCCCGTCTGGATAGAGATCCGGTCCTCGCTGGCCTGGTTCCCCTTGAACCCTGACTCGAAGCCCATGTAGAGCGGCGCATCCTCGGGAACTTCGTCCTCAGGGACACCTTCGACGTCGTCGTTTTCCGCCGGCAGCCCCTTCCCGACGAACCCGGTTCGCCGGTCGACGACCTCGAACAGGTCGGTGAGCGCGGCCCCGGGTTGCTCGACGTCGTTCAGCGTCCCCTTGTTCCCCTTAAGTGCCTCCTCGGCGCCGAGGACGACCGGGGCGGTGTTGCTCGCGAGGTGGACGACGGCGTCCGGCGCATCCAGTTCCGGGTCTTCGAAGGACGCCAGCGCCTCGGGCGCCGGGAGGTCGACGGTCGCCGGAAGCGACTGGTCGAACCGCTCGAAGTAGGCCGGCGAGTAGCTCGTCGTCAGTAACAGCCCGTCACCGCTTCGTTCGTAGGCACGTTCGACGCCGCGCAAGGCGGTCTCCATCGTCTCCCGGTCGCTGTCGGTTGGCGGTTCGTCACCCTGGTACTCAAGGTACAGGAGAACCCGATGGCGGGGTGGGATCGGGTTCCCGTGGTCGTCCGTCGGCAGCACCTCGTTCCAGGCGTGCTGCCGTTCCGGGTGCGAAGAGGGGTCGGCGGGCCCCCGTGGTACGTCGACGTCGCTCCGGTCGAGGCAGGCGGAGAGGGCGGCCGCGCCGCCGATGGCGACGGCGGCCTTGAGGAATTCTCGTCGCGGGACGCCGCGTTGCCGGTCGGTCATGTGTTCTCTGCCTCGTGGTGCGTTTTAAAAGCGATTCTGGTCCAGTTGTCGAAAACCCCGGTCCGACCGGTTCGCTCACCGGCGGAGCCTTGCGATCTGACCGGCAGTCGACGCCGCGTTTTGGAAAGCGGAACGGGCGGTTAGCGAGCGTTGCCGACGATCCTGACGTCGTCGCTCCCGCTGCGGCCGTGGTGAGCGTCCCTGTGGTCCCGTTCCCAGTGGAGGAGTCCCTCCTCCTCGTCGCCGTCGAACCCGGTTCCATCCACCGGGAAGTGGAGAACGAGATCGTGCCTTCCGTCATCGTCCACGTCCTCGACGTGGCCACCGTGCCGTGGGCGAGCACCGTCGCCGTCCGCGACGACGTCCTTCGCCCCGAAGCGGTAGTTGACGTTCTCGCTCGTCGGGTCGAACGCGTCGGTCTGGAGGACGGCGACCGGAACGACGCCCTCGCTCCGGGGGTTGATCGCGTTCTCGTCGCTGTCAGGCTTGACGTCGACCTCGAGGCCCGCCGGGAAGTGCGCGGCTGCGACGCCGCTTACTGCTGGGACCGTCACGGCAGACGCGATCGCGCCGGCACCCACCTTTATGAATCCACGGCGGGCGACGGCTGATTCGTTCTCGTCGGTGCTGTCTTCCGGAGCGTCGTGGGTAAACATTCGTCGTTGCCTCCATGGCAACTTTCCTTTTTACAGGAGGTGTTCTTTCTGGCTCACGGGTCGAAAAGGGACTGTGAGCGGTCTACTGGGTGGCTTGGCGGGCTTCAGGGCCTCACTGAGTTCGATCACGTGCCGTAGGGGAGAAGTACCGCCGGCACGACCCGCATCGAGAACGAACGGCGACGGCCGTTCACCCCGTGAGGAACGGGCTTCCGCTGGCTGCCGATTCACTCGCTGATGCACCTCCGTCGCTTTCGACAACTGTACCTGATTACTTCCGTCCGATGGGTGCCATCGGTCGGTTCACCCAACGGTTCCGGCTACAACGCCACTTCCCGAAGCACACGCAGAAGAAGTTGGTCGTGTTCGGCCTCCCGATATCCGTCCTGTCGCCAACGGCGCTCACGTTCACCCTGACGCGATGTCCGACGTACAAGATTTGTACACGGATCGAAAACCGCCTTCCACAGTCACGCCACAACTGGTTGCGAAATAATCCACAACGACAGCACGGTATATCCAATCATCACGACCACCAGTGGCAGATGCGCACGCCTCGCCGCCGCTACCGATCCGTACCGATCAACGGCGACGTAGTGGGCAGCGACGACGGCGACGACGTGACCGACGACGATGAGAGCGACTTGCGATCCCCAGAACGCGGGGAGCGAGAGCCAGCCGAGCGGTTCGAACGCGTCGACGCCTGGAAAGAGGGGACGCACGACGATAGCGACCAGCCGTCCCAGGCTCTCGAAGACGTACGGGTAGTTGTGAGCGACCTCGTAAGCGGCGGCGATGGGGAGCACGCTCGGCGCGAACCGCCGGGCGGCGAGTTGCCACGAGCCGCCGTCAGCGGCCGACGTCCCCAACCGCTCGACGAGCCGAGTCGACAGGAGGAACGTCCCAACGAAGATGCCCAGGCCGACCGCGAACAACAGCAGACTCGTCATCGGCCCCGTTCCGAGCAGCGCCCGCGTTCCGAACAGGAGCTCCTGGTACGTGCGCGTACCGGTGAATCCGTCGAAACTCACGCTGTAGACCATCGCGACGACGAAGCTGACGAGCGTGAGGTTCCCCACGGCCCCGAGCGTGTCTCGCCAGGGGGGTTTCAGCCACAACGCGATCCCGTCGTCACGATCGGTGACCTGAAAGACGGCAACTCTCCCGAATAGACGATAGAGAACGCCGAGCGGGTCGGCTCGCCGCAGCCACGCGTCCCCGAAACAGACCGCGCCCCCGACCATCGCCAGGGCGTAGCCCCCGAGCAACATGCTCGTGAGCCGTGGCGACTGCGAGGCAACAGTCAGGTTCTCCAGGATGACGAACGCCAGGAACCCGAGCAGACTGACACCATACGCGAGCTGGCGGGGATCCCGATCGAGGATGGCGAGTGGTTCTCCCTCGAGCGCGACGAGCCACTCGTAGAGCGTTCGCCAGGGGGAGAGCACGGCCCACGGCGAACCGCCGAGTATCGACAGTAGCGCGACGCCGGGAACCCAGACCCCCCACGCGAACACCGTCGCGACGTTCTCGGCCGCGACCTGCTCTCCGGCGATTCCCTCGACGAGTACCGCGACGAACGCGAGGAGAAACGAGTATCGCAGCACTGTCGAGAGCCCAGTAGCTATACCGGGTGGAAGAGATAGCAACTCCCTGGTGCTCGTCGGTGGTACTTCCCGGTCCGTCGTCGCCAGCCAGAGGGCGGTCAGTCCCACGGTCGCGGCCGCCCCGCCGAAAAGTAGCGACAGCGGCAGCGGCGCGTCGAACCGCGACCCCGCTACCTCGTGAGCCGCCACGGTTCCGGCCGCGAGCGTGGCGAGGAACGCCTGGAGGGAGAAGCCGACCAACCGCGTCCGCCAGCGTCGGTCCATAGCCGCATATAGCCGACCGCTCTGTTAAACAGGCTCGCATTCCGTTCGAACGACCTGTAGCTGGTAGCCGAGTTCCGTCGGTCGAACACGAGCACCCTTAACCCCGACCACGACGACGATTCAATCATGCGCGCACGGACAGCGGTGGCCGTCATCGTACTTCTCGGGACGCTCGGAGCGTTCCTCCTGTTCGGCGTCGGAATGACACCGGAGGGCGGATCGCTCTCCGAGCAGTGGGTAAGCGACACGGCCCGTGAGAACGAACTCAACCATCACGCCGTCGGCGTCGGCCCCGAGGGCAGAGTCGTGGTTGCGCCCGTTGCCGCCCTCCCGAACAGCGACGTCGAGATCACCAATACGTCGTGTTCACTCGTGCGGCTTGCTCCCGACGATGGCTCGACACTGTGGCGAGCTTCGACCACGGCCGAGGCGTGTGCGCTGCACGCGCTGACTCAACCTGCGATTGCGGACGTCGATGGCGACGGCGGGCTCGAAGTCGTCGTCACGACGACGGAGAACGCCCTCGTCACCTACGACGCCGACACCGGAAACGAAAGCTGGCGAGTGCCGCTCGGGTCCTACGGCTACGGCCGACCGACAGTCGCGGACGTGCTTCCCCAGGAAGGGCCGGAGGTGGTGACGAGCACCATACGGGGGAACGTCGTCCTCGTGTCCGGAAACGGGACGCTCGCCTGGCACGTCTCGCTCAATGAAACGTTCGGGAAGCGTCCATCTGTCTGGCAGCGTCCAATCGTTTCGGACGTGGACGCTGATGGCTCCCCGGAAATCCTCCTCGGCACGAATCGGGGTCCTGTGCTCCTCGCAGCCAATGGTTTTGTCGAGTGGACGGGCACAACCTCGGCCGACTACGTCGGGACAGCACAGGCTGACGACGATTCGGCCATTGAGGTCTTCGCGGCCGGTGGCGCTACCGTCCGCATGCTCGACGGCAAAACCGGCGAGATCGAGTGGGAACGCAACGTCACCAGCACTCGGCTTCGCACGGTCACCGACGGGGACGGCGATGGCACTCCGGAGGTGTATCTCGGGAAGGCCGGCGGGAAGGTCATAGCACTCGACGGAGCCACAGGCGAAACCGAGTGGTCGACGACGATCACGACGTCCAGCGACGCGGACGTGCTCTCACCGGTCCTCGAGGACGTGAACGGCGACGGAACGCTCGAAGTTATCGCGGTCGCCGAGACCGGAACCGTCACAGTACTCGACGCGTCGTCGGGAACCGAACTTGCCACCTACGAACGGAACGTCCCGATTTTGACGTTCGCGACGCCTGCGGACCTCGACGGCGACGGCAGCGCGGAGATTCTGGTTCGCTACGGGGACGGTCGCGTCGTCGCGCTCGAGTACGAGCCCTGAGCGACTCCCGGCCGGCCAACTGCACAGTCGGTGGCGTCCAGCGCGACGATACCGACGCCGACGATACCGACGCCGACGATACCGACGCCGACGATACCGACGCCGACGCCGACGACGGCGAGAGGACGAGGACGACGCCCCCGAGGCCGCCGGCTATTCGCCCCGGGACGGACTATACCGACAGGAGCCGGTCGACGAGTCGCGTAAACCGATCGACCAGCCGGTGCCGGAGGGAGGGATCGGCGTCACGGAGTAGTTCCAGCGTTTGCTCGGCGTTGACGACAGTGAGAGTCACCCGGTTCCCCTGCTCCCGGTCCTTCCGGACGAGGCCATGTTCGATGTGCCGATCGAGATGCCACTCGAGTGTGCTCCTCGCGATGTCCAGGTCCTCGGCGACGGTCGCCGGCCGCGTGGGCCCGTTCGTGAGCAGGTACGCGACGACGTCGCCCGCCGTTTCCCGCTGGAGCAGTGCGAGCGCCTCCCGGTCCCACTGGTCGTACTCGGGCGGGTAGTAGTGGGTCCGCCCGTACAGCTGCTCCTCGACGACGACCTCGTCCGACAGCAGCCCTTTGAGGTGGTACTGTACCTGCCCGGTCGCGAGCCCGACGCTTTCGACGAGCTCGTTGAAGTGGATACCGGGATGGGTTCGGATCGAATCCGCGATCGTCGCTCGTGTGTCTGTCATGTGTCTTCGAGTTGGTCCTCGTCGAGGGGAGGTTCCTGCTCGACCGTCCTGGCGGTATAGATGGCGGCGAACAGTAATCCGGTGATAAAGGCGTCGAGCAGGTGCTCTAACAGGTGGTGCGTGCCGTGCGAGATGTGGCCGCCGACGATCATGGACCCGAGCAGCGACCTGGTCAGGAGCGCCCCGAGCGCGATCGCGACGAAGGAGTGCGACCACGACCGACGGCGAAGTACCGCGACACTGGCAAGCGCGACCAGCGCTGCCGATCCGAGACCCGCGATCACGAGCGTCGCTATCAAGTAGTGCTGGTCAATCACGACGGTTATCCATTTAATATCGTGTCTCTCGGCATTCTACACCAGTGGTCATTCTTCCGACCAAATTCAGTATGATTTCCTTGCATAGGAGTACTGAAAGCGGTTCTGGTGTGATCTTCGAAATAGACTGATGGCTACAGTCTCGTGTGGGCGTTTGTTCAGAATTTCATTTCGCCAGATCGACGCTTACAACACCATACCCAAATTACATCTCACTCCTTGTCCAGCATCTTCAAGAACGAGAAGGCGATGGAGAATAAGCTCCTCTCTACTGGCGAAGTAGTTATACTACTGCTTGGCATCCTCGTACTCAGTGGTGTACTCTGAGTACCGAGGTGCCGAATCGTTCACCACTCGACCCAGGTCCGACGGTAGTCAATAATGTCTTGAGGATGTTGATGATCTGTGCCCACTACGAAGCAGATCCAACTAGGTGTGGTTCAGGCTCGCCTTCTCGAACGGCGATTCTCCGGTCGGAATAAGCAGCTCCTGTCGGTTTCCGACTCGCTCAGCCAGCTTCCGTTTCAGGTACTGCCTCGCCGTCGACGGGGTCTGCCTCGAGGCCATCGGCCAACTCTGCGAGGAGCTGTTTCGCCCACTTGGAGTCGGTGTCGTCGCCACCGAACGGCGACGCAGCCGAGATTCGGTGCTTGAGCTTCAGGTTCGCTGCGCCCCAATGAGAGTAATGGAGCGTGTACTGTCCGTCCCACACCGCGTAGTCGGCGGCGTCGCCAGGTGCGTCCGGTCGCTCGGAGAGTCGGGACGGTTCGACGCATATTTCGCCGTCGGCGGCGACCTCCTCGTGAATGAGTCGCTACGGGACGGCCGGCCGGTTCTTGCTCCTGTGTGCTGTCTGGGGAACGGCGTTCATGGCGACGGACGTCGGCCTCGCGGACCTTCCCGCGGTGCCGTTCGCAGCCGTGCGCTTCGACGTCGCTGCCGCGCTGCTGTTCGCCGCCGTTTTCGCCTCCGGCGTGGATGTCCGCCCCCGGACTCGGGACGACTACGTCTACGTGCTCGTCGGTGGCGCGCTCATCATCGGCGCCCACCACGCGTTCCTCTTCGCCGGCCAGCGGTACGTCACGGGTGGTGTCGCCGCTGTGCTGTTGGGTCTCGTCCCCGTAGTGACGCCGGCACTCACGCGTCTCGTCTCCACCGATGAGGAGTTCACCGCCGCCACCGCGCTCGGGGTCGCGCTCGGGTTCGCTGGCGTCGTCGTCATCGCTAATCCCAACCCCGCGAATATCGCGGACAGCGTCCTCGGGGTCGCGCTCGTGCTCTCGTCTGCGCTCGCGTTCGCCGTCGCCGCGGTCGTCACGCACAGCCGATCGCCGTCGATGCCGTTCCTCGCCACCCAGGCATGGATGATGGCTGTCGGTGCCGTGTTCCTCCACGCCGCCGTGCTCGCGATCCCCGGCCAGTCGTTCGCGGCCGCCACGTGGACGCCGTCCGCGATCGGCGCACTTGCGTACCTCTCCGCGGTCGCCGGCGTCGGCGGCTTCCTGCTCTACTTCACATTGCTGGACGACCTCGGCCCCATCGAGATGAGCTTCATTGAGTACGTGATTCCCCTGTTCGCGGCGCTGGCGGGCTGGATCGTGCTCGGTCAGGAAGTCACGCTCGCGACCGTCGCTGGGTTCGCGTTCATCTTGGCGGGGTTCGTCGCCGCAAAGTGGCGGGCACTGCGTGGGACATTGCGGCGCGTGGTTACCGATCGGCGGAGGAAGTTCTCCTGAACGCATTCGGTGGGTGTCCCAGGAGCTGACAAGTGCGGTGTCTCATAATTCAATCACCTCACGAGGTGCTGATTGTAGTGTGTCACCTCGCTTCCCTTCAGGAGGAGAACAACGCTACTCGTCGATCGGGTCGGGGGAACTGAGGTCCGCGTGGAGAACTTCGCCGTCGCGAACGACGTACCGCTTCGCCAGCACGGGAAAGCGGCACTTGGTGAACCCCGCTGTCTGAACATCGAGTACCTCGTCTGCTTCGAGGTGGTCGCGGATCCGGGACATCAAAACCCGGTCGCTGTTCCGCTTGTACAGCATTGTTTGGCCGTCCTGTTCCGTCTCGGCGAACCCGGAGTTAGAACGGACCGCCGAAGAACCCGAGTTCCACCCAGAACGGCATGAGTGCCGCGAGCGCGTCGAGACGAGGTTACAGCCGTCCCCACCGGCATCCGGAACGATTACAGCTGCAGGACCGATGAGCGCCTCAGCGATCCTCTCCTCGACCCGGTCGGTGGGAAGACTATCGGTCCTCCCAGCTTCCCGCGATGTCGTCGGAACCGCAGGCAGCCGCACTGACCCCCGGCTATTTGAACGGCAGCGATGATGCGGGCGGGCCATCGACGCTGGATTCAGCACCATCTATCGACGGGAAGATCTTTTTCCACGTATCCGAAACCAATAGTCACGATGTATCTCGTTACATTCCGCCTTGACCCGGGGGACTACGATGCCGAGTTCCACGAGTTGAACGACGCGATCCAGACAGCGGCCGAGGAGACGGAGGGGTATCGCGGCAAACGGACGTGGCAGGCGCCGGAGAGTGGGGAAGTACTGGTCGTGTACTACTGGGAGTCGCTCGACGCCCTCGAGTTGTTCGGGGCCGACGAGGACCATAAACAGGCGAAGAGGCGATGGACGGAGTGGTACGACGCGTACGAGGTCACCGTTACGGAGGTCGTCGAGAGCTACGGGAGTGGGTTCGGTGACGACGCCGATCCTCCCAGCTAATGTCCCGTTGGCCGCTGCCGGTCGTCCGGCTCCCGAGCAGGTGGACACGGGTCCTCTGACCGATGACCGTACTCCGATCGTGAGTACCGAGGTCAAGACTGCGCTCGTCGGAGAGCTCCCCCTCGTTCCCGTTCGATTTTCTGCGATCGACTTTTCGCAGCAGCAGACCGCCGGGCACAGACACGCCTTTCGATTCCTATACGTTCAAACCGCTCGCCCGCCTGGCTCGATGTAATGGCCTCTCCAGCTGTCGTTGCGGTCGGGAGTGCGGTTCTCGACCACATCTACACGCTCTCGAACCTGCCGGAGCCCGACGGCGGGGCGTTTGCCCGTGAGCACACGACCGACGTCGGTGGCGTCGCAGCAAACGTCGCCTCCGGGCTCGCAGAGTTCGGGACCGAAACCGGGATCATCACGCGGCTCGGAACCGATTCAGCTTCCGAGATCGAAGCCGATCTGCGAGCACGTGGGCTCGACTGTACGCAGGTCCGGGCTGGTGCCGAGGAGTCGTCGTACACACTGGTTCTGCGTGGGCCAGATGGGGAGCGGATGATCGTCGCAGGCGGGCAGAGTGTGCCGAATCTCCGGCTAACTGATGCGGATATCGAGTATGTGGGTGACGCTGACGTGGTGTTCACGAGCGCCTATGCGCCCGACGAGGTCGTATCCAGGCTTCTGGCGGCTCGGGAACGCGGCGCGATTTCGAATCTGGTGTTCGATCTTGCTGGGCCGCTCTCTGAACTCGATGGCCGGGGCGCCTCGCCGACGACTCTCGATCGGCTTCTCCCCGTCGTCGACCTGTTCGTGGTCGGTGAGGTGGCCGCGCGGTCGTATTTTGGCGGGGATGCGGAGGAGGCCATCGCGGCACTCAGCAAACAGCACGTTTCACGTGCTGCCGTCACCCAGGGCGGGAGCGGGGCCCTCCTGCTCGAGGACGATACGGTGACTGAGGTCCCGGCGTTCGACGTGGACACGACTGATACGACAGGCGCCGGAGACGCCTTCACAGCCGGGCTGATTCACACGTGGCTGCTCGACGACGACTCGGCGACGGAAGCCGGCCGCTTTGCCGCGGCCACGGCTGCACTCAATTGTACCGCCAGCGGCGCCCGTGGCTCCCTCCCGTCTGAATCAGAGGTGCGCGCGTTCCTCCAGAATCACTGAGAGACGGACTCGACAAGCCGCTCGACCGCTGCTTCATCGACGGGGTTCGTCGCTTCAGCGCCCTGTTTGAGTGCAGTCCCGACGATCGCCCCGTCGGCGATCGAGAGGAGTTCGGGAGCCGTGTCGGGTGTTACACCGCTCCCGATCAGCACCGGCGCGTCGAGGCCACGGGCATCGCGGGCCTCGACCACTCGCTCGAGGACGGTCGTGTCGACCGCTTCACCCGTCCCGGAACCGCTTACGACGACCCCGTCAGCCCCGCCGCGTTCGACGAGCTCGCTCACGACTTCCGCGAGGCGTCGTTCGGCGAGCGGGGCGGAATGTTTCACGTCGATGTCTGCGAGGACGTCCACGTCGGCGTCGAGCTGCTCACGGAGTCGTAACGTCTCGTGGGCCATTCCTTCGATGACGCCCTGGTCGGTGAGTCGGGCGCCCGTGTGGACGTTCACACGGACGAATGCTCCCCCCGTTGCGGCGGCGATACCCAGCGCACTCTGTACGTCGTTCCTGAGGATATTCACGCCGAACGGGATCGAAATTTCGTCCCCAAGCGTGGCAGCGAGCGCCGCGACGTCAGCGACGACGTGCCGCGGCACCCGGTCCGGATAGAAGGGCGCATCGCCAAAGTTTTCGACCATAATGCCGTCCACACCGCCCGCTTCAAGTGCTGCAGCGTCCCGACGTACTCGCTCGTGGAGGTCGCTTCGATCGCCCTCGAACCCAGGTGCCCCTGGAAGCGGTGGTAAGTGAACCATCCCGATAATCGGCGTATCCGTGCTGAAAACGTCCATATACCGAGGTGACCGTTCCAGTGACTTAATCGTACAGATGTGCGCAGTTGACTGTCTCGACCTGCCGGAATTCGATGGACTCGTGAACCCTCTTCTGGCCTGTGAGTGAGCCGGGTGAACGAGGCCGGCGAGACGTGGGAGGCACTCGAACAGTCGCTCGCCGACGCTGACCTCGCAGTACCGAGCCCCGCGACCGGCGCGGCGTGGTTACGCGGTGAGAAGAGAGTTCGGAGAACTGCCGGCTCATCAAGCACGCGGTTCCACGCTACTCGGACGTCGAAGCTGCTCACGAACGGGCGATCAACGCGGCTGATATCCCCTCTCCGATCCCCGGCTATGGTTGATATCGAAACGTATTCCTTCAAACGGGGTTTAATACTAAACAGCAGGGGCTTTGTTCGTCAGGTGTCTACTGGCAACCATCACCGCTTCACATCGTGTCGTAACCGAGGTCCCGACCGGTGTCCGTCGCTCCTCCCATGAATGCAAAACCCACCAGCATCCTTGACACGTCCACCATCGTACTTGTCGGCGACACAGCGTGGTTAACAGCGTACGCTGATGTGCTTCGAGCGGAATCGACCGCCGCTGTTCACAGTGTCTCAACGCCGTCGGCGGCTCAAGAGCTGGTTCAACAGACGGCTGTCGACTGTATCGTTACCGAATACGATCTTCCCGAGACGACCGGAATCGACCTCGTCCGCCGCGTCCGAGACACGTCTTCGACGTTGCCGATCGTAATGGGAACGGCAGACGGAACCGAAGCGATCGCCAGTGACGCTCTGGACGCCGGCGTCTCCGACTACGTCGTCGTCAGCGATCCGTCTGAGGAATCAATTACTACCGTCTTGCGCCGGACCGAGAAGGCCCTCCGAGACGCACAGCGGACGACTACACAGCGCGAGCGGGCACGGCAGTTCGATGCGATCTTTCACGACACCAGGTCGGAAACGTGGGTGGTCGCCCCCGACGGCACGCTCACACGCGTTAATCAGGCCGCTCGCGACATGGTGGGCGCTGACGCCGACGCAGTCGTCGGCGATCCGTTCTGGGCGCTCCCCTGGTGGCCTGACGACGGGCAAACGAGGGAGGACATCCGCCAGCTCATCGAGAAGGCGAGAGGCGGCGAATTCGGCCATGCCGTCGTCATCCAGCGGGCCGACAGCGGGGATCGGGTTCTTGAACTCTCCGTCCAGCCGGTCACCGACGAACGCGGCGACCTCGTGTCACTTATCGTCGACAGCGTGGACGTCACCGACCGCGTTGACCTCGAACGGGAGCTGCGGCAATCCGAGGAGCTTCACCGTGTCACGCTCAACAACATGACCGACACCGTCCTCATGACCGACGAGGGTGGTGAGTACACCTACGTCTGCCCGAACGTCCACTTCATTTTCGGATACACGGCCGAGGAGATCCGGGAGCTCGGGACGATCGAGGACCTGCTCGGCGAGGACCTCTTCGACCGCGAGGAGCTCGCCGAAGAAGGTGTCCTGAAGAACATCGAGACCACCGCGACGGATAAGGCCGGCCGCGAACACACGCTGCTGGTGAACGTCCGCGAGGTATCCATCCAGGACGGAACGCTGCTGTACAGCTGTCGGGACATCACGAAGCGCAAGCAACGGGAACAGGCGCTGGCGACATTGCAGGAGACCGCCCGGGACTTCCTGTATGCCGAAACCCACCAGGAGATCGCGCAGCACGTCGTCGACGACACCCCGGGCGTCCTCGACCTCGACGCGAGCGCTGTCTATCTTTTTGACGCCGACGAGAATCACCTCCACCCCGCGGCCCACTCACAGGCGATGCGGAACGCCCACGGGCCACTACCGTCCGTCCATGCCGATGGACGGGACCTCACCAGCCATAGCTTCGTCCAGAACGAAGCGTCGTTCTTCGACGACGTCCACGACGCGGACCGCCTCACCAACTCCGTCACCGAGCTCCGGAGCACTGCGTACATCCCGCTGGGTAACCACGGTGTTTTCGTCGCGGGTTCGACCGACGTCGGGGCGTTCGACGACGTCACACGGGAGCTGGCGGACCTCCTCGCGGCGACCGCTGAAGCAGCTCTCGACCGCGTGGAGCGCGAGTCGCAACTGCGCGAACAGGACCGCGAGCTCCAGCACCAGAACGACCAGCTAACCACGCTCAACCGGATTAACGAAACGATCCGCGAGATCGACCAGGCGCTCGTTCAGTCAGAGACTCGCGAAGAGATCGACCACACCGTCTGTGAACGGCTCACTGCCGACGGGCGGTTCCGGTTTGCCTGGATCGGCACCCCCGATACCACGAGGGAGACGGTCACGCCCCAGGCGTGGGCTGGCGTCGACCAGGGATACCTCGACGTGCAGTCGTTCCCGATAGCCAGCGAGGGCGTCGAACCGGCCGGCCGCACGGCGGCAACCAGCGAGGCGACGTACGTTTCGAACGTCGCCGCCAACCTCCGCGCAGCGTCGTGGCGCAAGGACGCGATCTCGCGGGACTTGCTTTCCGCGTTAGCCGTCCCGCTGGTGTACAACGACATCTCCTACGGCGTGCTCACCGTGTACGCGGACGCGCCGGACGCGTTCGACGAAACTGTCCGGGCTGTGCTTTCGGAACTGGGAGAGACGATCGCCGCCGCGATCAGCGCCAGCGAGCGCAAGCGGACGCTGCTCACCACGTCGATGACCCGAATCGAGTATGCCGTCACCGACCCGTCGTTCGTGCTCACCCAGTTGGCAGCCGCCGGTGATTGCACGCTCACCTACGAAGGCGGCGTCCAGCAGACCGCCAGCGGAAGTTTCGTGTTCGTCACCGTCGAGGACGCCTCGCTCGATGCCGTCGTCGACGCGACGGCCGACCTCACCGTCGTCGAGGACGTCCAGCAGATTCGGGGGGGTGACGTCGGGGGCGTGTTGCGACTCCGGTTGGCCGAGCCGTTCCTCGCGACGGAACTCGCCGACCACGGGGCCGTCCTCCGCAGCGCGAGGGCAACCGGGACGGGGACGGAACTGTGTATCGACATCTCCGGAGGTGTCGAGGTCAGGCACGTCACGGAGTTCGTTAGCCAGCGCTTCAGCGACGTCGAGCTCACGTCGAAGCAGACGCGTGAACAGGCGTCCGAGCACGGATTTTACGCGTCGGTCCTCGACCGCTTGACCGACAGACAGCTGGAGGTCCTCGAGACGGCGTACTACAGCGGCTTCTTCGAGTCGCCACGGAAGGCGACCGGCGAAGCCGTGGCCGACTCGCTGGACATCTCGCCACAGGCCTTCTACCAGCACATTCGGACCGTGCAGCGGAAACTGTTCGCGTCGCTAATCGATGACCGGACGCTGGTCGCCACGCGACACGCGGACTGACGCGAGTCAGGACGTCGTCGGGTGTATTTTACCACTGTTTCTCTCGGGGGAGCGCTCGGTTCGCGGGGATCCGCCGGCGGTTGAATAGTAAAGGGAACGGGAACGGCCACGGTTCGGTGCTCAACTACTGAATACTCCCTTATATCCTTATTATCCCCTGATAGAGTACCCTGCAGGACACTGCCGGGGCTCACGACCAACTATGAGGGACGTGGACCAGACACCGGCCGAAGAATCGCCCTACGAGTGTTTCGAATGCGGGAACGTCGTGCTTGCCAAGAACAATCCGGACCAGTGTCCCGACTGTGCAGGAACGATGCGGAACCGACGTACACCGATCGAATAACAATGGCCTCGACATCCACGACAACTCACGACGACGAGACACACGAAGAATCGAGTGAACCGGAGTCGGCACTGGAGACGGCACGCCGGCAGCTCCAGCACGCGGCCGATCACCTCGACATCGACCGGAACATCGTCGAACGGCTCAAGCACCCGAAGAAGGTCCAGGAGGTAACGGTTCCTATTGAGCGCGAGAACGGCGACGTCGAAGTCTATACTGGATACCGTGCCCAACACGACAGCGTCCGTGGCCCGTTCAAGGGTGGGCTTCGATATCATCCCGACGTGACGCGTGAGGAGTGCGTCGGCCTCGGGATGTGGATGACGTGGAAATGTGCCGTCATGGACATCCCGTTCGGTGGCGCGAAAGGCGGCATCGCGGTGAACCCGAAGGACCTCAGCGAGGACGAAAAAGAGCAGCTGACGCGTCGCTTCACGGACGAAATACGCTCGGTCATCGGGCCGACGAAGGACATCCCTGCGCCCGACATGGGAACGGATCCGCAGACGATGGCGTGGCTGATGGATGCCTACTCGATGCAGGAAGGCGAGACGATTCCGGGGGTAGTCACGGGAAAGCCTCCGATCGTTGGTGGAAGCCAGGGGCGTGACGCGGCACCCGGTCGAAGCGTCGCGATCATCGCACGGGAGGCGATCGACTACTACGAGAAGGACATCAAGGAGACGTCGGTCGCCGTGCAGGGCTTCGGGAGCGTCGGCTCGAACGCGGCGAAATTACTCGACGACTGGGGAGCAAACGTCGTCGCCGTGAGCGACGTCAATGGCGGGATATACGACGCGAACGGATTAGATACGCACGCAATTCCCTCCCACCACGAGGAACCGGAGGCAGTGATGACCCACGAGGCGCCTGCGACTGTAACCAACGACGAGTTGCTGGAACTCGACGTCGACGTATTGATTCCGGCGGCGATCGGGAACGTCCTGACGGCGGACAACGCGGACGACGTTGCTGCGGGCCTCATCATCGAGGGGGCGAACGGACCGATGACGAGTGGCGCCAGCGCGATCTTCGACGAGCGCGATATCCCCGTCATTCCGGACATTCTGGCCAACGCTGGCGGCGTGACTGTGAGCTACTTCGAGTGGCTGCAGGACATCAACCGGCGTGCGTGGTCGCTCGAACGCGTCAACGACGAACTGGAAACCGAGATGCTGGCAGCCTGGTCGGACGTCCGCCAGGAATTCGAAGCACGGGACGTGACGTGGCGTGACGCGGCGTACATCGTCGCGCTCTCACGGACCGCGGAAGCCCACGAGGCGCGGGGCCTCTGGCCGTGAGGCCGGGATCTCGCCCGGAGCGGAACTAGCTGAGTAGCTCCGACGATCTCGAACGCCCCCGAATAACTGTCGGCTCAGTATAGCTACTGGAATCATCTCGGATTTATGAGTAATAGTTCACTTTTATAAATACGGAGGACAGTCGGGCCCTCGCGGTCACTATCCGACTCAGTTCCGGAGACACTCCCCCGGGAGTCGAGAGTCGATCAGTCCTTCATCAGCCCCAACGTCTGTACTGTCGGGAGATGCCAGTCGTACGTCACTGCGGTCAACCGGGTCCCCACGGTCACGACGGCACAGGCCGCTGCGGCCGTCCCCCCGGAGGCGCCTATCGCTCCAACAACCCAGTATGTACTCCCTCCCAGAACGGCGCAGCTTGCGTAGAAATCCTCGAAGAGGATGAACGGGGGCCGGTCCAGGAGAATATCCGCAAACGCCCCGCCACCGACTGCGTTGATCGTGGCGATCGCGACGACGCCAAACGCCGAGACGCCGACGTCGGTGGCGACGATGGCACCGGTCGTTGCGAAGGCGGCGAGCCCGATCGCGTCCGCCACGAGCGTAACTGGGTGCGTGTCCGGCGAGGACAACACCACGCTCAAGCCGATCGCCAGCGCAACCCCGAGGAGCCCTAATCCGATCTCCACGGGGGACTGGAGCACCAGCGGCACCCGACTCACCAGAAGGTCGCGAGTGGCTCCACCGGCGAACGCCATTGCCAACCCAACGATAATGATCCCGAATATGTCGAACTCCTCACGGATGGCTTTCGATGAACCGACGAGGGCGAACGCGACTAGCCCGATCGTATTCATCACGGCGAATGGATCGCCGAAGAGAACTGCAATAACGTTCTGACTCACTGGGTCCCGCTACGGGAGCGAGGATATTGAGTGCACCGCAACCACTGATACTCCCATGGTAACGCCGTTCAGAACCCCCAGAGTCATTCTGGGGAGCGATAACCCAGTGACAGCAGGCCAATCGCGGTTCGAGCGCTGCTGCCTGTACGGGAGACGTTCCGCCGAGGGCTCGTGGCCACGGTGGTACGACTGGATACCACAGCACCTGATGCCATATCAGTCAAAAGCCTTAGTTATACTTAAAAATGATATATTGGTCCGTATAGCCGGTTATCGCTAACTGCTACAGCAACTGAAAACTCGCCTCGCCGGAGCTTCCGGGTGCGTGTGAGTTTTCGGCGGCGGCTCACCGAAACGGGTCGAGCATCGACTCGTCGAACGTCGTCGGCTCACCTGCACTGTCGAAACAGCCGTACTCGGTGACGCCCTCGATGTTCGTCGTGCCGTCGCTGGAGAACTCGTGGGCGACGCGGATCACGTCGCTGTCGACGGCGACGACCTCGCAGTCGACGTGAAGGTTCGATTCGAACCGAACCGGTGCCTTGAATTCCCACTGCCAGCTGCGAAGCTTGTACGGTTGCTTCTCATCGCTCAGGGCACCGGTACTCGTTCCCTGCTTCGCGACGAACGCCTCGAGGGCGTCCCCGGCGAACCGTGGATACTCCTCGAAGTACGCCAGCTCGGCGCCCTCTATGTGGGGGCTCCGGATCGGGACCGTCGTCTCGTACGATGGATGCGACGCAGACTCGGCGGTGACGGCAGTATCGGTATCGTCCGCGGTTGCCGGCGTATCGGGCGTTCGCTGCGGACCGGAGTTACCGTCGGTGACGCAGGCGTCGGCATATCCCTCGCGCACTGCATTGGGAAGGGACAGTGCCGTCCCGTCGGACGCGATCGTCACGTGCGTCGCGGTCACCGTCGCGATCGGCTGCCCGTCGCCGTCGGTCACTTCGTACCGGAGATCGAGGCTCGATTCCCCGACAGCGACCGGGGTAGTGTCGACGGTTATCACGTCGCCGATCGCCGGGTAGCGGTGGACGGTCGCGTCGACGACGACCGGTGCGTACGGGATCCCGTCGTCCGCGAGGATCGCCGCGAACGGATGGTCGAACGCCGCTACTAGTTCCTGCGTCGATATCAGCTGCCAGTCGAAAATCGCTGATCCGTGGGCGAGCGGTCCAGCGAACTCGCCGAAGTACACTCGTCTGTCCGCGATGGTTTCCATACCCTGTTCTACTGGACCTACCACAAGAAGGGTACAGGAAACGGCAAATGGGTCCTGTCGCTGTTGGCCGCCCCCCGTGTCACTGCTCTCCGGGCGAATCGGCCGCCGCGTCGTCGGGTTCCACGTCGCGCCGTTCCACGAGCTCGTGATTTTCGAGGGACAGGACCTCGGTTCCGTCCGACTTCTCTGCCGTGATCCGCTCGTGAACGACGCCGGTCGATGGGTCGCTCTCCGACGGGCGCGTCTCAAGCACCGTCGTCTCGACGACGAGCGTGTCGCCGGGCCTGACCGGTGCGTGCCACCGGACGTCGTCAATGCCCAGCCCCGCGACGACCGCCCGACGGCTCCGGACTGCGTCGACCAACAGCCGGACGGAGAGCGACAGCGTATGGTAGCCGCTGGCGATGAGCCCGTCGTAGCGACTTTCGGCGGCCGCCTCCGGATCCGTGTGGATCGGCAGGGGGTCGAACTGCTCGGCGAACTCGCGGATCTCGTCCGCCGTGACCTCCACTTCGCCGCACTGGATCGTCCGCTCCTCGATGTCCTCGAGGTATAGCGTCTCCGTATTTGACTCGGTCATCAGGTAGCGAGACGATGTCACCTCCCATGAGTGTGGCCCTTTCGGACGCAGCAGCCACTGCCGCGTGTTGTCCGTCACCCGCTCACGATCGCGTTCACCGCAAACCGACGGCGTCCGTCGGTCGATATTCGTCGAATTCTCTTCGAATCTTAGTGTAGGTTTTATTGAACACCGTATACAACCCCAGCACAACAATGGCAGGAAAGTACGTCACGTCCGAAAACGACTTGCCAGCGGATCCCACGGGGGAGGAGATCCGGCTGCAGGTAAGCGACGAACGGACAAAGGAGATCTTCGACGTCAAGGCCCGGATCGACCAGGACCCGGAGAACCTCACCGATCCCGAGGAACTCACTGTCGTCAAGGGGCCGCACGAAAATATCGAGGAGGAGTGGTATATAGAGGTGATCGAGACGGACAACGGCGACCGGATCGACGTCGAACTACTGGAATCGACGATGGAACAGGTTGATGACCAGACGACGGTGATCAACACCCGGTCGAAAGAGGTCAAGACGCTGTTGCAATACCTCACCGAGCGAGGGGAGTTTGAGTCGGTGTCGGAGGCCAGCCGGACGATCATGCTCGAGTACCTCTCCGACGCCTACCCGGACCTGGTGAGTGAGTACATCGACCTCAAGGTAGAATCTGAACGGACCGAACTGGCGAGCGAGCTTCACGAGGGAGAATGACTGCCGACAGTCTCCGGGAGTACCTCCGGACCCTGGAGTCGCGAAACGACCTCCACCGGATCGACGAGTCCGTCTCGTGGAACCTGGAGGCGAGTGCCGTGACGCTCCTGTTAAACGAGGCCGACGGCGACGTGCCGTTATTCGAGGACGTCGACAACGCTCGGCTCGTCGGGGACCCATACCGCGGCTCCCAACGTCGACCGTGGGACCGAATTGCACTTGGGCTCGGGCTCCCGTCCGATCTCTCCTACGAGGAGTTCTACGAGTCCGTGATCGACCGGCTGAAGGACCCGATCGAGCCACGAGCGGTCTCGCCGGAGAACGCGCCATGTAAGCAGCACGTGCAGACGGGCGACGACGTCGACCTGCTGGAGTATCCCTGGCCATACATCCACGCCGGCGATGGGGGCCGCTACTCGAACCTCCACACACTCATCACCCCCGATCCGGACTCCGAGTGGGTCGACTGGTCGTACCACCGGTCGATGATCCACGACGGCGACACGTCGAGCGTCCTGCTGCTGGCGGGCGAACAGACGCCGAACCTCTACTACTACAAGTACGAACGGCGCAACGAGCCGATGCCCGTCGCGATCGCCGTCGGCGTCGAACCGGCCGTCCAGTACACCTCCGTCATGTGGATCCCGACGGGCAGAAACGAGGCGGAGTACGCCGGCGGGCTGAAGCGCGAACCCGTCGACCTCGTTCCCTGTGAAACGAACGACCTCATGGTGCCAGCGAGCGCCGAACTCGTCATCGAGGGAGAGATACTGCCGAACGAGCGCCGAGACGAGGGGCCGTTCGGCGACTACTTCGGCTACATGCACGGCCCTCGTCGGTCGATGCCACTGTTTCGGGTGACGGGGATAACCAGCCGCGAGGACCCGATCATCCCGTTCTGCGTCGAGGGCACCGGCGTCGGTGAGACGGAGAATACGACGAGCTCGATGGAAGTCGGCTGCGTGGGTCCGGACGCCACACTGGGCCTCCGGACCGCCGGGTTCGACGTCGAATGCTGTGCGCCGTGGCAGTCGACGCCGCGGACGGTGTACGTCATCTCGACGGAGAAAACCGACCCGAGCTATCTCCACGACATGGCGAACTTCATCTTCACGACGTGGGGCATGCTGCACGTCGACTTCTTCGTGTTCGTTGACGAGGACGTCGATCCGCTCGACCAGCGCGCGGTGATAGAGGCGCTGTCGCTGCATGCGGACCCCGACTCGGACTTCCATCAGTTCGGCGTCGAGACGATGCCGAAGGTGCCACTGAACATCTACCAGACCCCCACGGAGAAAGGGGACATCCAGACCGGTACCTCGAAGGCGAAGACCGCGAAGGCGTACATCGATGCGACGAGCAGCGACGACGTATTCCGCCCCACTGGCCGCGCCACCGAGGATGCCGACGACGTCGACCGGCGGTACCGGGCGCGACAGATCCTCGAGCGGGCTGGCCTGGAGACGGACGATCTCCCGTTTGCGCGGACGGAGGTGGACCGATGACCGCGGTTCGGGACCATCTCGAGAGACTTCGGGATACCGACGACGTCGTCGACGTGACTGAATCGGTTCACTGGGACGGGACGGCGGAGGTCGTCGCGTCGGAGGCGATCCGGCACGGGTGCCCGGTCGTTCGATTCGCCGAGACTCCCGGCATCGTGCAGCTGGCGAGCGGCGTCTACGGCGGGCCCGACCAGTTCGCCCCGAGCGACCAGGAGCCGTGGGACCGCATCGCTCGCGCGCTCGATCAGCAATCGAACGGGTCGTACGTCGACCTGCTGGATCGGCTCGCTGACTGGGAGCCTGCCCCCGTCGATGAGCACTTCGTTGCGGAGCCGGAGGCGACGGTTCGCGACGGTGCTGATCTGTACGACCTCGGACTGCCGACGACACGTGAAGGTGTCCCCCTGGTCTCACTCGGCGTGATCGCCACGGTGGTGGACGGGACAACGACGTGGGCGCCCATCGCAGGGCGGAGCCGACGAAGCGGCGAACTTCGACTTTCGGTTCCGCGGACGTTCGCCGAGTGGTGTTCGCCGCGTTCCGAGGCGAGCGTCGTGCTCGGCGTGCCGGCCGCGGCGCTACTCGCTGCGCTGCAGGCCTGGACACAGGGCCAGCCGACCCCGGAGGCGCCAGCGCTGGCCGCCGGGTTGAACGACGTCCCGCTGGCGAGCGTCGACGGGCGAGCCGTTCCAGCCGACGCTGAGGTTCGGATCGACGGCCAGCTAGCTATCCCCACGCACGAGGGCCCGAACGGCCGCGGGGTCGACGGCTCGGGGAACCACCACTCGACGGCATCGGATTCGGAAGCCACTGCGACGGTCCGTGGCGCAGCCTGGGAGGTCGGATGCGAGACGACGACTGTCGGGCTGCGGACGACGACGGTCGCGACTCGAGATAGCTCGACGGTGCCGTTCGCGCCGCGCGACGTACCGTTGGCCGACGACATCCACCTGGCCTGTCTGGCCGAGTCCGTGAAACTGTATCGGCGGGTGAACAACTACTGGGGAGTCTCTCCAGTGCGCTGGATCCAGATCCCGGTCGAGGGCCGTCTCGGTCTCTGTATCGTCTCGAGCGAGATCCTGTACGCCGGCTTCGAGTGGCAACTGGCGAACACGCTGTTTTCCTTCTCCGACCTCTTCGACAAGGTGCTCGTCGTCGACGAACAGGCAGATCCGACCGACCTCGCCCGCGCCCTGGACGACATGTGGGTAAAGGCGCACCCGGCGAACGACTGGGTGTTCAGCGAGTCGAACGCGTCCAGTGCGGCCGCGCCGGTCTACCGCGAGGACGAGGCCGGGTCACGGCTCTACATCAACGCCACGTGGGACCCGCGCTGGGATGAAGAGTACATCGCGCCCCGGGTGACGATGGAGACCTCGTACTCCGAAGACGTCCTCGCATCGCTCGCTGACCGATGGGACGAGCTCGGTCTCGATAGCGCGATCGGCCCCGACCGGTTCACCGACCATGACTGAGCCGGTCCGGATCCCCGTCGGCGATGGCACACCGGAAGGGACGAACTCCGCATACTTCCTGCCGACCGAGAGCGCGCTCGTCGATCCCGGCCCGCCGACGGACGGGGCGTGGCACGACCTCCGCGACGGGCTCGCAGCGGCCGGCCGACAGCTTGCCGACGTGGAGCGGATATTCGTCACTCACTGGCACGCTGACCACGCCGGGCTCGCCTGCCGGCTCGCCGAACACGCGGATGCGACGGTGCATCTCCACCGGCGGGACGCCCCGCTCGTCGGCGACTATGCAAGCAACAGGAAGCGACGCGTGCAGCGTGACCGCCAGACGCTCGAACGCTGGGGTGTTCCGGAACCGATTCGTGACGAGGTCGCCGACGGCGACGATCCGTCACCGATCCCGGACACCTATCCGGTTCAGTGCCACGACGACGGCGATCGGGTCGGCGGGATCGAATTCGTTCACACCCCGGGGCACACCGCCGGCCACGCCTCGCTCCGGACCGAGTCGGAGCTGTTCCTCGGCGACCTGCTGTTACCGACGTACACACCGAACGTCGGCGGCAGCGACACGCGACTTGCCGATCCGCTGGGCCGATACCTCGAGTCGCTGCGCCGGGTCGAGGCGACCGACCGGACGGCCTACCCGGGCCACGGGACGACGGTCGACATTCATTCGGCGGTTCCGGCGGTGCGGCAACACCATCGCGAGCGTGCCGCCGCTGCATTCACGGCGGTCGCCGACGCCGAGGAGTCGCCCACTCCGTGGACAGTGGCTACGGCGCTGTTCGGTGAGCTGTCCGGTATTCATGCGAAATTCGGTGCCGGCGAGGCCGCTGCCCATCTCCGGCGGCTCGCCGCCCTGGACGTCGTCGAGCGTCTCGATGGGCCACCGGTCCGGTTTCGGGGACGAGTCGACGCGTACCCGACGGACCGCTCGCTAGCACCTGCTGCAGGACTGGAAACGGAAAGGTAGGGCCAAATGGAGGGTGACTGACGCTGTGGCCTACTCGTTGGCGATGGGCTCCGTTTCGTCGGTCGCCTCTTCGCCGGGCTCCTTGTCGCCGAGTTCGACGCCGAGGAAGTCGGGCTCGCGGTCCTCGAGGAACGCTGAGACGCCTTCCTCCGCGACGTCGGAACCGAGCAGGCGGTTCTGGAGCTCGCGCTCGTGGACCAGCGCGTCCTGCAGGGGCATCTCCAGCCCCTCGTTGACCGCGAGCTTGTTGTTGCCGACGGCGACACTCGGCTTCTTGACGATCTCCTCGGCGAACTCGAACGCCGCGTCTTCGATCTCCTCCGGCGGGAAGATCTTGTCGAAGATCCCCTTCTCGGTGGCTTCCTCCGGCGTGAACGTCTCGCCGGTGAGCATCATCTCGAGTGCCTCCGACCGGTCGATGTAGCGGGGCAGCAGCTGCGTTCCGGCTTCGCCGGCGATGAGCCCGAGGTGGATCTCCGGCATGCCGACGTTGTAACTCTCGTCGTTACCGACGTACCGGAAGTCACACGCGAGCGCGAGTTCGAGGCCACCGCCCATACAGTGACCGTTGACCATCGCGATGAAGATCGTGTCCGTGGACCGGATCTTCATCATCACCTCCTTGCTGGTCTGGCTCGCGTACCCGACCTGCTGGCCCGACTCCTCGTCGAGCTCCTGGATGTCGAACCCGGTCGAGAAGAACGTGTCGTTGGCGCTGCCGAACAGGACGGCGCGCACGTTCTCGTCGAACCGGATCGACTCGACAGCGCGCTGCAGCTCGAGCAGGACGTCGATGTCGTGGGCGTTCGCCGGCGGCCGATCGAGGCGGAGCACCCCCACGTGGTTGTCTACTTCGGTCGTGAAATACTCTAGTTCGAGCTCGTCGAATGGTCGGAGCGTCATACAGAACCACAGTCGAACTCCTACATTATAAAAGCTTCCCAAATGAGAACAAATCTGGCAATAGAGGCGCTGAATATAGCAAATGCTGGTCGGGGTAGGACTGAACGACCCCCGTTATCGATGGGTTTTCTAGCGGCCGGTGTCCGGGTTTTGCCCGTCGTACTTGATCCGCTCGAAGACCGTACGACAGCCGTTGCAGTAGTACTGCGTCTTCGAGATCTCGCTCCCGAAGGCAGACTCCTGTTCCGTGTCCGTCGACTCACAGAACGGACAGGTGACGTCGCGTTCGGAATGCTGGTTTGTCACTGCCATCAGTTCATCGCGAACAGTTCGTTCTCTTCGCCGCTGATCTGCGTGACGTCTGCGTCGGCGATCGTCCCGGAATCGACACGGCGCCGCGTCTCGTTCCACTCCTCGGCTTGCGGGGCGTCCCAGTCGACGTCCGCCAGCGAGACGTCGGTGTCAGCGAAGAGGTCCCGGTAGTGATCCGCGAACGCCTCGCGGAGCTCGGCGACAGGCCGGTCGGTGAACCCGGCGCCGTACAGCGGGTCGGCCGACTCGTCGTGGCCGGCCGGCCCAATGAGCGCGAGCGCCTGCGGGAGCGTTTCCTCGAGAGTAGCCTGGATCGTCTCGGGATCCTCGGCTGCCAGGGTCTGGAGGCGGGCGTCGTGGTACTCCAGGTGGAAGTACTCGTCCTCGCCGATCTTGGTGATCAGGCCATCCAGATCGTCGCGGTCGATCGCGTCGAGCATGTACCAGGCAGCGCGGTCGGCGGGAGCGATCGAGGCGAGGTACACCGGCCAGTTGCCGTCGATCCGATCGAGCGACGCCGCGTTGGCGAACTCCTCCGGCTCCCGGTTCCCGTTGAGCCAGTCGGCGTCGCGGCCCTGCCCCTCGAGCTCGCGAACGAGCTGCCGAACGTGGCCGATCTCCTCCTGGGCCGCGCTGGCCCCGCCAATGTCGTCCTCGAGTGAGGGACCCGCGAGGCTCCACTGGGCGTACCGCTGCCCGAGGATGATCTTCGTGTCGGTGATCGCCTGCACGTAGTCGACCGCCGGTTCGGGCCAGTCGCTCATTCCGCACTCACCTCGACCGTCGGCCTGGCTTCGCCCTCGACGTCGAGGAGGTTACTCTCCCTGACGACGGCGAGGCGGTCCCAGTCCTCCTCGTTGAAGGTGTTTCGGGCATACACTTTCGCGAGACGATCCGACTTGGCAGTGACGTTTCCGATGTGGATGGTGTCGTCACCCTGGTTCACGCGTGCAAATACTTGATATTTCATGTTAGAGGCTGATTCCTGATTCGTTCATCTTCTCTCTCACTTCGGGGGAGAGCATGTCCTTCGACCAGACCGGGTCCCAGACGACCTCGATGTCGACCTCGTCCACGCCGTCGATGACGGTCAGACAGCTTTCGACGTCGTTGTGGATCATGTCGTAGGCGGGACAGCCCATGCAGGGGAACGACATCTCCACCGTGACGTGCCCGTCGTTCTCGTCGACGTCGTAGATCATCGCCATCTCGACGAGACTGACCGGGATATGTGGGTCAGGGATCTCGTCGAGGACGCCCCACAGCCGCTCCTCGAACGGCGACGCGTCGGATCGCTGCTCTACCACGAAGTCGCCGCTCAGCGACGTCGTGGACAGGTCGTCGGCTTCCGATGATGCGCTGGACATGTTAGACTTCCACGTCGACCGTGCCGGACTGGATCATGTTGACGTACTTTTCGTTGGCTGGGCCGCGGGACCGCCATCGGTCCATGACGTCCGACCAGGAGATCGGGTCGTCGAAGTGCCACTCCTTGTTGTCGGCATCGAACGCCACCGGCATGTCGTAATCGAGCACGTACTTCTCCTGCTCATTGTCGTAATGGGCCGGCACGTTCAGGTCCAGTTCGTCCATCAACGGCATCGCCCGGGAGAGCCAGTCCTGCCGGAGCTCGTCGTTCGACTTGCCCTTGATCCGGTACTCGAGCTGATCGTCGTGCTTCTTCTTGTCGTCAGGCATGCCGAACCACTCGACACCCATCGGGAACATCCAGTCGACGGCCTCCTGGAGCTGTCGGCGGGTCTTCTCGCTGTTGTTGGCGAGTCGGCGCATCCACGTTTCGCCGTGTCGGAGGTGGAACTGCTCTTCCTTGCTCACTTTCGTGAGCGCACGCTTCCACGGGGCGTAGGAGGTGTTCTCGTGAATGTCGCTGAGCAGCACGATCCCTGCACGGTCGAACAGGCCGTGGGCAGTTACCAGCTCGGCGAAGTTCTCGAGGTGCTGGTCGAACCCGTACGTGTTGCGGAACTCGTGGGGTTCGCGCTCGTAGATGAGATCGTGTCGGTCCTCGCCCAGGTCTTCCAGCAGTCGATAGGCAATGTGACCGTGGCCCAGCTCGTCCTGAATGACGCTGATACAGGAGGCCCGGGCGTCCATCGACGGGGCGTTGAGTGACTGATCGTAGTACGCGGGGGCGCTCATCAGCTCCGTATCCCCGGAGACGATCAGTATCTGTTTGAGCGCCTCCTTGTAGCCGTCGGTCATCTCCTCGGTGGATTCGATCATTCGCCCGTTCTGCAGCTCCTCCTTGAATTGTTTCTCTGTTGGCATGGCGCTATTTCATTCACCCGTTTCACCTCCATGGTTATAATTGTTTGCTGTATACGGTTCCTGTATCGGCCGATATCGGCTTTTTCGGCACTTTCCGGGGTTCTCCGTGTTCGTTCTCCCCGGACACGCGTCCGCACCGATACCTCCGACCAATGCATTTTTTGTCAGTCCGGCTTAGACGGTGTATCATGGCGTACAAGATACGCGAGGCGACGACAAGCGATGGGACCGAGCTGTTAGAACTGTGGCACGGGTTCACGGATCACCTCTCGGAGCACGACGACCGCTACGACCACAAGGAGGACGCGGACGAGCGGTGGCTCAAGTACTTTGAGAACCAGCTCGTCGATTCGAAGTACGGGACCGTTATCGTCGCCGAACACGAGGAAACGGGCGAGCTCGTTGGGGTGCTCGAGGCACGCATCACCGGGAACCATCCGATCTTCAGGATCCAGGACCACGGGTACATCAACGGCCACTTCGTCAGCGAGGCCCATCGCGGGAACAACCTTGGCGCGGCACTGCTCGAGGAGGTCCACGAGTGGTTCACTCAGTCGTCGAAGGAAATCGACTTCTACCGGGTCGACGTTATCCACGGCGACGAGTGGTCCGAGGAATTTTACGAGTCCGAGGGCTTCGAGCCGGTCGAGCACGTATTCGAGCGGTCGATCGAACAGGAGTAGCTACCGATGGTTGAAACCTACTCCGTAGAATTCGTCGACGAGGGCCGGACGATCGAGGTGCCCGAGAACAAGCCGATCCTCGAAGCGGCCGAGGAAGCGGGATTGACACCTCCCTATCAGTGTCGAATGGGCGTCTGCGGCGTATGCAGTGCGATGATCGTGGAGGAGGGGGAAGTCGATCAGACGGAGGGGATGTTCCTCTCCGACAGCGAAAAGGAGGAAGGGTATGCCCTCACCTGCATCGCGAAACCCCGCTCCGACCTCCAGATCAGGACCGACGAAAGCCCCTGATTCGAGGCCGCTTCGTCTCTCATCGTCTGTTTGTCGTTGCGGACGCGCCCGCGTTTACTATCAGGTCGTGTATCCGTGTTCGGTTGCGTCGATACACTGTCTCCACCTGTCCGTACCGCCGGTCACTCGTGCCTGTCAAATCTCAACTACGGTGGCTCGTCGATCGGCTATCGGCATCGCTGGGGAGTTGCACCGCCGTCGGCGGCACGTCGACGTCCCGTCCCGAAGAAGTGCGCAGAGTGTATACGGTAGGTGTATTCGTAAGGTTCCGGGACTACATCGGCTTCCATCGGGAAGACCGCACCCAGCTCGACGCTCTGTCCGTCCCGATCCAGTTGGTGGTGCTGTTCGAATGTGCCACCGAATTAGCTGACAGCCATACTGTTGTAAGCTTTCATAGCCGAAGCTGATCGCGACGCGATGCGGTCCGTCGATGAACGAGCGAGACGAATCAAAAGGTCATTACACTAGTAAATTTGTAATACCGATGGCCGAGGTCCTGCCTGTTGGCTTGTTCGGGCTGTGGTTTCCAGATAGCGAGCCGATCTTTTGTCGGGACCGCTACCGGGCGGAAGACGTGTGGCGCGACGTGAAACAAGGTGTATACGTATTCGGTATACGATTACGCTGGTCTGTGGTTCGACATCGCCCGCCGACCGGTCCGGTCAGCAATCGACGAGGGCATCGTTGATATTGGCTCTGAGCGCTGTCGGAGCCTCTCACGTCCGGTCACCTGCTGCGGTTGAATCGAACGGTGAGCTACTCACCGTCTGGAGAGGCAGGCAGGTCCACGCGTCGACGGAACAGTCCGCAAAGACCACGAGGAAAAGCCGCAAGCCCACGAACATCGGTTCGTCCGCTGGTGAGAGATCGGCGACTCTTGGGGAGGGCCGGGATTACTGGGTCAGCAGTGACCTGGACGAGGTTCTCATGGTGCTTGTGCTTGTTCCTGTTCGCGGAGTTCGGTGCGGCGGATCTTTCCGGTGTCCGTCCGTGGCAGCGAACTGCAGAACACGACCTCGCGGGGGTACTTATACGGTGCGAGGGTGTTTTTCACGTGGTTCTGGATCTCCTCGACCAGTTCGTCGTCGTCCGTTTCGTTCTCTCCGCGGACGACGAACGCCTTCACGATTTCGCCACGTTGCTGGTCGGGACTCCCAACGACAGCGACCTCGGAAACAGATTCGTGCTCCTCGATGACTGTCTCGACTTCCGGGCCAGGGATGTTGTACCCGCTGGAAATAATGAGGTCGTCGCTACGGGACTTGTACTCGAAGCGCCCGTCCTCGCGCTGCACGAAGATGTCGCCCGGGATCGACCAGCCATCCTGGGTCACCTCCTGTTGTTTGTCCGGCCTGTTCCAGTACTCCATCCCGGTCGGTCCACGAACGGCGAGCAGTCCGGATTCTCCCCGTTCGAGGTCTTCACCAGTGTCGGGGTCGATGATCTTGCATTCGTATCCCGGCACCGGGAAGCCGGTGGCACTGGGGTCGATCTCTTCATCGTGACGGTGACTGATGAAGATGTGGAGCATTTCCGTCGTTCCGATGCCGTCAAGCAGGTCGACCCCGTATTCGGATTTGAAGTTCTCGAAGGTCGTCGGCGTCAGCGGTTCGCCGGCACTGAGACCGAGTCGGAGCGACGAGACGTCGTACTCCTCCGGGCCGTTCGGATGCTGTTCGAGGATCTGGTTGAAACCGGTCGGAATCGACGCGAGGATCGAGATTCCGTGGTCCTCGACCGCTTCCAGCAGGTCACCGGGGCTGGCGTCCTCGACGAGGCTCGTACTGGCACCAAACCGTAGTGGGAAGGTGACGAGGTCGCCATAGCCGTACGCGAACGGAAGTGGCGGATTCCCCCCGAAGACGTCGTCTTCGGTCGGCTCCAGACAATAGCGTGCGTATCCATCGGCGGTCGAGAGCACGTTCCGGTGAGTGTGGACTGCACCTTTCGGCCGGCCCGTTGTCCCGCTCGTGTACAGCATCAGCGCGAGGTCGTCACGCTCCGTGTCGTGGGCCTCCAGTTGGTCGTCGGCCGCCTCGATGAGTTCGTCGTAGCTCTGGTGGTCGTGGTCGACGCCGTTGCGCTCGGCGACGATCACGTTCTCGACCGTTTCGAGGTTCGGCAACGCGTTGTCTACTTCGTCGAGCAAGCCGTCGTAGACGACAACCGCGGTCGCCTCGGCGTTGTTGATGATGTACTCCAGCTCCTTCGCACGGAGCAGCTTCATCGACGGGAGCGCAACCCCCCCGATCTTCTGGATCGCCAGACACGTGACGATCGCCTCCGGGCGATTGGGGAACCGAGCAACGACCCGGTCTCCTGGTTCGACCCCGAGGTCCCGAAGTGCATTCCCTAATCGGTTCACCTGTTCCTGAAGCTCCGCGTACGTGATCTCCTGGTCTTCGAAGTAGATCGCGACGTTGTCGCCACGACCCTCCCGGACGTGTTTATCGACTAGCTCGTCGACGACGTTGATCCGTTTGGGGTAGTGCTGCTCGGGCAGCGAATGGACGCTGTCGGGAGCTACCGAGTCGCTCGGTAGATACTCCTCCGTGAGACTTTCTTGCATATACGGATCATTCATCATGTGTTTTCGTTATATACCTAACGGTTCCACCAACAAGGAGTGACATGTTATCTGAAGAAACTGTACGTCTCGCGGGGCCGGTGATGGGCAAACGCGACCCTCAGGAGAGACCGGTGGAGCGCAACTCGGTCAACCGGTCTGGTACCGATCTGGGTGAGACCCTGCTGCTGTCGGTCTCCCTGAGAATTTTGCGTAGAAAAACTCCGCTGGTATCGTCGATGAGCACCCGATCGCCTCGGCAGCCTATCTCGGTGGATACGCGTCAGACCACGGATTGACTCTTTCGAAACCAGCACTCGCGGCGAACACCCGTTCATCCTCGTAGCGAGGGCCGACTATTTGAAGCCCGATAGGGAGCCCATCCTCAGAGAACCCTGCCGGAATTGATGCGTTTGGGGTTGCTGTCAAATTAAACGGCCATGTCAGGAACCACCCCAAGGCTTCGCGAGTCTCTCTACCGTTAATTTCACTCGGTCCAGACACGTGCTCCGTACTCGGAGGCTCGATCGCCAGGGTCGGTGTCACCAGTAGATCGTACGCCTCGAAAAGGTCCTGTATCTTATCGAAGAACGATGTAATCGTCGCCTGTGCCGCACCAAGGTCGAGTGCAGCGATCTCTCTTCCCTCCGTTATTTTTTCGGTGACCGAGTCAGGTAACTCGTCTCGGTGATCGCCATACATATCGATGCCGTGTTCCGCCTTCACGCCCTCGTTGATACCTGCCATTGTGACACTCCAATGGTCCATAAACGCGTCCCACAGGTCGTCAAATGACTGTTCAATGCCGATCTCGACTTCGTCGACGGTTGCATCGAGCGTCTCGAACGCATCGAGTGAGTCCTCAACGACCGACTGTACTTCAGGATCAATGGGGAAGAGGCCGTCCAGATCGGGGTTATATGCAATATCCAACCCACTAATCGGACGTTGCGTCGCGTCAATGTAATCGACCCCATCGTCGGGCAGACCGAACGGATCCCGTGGATGCGGACCGGTCATGACATCCATCATGACGGCCGCATCGGAAACGGATCGGGACAGGGTTCCGATCTGGAAAAAGGGCGGCGCAACGAACATGTTTGGCCGATGAGCGTGCGGTACGCGGGTAAAGGACGGACAGTACCCGAAGACCCCACACGCACTGGCCGGAATACGACACGATCCCCCAGCATCGGAGCCGGTCGCAAGCGGTACCATCCCGTCTGCAACTGCCGCAGCACTGCCTCCGGAAGAGCCCCCGGACGTCCTCTCCAGATCGAACGGTGACGGTGTTTCTCCTGCGAGGAGATTGTCGGTCTGACCCTTGTGACCGAACTCCGGAGTGTTCGTTTTGCCAACCACGATTGCACCGGCGTCCTCCAACCGCTGGACTGCGATGGCGGTATGATCGGCGACGACGTTCTCCAATGGTTTCGCCCCTTTCGTGTGTCGAATTCCCTCCATAGCACCGAGGAGGTCTTTGACAGCTATCGGCACTCCGTGAAGTGGTCCCAGGTCCGATGCAGTTTCGACGGCTCGTTCGGCTTCCCTGGCTTCCTCGCGTGCTTCTTCCTTTAACAGCCGGATGAAGGCGTTCACATCCTCATCACGTGACTCGATTCGCTCGATGTGCGCATCGACGACGTCGACCGGGGACAGGTCCCCACGTTTAATTCTCGATGCCATCTCCGTTGCTGGCAGGTAACAAATGTCTTTGTTAGCCATGCACACGGAGATTGTCATTCGTTTATTTATAATTATCGACGATATCAGTTTTCGAGTTGGTATTTAATCCTCGTCGAGTCAGTCTGGGGGCGACGTCTTGCCGTGACTGTATCCTTAGGCCCGCGTGTGGCAGCGACAGCCGCTTCCGGGAGGCCGGGGGAACCGCTCCCAGTTCACCGCAAACATAGCTCTCACAGAGTATCAAGTCGTACTCACACCCACGAACGACTGAGCAAGGAGTGATAACGAAAATGACCAGCTCCGAAGGACGGTCCAGGGACACCTACGCTGGAATCAGTGTTCTGAGATCACACAGCTCACCAAACCAGGGTTAGTCGATCCAAAAGTCAACTATTCCGAATGAGCTGCTACGAGGAGAGGAGCTTTTGAACGGAACTCGAAAGCACCTCCACACCGATGGAGAGACTCTCCTCGTCGACGTCGAATTTCGACGTATGGTGCCCACTCGGGTTGCTTCCACCAATCCCGATGTACGTCGCCTCCCCACCGTTCTCCGTCACAGCCTGCATCAGGTACGTGGCGTCCTCGCTGGCCGCGAGGGCGTCCCGCCGAATCACCGACTCTGCCCCCGACTGGGTTGCAGCCGTCTCACTGACGAGGTCGACGAGCGCTTCGTCACTGTCCTGTCTGATCGACTCGCCGGTTCGAGTAATGTCGGTGGTACACCCGTGCATCTCGCCGGCCGTTTCGACACGCCGATGCACTGCATCACGCATATACTCCATCAGCTCGGTCGACCCGCCTCGAACTTCGATCGAGGCGGTCACCCGGTCGGCGATGATGTTCGCGGCATTGTCGGCCCGTATCTGACCGATGTTCACACGGGTGGTTCCGTCACTGTGGCGAGGGATCCCGTAGATGTTGTCCGCGGCGGCGACGAACGCCTGCACTGCGTTTTGTCCCTCGTTGGGGGCCAACCCTGCATGGGCAGCTTCGCCCTCGAACGTGACGTCCATTCGAGTGAGAGCCAGCGCCTCGTCGAGCCCGGAGACGATCGTCCCGGTTGGATAATCGAGTCCGACGTGCGCGCCGAACAGATACTCGACGTCGTCGATGTGGGGCGTCGAGGCCATCGCTTTGCCACCGCCCAGGAGCTCTTCCGACGGCTGGAAGAAGACCTTGAACGTCCCACTGAACTCGGACTGCATGACCGACTGGATCGTCCCGAGTCCGAACGCGATGTGCGTGTCGTGCCCGCACGCATGCATGTATCCCTCGTTGGTCGACCGGAATCCGTCGGCTGCCGGTCGATGGTCGGGGTCGGTGGATTCGGTGATCGGGAGCGCATCGATGTCGACACGTAATCCCACGGTCGGACCGGGTCCGTTCTCGACGACTGCGACGACGCCCGTGTGGCCGCCACGAACCTGTTCTAACACGTCCTCGCGGTCCGTTTCGTCCATTGCTCTGCTGTACCAGTCCGACAGCACGTCCTCGCTGGGGACCCCCAACCGTTCGTCCGGGTCAACGGCGTCTTTCCCGACGTGGATCCTGTCGACGTTCAGCCGTTCGAGTTCCTCGGCGATCCGTGTCGTCGTTCGGAACTCACACCATCCCGGTTCCGGATACTGGTGGAAGTCTCGTCGCCATGCTTGCAAATCTCCGTGGGATATCGTGTCCATCGTTCTGGGGTTCTCTGTGTCGTGTTCGTTCAGCACTTCACGAGTCGTCCGGTGCGTGGATCAGCCCCTGCTCCCACATCCCGCGAGCGATCAGAACCGTTCCAAAGACGGAGACGATGATGACCATATAAAGTGGGTATCCGGGGAAGACGTTGAGGTAGCCAAGGTCCAACAGCATCGTCATTGCCAGCGCGAGCGAGAATCCGACTCCGGCCACCTTCGGGTAGTCACGGCCGAACTGTGCGAAGATCGCTCCGAATACTGCCGGAACAAGGTACGAGTCAAGTGCGTTCTGCCACAGGCTGGGGAGTGCCTGGAACGCGGAGACGAGAGCGACTGCACCGACCCCCAAAAGCACCGTATTAACGCCGATCGACGCCGAGATCGCGATCGTCGAGATGATGCTCCCCTGCTGGGTGCCTGTTTGCACGTCCGCGCTTTCCTGGGCAGCCGCGGCGCAAGGCAACCGGAGGTTCGAGATGTTTCCAGACAGGAAAGCCATGTACGTTCCCGGAATCCCCAGGACGGGGTAATACGAGAGCGGCTCGACCAGCCAGAAGATCCCGAACGTTGCCGCAACCGAGATGAACGCGCCGGTGATGGCCTGTGTCGGTGGGAGGATACCGAACACCGACAGGAGCACTACGGCAGGACCGAACGAAAGGAGGACCGCGAGGAGGTTCGTCCGCCGTCCCCACTTGTTGATGTACGGAACGAACTCGTTCTCGTACACGCCTGTGCGACTCTCCGACACGTCTCCACCGCCAGTGTTGTTCTTGCTTTCGGACATCTTACCACCAACTTCCGACAGTCACTTGGATCGCGATTCCAACCAGGAGACCGACCATCATCGCGGTTCCCAGCGCCCATTCCCGTAACCATTCGATGTCCCGGTAGTCCGCCACCTGAAGTATCAGGAGCATCGCTAACCCACCTGCGGCGACCGAACCTGTCTCGGGCGTTCCCGCCACAACCTCACCAGTCAGGAAGTAGGCGAAGGCTCCCAGCATTGCGGCGGAACTAATGATCGGAATGAGCGTTTCCTTCCCGTTGCCGAGCTTTTGCCTGGCTTGCTCCATATACGGCGTTCCGAAGGCGGAGACGAGCAACCAGCCAGTCCCACCTAACGTCATCGTCCAGACCGCCGTTGCATACGCTTCCTCGGTTATATCACCGTCTCCCAGGCTGTATCCGAACTGACTCACGCCCAGCTCGGCTGCCGGAAGCTCGAAGGCAACCGACCCGATTACCGTGAGCCGCATCCACGCAACAGGCCCACCAACGGTGGCGATCAACGCCAGCATCCCAACCAGGACCGCGACCGACGGGCCGATCGCCGATATCACCCCCGTTTTAAACCCTGACTTCAGCTGTTCGTCCGATAATCCCATCTCCTTCCCGTCCGTCCATGCGCGTCGGAGGAATATCGTTGCCTGCAACAACACGATCGCAACGACCGGGAGCGTCGAGAGCCACAGCCATCGGCTGTTGGCAATATCCATGTATGCCGGTACCACTGGCAGTAACTCTGGCAAACCCATGGCTGGTACTGTCTATCGTGGTATAAAAAAGTTGCTGACGATGGACCCAGGCGTCGCGATAAACGCTCCCCAACACCGATCGATGGGACCGACCCGGAATGGGGTAACGGACTCAGCTCGCACGGTCGCCGGAACCGTCTCCGCCGAGGGAGAGACCGGTTTCACCTGGGATACGTCCTTCGTCGAACGCTCGTGCGGGACGATGCTCCATAATCTATAAATGTGAAGGTCTCACAGTCCTGTCCATGGTTCGCAAACCCATGCGAGATTGTAGCACCAGTGATCCCGATCGATGTACCGACCGCGACGCATCGAACCGAACGACAGTGTCCCGACGGAAATACCTGCGTGCCGGCGCGGCCGTCGGATCGGCCGCCACGATCGGCGGTTGTCTCGGTGGCAGCGGCGAGAGCGATGACGCGCTCACCGTCGGCTACGCGCTCCCGTTTACCGGCACGTACGCGATGCTCGGCGAGAGTATCGTCAACGGGTTCGAGCTGTACCTGACGCAAAACGACGGCGAGATCGACGGCCGAGAGGTCGAGACGATCCAGCGCGACACGGAGGGGGACACGAACCGTGGAATCGACGTGACCCGCGAGCTGCTCGTCGAGGAGCAGGCGGACGTGATCGTTGGTCCGGTGTCGAGCGCCGTCGCGATCGCGATCATGGACACCATCGAGTCCGAGGGGAGCGCGATCTGGCTGAACGCCAACGCGGGCGACTATCGGGTTACCAAGGAGGGGTGTCTCGACTACCACTTCCGGACGTCGTTCAATGACTGGCAGACGAGCGCGCCGCTTGCGGAGTGGGTGTACGAGAACGTCGCCGACAACGTCTGTCTGGCCTATGCGGACTACGCGTTCGGGCAGAACTCCAAGAACTTCTTCGGTGAGGCCTTCAAGGCGGCGGGCGGGGAAGTCGTCGGCGAGGTCGGCGCGCCACTCGGAACCGACGACTACTCGACGTATCTCGGGGAAATCGAAAACAGCGGGGCGGACGCCGTCTTCTCGTTCTTCGCCGGCAGCGACGCCGTCTCCTACGTCTCCGACTTCGCCGATTACGGCCTCGACGAGGAGATGACCCAGACCGGGAGCGGGTTCCTCCTCTCGGAGGACACGCTCCCCGCACAGGGCGAGTCGGCTCTTGGAATGTACTCGCTACTCCACTATACCCCCGCACACGAGAGCGAGCAAAATCGGACGTTCGTCGAGAACTACCGGAGCGCGTACGACAATACGGCCAACGTCTACGCGTGTCAGGGCTACGACTCGGCACAGGCGTTCGCCGCCGCCGTCGAGTCGAGCGGCAGCGCGGCTCCCGACCAGCTGTCCGATGCGCTCAGCGGGATGGAGATCGAGAGCCCGCGTGGGAGCTTCCGATTCGACGAACAGACCCACGATCCCATCCAGAACATGTACGTTCGCGAGGTCGTCGAGAGCGACGGCGAGCAGGCGGTCGAAAACCAGGTCGTGGAAACGATCGAAAGCGTCGAGAGTCCCAGTTGGGGCTGTGACCTCAGCTAACATGGTCACCGCAACATGCGCCGCCGCTTCCGAACGTACACGGGTGAACCGAGGAGGGCTAGCCGGATGATCGACTCGATCGTTCGTGCAACGCTGCTCGGCGTCCAGTCCGGCGTTACGCTCGCGCTGATCGCCGCGGGGCTGACGCTCATCTTCGGGATGCTCGACGTCATAAACTTCGCGCACGGGGCGCTGTACATGCTCGGGGCGTACTTCGGGTCGATACTCGCGGTCGAGTTCGGGAGCTTCTGGCTCGCGCTGCTGCTCGCGCCGCTGCTCGTCGGGATTGTCGGGCTGGCTATCGAGGTCCTCTCGTTGCGCCCCCTGTACGGGCGGAATCCCCTGTACCACATCCTGTTGACGTTCGGGTTCGCGATCATGATTCAGGGTGCTGTCGTCCAGATATGGGGCGGCCAGACGAGGCAGATCGCCCAGCCGACGGGGTTAACCGGAACCCTCTCGCTCGGCCTGGTGGACTACCCGGTGTACAGCCTGTTCGTCCTCGCGATCAGCTCGATACTCCTCGGCGGTGTCTGGCTCGGGATCGATCGGAGTAACCTCGGAATCCTCATGCGGGCCAGCGCTCACGACACGGAGATGGTCGACGCCCTCGGGATCGACGTCACGAAGGTGTTCACCGGTGTCTTCGTCTTCGGCGCCGTTCTCGCCGGTCTCGCTGGCGTCCTCCTCGGCGCGTCTCGCTCCGTTAACCCCGGGATGGGGATGGGGATCATCATCGAGACGTTCGTCATCGTCGTTATCGGCGGGCTGGGAAGCTTCCGGGGCGCCGTCCTGGCCGCACTGCTCATCGGGCTCGTCACCTCGTACGGGGCGCTGATCGCCCCGACGTTGACCGACCTGCTCCTGTTCGGGCTGATGGCGGTCGTCCTGATGGTGAAACCGAACGGGCTGTTTGGCGCCACGGAGGCTGCATAATGCGAGTACTGCGCCTTTTCCGGAACGACGACGACGCCGCCCAAACGGGGAACCAGATCCTCTCTGGACCCGGACGGACCCTGCTGGTGGTGGGTATCCTCGGACTCGCCGTCGCCGGACCGGTCGTGCAGTCGATCCAGCCGTTCTGGATCAACCTCCTGATACGGATGCTGGCGTTCGCACTGCTGGCGTTGAGTCTCGACTTCGTTTTCGGCTACGCCGGGCTTCTGTCGTTCGGTCACGCGGCGATGTACGGTGCAGGGGGGTACACGGCTGCGCTCCTGGTCTCCCGGGTGACGCCGAACGTGCTGGTCGTCCTGCCCGCGTCGGTCCTGGTCGGCGTGATCGTTGCCGCACTGATCGGCTGGCTGAGCGTCCGGGCAAAGGGAATTTACTTCGCGATGTTGACGCTGGCGTTCGCACAGATGCTGTACGTCGTCGCGTTCACCGACCTCCCGGCGACGATCGCCGGTGTGGAGACGGTGACCGGCGGCGACAACGGCCTCTACGGGATTGCAGCGTACGAGCTGGCCGGGATCGAACTCGGTGACCGGCTTCGCTACTACTTCCTCACGCTCGGGCTCGTCGCGCTCTCGCTCGCCGGACTCGTTCGGCTTGCGAATTCCCCGTTCGGCCGGGTGCTCCAGGGCATTCGCGAGAACGAAGATCGGATCGAGTTCGTCGGCTACGACGTCCAGCGCTACAAGGTGATTGCCTTCGCAATCAGTGGCGGGTTCGCCGGGCTCGCCGGCGGGCTGTACGTTCCGTTCCAGAGCGTTGCGAACCCGGGGCTGCTTCACTGGACGGTTAGCGGCCAGCTGGTCGTGATGGTACTGCTCGGCGGGATGGGGACCTTCTGGGGACCGATGGTCGGTGCCGGACTCGTCATCTTCCTCGAGGACCGGCTCGGCGGCGTCGCCAGCTGGGAGGTCATTCTCGGGACCTTGTTCGTAACCGTCGTCATCTTCGCGCCACGCGGCATCGCCGGAGCGCTGGTGTCGGTATGGAACGATCCGAGAGCTGCCCTCAAGCGGTCGAAAGAGGCGCTGCGGGACTACACACGGGAGGTGCGCAACTGACCATGAGTGGAAAACTCACTGAAATGTCGGAACCGGAGGCGGACGCATCGAGCGACGCGATCCTCACCACGGAAAATCTCACGAAGCAGTTCGGGCCGCTCACTGCTATCGACGCCGTGTCACTCGAAATCCCCGCTGACGGGATCACGGCAGTCATCGGCCCGAACGGCGCCGGCAAGACGACGCTGTTCAACACGTTCACCGGGAAACACGCACCGACGGACGGGCAGATCGTCTTCGACGGCGAGACGCTCGACGGCGCCGAGCCGCACGAGATCGTCGGACGAGGGATCGTCCGATCGTTCCAGATAACGAATTTCTTCGCGGAGCTCACGGCACTGGAGAACGTTCGCCTCGCAGCACAGGCCCGATACTCCGGGTTCGGACCGGCGGACTTCCTCACGCACCACGCGTCCCACGAGGCGCCGCTGGCGGACGCGAAACGGGTGCTGGAGCGAGTCGGCCTCGCCGAGGTTGCGACCGAGACGGCGTCGAGTCTGTCGTACGGACAACGACGCCATCTCGAGATCGCGATCGCGCTCGCCTCGGAGCCGCGGCTGCTGTTGATGGACGAGCCGACCGCTGGAATGAGTCCGGAGGAGACGAACGAGACCGTCGAGCTGATCGAGGACATTGCCGCGGACACGACCGTCGTCATCATCGAACACGACATGGACATCGTCATGGGAATTGCCGACCGGATCGCGGTACTGAACGAGGGAAAGCTGCTAACGCAGGGACCACCGGAGGAGATACAATCGGACGAACGGGTACAGGAGGCGTATCTGCGTGGTGGCGGACATGAGTGACCCATTGCTAACGGTCGACGGGATCGACACCCATTACGGGGAGAGTCACATCCTGACCGACCTCTCCCTGTCGATCAACGAAGGCGAGATCGTTGCGCTCGTCGGGCGCAACGGCGCGGGAAAAACGACGACGCTCCGCAGTGTGATGGGGCTCACGCCGCCGACGTCCGGCGTCGTTGAGATGGCCGGGGAGCCGATAGACGGGCTCGACCCGCATCAGATACGCGAGCGTGGCGTCTCCTGGATCCCGGAGGAACGTCGCGTGTTCGGGAGCCTGACCGTAGAGGAGAACCTCCGGCTGGCGGCCCACAGTGGCGAGGGGTCCCAGTCGGAGCGGTTCACGGAAGTGTACGACCAGTTCCCCCGGCTCGACGAGCGTCGAGACCAGCAGGCCGGCACGATGAGCGGCGGCGAACAGCAGATGCTGGCGATCGCGCGTGCCCTCCTGGGGCCGGAGACCGATCTTCTCCTGCTCGACGAGCCGAGCGAGGGGTTAGCACCGCAGATCGTCGACGACGTCGCCGACATCATCCGGGAACTCAACGAGCAAGGGGTGACGGTCCTCCTCGTCGAACAGAACGCGGAGATGGCGCTCGAGCTCGCCGACAGAGCGTACGTTATCGAAACGGGCGAGATCGTTCACGAATCGCCTGCCGCCGAGCTGCTCGAGGACCGAGATCTGATGGAGAGCTATCTGGGTGTGAGATGATGCGAGCGTTTTGCGTCTCCGCCAGTCGACTGACCGACGGCAACCACGACGAATCCGACAATGACTGAACGACCGCATCCGCTCGTCCGCGTCGAGCACGTCGCTGACGGGGACGTCGTCCGGATCGCTATGGAGGAAGGAGAGGCGCCGTTGAACACGTTCCGGCCAGCGAAGGTGGAAGCGATGGCGACGGCCGTCGAGGCGGTCGCCGGCGAGGTCGGCTGTCTCGTCCTGTACGGTGACCCAGTGTTCTCGGCCGGGGCAGATCTGGAAGCTATCGAGCAGGCACCCCAGGAGATGCGAGCCGCCAAGATAGACGCCATCGCGGCCGCCTCGAACCGACTGATTCGGGAGCTCCGTGAGTTTCCGGCGCCGGTAATCGCAGCGGTCACCGGCGTCGCCGCGGGTGGCGGGCTCGGCCTGGCGCTCGCAGCGGATCTGATTCACGTCCACGAGGACGCGGAGTTCGATACCGCGTACACGCGGATCGGCCTCACGCCGGACAACGCGACGCCGTTCTTCCTCATGCGGACGGTCGGCCCGTACCGTGCACGAGAGCTCCTGTTCGACCCCGATCCCATCGATGCCGCCCAGGCCGTGGACCTCGGTATCGCCAACGTGCGTCACGAGGGATCGGTGGCGGCGTTTCTCGAAACCGTGACCGAGAAGGCGGCCAGCTACGCCGCGGGCCCGACCGAGGCGTACGCGCGGACGAAGCGGCTGCTCGATACCGCTCTCGAGGGCGGGTTCGATCGGCACCTCGAACGGGAGCGGTCGGCAATAAAGCGGATGAGCCGGTCGGACACGTTCGACGAGGGACTTTCGGCCTTCTTCGCGAGCCGCGAGCCGGAGTGGGACTGACGCGAGCGGCGTCGCCGCCGCACCCGCGGTTGCTTACCGCCCACCATCGTCCCGCGGGGAGAAAGAACAAAGTTAGTCTACCGTAAACGACCGCCATGGAGTTTGATACGCTTGACGTAACGGTCACCGATGGAATTGCGACGATCCGCCTCGCCAACGACCCGGTCAACGCGATCGACCAGCGGATGCGTCGTGAGTTGGCCGAGGCGGTCGACGTCCTTCGAGAGGACCGCGTGCAGGTCGGCGTGTTCGCCGGTGGCGACGAGGTGTTCTCCGTCGGGGCGGACGTCGCGCTCTTCGAGGCGGCCCAGGAGTGGACGACCGCCGAGTTTCGGGAGAACTCGCGGATCCTCGGCGGCGCGTTCGATGCGATCGAAACCATCGAAAAACCGGTCCTGGCAGCCATCAACGGCACCTGCGTCGGCGGCGGGCTCGAACTCGCCCTCGCCTGCGACGTTCGGATCGCCGCGCCGGATTCGAAGCTCGGGTTCCCCGAGCACAACATCGGGCTGATCCCGGGCCTCGGCGGCTGCTCCCGGTTCGTCCACCTCGTCGGGCCCGGCACGGCGAAGGACCTCATTTTCAGCGGCGATCTGATCGACGGTGACCGCGCTCGTGAGATCCGACTCGTCGAGCGCGTTGCGGACGACCCCGAGGCGGCGGCTCGCTCGTACGCCGAGGACCTGCGTGATCGTCCCCCGCAGGCCCTCGGGCTGGCGAAACGCGTCGTCAATACGGCTCGCGACGCCGACACCCGGACTGCTGGCACCCTCGAGTCGCTGGCGCAGAGTACGCTCCTGAAGACCGACGATCACCGGGAGGGGATTACGGCGTTCCGCGAGGACAGGGACCCGGAATTTACGGGAGAGTAGCTCCCGGTACGGACCCTGGCTCTCACTCGCGATCCGCGGGCGGTCGCTGGAGCCGGTGGACGAGCGACCCATCGAGGTCGAGCGCCATCTCGATCTCGGAGAGCTTCCGCTCGGCGACCTCGAACCCGACGTTCTCGTAGACGGTGATCGCTCGCTCGTTTCCGGTCGCCACCTCCAGCGTAAGCCCCTCGTGATTTCGGTCGGCGGCGTACGCGACGACCTGTTTCACCAGTTCCGTCCCCACGGCGTTGTTCTGGTGGTCCTGATGGACGAAGATCACGAACTCCGGCTCGGCCGATTCCGCCGGGACGACAGCGACGTGGCCAACGACGTTCCCCCCGTCGCTCACGACGAGGTTCCACCCGTTCTCGAGCAGCCGGTCGAGCCAGGACTCGATCTTGCTAACGGTTACCGGCGGCAGCCCGTTTGCGCGGCTGAAGCGGTCGAGCTCGGCGTACATCTCGACCAGCGCAGCCCGCTCCCCATCCTGGAGCGGTCGCGCGACGTACGGGGTCCCGTCCTTCCCCTCGAACCGCGGACAGCGCGGCGGGCAGTACGGGGTGCCACGGCAGTCCGAATTGTCCCACGCAGTGCAGGCCGCCCCCGCCGAATCAGGATGTGCACTCATACCCCGTCGTTCGAGCCACGCCAACAAAAACGTCGTCGCGAACATGTGAAGGAACCGCCGGTCGCTGCCGACCCCCTCCGGCGGCGGCGACCGCGGATCAGTCGAGCGTCCGCTCGGCGACCCGCGCGGCGGCCAGCACCGTCGCATCGTCGAACTGCTCGCCGACGAACATCAGCCCGACCGGGAGCCCGTCGCTCGTGCCGGCCGGGACGGAGACCGCCGGGTGCCCCGTCACGTCGAACGGTGCCGTGTTCGGGAGCATGTCCACCGCGCGCGCAATGATCTGTGCCATCGAAGGATCGTCGAGCCGCTCGTGGGCCGTCTGCGGCGTAGTCGGCATCGCCAGCACGTCGACGTCGGCGAGCGCGTCGTCATACGCGTCCGCGAGCTCGCGCGAGAGGTTCTGCGCCTTCGCGTAGTATCGGCTGTGGTATTCCTCCGCGAGGTATTCGCCGAGCGTGGCGACGAGCTTGATCGTCGGCGGATACGCGTCGGCGTTTTCCCGACGCGCCTCGGCGAACGCGGCCATCAGGTCGGTGTCGTAGTAGCCGTCCGCGAAATGGCCGATGCCCTCGCCGGCGATCGTCGCGGTCGTCCCTTCGTTGGCGATCCCGTTCCAGATCGCCAGCCCATCGCGGTGTCTCGGTACCGACACCTCCGTGACGGTCGCGCCCGCGTCGGCGATCGCGTCGAGCGCCTCGCGGACCGTCTCGTCGACACCAGGCTCGCTCTCCTCGTGGCCGAACCCCTCCGTCAGCACACCGACTGTGAGCGCGTCGGCGTCGGGATCCGCTTCGACGCGTTCGGCGTACGCCTGCGTCGAGACCGCGTTCTGCCGCGGGTCGAGCGGGTCCGCACCCGCGATCGCGTCGAGCACGCGGGCGCAGTCCTGGACGTTCGACGCCATCGGGCCGGTGTGGTCGAACGTCCGTCCGAGTCCGAGGATCCCCGTGTACGGGACCAGCCCGTAGGTGGGCTTGTGGCCGACACAGCCACACCAGGCGGCGGGGATCCGGATCGACCCTGCCTGATCGCCGCCGATCGCCACGTCGACCAGGTCGCTTGCGACCGCCGCCGCCGAGCCGCTCGAGGACCCGCCCGCGAGGTGGTCCTCGTCGTGCGGGTTCACCACTGGCCCGTAGGCCGACATCTCGCCGCTGCCCGAGAAGGCCAAATTCTCCATATTGAGTTTCGCCGTGATCGCCGCGCCGGCGTCGAGCAGCCGGGTGACGATCGTGGCGTCGTACCGGGGGACGTATCCGGGCACGACGTCCGAGCCGAACGTCATCTCGACGTCGGCCAGTGAGACATTGTCCTTGATCCCCACGTCGTAGCCCGTTAGCGGACCCGTGTCAGCCCCCTCGACGACGCAAGACCGGATCACCGCGTTCAACGGGTCAGCCGCCTCGTCGGGATCGGTTTCCTCGACACGTCTGTCCGGATACGCCACCTGTGGCGGTGCCGTCGATAGCTCGTCGAGCCGCTCGTACGCCCCGAGTACCTCGGGGATAACCGCCTCCAGTGTGTCGACTTCCGCCTCCGAAAGGTCCATGTAGTGTTCCGCGGCATACTCGGCTATCTCCTCGCGCGTCGGTGGTGTGAGGTCGCTCATGCTACGATACAGTGTGTGTTTGCGTCCCACATAGTAATGTCGGAGCGACCAGGCCGCCGCGGTCCGCGTCGGACAGTCGGCGCGGTCTACCCGAAAGTCGGGACCGACCCTATTGGAAACGTAGCGACGTCCGGACCGAAGGATCAGATCGGAGTGACCTTCGCGCCGTACCGCGGGATCCCCTCGTCAGCGTAGATCCGGCGGATCGTCGCCCGGACGTCGTCGCCGACTGCGACCGCGTCGGGGTCGCAGTCGGTCAGCTGCATCGGGATCGTCACCGCCTCCCCGTCGTGGGTGAAGCGGACGATAGCAACGGCGTACGGGCCGTCCCGCTCCTGCTGAGGCACGAACTCCGGCGGTGCACCACCCTGTCCGATCACGGTCACCGCGTCGACGACTCCCTCCCGTGGGAGCTCGACGCGGTCGAACGAGCCGCGGTCGTGGCACACGCCGCAGGCCCCCTCGGCCGGGAACGTCAAGCCGCCACAGGACGGACACTGGCCGGCGACGAGCCGATAGCGCCCGTCGAGCGACCGGCGCCACGACGGCAGGCTGACGTGGGCGCCGCCACCGGCGACCTCGCCGTCGACGACGTACCCACGTTCGCGGAGGTATCGCTCGTACGAGACCGACTCGCCGCCGTCGAGGAGCTCGTCGACGGTCGGGGCGGCCTCGAGGGCGCCCGTGAACGCGAGTCCGAGCGCAGCCCCGCCGCCGCCGAAGTCGACGGCAACGGTCGTCTCGTCGGCCTCAGCTGCCGTGAGCGCCGCGCAGAGGCCCAGGGGGACTGTCGCCGCTCCGGCGTCACCCACGCGGTCGACCACGGTCCCACGAGTGATCGCGGCGCCAGACAGGTCTGTTCGGCCGCCCACACGGTGGGGGAGTCCCCCGTTTGGCTGGTGGAGCGCCGCCCCGGCCGGGTCGTCGACGTCGAGCGTCTCGAGGACGGCCCCGACGCTTTCGGCGACCGCGTCGCGTTCGTAGGTCGTCACTCCGAGCGCGTCGACCGCCTCCGACCCCTGCTCGCGGTACCGGACGCCGGGATACTCGTCGGCGTGTGCGGCGGTGTCGACGAGCTCGACGGGGGCACCGTCGGCAACGAGGAACGCGACCGCGGCGCCGCCGAGGCGGTGGTCGGCCTCGGCCGGGTCACCGGTCGGCGCGTCGGCGGCGATCGCGAGCGCTGGCCCGTCAACCTCGACAGCCCGCTCCAGCACGTCGAGCCCAGCGATCGGGCTGGCGGACGCCGTCGCCGTGCGGACGTCGCTTTGCCCCCCGAGGGCGCGAACGATACGCGGGGCGATCTCCTCTTCAGCAAGCGGCGGCGTGGTGGTCGCGAGGCCGACGAACTCGAGGTCGGCCGGGCTCGTGTCGTGACGGTCGAGCGCGTCAGTCGCGGCCGCGATCGACATCGTCACGGCGTCCTCATCCGCTGCGGGAACCGCTTTCCGGTCGACGCCACCGGCGTGGTCGACGCCCCACGCGTCGCTGATCTCCGACGTCTCGATCCGGAACCGGGGGACGTGGACGCCGGCCGCGACGAGTCCACGGCTCATGCCGACTCACCTCCGAAACCGCGCTCGAAGACGTGGACGGTGACGCCACCGCCACTGCCGCCGACGTTGTGTGTCAGCCCGCGTTCCGCGCCCTCGACCTGCACGTGTCCGTCTCCCCGAAGCTGCTCGAACGCCTCGACGACCTGTCCGGTGCCGGTCGCGCCGATCGGATGGCCCTTCGACTTGAGACCGCCGCTCGTGTTGACCGGCAAGTCGCCGTCGGGGTCGGTGACGCCCTCACGCAACAGGCGCGGTGCCTCACCGCGATCACAGAGACCGAGGTCCTCGTACGCCAGCAGTTCGGCGATAGCGAAGCAGTCGTGGACCTCCGCGAAGTCGACGTCGCCGGGCTCGATCCCCGCCTGTTCGTAGGCATCTTCCGCAGCCGTCACGGTCGCCGGGATCGACGTGAGCGAATCACGCTGGAACAGCCCGACTGCGCCCGAGGCGGCGCCGCTCGCGGCGACCCGGACGGGCACGTCCGACAGCTCGCGGGCCACCTCTTCGCTGACGACGATCGCGGCGCTTGCGCCGTCGGTGGTCGGACAGCAGTGATACAGCGTGAGCGGGTCGGCGACCGTCGACGCTGCAGTCGCATCCTCCAGCGAGCACGTAAACCCGAGGTGGGCGTTCGGGTTCTCCGCGCCGTTGGCGTGGTTCTTTACAGCAACCCGGCTCAGGTCGTCCGGCGTCGCATCGTACTTGTCGAGATACGCGGACGCCATCTGCGCGTAGACGCCGGCGAAGGTCGTCCCGGAGAGGCGCTCCCACTCGGTCTCGCCGCTGACGCCGAGCCACCACTTCGTCTGGTCCGCACTGGTGTCCGTCATCACCTCGTAGCCGCCCGCGAGGACGACGTCGGCCATGCCGGACTTCACGGCGGTGACAGCGTTCCGCATCGCGTAGCCGCTCGCCGCGCACGCATTCTCCACACGGGTCGTCGGAATGCCGTGCTGGCCGATGTGTTCGGTTACTGCTGGGCCACTGAGCCCGATCTGTCGGCCTCCGACTCCGAGAGTACCCAGAAACGCCTCGTCGATTCGGTCGGGGTCCAGGTCGCCGTCGACGCTGTCGAGCGCACGCTCGTAGGCCGTCTCGAACAGCGACCGGTAGGTCTCGTCCGGGTACGAGCCGAACGGAGATTGGCCGGCGCCGATAACGTATGCATCACGCATGTGACGAGCAACATCGACGCGAGCACTAAAAACTATGTGAGTCCGTCCCGCAGGTCCGGTATGGAAACGACCGTTGACGACCGTGTGCAGGTGACGCGATTCGACCGACCCGATGCCCGAAACGCGATGACGCCGGCTGCGGCCCGGGACCTTCGTGCCGCGATCGAGACTGCGGTTGAGCGGGAGGTTCGGGCGCTCGTCATCACAGGGTCGGGTGGAAGCTTCTGTGCGGGTGGCGACCTGGAGGCGATGCGGGAGCGCAACGAGACGTCCGACGAGGCGTCCCGGCGCGTCGAGGAGACGCTGAACGCGACCGTGCGGGCGATCCTTTCCGCTCCGTTCCCGGTGATCGCAAAAGTCCCCGGCGACGCGATCGGGGCGGGGACGAACCTGGCTGCCGCCTGCGACTTTGCGTACGCGGACGCGAACGCACGGTTCGGTGAAGCGTTCGTGAACGTGGGGCTCATCCCGGACACCGGCGGAACCGTGCTGCTCCCCCGGCTCGTCGGGCTCCGGCGGGCGAAGGAGCTGACGATGACCGGGCGCCTTTTCGACGCCGACGAAGCCGCAGACATGGGGCTGATAAACGAGGCCGTGCCGGCCGACGCGCTCGATGACCGGGTGGACGAGCTGCTCGAGACGCTCGGCCGGAAACCGACGACGACGCTCGGCCTGATCAAGGAGGGGATACATGGGAATCTCGGCCGGCCCGTCGACGATGCGCTCGACCGCGAGCGGGCGCTACAGGTCCGGGCGTACGGGACCGACGCCCACGAGGAAGGTGTGGCTGCGTTCCTCGACGACCGGAACCCGGATTTCGACTGACGTCAACGTTTAAGACGGGCGAGCGAGGAGTGACGGACATGACGCTCATCGAGCAGTCGTTGTCAGCTGAGCAGCGCGCAGTCCGCGAGCGAGCCGAGGCGTTCGCGACGGATGTCGTCGCGGAACGCGCCGAAGCGATCGAGGAGACGGGGGAGTTCCCCCGTGACGTGATCGAGGAGGCCGGCGACCGGGGGCTGCTCGGGATACTCGTTCCCGAGGAGTACGGCGGGCTCGGGGCCGACTTCGTCGCCTACTGTCTGGCGATCGAGCGGATCGCCGCCGAGAGCGGGGCGGTCGCGGAGACGATACAGGGCCATACGTTCGCGACCCTTCCGGTGTTGAACTTCGGAACGGAGGCCCAGTGTGACCGCCTGCTACCCGAGATGGTCGCCGGCGAGCGGGTCGGGTCGCTGCTGTTGACGGAGCCAGGTGCCGGGTCGTCGCCCTCGGAGCTGGAGACCGTCGCCACGGCGACCGACGACGGGTACCAGATCAGCGGCGAAAAGACGTTCGGCACCAACGCCGGCGTCGCGGACGTCCACCTCGTCGTGGCGCGGAAACGGCCGGCGCCCGAAGACGGCCACGGCGTCAGCGTCTTTCTCGTACCGGGTGTCGACGAAGTGGACGGCTTCTCCTTCGAACGGGGGGAGTACCTCGGCATGCACGGACACGTTACCGGCGACTCCGTCCTCGACGACGTCGCCGTGGCGGAGGACGCGCTACTGGGGGAGATCGGACACGGCTTCCGGATCGCGATGGGAACGATCGACATGGCCCGGACGGGACTGGCTGCGATCGGCGTCGGCATTGCCCGCGCAGCGTTCGACGAGGCGGTCGCCTACGCAGGTGACCGCGAGCAGGGGGGACAGGCGGTCGGCGAGTACCAGGCCGTCCAGGTGCTGGTAGCGGAGATGGACTCCCGGCTCGCCGCGGCCCGCCACCTCGTCTACGATTCGGCGACCCGGATCACGGCCGGGGACGGGGATACTCGGGCCTCCTCGCGCGCCAAGTTCACCGCGAGCGAGACGGCCGAGTTCGTGGCCCGGAACGCCATGCAGATCTACGGCGGCAAGGGGTACCGCACGGACCACCCACTCGAACGCTACTACCGGGATGCCCGGATCCTCTCGATAATCGGCGGCACGGACGAGATCCAGAAGACGACGGTCGCGGAGGCTGCACTCGGGCTCTAACGGGCGGCACACACCTCGTTCAATGACGGTCGACGGACGTCGGAACAGTCACCGAGTCATTCGGTCGCCATCGCCCGTGTATACATGAACAGTATACATTGGCCGCCGTAACTGGTCGGTACCGCGCCCCTGCCGGTCGCTGACGTACCAGGGCCGGGAATTGGCCGTGGCTATGACTGGTGAACACCTTTGTAATTACAACCATACGGTTGTGAGTATATCGTCGGGAACGGGGTATCGTCGGCCAGCGATCGGCCACTGTATACGTTACCTGTAATCGAAGCTGTGTCGAGGGCGGGACTCAGCCCTCCAGATTCACGTTGACGTTCTTTGCCTGCGTGTACTCCGCGAGGGCCTCCGTCCCCTGTTCGCGGCCGATGCCGCTCTGTTTGAAGCCGCCGAACGGCGTCTGCGGGAACGTGACTGGGTATTCGTTGATCGAAACCATCCCGTAGTCGAGGTCGGCCGCAGCGCCGTGTGCCGTCTCCAGATCCGTCGTCCAGATACCGGCCATGAGTCCGTACGGTGAATCGTTCGCGATCTCGATGGCCTCCTCCCGGTCACTGAACGGGATCACCGAGAGGACGGGACCGAAGATCTCCTCGCGAGCGACGGTCATGTCGTTGGTGACGTCAGTGAGCACCGTCGGTTCGAAGAAGTATCCGTCCTCGCGATCGGCGGGTCGCGATCCGCCGGTCGCGAGCGTCGCTCCCTCGTCGAGCCCCGTCTGGACGTACGCCTCGACGTCCGACAGGTGGGATTCGCTAACCAGGGGGCCCATTCGGCCGTCGTCGTCGATCCCGCTCCCGAGCGGGGTCGCCTCCGCCCGCTCGACGACGCGTTCGACGACCTCGTCGTGGATGTCCTCGTGGACGAGCAGGCGTGACCCGGCCCAGCACATCTGGCCAGCGTTCATGAAGATCCCGTAGTGGATGCCTGCGGCGGCAGCGTCAAGGTCGGCGTCGGGGAAGACGACGTTCGGGCCCTTTCCACCGAGCTCCATGGTGACGCCCGTGACGTTCTCGGCGGCCCGAGACATGATCCCCTTGCCCACGTCAGTACTCCCGGTGAACGCGACGTGGTCGACACCCGGGTGCCCGACCAGCGCGTCGCCGGCTTCACTGCCGGTACCGGGGACGACGTTCACGACGCCGTCCGGGAGGCCAGCTCGGTCGGCCGCTTCGGCGTAGTACAGCGCCGACAGCGGCGTCTGGCTCGACGGCTTGAGCACCGCGGTGTTGCCACAGGCCAGCGCGGGTGCGAGACTCCGCCCGGCGAGCTGGAATGGGTAGTTCCAGGGGGCGATGTGGCCGGTGACCCCGAGCGGTTCCTGACGGACGTAATCGAGCCGGTCGCCCGGTACGGGTACTGTCTGGCCGGTGAGCTTGTCCGCCCACCCGGCGTAGTACCGGAACGTGTCCACGACCATGTCGACGTCGAGCCCGGCCTCAAACGGGGTCTTCCCGTTGTCGTGTGATTCCACGAGAACGATCTCGTCCGAGAGGGCCTCGATCGCGTCGGCCATCGCCATCAGGTGGGCCGCCCGTTCCTTCGGGTCCAGGGATCGCCACGTGCCGTCGCGGGCGGCGGCTGCATCGGCAGCAGAGACAGCGCGGTCGACGTCCTCCGCGGTCGCCGCGGCGACCGTCGCATACGGTTGCTCCGTCGCGGGGTCGGCCGTCTCGATCGTCTGCCCGCCGGCTGCAGGCGTCCATTCTCCATCGATATACAACTCTGTGGGGCCGTCGTATCCCATGGGTTGACGTGTCCGGCTTCTCTCAAAAGGATTCCGTCTCCGGATCCACTTCGGCGGTCGGATGGCTGAAAACGAAATACGGCGCTCGTGGCAATGAACCAGACTGACAGGTATTCGGTCGCCCCAGCGGCGAGAAGCTGACTCGAGTGGACGGTGTACCCGGACACCGATAGGTGCTGTCGTTCACTCCGGGTGTGGCCGAACAGTTAGACAGCCGGGAAGAACTCGTCGAGGTCGGGGTCGCCGGTCGACGCGGCGGCGAGCGCGTAGGTGCCATCGTCCCTGTGCTCCACGACACCGTTGGCAGCCAGATGCTCCAGATGAGCCGATGCCTCTCCGGGCCCGTGGAGGATGTGGATCGCCTCGAGTTCGCCAAACAGCTCGTGGCTCACGCTCCAGGCGTCCGCGGGCCCGTCTTCGCGAAGCACGTTGAGTACCCGACGAGTGCGTTCGCGGTGGTGCTCGATGATTTCACGCGCTCTGGCGGCCGGCTCCTCGATCGGGTCGCGGTGGCCGGGCCAGGCGACCGTCGGCGCAATGTCGACGATGCGCTCGAGGCTTTCGAGGTATGCCGCGAGCGCGCCGTCGAGTCGAACGTCCGCGCCGCCGACGTTGGGAGTATAGCGCGGCAGGAGCACGTCACCGCTCCAAAAGCTCCCCTCATCAGCCGCGAGGTAGCCGACGTGACCGGTGGTGTGGCCCGGGAGGTGGTGGGCTGTCAGGTCGAATGACCCAGCCTTCACGGTCTCTCCATCCGCGATCGGTTCGACCGAGGGCGGCTCCGTCGAGAGCGCCGTTTCCTCCTCGAGCACCGTCCGCACAGCCGTCCGCTTCGACTCCGGCATCCCCCACGCGTCGAAAGCCGCTTCCTGTTTCGCCCGTAGCTCCCGGGAGCCCGCCTCGGCCGCCGTCACAACCGGAGCGTCAGCCTCGTGGATTCGAACCGTGGCACCGCTTTGCTCCTGGACCCACCCTGCGAGCCCGCTATGGTCCCCGTGATAGTGCGTGAGGAGGACCTGGTCGACGTCGGCGACTGCGTACCCGGCTGCCTCGATGCCGGCCACCAGCTGGTTGCGGATGTCGGGGTCATCGAACCCAACGTCGACCAGCGTCAGGGGTCCATTTCCGTCCGTCCCCAGCAGGTACACGGTGTTTGCACCCTCGAAGACGGTGTTTTCGAGGGCGATCGCTTGCATATCGCTTCTGGTACCGTTCATAGTGACCCATTTGCACGGACGGTTACGAACCTGTCGGTGAAACGCGTCCCTGCCGGAAGCGACCCGTCATCCGTGCGGAGCCCATTCCGTCGGCCACGCCACGCCGACCGCTGTCCGCTGCGGCGACAGCAAGTTTCATTTACTCCGAGGAATATCTCGAATTCATGCGAACTACAGTGTTAGGTGCTGGTACCATGGGCCACGGTATTGCGCAGGTTACCGCCATGGCCGGCAACGAAGTCACGATCCGCGACATTGACGAGGAAGTCCTGTCGGACGGCGTCGACAGTATCGAGGCAAATCTCCAGGCGGGTGTTGACAGAGAGAAAGTGACCGAAGACGAGATGGCCGCGACGCTTGACCGGATCACGACGACGACGGATCTCGAGACGGCCGTCGCCGACGCCGAACTCGTCGTCGAGGCCGTCCCGGAGGACGTCGACCTCAAACAGCGCGTGTTCGAGGACGTTGCGGGAGCTGCACCCGCCGACGCGATCATCGCGACGAACACCTCGTCACTGTCGGTGACGGACATCGTTAGCGTTCTCGACGATCCGGGGCGAGCACTCGGGCTCCACTTCTTCAATCCCGTCCACATCATGGGGCTCGTCGAGGTGATCGACGCCGAACAGACCGACGAGACGACGCTCGACCGGGTAACGACGTTTGTCGAGTCGCTCGACAAGACTCCGATCGTGATTCGCGACTCTGCTGGCTTCGCCTCATCGCGGCTGGGTGTCACCCTCGGCGCGGAGGCGATCCGCATGCTCGAGACCGGTGTTGCAGGCCCCCGTGACATCGACCAGGCCATGGAGCTCGGCTACAATCACCCGATGGGGCCGATCGAATTAACCGACGTGGTCGGCCTCGACGTCCGTCTCGACGTGCTGGAATACCTGCGCGAGGAGCTGGGTGAGCGGTTCCGGCCACCACAGGCGCTCCGACGAAAGGTTCGCGCGGGGAAACTCGGCAAGAAGACGGGCGAGGGGTTCTACGTCTGGGAGGACGGCGAAATCGTCGGCGTGAGCGGCGAGGGGGAGATCGACGATGTCTGAGCCGACGAACCCGGTTGCGATCGCCGCCGAGTCCGAGGTCGTCGAGGCGACCGTCGGCGACCGAGCCGAGGGCGTGCTAACAGTCACGATAACCCGCCCGGACGAGCGGAACGCGCTGAACGCGGCCGTCCGCGAGGACCTCGCGGACGTACTCGCTGCTGCTGAGCAGGACGCGTCCTCCCGGGTCGTCGTACTTACTGGTGACCCGGAGGGCGGCGCGTTCGTTGCCGGCGCCGACGTGACCGAGCTCCGCGAGCGCGACGCGCTCGAACAGCGGGCTGCCAGCGAGCGACCTCGGATCTACGAGCACGTCGCCGAGCTCTCCCTGCCGGTGATCGCCCGGATCAACGGACACGCACTGGGCGGCGGCTGCGAACTCGCACAGGCCTGTGACGTCCGTCTCGCGGTCGAAGACGCCAAGCTCGGCCAGCCCGAGATCAACCTCGGCATCATCCCTGGTGGTGGCGGCACCCAACGGCTCCCACGGCTCGTCGGCGAGGGGCAGGCCATGCGGCTGATCCTCTCAGGCGAACTGATCGATGCCGCCGAGGCAGCCGATATCGGCCTCGTCGACGGGGTCTTCGACGAGGCGTCGCTCGACGACCGGGTGGACGAACTGGCCGGCGCGATGGCTGACAAGAGCCCGGTTGCCCTCGAGTTCGCGAAGGACGCGGTGCGAGCGAGTGGCCAGATGGATCTCGACGACGGTCTCGCGTACGAGGCCGCCCTGTTCGCGCAGCTGTTCGCAACCGACGACAAGGACGAAGGGATCGACGCCTTCCTCGAAGGGCGCGAGCCCGACTGGAGCAGCGAATAGCTGCACAGACGCCGTTACGTAGGTCCATGCCTCTTTGAACCACGACGGGAACGACCTACTCGACCGTTTCCCTCCTGCAGGACTCCACGTCTCCAGCGGCCGCGATCGTCGATCGATACCCGAGATATCCAGCTCTGTGCTATCGTGATATAGATAGGAATCTATATATAAGATTCAAAGGTATAATCGATATCTGATTGTTATTGTATCACCACCAGATCTGGATATCTGATCTTTCGTTGTCTATCAGACGGTGTCTCGAGAGCGCGTCTAACAGTATGTTAAATGGAGAACCAGCCCGTTGCGTCCAGAGCTATCCGAAAATAGCTTCACTGGCAGCAGGTGACGAGTTCCGCAGTAACCGGCATCTCGTCTGTTGTCCCGAGCTGTTATTTATGTATCTTAGGTTTTTATTGGCCAGTTCATTTATATGCAACAAATAGACCTCAACAGAAGAAATAATATAGAGTATTACTGGGCATTATGCAATTCTGTGATTCTGGTGGTGTTTTCCAGCCACAGTCGAGTATTTCTATCTAACTCAAGTATTATTAGATACTGTTAGGTCTTATAACACCTATGTGAGAATATTGTTTATGTCCCGGTCAAACTGCAGTCTGTCGATTCCTCCCGACCGTTAGGTCTCCATCGCCGAATCCGGGGCAACCACTCGTAAGTCACCGGAATACGGGCCAACCGCTCCCCGTAACTCGTATATGTGGGTTCCCAGTAGTGTAGGTATGGCCGACACAGCAGTAGAACTAAACGAACGCTACAAAGTTGGAAAGGTCATCGCCAAGTACGACCTCACGGCGTTCCACGAGGAACTCCCAGACCGCTGGCTGGGCAAGGGACGGGAAGCACAGAGCCTTCGCGAATTAGCCGACGATCTCAACGTCGAGCTGCTTCGAGCGGCGATGAAATCCGCTAACATCGAACCCCTGGATGGCGAGGTGCAAAACACCTATCGGCTACTGACCGGAGAGGAAGTCAGTTCCGGGATGCGGACCGCCAAACGGAACGAGCTCGAACGGGAAGGAATCGACGTCGATTCAGTAGAGGGTGACTTCGTTACGCACCAGGCGATCTACACGTATCTGACGGAGGTGCTAGACGTCTCGAAGGAGGAACAAGACGATCTGGACCCCGTCGAGAAACACTCCGACCGGATTAATCGGCTTCGCAGTCGGACCGAGGCTGTGTCCGCGGATTCGATCGAATCGCTGATGAATAACGACGCCATCGAAGTCGGTGAACCCGAAGTCTCTGTCACTATCCAGGTATACTGCCAGGAGTGCCGGAGACAGTATACGCTCTCCACGTTGCTATCCCAGGGCGGCTGTGACTGCAGGAACTAGGCTTACAGCCATACATCTGTGATTTTTACTGGTACAATGATAAATATTTAAATGCTGCAAAAGTGATGGTGGTACTATGGAACCAGTAGAAAAGGCTGCGCCTGTCACGCTCACAGCCGAGAATATCGGCGGCATCGAGCAGACGTCAGTCAGTTTCGATCCTGGCGTAACGCTGCTCGTCGGCCGGAACGCGACGCACCGAACGTCGTTCCTGCAAGCGATCATGGCCGCCCTCGGGAGCACGCAATCCTCGCTCAAGGGAGATGCCAAGGAGGGGTCGGTGCGGATGGAACTCGGCGACGAAGTCTACACACGGACACTCACCGAACAAAACGGCAGCGTCCAGTTTAGCGGCGATCCCTACCTCGACGACCCGGAACTCGCCGACCTATTTGCGTTCCTCCTGGAGTCGAACGAGGCGCGGCGAACAGTCGCCCTCGAGGGCGATCTTCGCGAAATTATCATGGGTCCCGTCGACACCGGCGCGATCAATGCGGAGATCGAGTCGAAAAAGGCAGACCGGCGAGACCTGGAGGACCGGATTACGGAGCTCGAAAATCTGAAGTCGAAACTACCGGGTCTCGAGGAGAAACGCACGCAACTCGAGGCGGACATCGAAGACACGCGAGCGACCCTCGAGGAAAAACGGGAACTCCTCGACTCGAAGTCGACAGATGCAGCCGAAGCACGCGAACAGCGGTCCGAGCTCGACGAGAAGATGGACGATCTCCGGGAGAAAGAGTCCGATCTCAACCGGGTCGAATTCCAGATCGAGAGCCAACAGGAAAGCCTTGAAACGCTCAAGGAGGAACGCGAGTCGCTCGAAACCCGGCAGGCTGAATTCGATAGCGAGGATCACGAGGACCTCGACACGATCGAGTCGGAGCTCCAGACGCTTCGTAACCGCAAGCAGTCGCTTAGTAACGAGATGAGCAAGCTCCAGAACGTCATCCAGTTCAACGAGGAGATGCTGGAGGGGGCAAGCGAAGACATTGCCGCGGCGCTTCGGGACGAATCTCATGCAACCGGTGGCGACGTCACCGAGCAACTGCTCGAGGCGGACGAGTCCGTCGTCTGCTGGACGTGTGGAACGGAAGTCGAGCGAGAGTCCATCGAGGAGACGATCGACCGGCTCCGAGAGCTCCGACAGTCGAAGTACAGCGAGCGGAACGACGTCGAATCGGAGATCGAGGACCTCAAATCCCGTCGGGATACCATCCAAACCGAGCGCGATGAACGCGAACGCGTCGAGGAACGTCTGGGAGAGGTGCGGGCCGAAATCGAAGAGCGAAAGACGCGAATCGAGGATCTCGAAACCGAGCGTGAAGAACTGAACGCGGAGATCGACGCGCTGAACGCCGAGATCGAGGAACTCGAACAGGAGGACCGGTCGGAAGTGCTCGAGATCCACCGCGAAGTCAACCAGCTCGAGGTCGAACTGGAGCGTCTGGAAAGCGACCGTGACGACGTTACTGAGGAAATCGAAGACATCGAATCGCGAGTCGACCGGATCGACGAGCTGGAGACACAGAAAGAGGAAATCAAACAGGACCTCGTTGAACTCAGGACGCGAGTCGAACAGATCGAACAGCAGGCGGTCGACCAGTTCAACGACCACATGGACACCGTCCTCGAGATACTGGAGTACGCGAACATCGACCAGATCTGGGTCGAGCGCACGGAACGTGAGGTCCGTGAGGGTCGCCGAAAGGTCACGAAGTCCGAGTTCGATCTGCACGTCATCCGGAGCACTACCGACGGAGTCACCTACGAAGACAAGTTCACGCACCTGAGCGAGAGCGAGCGTGAGGTAACGGGGCTCGTGTTCGCGCTCGCGGGCTATCTGGTACACGACGTGTACGAGGACGTGCCGTTCATGCTGTTGGACTCGCTGGAGGCGATAGACTCCGACCGGATCGCGAAACTCGTGGACTACCTCCAGGAGTACGCGGATTACCTGGTGGTCGCGTTACTCCCGGGGGATGCCCAGGCGCTCTCCGAGGACTACAACTACGTCAAACAGATCGAGTAACGGTCCCCCGGGTATTTCCGTCCGGACCGATCTCGATCTGTACGCGAACCGGAGTAACGTGTGCGAGGGGCAGTTTCGTCGGCCGACCGCGAGGCCTCCGACTCGATACGGTCGACCTCTCTACCCGCCCGTGACTCACAACGGTATGTGTGTAAGCACCAGTGCTGGCGAGAGCAAGGTCGCGTTCCCGACGCCGGAGGGGTGGCTCACCGACGACCGTGGAACCACAACTCGTTGCAGGCAGCGGGAGACACCGCCCGTGTCGGTTCACTGCCTATTCCGAGCGCAGTGCTGCCTCGATCTCGTCGACCGCGTTCTGCAGGAGGGCGGCCAGCTCCTCGTCAGGGGGGAGTCGATACGGAGGCCCGGAGACGTCAAGTGACCCAAATACGCCGCCGTCAGGGTCTTCCACAGCGACGGCCACGGAGCGCAGCCCTTCGAGGGCCTCCTGGTCGTTGACAGCATAGCCCCGCTCGCGTACCCGTTCGAGTTCCCTGAACAGTTCCTCCCGCTCGACGATGGTGTTTTCCGTCTCTTTGGGCAATCCCCATCGGTCCAGCACCGCATCCCGGCGTTCCTCGTCGAACTCCGCGAGCATGGCCTTACCGCTGGCGGAGTTATGCATGTAGAAGTGGTGTCCGACCTGATATCCCTCGCTGGCCGGACTGTCCGTTTCGTCGAAGAGGATGGTGCTGCGACCGTTCTCCTCGACGGCGAAGCTGACCTCCTCGTTGGTCACGTTCGCGAGTTCGAAGGCCTTCTCTTTCGCCAGGCGATAGCGGTCGTCCCGATAGCGCGCCTTTTCCCCAAGACCGAAAAGTTTCAGCCCGAGATGATATCTGTCGCCGATCTTCGTGACGTAGCCGAACTCCTCCAGCGTGTTGAGGTGGGTATATAACGTGCTCGAGGCCAGATCCATGTGCTCGGTAAGTTCCGAGAGCGTCGCTCCATCGAGTTCCTCGACGGCATCCACGATTTGTAGCGACGTGGCGGTCGTCTGTCGCCGTTCGCCGCCGTTGGATTCCATCATACTGTACCCCTATTGAGCCGGACTCTTAAATTTAGCTCCACGTGCCGTGTGCTTCCCCAGATTGGGGAATAATATACTGCAAATATCGTCGGGGTTTGGTACATATCCCAATTAGAACTCCGGATTTCCTTTCGATTATCCAATTTGACCGCAAAGATTAGCTAGTGACGCTACAGCAGGGTCGGTGTGTCAACGTCGATCCTCCCAATTAGGGGAAGATCTCCCCATATCCCGAACTGTAATGAATACCATCCGGACTCATGAAGCGTTTCGAGCACCAGTATCTATAAATCGCCACACCCAGTTGTTCCCAGTGATCGGAAAGGACCGTGGGTTCACCGGCCGGAGCCGATCGGGTACCCACTACCTGTCCCGGAACACTATGCCCATAGCACTCGATGACATCCAGCAAGCACAGGACCGCCTCGACGACACATCAGTGGCGAGAGAGACACGCGTCGAGACGAGTCGGACACTGGACCAGGACAGCGGTGCCGACGTCTACCTCAAGATGGAGCACCTGCAGCGAACGGGGTCGTTCAAAACCCGTGGGGCGTTCAACAAACTCACCCAGCTCGACGACGACGAACACTCGTCCGTCGAGCGGGCGATCGCCGCAAGTGCCGGAAACCACGCGCAGGGCGTCGCGCTTGCCGCGGCGAAAACCGGGCTCGAGGCGACGATCGTCATGCCGACGAATGCGCCGCAATCGAAGATCGACGCGACCCGGGGCTACGGGGCCGACGTCGAACTCCACGGCCAGAATTTCCAGGCGGCGATGGACCATGCGAGGTCGCTGAACGACGAGAACAGCGTCTTCGTACACGCGTACGACGACCCCGCTATCATCGCTGGCCAGGGGACCCTCGGTCTCGAGATTCTCGACCAGGTTCCGGACGTCGACACGATCGTGGTCCCGATCGGTGGCGGGGGGCTCATCGGCGGCGTCTCGGCGGCCGTCGCGGAACGAGCGCCGTCCGTCCGCGTCGTCGGCGTCCAGGCCGAGGATGCGGCAACGGTGCCACAGAGTCTCCAGAAGGGCGCACCCCAGACAATCGATTCCGTGCAGACGATCGCCGATGGGATCGCAACTGGCGGTATTTCGGACCGCACCTACGAGCTCATCGACCAGCACGTCGACGAGGTCGTGACGGTTTCGGACACGGAAATCGCTCACAGCATCCGGTATCTGCTGGAGCGAACCAAGCAGATGGTGGAGGGGGCTGGAGCCGCCACCGTCGCAGCGCTCCTCCACGACCGGGTGGACGTCGCCGGCGAGACGGTCGTGCCGATTCTCACCGGCGGCAACCTAAGCGCGACCATGCTCCAGCGAACGCTGACACACGAGCTTACCTATCGACAGCAACTCGTACAGCTCCGGGTCCGCATTATCGATGAACCCGGGAAAATGGGAGAGATTTCCAACATCATCGCCGAGCGGAACGCCAATATCCGAACGGTCAATCACGAGCGCGCCGTCGACAAGCTAAAAGTCGGTGAGGCGTACCTCGACATCCGCATCGAGACGAGCGGCGACCGACATACTCGCCGAATCATCGGGGCGATCGAGGACGTAGGCTACGAGGTCACTCGCCTCAACTGAGGGACGAAGCAGGTCCGGACACCCGAACGGGAGCCCCCGAGATCGCCGGGTCAGTCAGGTTACAGCCAGGGTTGTTGCCACGACAAGCTATATACTGTTCCAGAAGAGCATGCAAAGCGTGTCGACCAGAAAGCCACCACTCCACGAGCAGCACATGCAGTCCGGCGCCGACTTCACCGACTTCGGGGGCTGGGACATGCCCGTCACCTTCGACTCGATCCAGGCCGAGCATGCGGCAGTGCGTGACTCGGTTGGCATCTTCGACGTCAGCCACATGGGTGAAGTGACGGTCGGCGGTCCGGACGCGACGGAACTGATGACGCGGCTGACGACCAACGACGTGTCCGCGCTCGACCCAGGAGACGCCCAATACGCCTGTATCCTCGCGGCCGACGGAACGATCGTCGACGACACCGTCGTCTACTACCGGCCCGATGGCGAGGAATACCTCTTCGTTCCCAACGCCGGCAACGACGAGGCGATGGCCGACCGCTGGACCGACCATGCGGCGGCCCACGACCTCGACGCGACGGTCGTGAACCGGACCGCGGAGCTGGGTATGTTCGCCGTACAGGGGCCGGACGCGGTCGAGGCCGTGCAGGCGGCCGCGGCCGACCCCCTGGACGACGTCTCGCGGTTCAGCGCACGGCAAACGACGATCGACGGCGTCGACTGCCTCGCTGCTCGAACCGGGTACACGGGCGAGGACGGCTTCGAACTGGTCTTCGACGCCGCGGACTCCAGGACTGTCTGGGACGCGTTCGACGACGCGCAGCCCTGTGGCCTCGGCGCCAGGGATACACTCAGGCTGGAGGCCGGGCTGTTACTCTCCGGCCAGGACTTCCATCCGGAGGACGAGCCGCGGACGCCGTACGAGGCAGGTCTCCATTTCGTCGTCGACGAGTCGAAGCCCTTCTTCGTCGGCCAGGACGCGCTCCAGGAGGGCGACGACCCGGACGAGCTCCTGATCGGCCTGGAGCTGGCGGAGCGGGCCGTCCCGCGTCACGGCTATCCGATTCTGGACGACGGTGAACAGGTCGGCCACGTGACCAGCGGGACGATGAGCCCGACGCTCGAGGTCCCCATTGCCCTCGGCTACGTCGACGCCACGCGGGCCGAGGAGGGAGGCTCACTGGCCGTCGAGGTGCGCAACCGGACAGTACCAGCGACGGTCGTCGACCACCGGTTCCTCCAGACGCGTCGCGATTGACCACCAGTAATTCACGAGAACCACCTATGGAATTTGCCATCCCCGACGGCCTGTACTACACCGAATCACACGAATGGATCGACCCGGACGGAGACACTGCACGACTCGGGATCACTGACTTCGCGCAGGACGAGCTCGGCGACATCGTCTTCGTGGAACTCCCGTCGGTCGGCGACGACCTCGCCCCGGGAGACGAACTCGCGGTCATCGAGAGTATCAAGGCGGTTTCCGACGTGTACGTTCCGGTCGCCGGCACGGTCGCCGACGTCAACGACGCGGTCGTGAACGAACCCGAACTCGTCAACGCGTCCCCGTACGATGACGGCTGGTTGATCGAGCTGGAACTCGCCGAGAGCGTCGATACGGAGTCGCTGCTTTCGGCCGACGAGTATCAGGCCCAGATCGAATAACGACAACCACAGGTACCAATGACACAACAGATCCAGTACACGAGTCGCGAGCACCGATCCCAGAGCAGTCCCTTTGCACCACACACTGAGGCGGACGTGGAAACGATGCTCGACGCGCTCGACGCCGAGTCCGTCGAGGAGCTATTTGACGTCCCCGCGTCCGTTCAGTTCGACGGATCGTTCGGCATCGACGCCGCCTCCGAGCAGGCGGTCGTGCAGGACGTCTCGAAGACGCTCGCACAAAACGACCAGGTGACGGAGTTTCTCGGGCGGGGGCGATACAACCATTACGTGCCCTCGCTCGTCGACGACCTGTCGTTGCGTTCGGAGTTTCTCACGAGTTACACACAGTACCAGCCCGAGATCGCCCAGGGGTTCCTGCAGGCACTGTTCGAGTACCAGTCCATCCTGGTCGAACTCACGGGGCTCGGCGTCGCCAACTGTTCGATGTACGATGCGGCCACCGCGCTGGGCGAAGCGGCGCTGTTGGCCGACCGGGTACGTGAAACGAGCGGGTCGCAGGTGCTGGTCTCGGACCTCGTCCGCGACGAACGGATCTCGGTCCTCGAGAACTACCTCACCGGCGGCGACATGACCGTTGAAACGTATCCCACAACGAACGGGGGAGTTGATCCGACTACCCTCGCGGACCACGTCACCGACGAGACGGTGCTGGTGTACGCCGAAAACCCGACGGCGGTCGGCACCATCCAGGAGGACCTCGGGTCCGTCGGAGATGTCGCCGACGAGCACGACGCCGCCTTTTGTCTGGGGACCGATCCCGTTGCACTGTCGCTGCTCGAAGAACCGGCTGCCGTCGGGGCGGACGTCGTCATCGGCGACGCGAGCGTTCTCGGGCTGCCAGCGGCGTACGGGATGGGTCTCGGAGTCTTCGCGTGCCGCGAAGACTACCTCCGACAGGTGCCAGGGCGACTGGTCGGAGCCAGTGAAGACGCGACCGACACCCGTGCGTACACGCTGACCCTGCAGACCCGGGAACAGCACATTCGCCGGGAGCGGGCCACGTCGAACATCTGCACGAACCAGGCCTGGGTCGCGCTTCGGACGGCGATCCACGTCGCCTGGCTCGGCGCGACCGGCCTGGTCGACCTTGCCGAGGAGTGCGTCGCGCTCCCGCGCGAACTGGCGACCGATCTCGACGCCATCGAGGGCGTCACAGCGCCGGTCCACGACCGGCACCACTTCCGGGAATTCCTCGCGGAAACGCCGCGGAACGCCGACGAGGTGGTCGCCGAACTCGAAACCGCCGGGTTCGCCGTGCACGCGGTCGACGACCACCGGATTCAGGTCTGTATCACCGACACGAACCGCTCGGAGCGTGCCGAGTTCGTGCAGGCCGTCCGGGAGGTGGTCGCCTGATGCAACGCTACGACCAGGCCGTCTGGAGCGAATCTGACGGGACCCGGTACGAACCGTTGCTCGCGGAGAAGAACGAACAGTCAGTCGACGTCCAGGCCCGGACCTCGCTTCCCGACGACGTCGCTCGTGACTCGGTCACGCTTCCGGAGCTCTCCGAGCCCGAGCTCGCACGCCACTACACGCGGCTCTCCCAGATGAACTACGGCGTCGAGAGTGGTCCGTTCCCGCTTGGGTCCTGTACGATGAAGTACAACCCCAAGTTCACCGAGGAAGTCGCGGCACTCGCCGACGCGGCCGTCCACCCGGACCGGTCCGCCGAAAGCACACAGGGGACGCTCGGCGTCTACGCCGAATTACAGGACTACCTCGGCCGGATCGGCGGCATGGACGCGGTGACGCTCCAGCCGCCAGCCGGCGCGGCTGGTGAGTTCACCGGGATTCTCGTCGCCAGGGCCTTCCACGAGCACAACGGAGACGAGAGCCGGTCCGAAGTGATCGTCCCCTCGAGCGCTCACGGGACGAACTTCGCGAGCGCCGTAATGGCAGGGTACGAGGTTGTCGAACTCTCACCAGGGGACGACGGCCGGGTCGACCTCGATGCGCTCGAGTCGGCTGTCAGCGAAGAAACGGCGGCTCTGATGTTAACCAACCCGAACACACTCGGACTGTTCGAGCGGGACATCGAGGAGATCGCCGAGATCGTCCACGACGCGGGCGGACTGCTGTACTATGACGGCGCGAACCTGAACGCGCTCCTGGGACAGGCCCGACCGGGCGACATGGGGTTCGACATCATGCACTTCAACCTGCACAAGACCTTCGCCACCCCTCACGGCGGAGGAGGCCCCGGAGCCGGGCCGATCGGTGTCACAGAGGACCTGGCCGAATTCCTGCCGTCGCCGCACGTGCGAGCCGACGACGACGGCTACGAACTGTACGAGCCGGAGCGCTCGATCGGAAAGGTCCACGGTGCGATGGGGAACTGGCTCGTGCTCCTGAAAGCCTACGCCTACATCGAACGGCTCGGCGACGAGGGGCTGGCGGACACCAGCGAGAAGGCGGTCCTGAACGCGAACTATCTCGGGTCGCAGGTCGAGCTCGACGTCCCGTTCGGTCCGTTCCACCACGAGTTCGTCGCGAGTGCCGGCGATCAGGATGCCGCCGACTTCGCGAAGCGGATGCTCGATTACGGCGTCCACCCGCCCACGACGAAGTGGCCGGAGATCGTCTCCGAGGCACTGATGACCGAACCGACGGAAATGGAGAGCAAGGACACCCTCGACCAGCTCGCCGAGGCGTTCAACGCGGTGGCAAGCGAGGACGAAGCGTCGCTGGAGACGGCGCCGGCATCGACGGCAGCCAACCGCATCGACCAGACGAGCGCCGCCCGGAACCCACGCCTCTCCTGGCACGCCCTCGAGTGAGGGGAGCGTCCTGATACCCCCCACCGGGCCGATCTACCGCGGGGCGAGCGAGTCCGTTCCCCCAGTACCTGTCGCGAGCGGCGACAGCGGGACGGGGAAGTATTAACAGGCGCCGGGCGAGAGTATCGCAGGAGGAGAGATTACCCATGGAAGAGACAGACGTCCTCGTCATCGGTGGCGGTCCCGCGGGCTACGTCACTGCCATCCGTGCAGGGCAGCTCGGTCGGAGCGTCACCCTCGTCGACCGGAGCGACATCGGTGGAACGTGCCTGAATCACGGCTGTATCCCGTCGAAGGCGTTGATCGATGCGGCCGACGACGTCCACACGATCCGGAACGGGGGTGATCGAGGGATCGACGCCGACGTGGACGTCGATTTCGACCAACTCACCAGCTGGAAGGACGGCGTCGTCCGACGGCTCACGAAAGGCGTCGAGAAGCTTTGCAGGGCCAACGGTGTGACCTTCCGCGAAGGGACCGCCCGGCTGGTCGACGAGCATCGGGCGGAGATCGACGACCACGGCACCGGTGCCACCGACGCGATCGCGTTCGACCACGCGGTCCTCGCGACCGGGAGTAGACCGATCGAACTGCCCGGATTCTCGTTCGACGACGACCCGGTTCTGAACGCGAAGGGCGCACTCGACCTCGAGACGGTCCCCGACGAGCTCGCGGTCGTCGGTGGCGGCTACATCGGGATGGAGCTGTCGACCATGTTCGCCAAGCTCGGCGCCGACGTGACGGTTGTCGAACTGCTGGAGTCACCGCTGCCTCGGTATTCGGACGACCTTACGCAGCCGGTGCAGCGGCAAGCCGAGAAGCTCGGGCTGTCGTTCCGGTTCGGCCAGGTAGCGACCGACTGGGAACGGACCGGGGATGGGAAAGTCCGGCTCACAACAGAGGCCGCCGACCCCGACACCGGCGAGGACGGAGCCGAATCACTCACGGCCGACGAGGTGCTGGTCGCGGTCGGCCGCGAACCGGTCTCGGACACCGCAGGCCTCGACGCGCTCGACGTCGAGCGCGACGAGGACGGCTTCGTCGAAACGGACGAATTCGGTCGAACGAGCGTCGACCATCTCTTCGCCGTCGGCGACGTGGCTGGGGAACCTATGCTCGCACACGAGGGGAGCGCAGCGGGGGCCGTTGCGGCCGAGGCGATCGCGGGCGAAGCGCCCGACCCGGTGGGGACGATTCCGAGCGTCGTGTTCACCGATCCGGAGATCGGGAGTGTCGGGCTAACGGAATCCCAGGCGCGCGAGCGGGGCTACGAACCGACGATTGGCGAGTTCCCGTTCCGCGCGAGCGGGCGAGCCCTGGCGGCGAACACGCGCACCGGCTCCGTGAAACTCGTCGCTGACGCCGAATCCGGAGCGATTCTCGGCGGGCAGATCGTCGGCCCGGAAGCGTCCGAGTTGACTGGCGAGATCGCGCTCGCCGTGGAGCAGGGCCTGACGCTCTCGGACGTCGCATCGACCGTGCACGCGCACCCGACGCTCGCTGAAGCGGTCATGGAAGCGGCCCATAGCGGGCTCGATCAGCCAATTCACACCTTCAACCGGTAGTCGCCGCCGACCGACCAGCACAGCCAGGGAAGGATCGCCGCTCGTCCGATATCCGCGGGTCCTGCTGGCGGGATTTCCTGCCACAAACCACTATCGCCCCGGGCAGGTAGTCCGGTTCCCCCGAGGCTTTTTATCCTATCAGGTAATCAGTCCAACGTATGTTACCGGAGGGCAGACTATCGGAAACGGATCCGGACGTTCACGCCGCTATCCATGGCGAAGAGCAGCGGCAGGAGCAGAACCTGGAAATGATCGCGTCCGAGAACCACGTCTCGAAGGCCGTCCTCGAGGCGCAGGGATCGGTCCTGACTAACAAGTACGCTGAAGGGTATCCTGGAGCGCGGTACTACGGGGGGTGCGAACACGTTGACACCGTCGAACAGCTGGCGATCGATCGCGCAACGAAGCTGTTCGGCGCCGACCACGCCAACGTCCAGCCCCACAGCGGGACGCAGGCCAATATGGCCGTCTACTTCGCAATGCTGGACCCGGGCGACCGGATCCTCTCGCTGGATCTCACGCACGGTGGGCACCTCAGCCATGGCCATCACGTCAACTTCTCCGGGCAGCACTACGAAATCGAACAGTACGGTGTCAACCCGGAAACCGGCTACATCGATTACGAGGAGCTTGCCGCGCAGGCCGAGCAATTCGACCCTGACCTCGTCGTCAGCGGATCGTCGGCGTATCCACGGGAGTTCGACTACGAGCGCATCGGGGAGATCGCCGACACCGTCGACGCCTACCACATGGCCGACATCGCGCACGTCACTGGACTCATCGCCGGCGGCGTCCACGCCAACCCGGTCGGCAATGCCGACTTCGTGACGGCGAGTACGCACAAGACGATCCGGGCGGGGCGCGGGGGGATGATCCTCACGACGGACGAGCACGCCGAGGCGATCGACAAAGCGATCTTCCCCGGTGCGCAGGGCGGGCCCCTGATGCACAACGTCGCGGGGAAGGCCGTGGGCTTCGGGGAAGCCCTCACCGACGAATTCGACGAGTACGCCGAACAGGTCGTCGCGAACGCGAAGGCTCTGGCGGAGGTGTTCACCGAATGGGGGTTGTCGCTCGTCAGCGGCGGGACGGACAAGCATCTCCTCCTCGTCGACCTGCGTGGGTCCCACCCCGACCTCACTGGGAAAGACGCCGAAGAGCGACTCGAACGCGTCGGGCTTACGGTTAACAAGAATACCGTCCCGGGGGAGTCACGGTCGCCGTTCGTTACCAGCGGTATTCGGATCGGGACAGCCGCGCTGACGACGCGGGGCTTCACCGAGTCGGAGATGAAGACGGTCGGTCGCCACATCATCGACCTGCTCGACAATCCGGACGACGACGATCTCGCGCGTGAGATATCGGTAGAAGTGGATCGGCTCTGCTCGGAGTACCCGGTGTACGAGTGACCAGCTACGGGATGAGCATGCCGAGCAGGCGCAACTGGCCACGGAACCGCGGTGTGAAGTAGCCCCGCAGGGAGGCGACGTCCATCCCGCCTGGTCGAGGTCAACTCGGCCGGCGGCCTCGAGATCGGAACTGCACGGCCGTTCGATACTGCCGAAAGTGTAGTTCTGTGGCCTCTACCGCCCAACCTGGACACAGATGTGTGGGGGAACGTCTCGTCAGTTGAATCGCGTCGGGGGACCGACGGTTATGGTACGGAGTGGTCCCGCCAGAGCGTGGCGAGCACGCCGGAGGCGACGACGCCGATAAACGAAAACGCGAGGACGGTCGTGAGAACCTCCGGATCCGAGAAGCTCGTCGTCGCGATGAACAGCGCGATGGCCGCATTGCGGGCGGCAGTCGTCGTTGCCAGCACCTCTCGTGTGGCCCGTGCTGGCCCACCGAGGCCGTAGCCGAGGGCCAGCGAGACGGCCACAGCAATTGCCGATAGCCCGAGCGTCCCCGTCCCGACCAGAGAGGCCATGTCGGCGCTGTAGACGACCACGAGGAGGACGATCAAGCCGATGAACGTGTAATCCGAAAGCCGCTGGATCGGTGGCTGGAGCCGTGCCGCAAGCGACGAGCAGGAGACCGAGAGCCCCAGTCCGGCCACCAGTGGGACGATCTGAATGCCCAGTACCATCTGTCCGATCGCGAGCGGGTCGACGACGACACTGCCGGGCAGTAGAAGGACGAGCGAGACGGGAATCGTGACGACCGAAAGAGCACACAGGATCGCCATGAGGCCACTGGCAAACGCCACGTCGCTGTCCGATATTTCGGCGAGCTTTGGACCGAACGGCGCGCCGGGAGAGACGGCAAGTAACAGGAACCCGGCTGCGTACCCCGGCTCCACAGAAATCAGCCGAACGAGGAGCGCAGCTAGCAACGGGATCGCGACGAGATTCACGGCTATCGATTTCGTCAGCAGCGATCCCTGTCGCACGGCGTTCACGAGCTGGCTGATGGACACCTGCACCCCCATCGAGAACATCGTCGAGAGGACGAACACGGTCGTTACGAGTTCAACGAGTTCGGCACCACTGATCCCCGGTATCGAGACCATTCCCTGGCTGTAATTTCACGGGCTGGCCATTTGTGTTTGCTGCTTCTCCTGTCCCGTGGACCGGGAGAGTAGAACGTCCGTGCACTCGATCTGGGGATTCCGGCAGTGCCGATAGCGGGTGGCCGAGCGCGAAATAGGTACCATTATTTGGGTGCGTGCCAAGATTCGTATGTGAGCGCAGTCACCAGTGACCCGCATTCGGAGACGAAGCTACGCGAGATGCCACCGAGTGCAAAACTCGTCGCAAAAGTTCTCGAGTACAGCGAGGAAGCACACTCCCAGGGGGAGATCGAAGAGGAGACGCTGCTTCCGAGTCGAACAGTCCGCTACGCAATTAATCGGCTCGAAGACGCCGGCCTCGTTGAATCTCGGCGTTCACTTTCCGACGCCCGCAAACGCGTCTACACCCTGGCGTAAGGGAGCCGTCTGAATCGCCCCGGGAACGACCCGAAACCTCACTGGGTACCGGCATCCTGCGGTATCAGACGTCAGTACGCCGATCAGACGATTTCGGAGTGTGTGGAACCCGGTTCCGGAACCCAGGCCAGACAGACGGGCTGCGGGACGGCCAGTTCGCTTTCGTTCCGGGTGATCGTGCCGAACTGCTCGTCGACATCGAACCCCACGATCTGGTCGCTATCACGATTTTCGACGAACAGGTGCCGACCGTCCGGACTCAGCGAGAAGTGCCGTGGCCACTGTCCATCACAGGGAGTGTGAGCAAGACAGCGAAGCTCGCCTGCATGGGTGGTGAGCGTCGCGATGGAGTCGTGGCCGCGGTTCGAGGCAAAGAGGTAGTCGCCGGAAGGATGCACAGCGATTTCGGCAGTCTTGTTATCGCCCGCAAACCCGTCCGGGAGCGTCGACGTTAGCGACTGTCGGGAAAGGGTCCCGTCGTCGTGAAGATCGAACGCGACGACGGTCGAATCGAGCTCGTTGATCAAATACACGTGTTCGCCGTCCGGGCCGAAGCAGAGGTGGCGAGGGCCGGCTCCTTCCTGGACGTCGACGGACGCGTACGGCGAGAGGCTGCCGGCGTCTCTGTCCACCTCGTACACGAGTACCTCATCAGTCCCAAGGTCGGGGACATACACGAACCGGCCGGCCGGTCCGGGGGAGATGGAGTGAGGGTGCGGGGCCCGCTGTCGCTCCGGGTGGACGCTCGACCCGGTATGCTGGACGACGTCGGCGGGGGCCGTGACGCCCCCGTCGTCGGTCAGTCGGAGCATTGAGACGGCCCCGCCGGTGTAGTGTGCCACGAAGAGAAACTCGCCGCTCGGGTCGACACTACAGTGACACGGGCTGAGCGATCCACTCGGTGCGCTGTCGATCTCCTCGAGCTGACCGCTGCCCCAGTCAACGTCGTACGCCTTGATCGTTCCCTCCGCTTCCGTCCGGACAGCCGCATAGAGATACTCACCGGACGGGTGAGAAGCAACGAACGTCGGGTCCGGCCCCGCGACAACCTCGTCGAGTAGCTCCATCTTCTCGGCACTTGTGTCTACGCCGACCGTATACACGCCGGGTTCCTCGGCGGCGCTATACGTTCCGACCGCTGCAAGGTACTGGTTCGATGACACAGTACGGTACTTGCGGGCTCACGTATTCACGTTTCCGGTATTCGTTGCCCATCAGCACCCGCCCGACGTCCAGCCGTTACTCGGAGGAGACCGGTGGTTCGTCCCACTCCTCTCCGTTGTCCCGGGGAGCGTATCCGAGGTCGTCCGCCGCACGCTGGATCGAGAACCAGCGACGGTCGTTGTCACTCACGCCGTTGTAGATGCCGAACGTGACGGAGCTGTCCTGCAGACAGCAGTCGATCTGGTGGGCGAAATCACGACGGGATTGCCACATCGCCTTCTCCCGTTTGACGAGCCGGTCGTACTGCTCGCTTCCCCGTTCGAGGGTCCCATCCGCAACCTGTAATTCGGCTTTTCCATACGGGTGGTCGTTCCCCTCCGGGCGGACCGAACAGATCCGGAGCGCGTAGAATTGTGTGGGGTACGGCTGCATATCGACGTAGTACCGGCCGAAGTCCTCGCCGAACGACTTCGTTGTCCCGTAACAGGAATCGGGCCGGACAGGGTCATCCCAGTCGAGAGAGAGACCGTATCCCGGCTCGTACAGCTCCGGGGCATGTTCCTCCTCGTATACGCCCATCACGTGATTCGAGGATCCAAACACGAACGTCTCGACCTCCGCGTCACAGGCCGCCGCGAGGACGTTGTACATGCCCACGAGGTTCGGCCCGCAGACGTCGCTCCAGTCTCCGTCCACGAACGGGTAGGCGGCGAGATGGACGACAGCGTCCTGGCCATCAAACGCCGGCCGGATCGCCTCGTAATCCGTGATATCAGCGACGTACGTGTCGAATCCACCGTATGGGTGGTCGGCCGGCCGGTCGGATCTGTTCAGGTACGTGAAATTGTACGCGGGATCATCGTCCAGGTGATCGATGATCGCGGTCCCACACCGTCCATACGCCCCGGTGATCAATACATCCATACTGACCCGATAGATGGCTTGGGAAAATAAACTTCTGATGTGATTACCGGTGTGTAGCGGGACGGCACCGGCGACACCCCGGGCGATCAACTGGAGGGCTTACTCGTTTGCCCGGCGGGAGCACTCGAGAAGCCCGTTGAGGTAGGAGATGGCGTGGGCGCGCGACCGGTGCCCCCACTCGGTATCGCCGACGACCTCCGGGACGTGGTCAGGGACCATCACGCCGTCGAAGCCCACGTCCTGGAGTGCCTCGATCGCGTCCAGCGCGTGGTAGTTGCTCTGCTCGTCGTCGATGAACGTCTCGGTGAAGCTCGGCCACGTTCCGATGACGTCGCGGAAGTGGACGAAGACGATCTCGTCGCGCTCCCCGAAGTACTCGATGACGTCCGTCACGTCGGTATCGGGCATTTCCGAGAAACACCCGAGACAGAGTTTGAGACCGTGGTTGTCACTGGGAACGAGCCCCATCGCCCGCCTGAACGCCTCGAAGTTGCGGAAGAGCCGCGGAATCCCCCCGAGTTGCTCGACCGTCGGCGGGTCCGCCGGATGGAGCGCCAGCTGAACGCCTGCGTCCTCGGCGACGGGGAGTACTTCCTCGAGAAACCGCTCGTAGTTCTCCCAGAGTTCGGCCTCGTCGTACTCCCGTTCGACGCCCGGGGCACGCTCGTAGGGATCCTCGATGTCGTTGACGTCGAAACCGCGCCCCTTCGCGTCACCGCGAAGCGGGACGGTCTGCGACGTTCGCATCGGAACGACCCCGCGGGGATTCCACTGATAGCCGAGAATCGGGATGCCGGCCTGGCCGACGTTTCGAATGAGCTCCTTGATCGTCTCGAGCTGGCGCTCCTGACCCTCCTTCCCGAGCATGATCTTCCCGTACACGTTGTAGCTCAGGGACTGGATGCCCATCAGCCGGAGGCCCGCATCCTCGACCCGGCGGCGAGCCTGAACGAGGTCGGAGACCGACGGGACGACGCCTTCGTCGATCACGAGCGTCTCGTCGTCGTGGCTTCCCTCGTCGGCAAACACGTCGCCGCGCGGGTCGCGATGGTCGAGGAAGACGTCCTCGACGCCGATCTGCCGACAGAACTGCAGGCGTTCGTCGGCGAGCGTCCGCGTTCGTAGTCCAGCTCGGAGCGGTAGTTCGTCCGTCGGTTGCGTCGGTTGACTGTCGGTCACTGTGGTGGAATCGTTGGTCATGCTGGGATCCCGTTACTGTGGCTGTTCGACCGGTTCATTGATGACTGCATCGATACCCTGATCAAGTTGCTCGTAGAGCGCCTCAGCCCGTCGTTCATCTTCCTGCGAGAGCGGTTCAATGGGTTCACGGACAGTGCCACCGTGGAGGCCGGCAAGTTCGAGCCCCTTCTTCACCGCAGGAACGCTGACGGCGCCGTCGATCTCGTTGTCCTGTCCGGTTTCCCCACGGAAGCGCTGATAGGGAAGACACAGGTCCCGGAGTTCGCGTGCACGCTCCCAGTCCCCGTTCGACAGCGCGTCGAAGAGCTCGAGCCCGACCTCAGGCCGAAAGTTACTCACACCGGCCGAGAACCCCTCGACCCCCTCGGCCCAGAAGCCAACGGCGAACGGCTCCGCAAGGCCGTTTACCCACACGACGTCGTCGGCGCCGGCGGTGACACCGGCACCGAGTTTGACCGGGTCCTCAAGTGCGTACTTGATGCCCACGACGCCGTCGATCCGAGTCAGGTCAGCGAGATACTCGACCGACGGGTCGAATCCTCGAACGTACGGAACGAGCGGTGTGTCGGTCGTCTCGGCGAGTCGCCGATAGTACTCGAGCAGCCCTTGCTCGTGGAGGTAGGTGAAATCCGGCGGCATGATCATCATCGCGTCGACGCCGACGCGGTCGTACGCGGTGATGAGCTCGCGGGCGTTCTGTGTGCTTCCACCGACACCGGCGAGGACGCAGGCGTCGTCCGGCAGTGCATCGACGCTCGTTTCAGCTGTCGCGATTCGTTCCTCGTTCGACAAGGAGTGATACTCGCTGATGTTCGCGGTGGCGAGGAACGTCCTGATACCCTCGTCGTAGAGCGTAGTTGCGTTCTCTTCGATCTTCCAGTGGTCGATGTCCTGATCGTCGTCAAATGGCGTAAGGAGACCGGCAGCCACACCGCGCAGGTGCTCCTTCACCCGTTTCTCTGGCGACGGCATTGTCGAAAGGTCATGCTCACAGTATTTAGAAGTATGGGTATCCCACTTTGCTAACCGGAAGGCACCGGTAGCGTCCCCGCCAGTTTGGAAGGAAGCTGGCCTACGAATACATCGAGTTGACCTCGATGACGTTGGCGGCCTGGGCGAGTTCCTCCTGCAGTTCGTCGTAGATGCGCTCGTCGGTCATTCGCTCGGACGGGCCCGAGATGCTCAACGCGCCGATAACCTCCCCTTCCGGAAGGGTGACGGAGGCGCCGATACACCGCACGCCGGGGATATTCTCCTTGTCGTCGATGGAAAAGCCGCGCTCTCTGGTCTCCGCAAGGTCCTCGTGGAGGGACTCACTATCAGTGATCGTGTTCGGTGTCCGGGCCGGGAGGCCGTGCTCCGCAACGATCTCGTCGACTTGCTCACGGGGGAACTCCGCAAGGATCGCTTTTCCGAGTGACGTAGAGTGCATCGGCATCTGTTTCCCGATGCGTGACTCCGTCATGACAGCGGCGTCACCGAGCGACTTGGAAAGGTAGACGACGCGACCGTTTTCTTCCGTTCCGAAGTGGACGACCTCGCCGGTATTCTCGGCAAGTTCCCGGACCTGCTCCCTGACGATCTCGTTGTCGACAATGTCGTTGACGATGGATTCGGCCACGTCGAGAAACCGGAGGCTGAGTCGGTACGAGTGGCCATCCTTGATGACGAGCCCCTCCCGGACGAGCGTCGCGAGGTGTCCGTGGACAGTGCTCTTTGAGAAGCCGACTTCAGCCGTGAGGTCGGTGATGCCGGTTTCGCCTTGCTCACGGAGAGCCTCAATGATCCTGCACGTCTTCTCGACGGCATCGATCGTTCGTGGGTTGCGTGATGACATACCTGGGGTATTGGGCTCCAACAGTATACGCTGTTCGCTTCTCTCGAATACTTCCCCGAGTATCTGTCAAACTCCGGGCACCGTGAAAGGAACATGTCCCACACGTGGCGGGTCACTACTGGCACAGGCCGAACGTGAAGCCGTTCGTACCGCCTCCCGAGCTTCGTGTTCTACTCTAACGAATTGGCGAGTAAATTCCCACTGGGCGCTGTTATTTTCCTTCTAGCCGCGTATCCAGCTGGCCAATCCGATATCGCCGACTCGATCTGGACGAGGTTTGATCGATCCAGACCTAGATATTACAGCCGTATGTCTGTAAGTATAGTTGGCGAGTTCCGGGATCGCCAGTGTTGTTCACTTCTGCCGAACAGACTGTCGGGTATGTGGGCAATTACCACGAGTCAATTGAGTGGTGTAGGGATAATTAGCTCAGATCGTAACAGCGAGAAAGCCATCTTCAGCCAGTTCGGGTGTTTAAACACTGGATTCGCACGAGCAAAACACCACTGGCGACGGACGGGATCGGTCTTGCTTCAATACTGGTAATAGACAACACCAAACAAAAAATACTAATACTTTAACCATGATTGAGAGAACGACCCATGCAAAGCAATAGCAGGGTAGGTAGACGGAAGTTTATCCAAGCAGCAGGTGCAGCAGGTATCACGGCTGGGATCGCCGGATGCTCCTCCTCAGGCTCCGGAGGGGCCCAAACCGGAGCGTCGAGCGGTGGGGGCGGGAGCGACGGCGAGACGACGGTCAAGATGAACCTCCTCAGCCGGACGCCGGAGCGGGCCGTGAACAACTTCGAGGCGGCACTCCACGAGGCTGGCCTGTCGAAAGACATCAGCATCGAACTCAGTACCAAGTCACCCGGCACGCTGGAAGACCAGTATCGGCAGTGGCTCAACGCCGGCCGCAGTGAGCCGGACATCCTCACCATGGACGTCGGGTGGTCGATCCCGTTCATCCGCCGCAACCAGCTCCTCAATCTCAGCGAGGAACTGCCGGAAGACGCACTCAATACGCTCGAGTCGGAGTACAACCAGGCGAGCCTCAACTCGAGCCGTGGGCAGGACGGAAATATCTTCGGCGTCCCCTTCATGATGGACGTGCGCGGCCTCCTGTATCGGAAGGACCTCGCGAGGAAAGCCGGCTACGAGCCCGACGCGAACAACTGGGGGACCGAACCGAAGCCGTGGAAGGAGTTCTCCCAGGTCATCGCCGACGTGCAGCAACAACAGAGCCTCGAGTACGGGCTGACGATGCCCTTCGAGCTCTCCCAGACTATCACTTGCTGCGCGTTCAACGCCATGATGTCCCAGTGGGGTGGCGCGTACTTCGGCGGGCGCGAGAACCTGTTCGGACCGATCGGCGACCGGCCGATCACGATCGACGGGGAGCCGGTCAAGCAGGCGCTCCGGATGCTCCGAACGTTCATCCACGGCCACGAGGACGACCACGCGCTCGACGACGACGGATTCGCTGGCGGGATCGTGCCGTCTGACGTCCTCGGCTGGCGCTACACGAAGGACCTCGACGCGATACTCAACGGGGACGCGTTCGGGTACACGGTCGGGATGCCCGCGATGGCCCTGCTTGGGGCTAGCGACAGCAACTTCGGGGAGCAGGTGAACGAGAAACTCGGCATGATGCCGAAGCCCTACGGGATTCCCGAAAGCGAGTCCAAATACGAGGGCATCGGCGGGACGTCGTCGCCACTCGCCGGCTACAACCTCTCGGTCAATCCGAACTCGTCGAAGATCGACGCGGCACTCGAAGTCATCCAGACGACGATGACCGACGACTTCCTCGAACGCTGGTTCAACCTCTCCGGCTACATGCCTGCGAAGACCGATCTGTTGGCGTCGGAGGCGACCCAGAGTCATCCGATCCTGGGTCAGTACATGGATACGTTCTCGGTGATGGCGGACAACGCCGTCCCCCGCCCGGTGACGCCGATCTACTTCCAGGAGTCGAAAGTCATCTCACAGGAGGTCCACAACGTCGTGTCCCAGAGCAAATCCCCCGAGGCCGGGATGTCGGATGCCAAGCAGCAACTCGCGAACATCGAGAACAACTATGGCAACTAACCAGGCCGATCCGAATCAAAATGCGACACTCCCAAGCGCACTCCGATCGAGCGGAGCGTCCGTCAACGACTGGGTTGAGAACCTCTCGGAAACGAAGTTCGCGTACCTCGTGCTCGGCCCGACGCTCGTGTTGTTCACGGCACTCGCGCTGTGGCCGATCCTGTACACCTTCAAGACGTCGTTCTTTGCGGACAGCTTTAGCCAGTTTCACGGGCAGTTCGTCGGGCTCGGCAATTACGTCGGGATCGTCACAGGCACCCGCGACTACTCGCTGATTCGGCCGTTCATCGACCTGCAGAACCCCTTCCGGAGTGTCCTTCCGACGACGCTCATTTACACGGCCCTGAGCGTGGTTCTGATAACTGCGTTCGGGTTCGTCCAGGCGCTGGTGTTGAACAAGACGTTCCGCGGCCGATCCATCGTTCGCACCGCGGTCCTGATCCCGTGGGCCGTCCCGATCGTCATTCAGGGGATGATTTTCTACCTGCTGTTCATTCCCGGTGGGCTCGGAACGGAGTTCCTCAACCAGTTCGGAATCGTCGGGTCACGACCACTCAGCAACAGCCTCTCGACAATGGCTATAGTCACCCTCGCTTCGATCTGGAAGCGGTCCGCATACGTCGCGCTGATCGTTCTCGCGGGGCTGCAGGGCATCGACGAGAACCTCTACGACGTCGCGGACGTCGCCGGCGCCTCCAGGTGGCAGAAGTTTCGGCTGGTCACGCTTCCGCAGGCGATCCCGGTACTGATGATCGCCATGCTCCTGACGTCGATCGGGTCGATGCGCATCTACGGGCAGATCGATTCGATAGCGAGCTGTAGCGTCATGCCGTCGATCACGTGCGCGGTCGTGGGCACGTTCAACGGAAGCCTCTACGGCACCGCGTCGGCGCTGGCGTTCATCACCGCCATCCTGATCGGGCTCGTGTCGCTCGTCTACCTCGGCGTCCTGAGCCGTTCGAACGCGGGGGGGATCTAACATGGAAGCCGACACCACCGAGCGACGGAGTGACCGCTTCGACGTGTTCGGGATCCGCGAGCGGTTGGCCGCGTCGGACTCCCTGTTCCAGTACCTGTTCTATCTCACCACGGGGCTGATCCTGCTCGTCGCGCTGTTCCCCTTCTACTACCTCGTCGTCCTGGCGCTCTCGGAGCCCGGAAGCACGACGCAGGCGACGCTGTTGCCCGTGGGCTTTGCTCCGTCATCGTTCGTCACGGCATTCCAGGTCGTCCCGTTCCACCAGTACATGCTGAACAGCCTGATCATCGCCACGGCGGTGACGCTGTTCGTGCTGGTGTTCGCGAGCCTCGCCGGCTACACGTTCGGTCGGATGGAGTTCCGCGGGAAGCGCCCCCTCTTCCTCCTGCTCATCTCGGTGTCGTACTTCCCAGGTGCGACGTTCATCGTGGGGATGTTCAAACTGCTCACCGGCAACGTGACCGTGCTCGGCGTCAGCAGTCCGAACCTGTTTAACACGCCGGCCGCCGTCGGCCTGCCGCTAACAGCCCTCTCGCTCCCGTTCGCGATCCTCCTGTTGACTACCTTCTTCGGGCAGATCCCGGACGGACTCGAGGACGCCGCACGGGTCACTGGTTCGACGCGTCTCGGCGCCCTCTACCGCGTTATCGCACCGCTGTCCGCCCCCGGACTCGTGACGGCCGGCGTGTTGACCTTCATCACGGCGTACAACGAGTTCTTCTTCTCAAAGCTGATGACGACCGGGTCGCCGGAGAACTGGTCGCCAATCGTCTGGGGGCTCCTGCGGTATCAGACTGAAGTCTCGGTCAGATACGATCTGATGGCCGCGGCAAGCCTCATCGGCGTCCTGCCGGTCGCGCTGCTCGTCCTGGTCGCACAGCGTAAGATCGTAAGCGGCCTCACGTCCGGTTCCATCAAAGGATAGCCACGAAACACGACAATTCACCGAACACATCACAACCATGACCCATCTCAAACTCAGCGACGTAACGAAGCAGTACAGCGACGTCGTCGCGGTCGACGACATGAACCTCGACGTCGAAGAAGGCGAGTTCATCTCCCTCATCGGCCCGTCGGGCTGTGGGAAGTCGACGACCCTCGAGACGATCTCGGGGTTGACGAAGCCAACCGACGGGCGCATCGAGATCGCCGGGGAAGACGTCACGGACGCGCCGCCGAAGGACCGGAACATCGCCATGGTGTTCCAGAACATCGCGCTCTTCCCGCATATGACCGTGCGCGAAAACATGACCTTCGGCCTCCGGCTCAAGCACTACGAGGAGGCGGAGATCGAGGACCGACTGCAGCAAGCAGCCGATATTCTCCAGATCGATGGAATGCTCGACCGGATGCCCGACGAACTCTCCGGCGGGCAGCGCCAGCGCGTCGCGATCGGGCGCGCAATCGTGATGGATCCCGAGGTCTTCCTGATGGACGAACCGCTGGCGAACCTCGACGCGAAACTGCGTGTCCACATGCGCACGGAGCTCCAGCGTCTCCAGCAAACACTCGACGTGACGACGGTCTACGTCACGCACGACCAGGCGGAAGCCATGACGATGTCCGACCGCATCGCGATTATCAACCAGGGCGAACTCCAGCAGTTTGCACCGCCGCTCGAGTGTTACAACGAGCCCGCGAACCGGTTCGTCGCCGGCTTCATCGGCTCGCCGAGCATGCGATTCGTCGACGGCGAGGTCGACGAGGGGACGTTCCACGCTGCCGAACTGGACCTGCACGTCGACGTCTCGCAGGGTTCCGCGACCCAGTTACCGACCAGACTGACCCTCGGCATTCGCCCCGAGGACGTCCACCTCGCTGCGAACCGGCCAGCGGACGCCGGCACGACGCCCGCGACACTGACAGTTGACGTCGTCCAGCCAATGGGGGACGAGCTCGTCGTCTACCTCCACGGGACGGACAGGGACGTCCTGGGTGGCGATGAGGCGTCGAACGGTGAGACGAGCCAGCTCCTCATGACGACGGACCCGAACGCGAACCTCGAACCGGGGCAGACAGTCGACGTCGTGCTGGACCGCGAGCAGATCCACCTGTTCGACCCCTCCACGGGCGAAGCGCTCGTTCACGGCCTGCCGGAACAGACCGATGCCGCGGTGGCCCCCGGCGATCGGGGAGAAAGCACGCCCTAACTACGCCGAATAGCCCGGGAGCCGTCGTCCGGCGGTTCCCGCGGCCGAGGGTCGTTCGACGAACCGTCACCATCCTGCCGCTCGAATTCAAAAGGAGCCGGAGTCCGGGGCCTGAACCAGCGTGTCGCTACCGGGCCGTCGCGACGTGACAGGGCTGGCGACGGCGCCTGCTTCACCAGCCTTCACGGAGTGAGTATGCGGTTACCCCGCCGGCTTCACGACTGAGCACCGCGTGAAAGTCAGCACAAAAACTGCGTCGGCGACCGCGGTCGACGCACTGTCACCGCCCGGAAGCGCAGCGCCGGTTATTCCGACTGTTTCCGCTGGTAGAAGTCCTGGAGGACGCGGAAGGCCTGCTTCTTTCGCCCGTACGGGTCGAGGAGCCCCTTGCGATTGAATCCGCGCTGATATTCGTTCTGCCGTAGCGGCGCGCGGAAGTCGAAGAGAATCCAGGGCGCAATGCCGGTAATCTGCTCACTTTCCTCGATGGCGCTGATCTGGCCGCGATAAATGGCGGCCTGGTACTCCTCGGTCCAGCGTTCGTCCTCGTCGCCGTGGTGGCCCCACTTCGCCCCACCGCCCGTCTCGGAGATGACGACCGGCGTGCCGTCCGGGTCCTCCTGGAACTCCTTCATGTTGTCAGCGTCACCGTAGTACCAGCCGTGGTACTCGTTGATGCCGATCACGTCGAGGTGGTCCTCGAGCGGGTCCTTGAGAACGAGGCCGTCGTCAGTTTCGTCGACGAAGCAGGCCGCGGTCACCAGCCGAGTGTCGTCGAGGTCGCGGACGTAGTCGGCCATCCGCGGGAGCACCTCGTTTCGCGTGTCGTCGGTGTGGTCGGTCTCGTTGGCGATCGACCAGAGCACGACGGACGCCCGATTCCAGTCGCGCTGGACGAGCTCCCGGAGTTGCTGCCGGTAGAGCTCCTGGACGTCCTCGTCGCCGAACTCGATGTCCCAGTAGGCAGGGACCTCCTCCCAGAGGAGAACCCCCTCCTCGTCCGCCTTGCGCGCCATTTGCTCGGTGTGCGGATAGTGGGCGAGCCGTGCGAAGTTGCAGCCCAGTTCGTTGAGCCACTCGAAGCGCGTCGCGACGTCCTCGCTGTCGAGGGCACGCCCCTCTCCGGCGACTTCCTCGTGCAGCGAAATGCCACGCAGCCACACCGATTCACCGTTCACGAGAACGTCGCTGCCGCGAACTTCAACCTCGCGGAGGCCGACGCGGTCCTCGAGTTCGTCGTCGTCAGTCTCCAGACGGACGGTGTACAGCCGCGGATCGGACGGGCTCCAGAGGGAGACCGCGTCCCGGTCGATGGTGAGCGTCCCGGCGTATTGCGTCCCATCGTCCGTGAGTTCGACCGACTCGTCGAGGGCAGGAATAGTCGCTGAAACCGACTCCGCCCCACCGTCGCCAGCAAGCCACGCGGCGACGCGAACCTGGACGTCGTCGGAACCGACCGTCGTCTCGACTTTGAAGTTCCGTATGTGCGTCTCCGGGACGGAGATCAGTTCGACGCTGCGATTGATCCCACCAAAGTTGTACCAGTCAGTCCCCTCGTTCGGGATCCCGTCCTCGTAGCGCTTGTTGTCGGCCTGGACGACGACGGTGTTCTCGCCATCCTGCAGCTCGTCCGTAACCTCGAAGCTGAACGGAGTATAGCCGCCCTCGTGCGTTCCCAGGAGTTCGCCGTTCAGCCAGACCTTCGCCTTGTAGTTGATCGCCCCAAATCGGAGGAAGCTTCGGTCGTCAGACTGCTCGGCGGCCCAGTCGAAAGTTTTCGCGTACCAGACCCACCCTTCGTAGTGACGGAACTCGGGGAGCTGCTCCCCCCAGCTCGCCGGAAGCTCCACGGACAGTCCATCGTAGATGTTGAAGTCACACGGATCGTTCTCGATGGACGCTGACGGTTCGTAGATCGGGTCCGGCGCGAACCCGGCGGGGTTGTCCTCCTCGTCGTCGAAGAAGTCGGAGAAATACCCCTCGAAGTTCTCGTACTGGTCGGGGATCGCCTGCCAAGTTCCGTCGAGAGACGTCGTCTCTCGCGGATATGCTGATAACTCCATCAACAGCCTGTTCTCCAACTCGTCTATTAAATGTTACGAGGATGAGACAGGGGTGCACACCGCGTGGCAACTCAGCTCACGTCGACGCAGGACGGTGGGCCTCGAGAGGCGTTGCGGGGAAGGCGCTCACGATGACGAGTGGCGGGGTGCAGTACGAGTACCGGGTATAGCCTCGACTGCGCCCGTCTACCGACCGGACCATTGATACACAATCTTTAATTGACTGCGATTACGGCGTTAGCGTATGGAAGGTCAGTGTTTACCAAACGAACGGTTATCGAACCACCTGCCACGTGGCTCCGAGGCGTAATACATGTCTACGAACAACAGTTCGATCTCGTACGGTAGAGTCGTCACCCTGCTCCTCATCGGGTTGGTCCCGGCCTTCTCCGGGGCGCTGATCAATCCCACCATCCCCGCGATTCAGAACACGTTCTCGCACGTGCCGAACTCCGAGACGCTTGCCCAACTCGTCAGCTCGCTTTCCGCGTGGATCGTGCTGGTCGTGGCGCCACTCACTGGCTATCTCCTCGACCGATACGCCAGGAAGCCCATCCTGCTCCTTGGCATCATCACGTACGGGGTCGGGACGAGCGTCGCGTTCTTCCTCGACTCCATCTACCTGATCCTCCTGACGCGCGTTCTCGACGGCATCGCCGTCGGCTCGCTGATGGTGACGGTGCCGACGCTCATCGCGGACTATTACACCGGGTCGCGCCGCGAGTCGATCATGGGCTACTTCAGCGCAGCGTCGTCCGGCGGCGGCGTCGTCGCCGCCATGCTGGGCGGCTACATCGCCAGTACGCTGGGATGGCGGTACATCTTCCTCGTCTTCGCGGGCGCGCTCCTCTTCGTCCCGCTCATCATCCGCTACATCTCCGAACCCGAGGTCAGTCAGCAGACTAGCGAGGACGAAGTCGGGCGGATCGAGGCGGCGATCAACATCGTCCGTGAGAACCCCGCCTGGCTGCTGATCTCGATCTACCTGCTCGTCCTGATCGGGATGCTCACGACGAACCTCATCCAGATTGAGGTCCCCTTCTACCTGACCGGGGTTCTCGGCGTGGATGGCTCGACGGTCGGGTTCACGCTCTCCAGCGTCTTCGCCGTGGCGTTCGTCATGGCGTCGTTATACGGTCGCATCAAACAGTATCTTCCTCACATCGCTATCATGGCGCTGTCGTTCTCCATAGCGGCGGCCGGCTTCATCGTGATCACGTTAGTCGAGTCCTTCTGGCCGGTGTACTTCGGCGTCCTCGGCTCGGCAGTCGGGTTCGGGGTGTTCCTGCCGACGGCAAACGACTGGGTCGCCTCGGTCGTCGACAAGCGATACCGTGGACGCGCCCTCAGTGGTGTCACCATGTTCATGTACGGTGGCTTCGCCCTCTCCCCGTTCGTTCCCAACCCCATCATCGACCAGTTCGGTCGCGTCGGGATGCTCCGGATCGCCGGGTTGTTCCTCGCCGTTGTCGCCGCAGTTCTCTACGTCCTGTGGCTCGTCAACCGGTCGCGGTCCCCGAGGGCAGAAGCCCCAGTGGCAGGCGACTAGCGGAACAGCCGAAATTCGGATCGAGAGTACCCAAACCACGCACCTGTCCGATACCTTTTCGACGGTCGCTGTGTGTCGCCTGAGATAACAGCCTGTGTCTCGACGTCGGACGAGGGGGGCCGTCATCCTCTTCCGGGTGCGTTTATCTGCCGAGGACGGTGTCCACGACCAGGCGACAGCTCCCGATCCCGGTCCACTCCGAGCGAGGCCGATCCATCGGCCCGGTTCGAACACTAACGGTCCGCCCGCACCGAGACAGTGGTCACGTTCGGTCGCTGACGCGGGCGCTCCGTGAGATATCAATCTTTTTGGCGTTCCTCGCGACAGTGGAAGATGTGACGCTTGAGCGCATCCTACTCCCAGTTCGTGGTGACGACGACGAGCGGATAGATCGACTGATCGAGGCGGTAGTCGACGTCGCCTCATCCGCGGAGACGACGGTGACTATCGCCCACGTGATCCCCAACCGGAACGAGTGGATCTCTTCGTCGATGCTCGCGACCCCCGGGAGCAACTTTCCGCAGACGTTCTCCGAATCCGAATACGACGAGCTCCTCGACCAGCACTCGCTGGAGGAGGAGAACCTCGACGACGTCGTCGCCAACCAGGAAACGGTGCAGACGCTCGCAGACCGGCTCGAGGAGGCGGGGATCGGCTACGAAATCCGCGGCGCAGTCGGCGAGCCCGGCGAGGCGCTCGTTTCGATGGCCGGTGAGCTGAACGTCGACCGGGTCATCGTCGGTGGCCGGCATCGGTCGCCGACGGACAAGATACTCTTCGGCAGCGTCGCACAGACACTGCTGTTGGAAGCGCCGTGTCCGGTCACACTCATCCGGGACAACGTCTAACTACCGCCGACGGATCCCCCACTCGCCCACAATAACCACCGGCAGGAAGCGGTTCGTCTTTTATTACCCGCGAGACGCGGAGAATTCGACACGACCACTTCGGCTGGGCGAACCGGACACTTGCGTGGCACCGTACCTCGAACGGCGAGACGGGCCGAGGCGGAGGTATCACTCAAGGACACGTCGATATTTTCGAAACGGGCACGCACCTCCGTCGATCCCTCATGGACCGCCGCAGGAAGCTCCATCACGGTCCGTGGATACCATGGCACCGTGACGATGGGACGAGAGCCGTCGACTTTTGTTCTTTTCTCGTGAATCGCGCCCTATGTGGGATCAGGATACCGAATTCGGCCAGTTGGGTGGTGACCAGCCCGTACAGTCTCGAATAGCCTGGTCGGAAGAACAGTATCAGGGCTAAACTAGCAGATCCGGTTCGGCACCATCGAATACCGTGCATTGGAGCCCAGATACCCCATTACCAACTAAGTAACTCGGATCTTCGGCCGATATATACTATCGGAGCCTCAGCATCGACGGTAGGAATTACAAGCATATAACTGTAATTTCTTTGCGGGCGTGATGGCGCCCAAAACCCCCATTCGGCACCAGCCTCCAGAATACACTATCTCACGATCTAATCGCCGTCGCAACCCCGGATTTCCGTCGTATCTGACGACTGTTCTTATCTATCGAAAGAGGCGCCTTAGTTCTTCAGTCGCCTGTTAAGGCCAACTCAGACACGCCGGTGGCGAACGGACTACCAACCTCGGGGGTAGGACACGACCAATCCCAGCAATCTCAACCGGGTAGAACTGGTGCGAAATTGCGCTGGCGTTCTGGTGCACAAAATATGGACTCGGCGGAGCACAGTCTCGAATCGCCAGCGGTGGTCCGAGTTTCCCGTCCCGGCTCACGAATTATTGGAAACCCACACGTCCCACTCTCGAGAAAATCGCGGTCCAACTCCGGCTGGTATCGCATTCCGATCGGAGGTCTGGCCGGCAAAAGGGCGGTCTCAGACACTTTCACCGCCTTTAAGCGCATTCCGGGAGAACTCCAATACATGTCGACGATCGAGCTCACCGCTAGCCAAGAAACGATTCTCTCGGCGCTGACAAACATGTATTCTGAGCAGGAAGATGCCGTAAAAGGCGAGGCGATCGCTAATACAGTCGGCCGCACCCCGGGCACGATCCGGAACCAGATGCAGAGCCTGAAAGCGCTCCAGCTCGTCGAGGGCGTCCCGGGCCCGAAAGGTGGGTACAAACCGACGGCGAACGCCTACGAGACGCTCGACATCCAGCGTATGGAGGAGCCCGCCGAGGTCGATCTTCGCCACAACGGCGAGAAGGTCGAGTCCGTCAACATCGAGGGCATCGACCTCTCCAGCGTGCACCACCCCGAACTCTGCCGGGCAGAGATCCACGTCCAGGGCTCCGTCCGTGACTTCCACGAGGGCGACTCGGTGACCGTCGGGCCGACGCCCCTCTCGAAGCTGCTCGTCGAGGCAACCGTCGACGGCAAGGAAGAAACGGCCAACGTGCTGATCCTCCGGATCGACGACATGCGTGCGCCCGTCGAAGAGCCCAACCACTGACGTGAGGGTACAGCACTGTCGTCTCCGATCCGGATTCCGTCGGCTGGTACTCCCCCGCGCGAACTTACCTGACTAACGCCACCACAGGGCAGAAGCAGGCAAAATGTCGTCCCGCGGCCAGCAGTCAAACGACTCAGTCCAGCGAGTCCATGAGCCCCCGCATGTAGCCGATCGCGAAGAGACGGCCGTTCGTGTGATAGCCAGGGTTGGAGTTGTCCTCGCCGGCCATCGTCGGAACGTGGTCCGGGCGCATTGGAACGTCATCGTCGACAGCCTCCTCGTAGGCAGCCATTGCCGCGTGCATGTCAGTCGGGCCGTCGTCGTGCCAGGTTTCGACGAACCGATCGGCATCCCCCTCGACGTCCCGGAAGTGGACGAAGTTGATGCGGTCGCCGAAGCGATGAATCGCGGCGGGGACGTCCGCCCCCATCGCTGCGAAGTTCCCCTGGCAGAACGTGATCCCGTTGTGTTCGCTGTCTACCACGTCCATGATGCGTTCGTAGTTGGCGACGCTGTTTGCGATACGCGGAACGCCACGGACTTCCTCGCGTGGCGGATCGTCCGGATGAAGTGCCAGCCGAACGCCGGCGCGTTCGGCAACCGGCACGACTTCCTCCAGGAAGTATGCAAGCGCGTCGAAGATCTCCTCGCGACTCGTCTCGGCGGCCGGGACCGGCGGGCCACCCTGCATCTTCGCGTCGTCGTAGCCGGTTACGTAGGAACCGCCACGGGATTCGACGTGCGCCGCCGTGCGTGCCCAGCGGACGCCCGCCATCCAGTCGTAGCAGACGACCGAGATCCCGAGATCACCGCAGTTCCGGAGGAATCGTTTGAACTCGTCGATGTCCTCGTCGCGACCTTCGAGACCGAGACGGATACGATCCGTCAGCGGAACGCTCCCCTCGAGTACCGAGAACTCGAGCCCGTCGTTCTCCAGCCAGTTCCGGAGTCCACGTAACTCGTCGTAGGTCCAGTCGGTCTGCCCGTCGCCGATCTCCAACGGATGAATGACGGCGTCCGTGACGCCCATCTGAGTTGCGAGCTCCCACCGCTCGTCCGGCTCTGGTGGGAGCACCAGCGCTGGTTGCACCATACGAGCCACTGGCCGAGTCGCCTACATAAAGATTCGCGTTACCGCCGAACAGCTACTCAGCACAGCCGTGACCACGGCCACAGGAGGGTCTGAGCGCAGACCAGCTCCCGGTAGTCGCGACGAAACGGATCGGCCCAGCCGTGGGGAAGGGTGCAAAACGTGCCCTGTAACCATGGTAAAACTGACCCGGTACCGTCCAACCCTGCCGACACCCGAAGAAAAGTACGGCCGAAAGTCGAACCCGTACCCGTATGCCAAGCGTTACTGAGAACTACGTAGGTGGTGACTGGACCACCGGGTCGAGCGGAGAGGCGATCGACGTCACCGATCCCGCGAATCCAGACGAGGTCGTCGCGCGCTATCAGAAATCCACCAGCGAGGATGCAACAGCCGCGGTCACCGCAGCGAACACTGCGGCCGACGATTGGGCGTCGACGCCCGGCCCGGAGCGGGGAGCAATCCTCCGGGAGGCGGGTCGGATCCTGGAGGATAAAAAGGAAGAGCTCACGGACGAGCTCATCGCCGAGGAGGGGAAAGCTCGCCCGGAGGCCGCCGGCGAGGTCCAGCGCGCCATTGACATCTTCTACTACTTCGCGGAGAAAGCGCGCGATCTCGGCGGGAACGTGAAGGCCGCCAGCGGGGCCGACAAAACGCTCTACACAGTCCAGGAACCGGTCGGTGTCGCCGCGCTCATCACGCCGTGGAACTACCCGATCGCCATTCCCGCCTGGAAACTCGCACCCGCACTTGCGACGGGCAATGCGGTCGTGCTGAATCCGGCGAGCGTCGCCCCCGGGCCGGCCGTCTCGCTGGCGGACGCACTGGACGAAGCCGGGCTCCCCGACGGCGTCCTGAACGTCGTCACGGGCCCCGGCAGCGAAGTGGCGAGCACGTTTGTCGAACACGAGGACGTCGACGCGGTCTCGTTCACCGGGAGTACCCAGGTCGGGGAGATGGTGTACGACCAGGCCACCGACAACGGCAAGCGCGCCCAGACGGAGATGGGGGGCAAGAATCCGACGGTGGTCGGGCAGTCGGCCGACCCCCAGGAGGCGGCCGAGATCGTCGCCAACGGTGGGTTCGGGACGACCGGGCAGTCGTGTACCGCGTGTTCGCGGGCGATCGTCCACGAGGACGTCCACGACGAGTTCGTCGACGAACTCGTTGCGCAGGCCGAGGCCGTCGACATCGGGCCCGGTGGCGACAGCGAGATGGGCCCGCAGGTCAGCGAAAGCGAACTGGAGTCCACCCTGGAGTACATCGACGTCGCCCAGGAGGAGGGGGCAACGCTGGCCGCTGGCGGTGGGACGCCCGACGGCGAGGCAGTCGAGGAGGGCTACTTCGTGGAGCCGACGGTGTTCACGGAGGTCGCCAACGACATGCGCATCGCCCAGGAGGAAGTCTTCGGCCCGGTCGTCGCCGTCATCGAGGTCAGCGACTTCGAGACGGGCGTGGAGCTGGCTAACGACGTTGAATACGGCCTCTCGGCGAGCGTCGTCACGGACGACCACACGGAAGCAAAGCGGTTCGTCGACGAATCCGAGGCCGGCGTGGTGAAGGTCAACGAGAAAACCACCGGCCTGGAACTGCACACGCCGTTTGGCGGGTTCAAGCGATCCTCCTCAGAAACCTGGCGTGAACAGGGCGACGCCGGACTGGATTTCTACACCATCTCAAAAACCGTCTACGACGGCTACTGATCGGTTCCTGGAGGTCGCCGTCCCGTCCTCCACAGGAGACGTCGGCGAAGGACCGCAGCACCGTCGTTCGACAGCGTCCGAGCGACTTCGACTGAGTGGAACCGTGCGACGTATCCCAGTCTCGCCAGGCAACCCCGATAGCCCGGAGGGTTAGCTCCGGGCCGCTTCAACAGCGTTCGCGACGTTCGGGTCGCTGGCCGTGATTTCGATCGTCGTGACACCGGCCGCGTCAACGGCGCGAGCGACGGGATGATTCGGTCGGCTCCGACGCCGCGTGAAACGGCGATGACGCCGCCTTCGCCGAACCGTGTCCGGACCTGGTGTTTCGTGGGCACGGGTGTGATGCAAGCACGACATCAGTGCGGCGATATCCCACCCTCCTGCCGTTGCGTGGAATCCGGCCATGGTCACCCCTGTGGGGGCGGTTCCGACCGAATATTTTAATGCCAGTTCCGTCCGACGCAACAGCATGGGATTCCTCGATGAGGAGTATCTCCTCAACTCCGAGTCAGCGAAGCAGCTGTACGAGGAGATCCGTGATCTGCCAATTCTCGATCCACACAGTCACGTCGACGTCGAAGCGGTTGCCCAAAACGACGGCTGGAACGACATCTGGGAGGTGGAAGGTGCAACAGACCACTACGTCTGGGAGTTGATGCGAAAGCGCGGCGTCCCCGAACGGAAAATCACTGGCTCGGCGTCCAACCACGAGAAGTGGCTAGCGCTCGCCAACGTGTTTCCCGAATTCGCCGGCAATCCAACCTACGAGTGGATCCATCTGGATCTGAAACGCCGGTTCGGGATCGAGAAACCGATCTCCGCCGAGACGGCGGAGGAAATATGGACGGAGACAAAAACAGCGCTCGAGGCACCGGAGATGTGCCAGCAGACGTTGCTCGAAGAAATGAACGTGGCAGTCATCTCGAGCACTGACGACCCCACCTCGGACCTCCAGTACCACCAGCAGCTGGAAGACGACCTGAACGACGTCACGGTGCGACCGACGTGGCGGCCCGACACTGCTCTCAAGATCGAGCAAGCCGAGTGGACCGACTACGTCAGGAACCTCGGGGCGGCAACGAACACCGAGACGGGCGATCTCGAAGGCTTTCTGACGGCGCTGCAAGTCAGCCACGACTACTTCGACGACCACGGCTGTGGGGCGAGCGACCACGGACTCCCGACAGTTACCACGAAGCCCGTGAGTGAGAAGCGGGCGGCAGCCATCTACGACCGTGCCTACGCTGGAGAGCAGCTGACAGCCGCCGACGTGACCGATTTCAAAGCGTTCGTCCTGGAGGAGATCGGGGAGATGAACCGGGAAGCGGACTGGGTGACACAGTTCCACATCGGCTCCGTTCGAGATTATCGTGACTCGCTGTACGATGACCTGGGTTCGGACGCCGGCGGAGACGTCTCGACACAGAACGTCGAGTTGACGGAGAACCTCGAGTACTTCCTCAACGAATTCGACAGCGACCTCGAGGTCGTTCTGTACACGCTGGATCCGACACACTATCCGACCATTTCGTCGATCGCGCGGGCGTTCCCGAACGTGAGCGTCGGCGCAGCGTGGTGGTTCAACGACAGCCCACTCGGCATCAGCAACCAGCTGGAGTACGTTGCCACCGTCGATCTCCTCGCAAACCACGCTGGGATGGTGAGCGACTCCCGGAAGCTACTGTCGTTCGATTCGCGCTTCGAGATGTTCCGGCGGACCCTTGCCGACACCGTCGGGGGGATGGTCGAGCAAGGACAGATCCCACAGGACGTCGCAACCGAGCTGGTGCAGACGGTCGCGTACGACCGGCCAGCGACCCTCTGGGACTTCTAACAGTTCGTCGCGTCACACACCGCTATACGCGGAGAACCCACCGTCGATCGGGATGACGGCGCCGTGAACAAACTCGGAGCCGGGCGATAACAACCAGAGGACTGTCGTCGCGAGGTCTTCGGGATCACCGAACCGGCCCTGGGGCGTGTTGTCGATGATGGACTGTCCGCGGTCGGTGTATTCGCCGGTCGATTCATCGATCAACAGATACCGATTCTGTTCCGTGAGAAAGAACCCCGGCGCGATAGCGTTCACCCGAATGTCGGGTGAATAGTTCTGAGACATGTGGACGGCGAGCCACTCGGTGAAGTTCGATACCGCGGCCTTCGCCCCCGAATATGCCGGGATCTTCGTAAGGGGAGTGAACGCGTTCATCGAGGACACGTTGAGAATCACGCCCTCGCCCTCGTCGACGATGTACTCGCCGAACACCTGCGATGCGAGGACCGTTCCGAGGAAGTTCACGTCCATCACAGTCTCGAAGCCGTCCGCGGGCAACTCGAAGAACGACGTGTCCTCGTCAGTCGTCGCGGCGGGACTGTTGCCGCCCGCGGCGTTAATGAGGGCGTCGACCCGGCCGTACTCCTCGATAACCATCTCCGCGGCGGCCTCGAGTTCCGCTCTATCGAGGACGGATGCGGAGACCGTGAGATGGTCGACGTCCAGTTTGGTCAGTTCCTCGCTGGTTTCTTGCAGTGCCTCCTCTCCGCGCGCGAGAATCACGACGTTCCCGCCGTTTCGACCGATCGCCTTCGCCATCTCCGAGCCCAGGATACCTGACCCGCCAGTGATGACACAAACTTTGTCGTCAACGTCGAAGTTGTTCGGAATCGTCATTATCGAGTCGTATTGAAGGCGTCGCGGGTCAGTCGTATGAACCTTTTCGTCGGTGATCCTGTCTCCGGGAGACGTCGGTGAGGGACCGAGGGGCCGCACATCTGGAGAAGTTTCTATCGAGCTAGAGACTGTCAATTTCCTCGAGAGCCTCGGTCGCAACGTCGCCTAACTCCCCGGCTTCGATGTGAGAGTAGCGTTCGCGAACCATTTCTTCGGAGTTGTCCAGGTACCGAGCCGCAACAGTGTATCCGAAGGCCCGGACGAGAACCTCGCCCATCCCACGTCGGCCGCCATGAGGAGCGAGATAGTCGTGTTTCGGATGGGGGATATCGACCGGCGCAGCTTCCGAAAGGCGCTGAAGCATCGACCGTGCGCCGTCCGTCGTGATCGACGGTGGCCGAACGTCCGCGTCGAGCGCCAGCAGCAGGTCGCGAGCATACTCGCTGCGCCGCTCATCGATCGCCTCCGGGTGTTCTCCCCGGTCAGCCAGCTCGTCCTGCAGGATCGTTGCCAGCGTTGGCTGGTCAAACGTCGGAAACACCGGCCATCGATCCGACGGCGGGTCCATTAGTTTTCGATAACTCCGAAGCGGCGCGATAACCGGGTCGGGGAGACTCGCTGCGTCCCACTGCTGTTTCTTTCGATAGACGTCCATACTGCCCTCGTCGAGCGAGATCTCTTCCCACCGGACACCCCGCCGACGCGGGTCGTTCGGATCTCGAAGGACTTCCCCGACGCGAACAGCGGTGTACGCGAGTACGAATACGAGGGCCCGATCGCGGGCAGCCTGCAGCGCCTCGTAGCGTGCTTGTTGTCTCTCGAGAGGGTCTGTTTCCTCCGGAAGCGTGGTGTACCTCTCGATGACGTCACGTGCACGCTCATCGACGTGACGGGTGAGAGCGTGGCGCTGTTCGGACGTCCAGGCCTGCTGATCGCCGGGCTTGCGGCCGTCGTCGTCGGGGAGTGGAGCCATCGCACTCGCCCGCTGTGCGTAGTGTGCCTCGAGGTAGCCTTCGTTAACGCACCACCCACACCACGCAGAGATATAGCGGTAATAGGTTTGTACAGTGTTCTGTTTGAGCTCTCGGTCACCGGCGAGATGGCGGGCGTACTCGCGGAACACGCGTTCGTCGAGATCCGCGAAGGTCGGGTCCCGGTCACCGTCGTCGGGGACGATCCCCGTCCAGTCGTCACCGCGGTCGCCTGCGGCCCACGCCGCGAACCGCTTGAGCTCGCGCGCTGCATTGCGTCGGTAGTTGCCGCCGTCGCCACCGCGGCCTTTTCCCTTGTCCTGAAGGTACCGTTCGAAGCTCGCGTCGAGCGACGTCGAGGGTGCCCGGTCAGACATCGACCATCCCTCCACGAACCCGCGAACCGGGTCTCAACGCCAGTCCCCCGGGGGAAGCGGCATCGAAAGTGTGTTGCAGCATTCGTGCTCCACCGAGGGCGTCGAGGTACTTCAATGTGCTCGTGATTATTGGGGTAATCATGACCAACTGTGGAGATAGTGCCTTCGACCAAATTCCACTATTTCAAGCGTTCTATTCCCGGTTTGCTGCGTATGAGGCATTTATAAATCGTATGACGCTATACTGAATCTGGCCCACGTTCGTGAAGCATTCATAGAAAATGTGCATATCTACCTGCGGGTGTTTTACCTGAATGCGGATCGAACAAAATACCAGAGTCAACCGCTACTGAAGTTCTTCGACGAGAAAGCAACTGCCTCGTCGACGAGATCGCTGTCGAGGCGGCCCTGCCAGAAGTCGATATCCCCGTGGTCGATCGATTGGACTCCCCACGGAACGATCCGGCTCTCATCCGGAGTCCCACCACGTCGCCAGCTCTCCTCCGGAATCTCGATTAGTTCGTCCATCCAGGATTTCGTTGTCAGCGTCACTGCGATATACTGGTCCCCGTGGAACGGACGCCCTTCGTGGTTCGAGAGAATGAGCCAGGGCCGAGCGTCTTCCTCACCTTTGTACGGATCATCACCGTAGACGACGTCGCCACGCTCGAAGATCAGGGTCTCCTCGTCAGTCACTGTTCTTCCTCGACGCTCGGATGGGATTCCTCGGGTGCGTGCTCGCGCCATACTTCCTTGTCTTCCTCGCCGAATCGCTCGTTGAACAGCGCGGTCGCTCGCTCGTAGCCACTATATCCTTCGAGGCGATCGGTGTCGTCGGTCACCGCCCAGTACGTTGCCTTGTGCTCGACGAGATCGCGGTCCTTCAACCGTGAGAGTGCCGTACTGACCGCGCTTTCGTCAACGCCGATCTGGGACGCTATTTCGCGCGCCTTGAACGCTCGATCCTCGTTGGCGGCGAGAAAGCCGAGGGTTTGATCGGGGACGGAGAGTTCTTCGAGTTCGTCCTCGCTCGTCTTCTCGAAGGTATCTCGGTCGATAGACATCGTTGAACAGAAATACGTCATCCACTGTAAAGAGTGTTAGGAGTGAAAGCTACGAAAACCTCGAAGGAGATATTTTACCACAGCCACGAGCGGTTCGAGAACGTATGCATTGAGACGGTTAGTCCCAACATAGAGGCTTCAATCACACCTCTCGTTACCGCCACATCCCCAGCATTCCTCTGTGCGACGAAAACTACGGTACAACCTGTTCTAACGTACTTCTTGGTGAACCCAATTCCCTTTAAGGGGGCCCATCAACATCCAATAATGACTGAGATCTCCGATTCGCTACGTTTGCTTTACGAGACGACGCTTGAAGAACGCGAAGATGAATATGTACTCACCTTGCCGAAGGGGCTCGTAGAGGACAGTTCACTCGCCAACGATAACAGCTATCGTGTTGCTCTCCTGGAGTCGGCGAGCGACTCTCGGCAGTCCAAATCGGATCGATCCGAGACGACTCCTCAGGTGACCGAGCCCACTGATGAACAACGGATTGAGTCACAGGGCCCACCAGTCGAAGTTGGCGACGTCAGGTCCGTGACTATCGATACGCTCGGCGATCAGGGTGACGGAATCGCGAAAGTCGAACGTGGGTTCATCGTAATCGTTCCAGACACGCGCCCCGGCGATCGAGTCGACGTCGAAATCACGAACGTCGCTGACTCGGTTGCCTTCGCCGAGCCGGTCAGCAAAGCGGAAGTCCGTTAGCGGCCCGCCGTTTCTCACCGCCGTCTGCGCATTCACTGGCAGCAACCATTGCTTCAACCCATTTAAGACATCCATGAATTGTGTTCGCTAACCGCATTCATTGCCTGTGTTCATTAGTTGTGTTCATTGCTGTTGTTCATGGATTGTGTTCACTACATATATTCATTAGTTGTGTTCATGGTTCACTCCAATACACTTCATTAATGAATTGATGAACCGAACTTTCAAGATGAGTTGTATCCATGATGAGAACATGTTAGCGTACTCGACGTACAGCGAGGCAGGTGGGGTTGGGAAAACCACCACAGCTGCAAATTTAGCTGTTGCTCACGCTCGTGCTGGACTGAAACCGCTCGTCGTCCCGCTCGATCCGCAGGACGGCGATCTCTCTCGCTTATTCGGCGTCGACACCGACCGCACCGAATCTGTCGACAATATCGTCCGTCACATGATCCGCCGACCGCAGGGGGACTTCGACGATCTCGTTCGAACGGTCGAGGGAGTGGACATCGTGCCGGAACACAATATGCTCTCAGACCTCGCGGAGTACCTCCAGCGGGAGAAAGATCAGGCGGAAGCCATGGGCGAAGCGTTCGGGATGCACGCCCAGTTGTTGCGTGTCCTCCGGGATGCTGGCGTGCCCGACGAGTATGACGTCCTCATCTGTGACCCGCCGGCAACGGAGGGGCCACACCTCTACAACGCGATTCATGCGACACGATCACTGGTTATCCCTGTCGAGCCCAGCGCCAAGGGCCGGGCTGCAGTACAGGGGTTAGAGTCGCTCGTGGCTGGTCTCGAGGACCAACTCGACGTCGAGGTCGGCGTGCTCGCCGCAGTCCCGATGGGGTTCAAGAACACGCGGGACCAGCAGACGATCCTCGACGAGATCGACTACCCGATTCCGGAAGTAATCGGCGAGCGAGCGTCCCTGATGGAGGGGTGCTGGATGGAGCAGTGCTCCGCGTACGCGTACGTCCGCGACCACCGTGACCGGCAGCGGGACTACGAGATCGAGACGCTCGCGCAGTTCGACCGCATCGCGCGTCACCTGGAGGAACAGGTCGGGCTGGAGGCCCCGAATCCGCCTGAACCCGGCGACCTCGACCACGAGGTGCTATCCGTATGACGGGGATGAAGGAGGGCGCCGGCGAGGACCCGTTCGCCGAAGACGACGCGGATCCGGAGCCGGCCGTCGACGAGCCGACTGTGGACGAGGGGACCGTGGACGAGTCGGCCACCCGAACGACGACCGAACCTGAACCCACAGCTACCCGGAGCGACGAGCGCCAGGAAAGCGATCAGCAGGAATCGCTACAGATCCCCTACAAATTCCGCCGCGACGGCGTCCAGGATGGGCGTGACCGCGTGCCACTGTTCCTTCAGAAGGACACCAAAAGCGATGAACGGGACGCCCAACGGGAGCTCGAGGACCGGTTCGACGACGACGTCTCGTTGACTGACCTGCGTGAGGCCGTGGTGAAAGCGGGGCTCGAACATCTCGACGAAGTCGAAGCGAACCTGGAGGAATGGGGATACGGGATGACCTTCGACGAGTAAGCGTGTCACGTCCGGTCCCCCAGCACTCGACACGCCTGAAGCCGATCATAACTTCGCCACGAGCAAATGCCGAGCCACCGCTACTGGACGATGAAGGCGTCCACGCACGGCCCGATGGCTAAGACCGGCAGCTGCGGCCGAACCCGTTACTCCCGGAGCGCGGCGACGACGTCGTCGATGCCGAAAAGACGGAGATCCTCGCGCTCCGCCGCAGCTTCACGAACGGGCTCCGTAAACCCGTTTCGGGAGAACAGCGCGTACTCGACCGTCCGTTCGCCGCCGCCCGGCGGCGTCCAGCGAAGCTCCTCGAGGTGGGACTCCAGCGACGCCAGCGCACCGTAATCGAGGGGAGCCTCCTGATACTTGCACTCGCCGACGACGAGCGTCTCCCCGTCAGTGAGGCCGACGACGTCGATCTCGTGGTCCTGATACCACCACTGGCCAACGTCGACGAGTGGCGTCTCGTCGTACAGCGTCCACAGCGCGTTACCGCACAGTTCTTCGAACGCTGGAGCGACGAAGTCGGCCATCTCCGGCTCGACCAGCCGTGTGTACGCGTCGTCACCGAACTGGTCGTACCTGTCCGCGCTCCCGTAGAGAAACCGGAACCAGAACCGGAACAGCGGGTCGCGAAGGCGATACTGGCTCCGCTTGCTCCGTTCCGGTTTCTCGGTCACCGGCACGTGTCGCTCGACGAGGCGCAGCCGGGACAGCCGGTCCAGATACGTCGACAGCTGGTTGTAGTCGATCCCGGTTGCACCGGCGATCTCGTTGCGGCTAGTCGCACCACCGGCGATCGCTTCGAGGATCGAGAAGTACCGGGTTGGCTCAGTGAGCTCCATCCGGAGGACGTACTCCGGCTCGTTGTGCAGGGAGCCGTGCCGCGTGAGGACCGTCCGCTGGACGTTCTCACCGAGCGATCGATCGTCGTCCAGTTCCTCGAGGTAGTACGGGACGCCGCCGAACACGCTCCAGGCGCGCACGGCGTCGTCCGCCGTGGCGTCGTCCGGGAGGAACGCCGTGGCCGCGTCGAACGACAGCTCCCGGACGTCGAGCGTCAGCGACGTCCGCCCGTATAGCGGACTGTCGCCGAGGAGCGTCGCCTCCTCCATCATGCTGATCGAGGAGCCGACGAGGACGAACGTCGGTGCCGCGTCGTCGAACTCGTGGTCGAACAGCGCCTGCAGCACGGAGGGGAGGCTCTCGTCCTGCTCGATCAGGTACGGAAACTCGTCGAGGACGACGATCGCGTCCCGCTCGCCGAGGTACCGGAACAGCCGCTCCCAGTCGGGGCGGATATCCTCGATGCCAGGGAACGTCGCCGTCGCCGCGTCGACGAACTGCTCTACCTGGAGTTCCCGGGTCTTCTGACGCGCCTGGTGAACTGCCTCGGGGTCAAGCCCCGAGGCTTCCCGTGGTTTAATCGGACACTCCCACGATACCATCGGTCTGATAACCTCGAACGGCGTCGTGGGTCACGGTCGGGGCGTCCACGGCCCCCGATGCCTGCCGTCGCACCTTCCGAACAATGGGAAGGCTGTTGAGAGCAGGCACATTCCAACCCTGATGCTTCTTGATGCCTTTCACGGCGATATTCACGCTTGCACCACGGTCGCTGTGGTCTTGATGCCCGCACGACCGACACTTGAACCGCTTCTTGTTGCGGTTCGCTCGTTCGGCGTGCCCGCACAGCGGACACCGCTGGCTCGTCTTGTACGGGTCAATCCATCCAGTCGGAACCCCCTCGAACGACGCCTTGTACGACGTATAGAACTGAAGGGCACGGAACGGCAGGTGGTGCAAGCGTCGGTTCATCCGCGTGCCGTAGTCGATACTGTCGCGCATCTCTTTGAGGTCTTCAAAGACTATGCACGGCTTCTCAAACTGACGGCTCCACTCCACAATGTGACGGCTCACTTTGTGGAGTCTGTCGCGGACGAACCGTTCCTCACGCCCTTCCAGCGTATCGTTCACACTCGACTTCCCCGCGTTCTGCACCCGCTTTCGTATCGTGAAGTAGCGGTGGCGCTCGAACTTGATTTCAGGGAAGTCGATGACCAATGTATTCTCGACGCCATCCTCGGAGAGCGCGGTGAGAGCCACGTTGTCCTCGTTCACGTCCACACCGACGACCGTCCGCGAGTCCTGCTTGTCTCGAACGGTCTGTTCGGTGTTGGTGACGTTGACGTGTAACTCGGGGGTGTCGTTGTGGAACAGGGCTTCTGCCGTCCCAACCTTCCACTCATCGCTTTCGAGTGCGGTCTTGAGAATATCGAGGTGAGCGTCACTCCCGTTGAGGATTCCTTTGACGTGCTTGTAGGGCTTCGCGCTGATTCGGAACGCTACGTCGCCGTCGTCGGTGAGCGACAGGTTGTACCCCTCCTCGTAGTTCGCTCGGAGCGGGTACGCGCCGTCCTTGGTGTGACTGGGCTGGCCGAAGTCGTCGTACTCATAGTAGTTCTCCATCGCGCCGAATGCTTTGGCGACGACACGCTGTGTCGTGTTTTTCACGAGGTTGGCATCGTCGGCCACGTGGTCGAGAATCGCGTCCCAGTCCACACCCTCTTTGGCGAGACGGATGGTTTCGTTGTACGCCGACCGTGCTTCGAGTGTGGCGTCGTACAGCAGGCTCTCGTTGTCACTCTGGATGTCGAGTTGGAAGTCCAGCGTCTTGACGAGAGCCTGTGCGTCTGTCACTCTTGGTCGTTGGGTTGGACGTGATGGTAGTGAAGAAGGAGCGTGCGGAGTACGCTGTCGAAACTCGTGTGCCCCTTCTCATCCTTGAGTTCATCAAGGTCGTCGTACACGGCGTCGGATACCTTGAGTTGCTTCGTCACGTCTACCCCTTGTTCTTCCACGCTTAAAAGTATACTGGGAGTAGTCTGTAAGGCACTTCAAAGAATACTTCTGATTGGTTGTTGTATTGGTAGGTATGGGCGAGAAGCGGTCGAAGCACACGGTGTTCAACGTCAACTACCACTTCGTGTGGTGTCCGAAGTACCGCCACGCGATACTCGAACCAATCGAAGACTCGCTGGAAGTGAGTTCCGCGACGTGTGCGACAAGTACGGCTACGAGATGCTGTCGCTCCACATCTCACCAGACCACGTGCGTCTGTTCCTCTCGGCTCACCCGAAGCACGCGCCGAGCGAGATTGTTCGGACGGTTAAGAGTATCACAGCCCGGGAAATGTGGGAACAGCACGAGTCGTTCTTGGAGGAGTATCTGTGGGGCGGTGGGTTCTGGGAGCGGTCGTACTACATCGGAACTGCGGGAACCGTCTCAACGGAGACGATTGAACGGTACATCGAACGTACAGAACACGTTTGAGTGTCGGCTTCACCCTCGGGATCAAGCCCCGAGGCACTCGCCTTGTTCTATCTGTAGAAGACCGCGTTCTCGCGGTCCTCGAGCGCCTGCTTGACGAGTCTCGTCTTCCCCAGTCGTCGCCGTCCGTAGACGACGCCGAGCTCCGCGCTCTCGGACTCGAAGAGGCGGTGGAGGCGGTCGAGCTCGTCCGTCCGGTTCACGAAGTCGTCCATGGCGAGAGGTGTGAGCGCCAGAGATAAAAATACTCTGAATAATTGTATTCTGGAATATCATATTTGCAGTTTTTAATCAGAGCAGTCTGGATATGCCGTGTCACGTACTATTGTACAGAAGACAGCCCACCGACCGTCCCAGCAGTCGTGGGAGAGACGACATCGAAGCAATCACTCAATCTGGTGAATCGTTCACTATCGGATACCGTCCCGATCCCAGACGAGTTGGGCGTCGAACGCTGCCGCCCCACCGGTCACAACTGGGTTTAGAAAGCCGAGCTACAACCGCTTGACGGTGTAAACCCGGATGTCGCTGTCGACGGAACCGTGATCTAACTCAATCTCGAGAGTTATTGGCAGTACGGCGCCGTCGATCCCGAACAAGTTGCAGCTTTCGCCTTCGCACGGAACCAAGTTATCTGAACACAACCAAAATAGTCTATACTTAGACTGTTTCCTTTCGGCCTCAGATGGGAAGTACTCCTACTGAGCCGGTGAATCTTGGAAGAATTAATTGGGCCGCATTAGGAGAGCTTCTCGATCTTGTCCTTGTCAGCGTCGGTGAGTAGCTGAACGTCGAACTTCTCCTCGAGCGCAGATATACTTTGTAACAACTGGAGAGCTGTCTCCTCGTCGTCCTTTTTTAAATGATACTTCGCTTGTTTTCGTTCTACCTTGGCGACACCTTTCCTGCCATCATGCCAGGATACGATTTCGTAGTAGTACTGCTTCGCTTGGTTTAGGTGAGACCACCATGCATCGGTGTCACCGTCCTCTTTACGGATCTCTTTCGATAGATCCCAGTGGGCGTCCGCTAGTTTATTCGCAATCGATTTCTTTCTGTTCTGGTCGTCGACGAGTTCGTATGCCTCCTCAAGAAGTTCAATAGCCTCCTCTAAACCAGCCTCGTCACTGCTGTCCAGAAGTTCATTAATGCGATCCTGCTTCTTGAGGGACTGACTCTTCCAGACGGTATTACCGTCGAGATCGATACCCCGGTATGGTTCGTCCTCGTCTATGAGGTATAAAGCAATCTCGCCATCAATCTCTCCGAACTCCTGTGCAGGACTGTTAAGATCTGGCGTCTCGAATTTGGTGATGAGATCGCCTGACTCGACGTCAAAGATGTACACTGAGCGATCGGGGTTGTGGGTTGCTGTGGAGGCGTACTGGCCGTTGTCGGTGATTGCACACTCCCAGATATTCGCATCAAACTCGAACTCAATATTTGGCTGCCCATCCGGGCCGACCACATCAAGCGTCCCACCGAGATCCTGATCATCGGGTTCACCGATATCGGTGACGGCAACATGGCCGGTATCGGCAACGGCAACAGCTTGTGCACGCGTTACAGTGAATGCGTGTTGGACCTCTCCATCCCCCGACGTCACTACGATAGGGGCACCACCAGTTATTCCGGAACGTCCATATAAACATCTCCACCCGCCGTTTGGCGATGACACCGATGAGAAGGTGACCCGTTCGCCGCGGAATTTTCCAGGGATGAATTCGCTGTCCAATGAGTCCTCGATCACGATATCCGGTTCCGGATCATTCTTTGATTCCGGATTAGAGTCCCCATTCCTTCCGAATAAGCGACTAAACAATCCCATGGGACTAGTCACCGAGGGTTGTTGAATAAAGATTGTCAATAAGTTTGGGTGTGCCAGGTGGGAACCGGTAATTCAGTCTTACCAAACAAAGCCTCCCAACTGTATCCCGGAATTAGATGAGTTCAATATGGATGGTTTCGGCCTGCAGAAGTCGTGAGAACCATCATTATCTCGTTTCAGCTGAGCGGGTCAAGAATCCGGCAATGCAGGTCGTGCGTCTCGACGAGATCGTTTCCGACCTCGTCCTTGGCAGTGAAATAGAGGATCTGCCATCCATCGTCAGCGAGCTCTCGAAGAACCTCGAATCCTTCCTGAAGTCGTGTACGGTCTGCCGGGAGGAAGGCATCGTCCAGAAGGAAGAACCCAGGTTCGGAGCTCAGTAACTGTTCCGCGAGCGCAACACGAGCCGAGAAATACAGTTGTTCGGTCGTCCCGTGGCTGAGTTGCTTGGGTGTGAGGAGTTCCTGTCCGTTTCTGTGGACCTGCAGAAGCCTCTCGTCAGGATCGTAGGTAACACCCGTGTATCGGTCATCAGTAATTGCCTGGAACACCTCTGTAGCCCGACTCTCCGTTCCGAAGAGATCCGTAATCTTCTGTTCCTCTTCCGCCTCGATGCCATCAAAGATATCGAGCGCTTCCCGGGCAATATCTGCGTCACGCTCGATCTGCTCAACCAACCGGTGCAAGTCGTGGACGACGTCTTGGAGCCCTTCGATAGAGCGCGACGGAAGCGTTACGGATGCATCAAGGAATGGCTCAGCAGAGAGTGCCTGAATCCGCTCGTCGAACTCACGCAGTCGTCGATCGTGCGCCGCTAACTGCTCTCTCAGCTCATCGCGTCGTTGGCTCAGCTCCTCCCGTTGCTCGCGAAGTGTGGCTAGTCGATCCGAGTCGTACTCATCTGCGTCCACGCTCTCATCGACGTCCGCGACCATCGCATCGAGTTCTGATTCCCAGTACTCGAGTTTCTCCTCTGTATCTGGCGCCGTCGTGTTCGGCGTACCGAGAGCGTCCGTGAGGCTCTGTCCTGCTTGATCACGCTTCCGTTCGAGCGTCTCCTGTGCGGTCACACGCTCGCGGTACTCCTCAATGTCAGCCACGTCTACCTTCTGAAGCAGCGTTTGTTTCTTCTCTTGGTTCGAGCGTCGCTCGTCCCGCTCTGTTTCGAGGTCGTCGTTACGCTCCTCGATGAGTTCGTCCTTGACCTCGATTTGTCGTGTGAGTTCGTCGCGGCGATCCTGCAGGCCGACCAACTCGTCGCGAAACCTTCTGATCGCCGGCCCGATTCCCTCGGTCGTAGTGATATCGAGCCCTGCGTCCCGCGCTTGCTGAAGAACCTGTTCCTGCTCTCGTTCTGCGGCCGCTACTGAGCGGTGTTGTAAGCCATACCAGCCCGCAGCGATGGCACCGATTACTGCAAGGAGAATGCCCGCAATCATGCTCCCGACGATTGCTGCGACCCCGCCCAGTCCGAGCCCAACGAGTGCAGTGTACTTCGCGAAGCGCATCCCTCGGGATGCCCCGACGGCCTTACCGTGGGCCTCTCTGAATGATGCAAGCGCTTGTTCAACTTCATTAATATCGTCGGCCCGTGCCTCCAACGGTGCCAGCTCTGCTTCCACGGAATCGATCTCGGTCTTGAGCTGTGTCCGCTCCTCACGTAGCGAGGACCGTTTGTTTTCGAGACTCTCAATCTCGTCTTCGGCCGCAGCGATCTCGCGGTTACGCTGTTCTAACTCTTTGAGGGTCGATTTGGACACTTGGTCGTCGAGCTGCTCGATTGCGTCCCTATACGGGCCCAGCCGTTCCGTGAGCGTCTCGTGGGTGGCCCACGTTTCGGCGGCCTCCTGTGTCTCAAGCTCATCTTCACACCGTTGGAGTTCAGTTGTGACGGCGACAACCTCTCTCTCGGCCGCTGCGACGTCATTCGCTTCGGCGTCAGCGATATACGCCTGGATGTCGCCGGTGAGATCATCTGCCAGGTCACGAACATCTGCTGCATTCGATCGGCTACGGGCCGACGATAACCCCCGACCGTTAACGCTGGTCAGTCGTCCGTGCTCAACGAGTCGAGACTGGATCGCGTCGATCTCGTTCGTGTGGAGGTCGCCGATCTGCTGGGTGACCGAATCGTAGAACTCGTGTTCATCGCGAAGTTGTAGGTCACTATCGCGGATGACGAAGATGTTTCGGAGGTGTTGGGGCGAGAGGTCCACCAGATCGCTGAGGACCGATCCGTCGCCGAGTTTCTGTTCGGTGCCGCCGGACTCGACGACAATATGGCCACTCGGGGATTCGTCAACTCGAGAGACGTTCGGGATCGCGCTTTCAATATCCGGCTCGAGTAATTTGAGTACGGCTTCTAATAGTAGTGTTTTCCCGGACTCATTCGGCCCATAGAAGACTTGGAAATTCTCCCCACATTCGTGTGTGAAGCGGGGAAGCGGTCCGTACCGGTCGATTTGGATGTCGGTCAGCTTCATGTGAGCTTCCCCTCCGCGGCTAGATCGGCGAAGATTGCGAGCATTTCTTCCCAGACGTCGTCCTGGAAGCCTTCCACATCGTAGTCGTCGCGCTCCTCGACAGCGTGGAGTTGCTGACGCTCCTCGAGCCGCTGTTGAAACGTCTCGAACAGGGTATGTGACAGGATATGTTCGACTGTACGGGTGCTGTTCTCGACGGGGATATCGCCACTCACGTCAGAGATAGCGTCACTAAACGCCGTTTCATTCATCTCGGTGAATCCATCGACGCTTATCTTTGGTTCGACGTGCCGGTCGTCCCAGATGGCTACTTGCGATCGGATATTTTCAAGGACGCGCTCCTCATCTCCCGGAGTAACCCGGAGGTCAAGCGTATCATAGTGGAACGAGTCGAGGGCCTGGAGCTGGACGTCCTGGGCTGCGTCGGTGTCAATGAGGACACTCGTCCGTCGACCTGTCTCTTTCCGTGTTACCGACGCTGGAGTGCCGGGATAGACGAACGTCCCTCCATTCGAGAGTTCAGTTCGGTGCTGTGAGTGGTAGTGCCCCGCGAGATAGTAGTCGAAATCCAATTCGGCAAGTTCCTCTTTAGTGATGGGAAAGTACCGTTGTTCGCCCTCGTTTCCGACGCCACCCTGAACTGGTGCTTCCAGGCTACAGTGTAACAGAAGGGCTTCCGGCCCGTCGAACGGTTCTCGATCACGTAACCCAACCAGAAGCTCATCGGTCGCCTGCGGTGTATACGGGAGCGCGGTGACTCGAGTGTCGTGGAAGACGAACTGGTTGAACGGCGTCTCGGTTGCGGGTGTGAAAGATTCGCCAAAGAAGAGGTTACTCCGGAACGCATCGGCGTCGTGATTGCCCGGAATCGTCAGGATAGGATACGAACGATCGGAGAATAGTTCCCGGAGGGATTCTCGTAGTTGTTCTGCCGCGACGTCACTATCGAAGAGATCGCCACCGATCGTTACGAGGTCGATATCGGTGGCATCTGCCTGCGATAGGACGGTTTCTAATGCCGCCTGGCGTTCATCAGCGTCTGGTGTGAGGTGAATATCCGCAGTATGCAGGATTCGTACCATCTAATTAGCCTGTCATCTCATTCAATTCCATGACTGACTTAAAGGCGTTAGGGTGAGCTGATTCCTTGTGTCCCGCCTCAGTAGGTGTCGAGTTCTTCACGAAGCCGGTACTCCAAATGGGAAAGCCGTTCTTCCAATTCAGAGACTTCCTCGTCGAGGTCGCTCTCGATCTGTCGAAAACGACTTGAGAGGGTTCCAAATGGTGAATCCGGATTTGGGTCACTCACTTCATCAAGTTCTGCAATGGGGTCAAGCCCTGGACCATCCCAGGAGAAGTAGAGTCCAGCGTCTGAATCTCTATCTCCGGAAATGTACTGGAAAGCCACCTCTGAGCGCCAATGTCGATATTCAAGAATATTTGCGATAATCGATTGTCGGGCTGCTTTTGCTCCTTCGAGAGCGTCGTCGCCTACCAACTGGTTAGGAAATAGGTGCTGATGATCCTCAAGGAGGTGCTCCTCTATCTCCTTGATCGAGAACGCTTGGTCCTCGTTGTTTGAGAGAAGTGAGTTGATTTCGACGGTGATTGGATCATATCTGCCTGCGTGTTTCCATTCCTCAGAGTCAGTATCTACCGGCATATGTCCCTTCAGATAGCGTTGCAATAAAACCGTACCGCCAGCATATCGATATCAAAACAGCGTATCGCAAGGTCTTCATCCCCCGCTGAGACTTTCAAATTCGCTGAGAGAGGGAGACCGTGCTAAGATTGACAGAATTATGTAGTGACAGTGAGCAGGCCAGGGTAAGAACGAGTTTATGAATGCCCGCAACTGGCGAGGGGTACTTCAGGAGTGGACTCACCTACTCATAGTTCGATACACTCTCCTCACGCTCGCTACGGTTGCGGTGGTCGCGACGCTGACTACACTGCTCAACCCGGCTGTTGAAACGGAGAATATCAGGGCACTACTGACGACCCTAGCGACGGCAGAAGCCTCCGTCTTGGCAATCGTATTCTCCGTGACTGTCGTCGCCCTACAACTCGTTGTGACACGATATTCGGCCCGCCTCACCTCACTGTTCATCAAGGAGCCGTTGTTCCGTACGACGTTCGCGCTCTTCGTTGGCGCCATTGCGTTCAACCTGCTGATCGTCTATCTGCTCCCGATACAGAACAGCCGCCTACTGAACGGAGTCGTCGGAATCGCGTTTTCGCTTGCTGCTGTCTCCACGTTTGCGCTCTACCAATTCATCCAGCTGATGATCCAGCGCAGCTCGCCCGACAATCTCATCTCGGTGTTGGTCGAACGGGAACTCGCACCCGTCGAATACCTTCCAGCGACCGCAACGGAATTCACCGAAATCGAGGTCCACCCGATTCGTCCACTGTACCGAACGATTGCTCGGGCGATCGAGCTGGGCGAATACCAAACCGCAGAACAGGGGATCGACGGGCTTCGGACGGTTCTCACCCGGACGTTCGAGCACCTCGAAAGCGAACACTCCGAGGAAGACGCCGCACAATACGCATCGGCTGTTTCGACTGAGGTCCTCACGGAGTATGTCCCGCCGATCTTGGAGCAGGCATACACCCACGAACAATACGACCTGGTTTCTGACGCAGTCGACGATGTCGAAGCGGTCGCTCTCGACGGGGTCGATCACGGCTTTAATAACGTCGCCGAGGATGCTGCTGGGGGACTCGGAGACGCGTTCGATGCGGCGCCCTTGACGTGGGAGGGGAATCGCCTTCGAACCCCAGTCAAAGAGTCACTGCTCGAACTGACGAAAGCCTCAGCAAGCGACGCCGATTACTCGACATTTCGAGCGGTCTTGCATCCGTTGGATTACCAGCTGACGCTTCTCCTGCGACGTCGACCGGACTCGAATGTGACCCACGATCTTGTTGGGGACTACTACAGCCGAGATGTGGTCAAGATATTCGATGTTCTCGTCGACCGATACGGCCTCGCTGTACAAGACCAGGACATCAATTGGATCTCTCCTACTGAAGACCGAAAGTGGACACTCCCTGATGAAGCTAAGTCCCTTCGACACTTCTGGCGGGAGTATGCCAGCTTCACAGAAACCGTTCTGCGGTATCGAATCTCGGAGGAGGAATTCCCGTTTGTCGAGGGATCAATCGATGAGGGCTGGAGGGGGATTGCTGACTGTGCTGCTGATGCTGGTATAGCCGATCTGGCAACGCTATGCTGTATATCAATAATTCAGCTTGCCTATCGGGTTGACCAGCTCGAGGATGGTCACCCAGGGAGGTGGACGAACAACCTTGGACGTCTTCGACTGGACTACGATCCGGCCATCGTCGATAGAGCATTTGAACTCCTGAAGGCGGGTGAACGGCCAGAGGGACATAATATCTCCGTTCAAACCGTTACCCCGATGTCTGCGGATACCGATGAAGGGTTCATTGAACGGCTCCTTAGCTCTGAAGAGAAAGACACACCATTCGAGGAATGGCTCGTTGAGTTCGAGGAAGACGTCCACGAACGAACGGAGTACCTCCGAGAGCGAGAATGACCGACCTCCAGTTCGAGGAGGGTGACCGTGTGCGAATCGATATTCCTGATGAGACGGACCCTGACTACAACCGGCACCAGGGGCGACACGGCGAAATCATCGCTATCTTAGTTTTCATGAATGCTCCGTCTCGGTATCGCCTCGCAGATTTAGCACACGATCGAATCTCGTCAGCCAGCTATGAATTAGCGTAAATCGAACGGCAGGAAGCGCAACAGAAAGCGAATAAACGACACTCCTGATAGTTATTGAACGCCCAGAAGACATGCAAGGGACGATCTACCTCTCAGAAGTCAAGCCGGGTCCTGAAAAGGAATTCATCTGCCATCTCCCAGATGCTGAAATCTTCGACAAGGAGAAACAAGAACTAACTAAACTAGCAAGGAGATCGGATTGAAGTCAAAACCCGTGAGACGATGAGTGGTGCTGATGTGCTTGAGGAAGTGTATTAGGCAAAATACAGAATACGCCGTAGAAAGTCAAGTAAAGGTCGAACACTTGCTATAGGAATTACTATAGGTTCTGATACAGCACAAATGAACAGTCCATATTCTACATTTGCCGTATGAAATTTGGTTGGACTACTCCTCGAGTCGGTCTCGGACTTGGGCAACGTACGGACTGGTATCCCAGCTTCGATGCGGACTAATCACGGAAAGAAGCGTCCGCGCCGCTTCGTCGGTCAGATGGCCGTTCCGGGCGTACTCACTGATGAGTCGCGGTGTCGGTGCGATCCGCGGTCCCTGTAGCACCGCGTGGATGAGCGGAAAATTCGTCCCGCCGAACTCGTCGGTGAGAAAGACGTCGACGGCACGTGCGTTCGCAAGAACGATCCCGTCAGTTTCGCCGTCGTCGAGGCCGAACGCCGGCCGCGAGTCCGGGGTTTCGGTACGCTCGTAGGGATCCTCGACGGTGTAGAAGTCACGCGCTGCGAGCACGTTCGTCGCCGCGGCACCGTGGATATCCTGATACTGGGTGAGATCCTGGAGTTCAGTGACGACCTCCGGAGGCACGAACACGTCACAAGAGGTGAGCAGATACTGGAGCGGGTCGGGCTCGGTGGCAGTATCGTACATGTCGTCGGCCCGCGGTACGGCCAGACTGACCAGTGCGCTCGTGTCAGCGACGATCGTCCGCGGTCGCCGCTCACTCATCGCTCGTCGGCAGTAGTGTCGACTGTTACCGCGTCCTCTCCATAGATGTCGACGTCTTCAGGAGCCGCGAGATCGAGGGGCTCGTCTTCGAGGTCCGCCTTGAGCAGCCGCAGCCGCTGAGCAGTTTCGGCGCCGACCAGCTGCTTGACGGTCCCGAACTCAAGCTGATCGTCGTAGTACTTCGTCGCGACCAGCTCCTGGAACGTCTCGCTGTCGGCGGTCTCCTCGATATATTTACGGACGGCCTCGACAAGCAGGTCTGTCCGATCCGTATCGAAGAGGTCGGCAATCGCGTCAAGCCGGTCGACGAGATACTCCGGGGACTGGAAGTGAACGCGTCGCGGCTCGTCACTCGAACTCATCTCATGTGCATATCTTGCACATAGAGTGATAACCGTTTCGGCGTCTGCACACAGCTTGCACATCGAGAGGTGAAATCAGGAGTCGTCCTGGTGCGCGTTCAGCTCTTCAAGGGCCTGGGCAGCCGTTGTCCCGATTTGAACACCGTCGATGTTGTCGACATCGAGGTCTGCCGTCGCAGTTCGAAACGGATACTCCTCAACGAGAATCCGATGGATAATCGGGATAGCTCCGGCTACTAGCGGAGAGAAGTCAGATTATGAAATCCGTGTTTAGCGCCTTATTCGCATGGTATCGCCGAGATCAGGGGATAAATCGGAGCTAGGAAAGCTGATGAGGAACGGAGTGGATTGATTATGCGAGAGTGACGGTTACAATATCTTGATACAAAACGTTCGCTTCTGAGAGATCTATAACTGGAAATCTCGGGAGAAGATAACTTATTCGAACTAATTTCGGGTTTTCTGGATATGCTTCTTGTGTATAAGACAATGATAATACGGGGAATAAGGTGGAAAACCATTAAGTTCAGACGGAACCTCCATTAGAGTAGGCCATTGGGAATGCGACGTTGCCTGGTGAGATCCCGCTCACAGCGCCGTGGACGCCGACTTCTCGAACAGTACCCGGACTCACGCCGAGGAACTACCACCCGTAGTGATCGAGAACCAACCACACTACACAATGAGTACCAGCGATTCCGACGACACTGACCGACTCGAACAGTATATCCGCGACAAGAAGGACCATCTCGACAGTTGCGACAGCATGGTCGAGCTCACGAATTGGCTCTACGCGAACGAGTATTTCGAGACCAACGACCGCATGGTCCCCACGAACGATATCAAAGAGAACCTCGGCGAGCGGCTCGAATACGGTGTAGACACACTCCTCGACCATCTCGAAGGCATCAACGTCGTTGACGAAGTGTCACAAGGGGGCGGCCAGTTCATCCTACATGAGCGGACTGAACGGGCGTTCTTCGACCCAAACAACAGAGAAATGCTGCCACTCCTCGAAGAAGAGATCTCGCGGTTCCTCGAGGACCTGCACGAGCAAGAAAGTCAAGCGGTGGAGTCCGAAGGCGCCGGCGACGACGAGACTCAGTCGGTCGCTGACGGCGGAGAACCCGAAGACGCCGATCCGGACGAGACCGATGAGACGGAGACTGACGACGAAGAAGACTTCGACGATGTGCCGACAACGCTTCGTGCAGTCGCCACAGCTGAATTAGACGTCGAGGTGCCGGTTGAGGACGCGCTCACGAACCCCACGGATCACATCGAGCGGATCGTCCGATTCGACGACGTGGTCACAGCAGTTATCGAGAGCGACGAAGTGATCCGCGGACGTGCGTACGAGCCGATGGGCTGGCGCAACGCTGCTAACAAGTGGGTACTGACCACGACAGCAAAGGCACGTAAGGAGAATGAATCATTACCGGGGTAATTGAGGACCAGAGTCGTAGAGACCTTTGGACAACACTCGGAAGCAAATAAAAATCTCTCCTGTGAGAAGGTCTGAATGTGGAGACGAGGAAAATAAGCTGCGTACGTCTGTTACTACGACGCATCAGGGGTCGCGAACGGCAGGACTGCCTTCCGCACAAACCGAGAGTACTCTTCGACATTCATCTCAGAAGGCTCGTAAATGGCGAGATACCCACTCTTGGTAATGAATCCCCGTAGTTCACGTTGCTCCCACTCCAGACCTTCAAATCCTAAGAGTATGTTCGGATGGTCCCGAACGTCGTCCGGAAGATCAGTTGCATGCCGAATGTCTCCGACAGCAGTGATATGATCAACATTCGACCCCTGGTCAGTACCCGCCATATTCATCTCTGCGGAAGGATTCGCTTTGGCAAATTCGACGACGTCGATGAGAGCCTGTTGAACTGAACCATCCATCGCGTAACTCAAGAGTTCGCGAGCGGCATCGTCTCGAGTGGTCTCAGTAATGACGAATTCGGAATTGACTTCGAAGAACTCGGTGTCATCAACTTGCTTCTCAGTTACCTCACGGCCGATCTCGAGTTCGCCATCAGCGTTAATGTGGCGGGTTTTGATTTCCGCCAGATCCTCTCTCATCGTGCGTCCCTGGCGAACGGTCAGCCCGCTAAATGTCTCTTGACCTCCACGCACGCGCAAAGCCGAGCGGAGCGTTTCGCCATTCTGCTGTCGCTCAAGCGGGAACAGTTCGGTGTCGATTTGACTTCCCTCGACTACCAAATTGATGGCACCTGATTTCATGCTATCACGCCACTTCTTCTTAAGAGAGGGTGGATAATATAGATTATTTTATTGATAAGTAAGATTTGCATACAGTTGAGTATAGAAGAGGAAGTGCCAATTCACACACAAAGATAATATCCCACGGTTGAGTATAATCAGGGAAATGGTCGACAAACCGCCAGCTCAAGCAGTTTCCGACGATGAGCTCGTAGAGGCGGTGAGGCAGGTGTGTGAAAAGCGTGGACTACCCGTTGCACCAACCCGATTGATCAAGGAGGTGGATGGAATCAACATTCAGCAGCAGACTATCAAGCGCCGGTTGGACAAGATTGACCACCGTGTGAATTCACTCAAGGTTGGTCGAGGGAAGATCTGGTGGGTTCCAGATGACGAGGAAGTAGAAGGCGAAGTTGACGTCTCAGCTATCAATTGGGCACAAATCGAGCCTGAAGAAATCCCACCGCAGAAGATCGAAGATCACCCAGAATTCAATATTCCAGATTACTGGGAGTCGTGGACAGAGCGGGCTAATACAGTGGTGACGATTGCCTTCCCGCCTACCTTTGTCGGGTTCATCGTGTTCGCTCTCCAAGATGCAAATATACCCGTCGTTGGGGGTATTGGCAGAGATGCCGCCACATTAGGGGCACTCGTAACTCTGGCAGGTCTGTTCTTCATCGTGATCGGCATCTTGATCGGTGTGGCCGCAAAAGCCGGAGCGTTCTTAGCCGCCCATGGTGTTGACGACCAGATTCAAACTGCAAAATCAAAAATTGGGGGTGCAATCAAGGACCGGATCCCCCTATCAGTTTCTTGGAAGGGTTAGAGTACTATCTGGGTTCTGGAATTGGTCGAATGAGATATAACCATCAGTTCTGGGTCAATCTACAAGCGAAACAAATGGCTAATCAGTTAAACCGCACTATCACAAGTAGTCTAAAGGAATAGATGTACTATTTCCGACATCCAATGAAGGGAGCTATCCTTCCACACTCAGACCGCCCTCAGCTAAAGACACTCCAAATTCGGAGAGTCGATAGCGGTAGACAGGACTTCGGAAGATGACTCGTCCATTGTCATCGCCCTTGTTGATATTTTCACTCTCCTCAATCGTGTCAACAGCCTGGTTCAGTTTGGCCAGTCGATCCCCTGCACGGAGATGGGATTCGACATCTTTCGTCGGGATTTCGAATTCTTCAGCCAGGATCGATCGGATCGTTCGACCGGCGACATCCGCGAAAACCACCCGGCACCCAGACTGTCCATCATCCATCGGTGCAATCCGATCGGCCATGTGGGCCACTATATGGTCGACGAGACGCTCGATTTGCTCGTCAACCGTCTCCTCAACCTCGCCGTAGATAATCTGATCTCGTCGTTCACTGATTACGTACGTCGACGGACCTCATGAACATCATAGAGTCGACGGCCGACAATAACAACCCTCTCCAGTCGAACATCTCCGACTAGTGAATCGGTGTTTCGGGATTTCTAAAGTGGTACTAAGTTACTGTAGGCTCCGGAAACGACGGAGAATAAAGATCCTCATAAAGCTCCGAAGACCGGAGAAGAGAAGCTCATACTGCAGGAATTCCCTTACCGGGTGTTCTGAAATTTCGCATCAAGATCCTTTGGGAAGACCCTTCAGTATGTTCAGCGAAAGCTACGGAATCACTGGAGGGGAAAGGCTAGACATTCGACCTAACCGAGGTCATTCTGACCGTTCTAGCATAGTGTGTCGTGAATGTCCGATTCCGTGTGTCGAAAGGTCGGTCCCCTCCTCGTCGAGCCTGTAAAGATAGCTATTGAGCGACTCCTGATTGATATCGGGTTGCTCGGTTGGAATTCGAACCTCGCCAGTGTGTTGTCGCTCAACAACGGTTGTAACCCGATCCGAAACCCAGTCAATATCCCCGTCCACTAGCCGGTTCACTCGCTGCTTGAACGTGCTGTATGCGTCGGTCTGTTCTCCTTGAGATGTGAAGCGCAGACCGTACTCGCAGGCGTTGACTGATTCTTTGAGCGTTTCCCAGTCATACACCAACGCATCGGGGACGCTGTACCGCCCACCATTGTTGATTTTAGCTCTGATGCCGGTAGGCCGTCCTGCAGAACACGCATTCTCTGGGACGTACACCAGTGACGTGTTTCTCCGAATACCGAACACATCGATGAAGACCGAGCGAGAAAGGGTATGCTCCAAGTCTGGTGCGTCGACGACTTCAGGCAACACGAAAAAGGCCTGGTTGTACTCGTACAGAGAGGTAAGCGTCCGCCATTGGTCACGATTCACTGAGAATCGCCGATCTGAATCTGATTCGACGGTATACGGGCGTTTGTATTGAAAGACAACGGATTTGAGCAGCGGGAGAGTTGTGTCGTACCCCAAGATGTTCTCCATTCGGCGATTTGGGGAGAGAGCTGCAGGTCCGGTGAACTCGTCCTCGAGATCCGTAAGCATATGATGAGTGGCATTGACGGTGAGAGTGTTCTCTGTCGGCGTGTCTGGCATACGATTCAGAACAAATTCTTGATTAAAATTAGTTCTGATCACTTTGGAAAAGTTCTTGACGAATCTCTCCGCTCTGTTTTAGCACACCTGAATCCACAGACTTGTTGATATCTTGTATAGATCCATGCTCAGACGCAACTAGATCAAGATACTCCATGATCAGGTCAGCATAGAGTTCGCGAGCGCGTATGAGGAACGAGCTGGCGACGAATTCCTTACCGCCTACTGAAATCAAATCACCTCCGGTTGGTTCGTCCGGCAGTGATGTGTCGTCGTGCACGACCTTGTTACGATACTCATACAGTGTTTTGAAGAACTTCGCTATTCGTTCTGATGACCAATTCTGAGTATTCTGCTCACCTAGAAGAACTGCCGTTCGAACACCGAGTCGATATCTGTTCCCTCCTGGAGAGCCGCCTTTCAGCACAGTCGTTTCACAGCCGACAACACAGTCGACTAATTGGTCCTCAAGAGACTCCCGACTGAACATCCGCTCGAATCGGGTTAGTGGATTCTGGAACTTGGAGTGATCGGGCACTAACTGGCGTCTGTGGGTACTCCAAAAACGGGGAATCTCTATGGCACGATCTTCGGTAATGTGTGTTCCCGTCGTCGAACTCGGGCACTCGAATTCGAGTTCGAAGGTAACCGGTGTCGCAATCCCCCGGTACGATTCCCAGCCAGGCACCACATGATAGCCCTTCTCAAAGCCGACGGTTCCCAATGGGCACAGGAGCCGGAGACACCGACGAACGCTCGTCGATATGAAATCAATAACATCGGTCAGCTGCTTCCACGGATAGACGTCAACCGGTGTAACATCGAAATCTGCGCGTTCCCAAGGACTGATCTCGATATCGTCGATATCACGGGCGATTTCTCGATAGGGGCGTCGACGATGGAGGACGATTTCGAGGGCTGCATTTGGACGGTCTGCATCGAGCGTATCGATCGGCTCGATAACTCCAGTACGTGGTGCCTCGTGGGTCGCGATTCCGACTTCCTCCAAGCGATCGAGTGGACGGATCCGGAGCGTGTCAATCCCGTATGGACCGAGATAGTCGGGGCTGCCCTGGATACTTGTGTCGAGATCGATCGTGATGTCGGGCTCGATGGTGGTGTTTTTCAAACAGAGCAGAAACCGAGAGTATTCCCGATCAGTGAAACGGGGCTCGAATTGTTCGTCGAAGGCGGCGGCGAAGGCATCTTCGTTGAACTTCATCTCACCGGCGTAATTCAGAACCACGCCAACGAACTTGAACAGGGCACGCTCGATGGATTCGATGCGTCCAGTTTTGGAGTACTCATCATCGTCCGGCGGCTCTGGAAGCTGGGCGTAGATTCGCTGGGCCGCCTCCTTAAATTCACCCTCATACAGGTTGTCGAAGAGATCGTTGTCGTCGAAGAGATCACCAGGGGTGGGTACAGAGAACTCTTCGGTGTTGTCAATAAAGCCACCAGAACTCAGTTGATGAAATGTCTGTATCGGGGGATCGATATCCACATTTTGATGTTGTTCGATAACTTTCTCGACACCGTTCTTGATTAGCGGACGTACATCGGAGAACCACACTGGTGCCATTCTGTTCGGTAACAATTAACCACTTCACTTAGTTCACCACTCATTCAGACCGATTCTCTCGACAACATGGCCTGACTGGCCCCTCCTATTAGTTGATGTCCGGGCGGACGTCAGTTGTCGGCAGTCGCCCACTTGGGGTCAGGCACACACTTAGGTCACAACGATAAGTTACAGGGTGCAATATAGAATCCCTATCTGAGTGTAATGTCGGTTGCTGTGATGACTAATCGCCGAACAGACGAGAAAGGAATCCGCCGGAGTCGTCACCGCTCGCGGGGTCTTGCGCTCCCGTTGACTGGCCGGAGCTCATACCGGTTTCAGACCCATCACTGAGCAGTTCATCGACCGAATAGCCGATCCACTCGGCGAATTCTTCTGGGGCGCCAATGTAGACGCTGTTAGAGGACTTTTCCGACATAAACCGTTTCGGGAGGCGTTTTTCGTAATCGTATACTTCGTAGTCATCCCGATCGAAATCGGCAGTGATCGCGTTCGGTTCGGATTCGAACGTGATGCGACCGCCCTGAATGTCACGCTGCCATTTGAGGCGTCCTGTGTCGTAGGTCTTTTCGGCTGGTTCGTCAGCCGGGAAGTACTCGGGTTGTTCTCGCCCGGCTTCCGCGTAGAATTCACGGAGGATACGGCGAACGTCTTCGATGGTGCCGTTCCCGTCGGTCCATGGTTGCTCGGTGAGCATTCGTCGAGCCACGTAGCTGAAGATCGGGTTCTGCCGCTCCAACACGGCTGACAGGTCTTCTTGAGCTTCGCGAAAGCCCGGATCCTCCGGGTTGGAGGGGAAGGACACGTCCATGCTCAGGATCTTCATCCGGTTGCGGAACTCCGATTTCGGGAGCGCATCGTTCGTCGTGAAGATCAGGCACGGCTGGTCGACGCTCGTGGGCGTCCAGTCACCCCAGTAATTCCGGATCGGACTCCATCTCTGGATTTTCTCCTTTTCGGCGTCGATGATGGCGTACGGGAAGCTGGTGTCCCACTCGCGGACGCCACGTACTTCCTTGACACCAACGTCGTCCGCATCCACACCCGAGATAACGGTGTTGTCGGAGACGAGGCGAAGGATGTACTCGGTGAGCTTGTCTTTCCCGGCGTCGCTTTTTCCTTCGATGTAGAGGTGCTGGAGGACGTTGTCGAGCGTCCGTGACGGGGACGACATCGCCTCGGCATACTGATTGGCGAACGGGGCCCAGAACCCGTAGAGAAAGGCTTCATACATCTGCGCCATCACTGCGGTTTCGGACTGCGTGTGGCCGTGGTTCCTGACCGTCTCGATGTAGTCTTCAATGGTTTCCAGACAGTGATCGAGCACTGCAGGCGTTGGCTCGTCGGTGGCGACGAGGATCATCTCGTCTTCTTCCCCGATCACTACCTGCTCGGCCTCGGGTAGAACGGACATTGTCGGGATGGCCGTTGATTCCTTGACCTGCTTATTGTACGCGCTCAGGGGGGCGGTTATGCTGTGATCCTCGACAGTCGCGCCACGGTCACGGAGACTCGTCCCGAACTCGTCGGCCGTATCCTTGTCCACCTTGCTCGTCCCCATGCGGATTTTTTCATCAGGCGCTCGCACACGTGGGCGGTCTAAGGTTTCCGTGAGACCTGTCTCGTGGTCGGATTCAACAAGTCCGACGTCCGGAGGTTCCTCACCGTCGTCCGGGGCGCCTGCAGTTGTGTCGGGATCGCCCTCGTCAGCCGTAGCCTCGACATCTGGTTCGATGACCTCCCGCTCGGCATTCTCGGGCTCTTCCACGAACGCGACCGTCTCATCAGCGTCTTCAGGATCATCAACGACAGCTGTGACCTGGTCGGCAACGTCTTTCAGGTCCTCGACGGCATCTTGGTTCAACGCGGCGGTATCGCTCACGTCGAGGTCGCCGGACCCGACCCAGTACTCGATGCGGTTCTCCTCCTCTTCCAATGAATCGGCTTCTTCGAGCGCTTCAACAAGACCTTCTAGTAGTGTCTGGTCGCTGTACCCGTTCCGGTATTGGTCGATGAACTTCTCAAATTCCTCGTCCAGTTCCGTGCCGACGTTAGTCGTGATCACGGAGATCTGGTTTGTGTGATACTCCCACGAGTTCCGAGACAGGTTCGCGGAACCCTGCACGAGTTTCACAGTGTCATCCGGCATGACGATTCGGTAGATCTTCGAGTGAACGGTTTTCTGGTTCTTCAGTCGAATCGTGAGCCGTTCGGCCTGACGGAGCTCCACCAGCGATTTAGCAGTCGATACTTCGTTTACTTGATTGGCGTAGTCCTCGGCATTCCCGATCAAGACGTCGAGTGAACCGATATCGTACTCGGTCAGCATTTGCACCATCAGGTCGGGTGTTTCAGCGTAAGTTACCGCGTCTACGTGGCGGGCGCCTTCGAAGAGGTCGAGAAAGTCGTCCCGGTCCTTTACCATCGCCAAGCGATACCCGGCTGCACCTGAACCGTAGAACTCGGGCATGTCGGCGAACCTGTCGAATGAGATGTTCGCCGTGAGTTCGTCCATATGTAGCACACCGGTTTGCGATGAATAAATTCATCCCACGGAGCGGTAGTAGTATTCACTCATTGACTCCCGGAAGACCGATCGAGTCATCTACGCGAGGGTTTATATATCTCCCCGCGAGGGAAGCCCCTATTTTTGCTCAATTGAACCCGGAGGTTCCCTCGAGGAGATGTTCGGCTACGACAGCATCGTCGAGCTCAATACCCAGTCCGGACGCGGTCGGCACGTCGATGTATCCGTCCTGGATGATCGGCTCCTCCCTCGAAAGCAGATCCTCCCACCAGTCGACCTCGAGTGCGTGATACTCCAGAACGTCCGCGTTCGGGATCGCCGCGCAGAGATGGACGCATGCCATCGTCCCGACCGGGCTACAGACGTTGTGCGGGGAGAACGGAATGTACCGCTCCTCGGCACGATCGGCGACCCGCTTCGACTCCGCGAGCCCACCGAGCGTCGTTGGGTCCGGGGTGGCGATGTCGACTGCATACTCGTCGAGCAGCTCCGTGAGTTCGTGCACCCGGAACCGGTTTTCGCCGGTCGCCGTTGGCGTGCTCGTCGCCTGGGCGACTTGCTTCTGGGCTTCCGTCTCTTCCGGCGGGACGGGATCCTCGAGCCACATCAGGTCGTACGGCTCGAGCTTTCTGGCGAGACGCTTGGCGCTCTCGACCGTATAATCCCAGTGGCAGTCGAACGCGAGGTCGACGTCGTAGCCGATCGCGTCACGCACGGCCTCGACGACAGCCACTTTGTGGCGGATAGCTGAATTCGACAGCCGGCCGTTGTGCGGGTCTGGGTCGTTGTCCATCTCCATATCGAGATCAAACTTGATCGCGTCGAACCCCATGTCGACGACCCGCTCAGCCTCGGCAGCATAGGCCTCGGGCGTATATGCGTCCGCGTCGGCATACTCGGTGAATCCTCCCTCGTCAACGGCGTACGCCTCGCCCGCGTGACAGTCGCAGTAGATCCGTACCCGGTCCCGGTACTTCGACCCGAGCAGCTGGTAGACAGGGAGGTCGAGGATCTTTCCGGCGGCGTCCCACAGCGCGATCTCGATGCCGGACGCGGCGGTGACAACCTTTCCGGTCGTCCCACCGTGCCCGGACATCTCCTGGACGATATATCGGAAGAGGCGCTCGACGTCCAGGGGGTTCTCCCCGACCAAAAACCGGTTGGTATACTCTATTAGATCCGGAACCCCACCGCCGCGATACGCTTCGCCAACCCCGGTCACTCCAGCGTCGGTGTGAACCTTCACCAGATTCCATTCGAAGTTTCCGTCGACGACAGCGGACTCGATCTTCGCGATCGCAACGTCGTGCGACTCGGGTCGGTCCGTCGCGTAGTTTGCGTAGTCTCTCATGGCTGTCACTCACGCGTGTTGCGGCGGTGACTGTCGTAACAAGTTGTGCGAGTGCAGCACTGGTGCCCGTACATACTACTGGCCTCTAGACTGTTGAGTAAATAGTTGTGGGAACACCGGGAAGCGGGTCAGCCGGCCAACGCTTGCTAAAGTGTTGGCCAGCCACACACGTACCGGTTTTCCCCGTCGTCGGTGCTACTGCAGTCTGCGCCACAAGAATGTACGTCCGTATTCGTTCTGGCCAGACACCGACCTGTCGGATCTGAGTGATTCACCACCCCACGTTTCCGACGTCTCCGTCGAGTCCTCAGACCCCACGTTTCCGTCGTATTGTTGGACCCCCCGCGTTTCCGTCGTTTCCCTACGCCCACCCCGTATTTCCGTCGTTCGGTGCGACTGATGAAACGGTAGCTCTCATTCTTGTATCCAGTCTTGCATCAGGCTGTCCTCGAGGATAGTCTCGCGAACGACCTGGGGATCTTCAATGAGGCGGTTCTGAAGGTGTATCCCGCCTGCACTCCCCTTGTTGATCTTCTCGATCTCGAGGACTCCGAGGAACGCTTGCTCTTTCAGGATGTCGCGGAACCGGCGAACGGAGAGGATGTCCATATCGAGGTGGTTACAGATCTGTTCGTACTGGTCGTACACCCGGCTCGTGAGGAACGCGTCGTCCTCGGAGTTAACGCTAAGTTCTGTTAGCGCCAGCAATGCCGCTTTTGCCTGCGTGGGTGCCCCGTTTACGAGTTCTCTGAAGCGGTCCTTTTCGGCGTGTTGCTGGGCCTGGCGGACGTGTTCTTCCGTCACTTGCTCTGCACCGGTTTCGTAGGCAACTTCTCCAGCATGGCGTAGGATGTCGATCGCCTTCCGAGCGTCGCCGTGTTCCTGGGCGGCGAAGGCCGCCGAAAGCGGGATCACGTCGTCGGATAGGACGCCGTCACGGAAGGCGTCCTCGCGGTTGAACATGATCTCCCGAAGCTGGTTCGCATCGTACGGTTTGAAGAACAGCTCCTTGTGCTGGAAGCTGCTTTTCACGCGCTCGTTCACGCTGTCGACGTACTGGATCTTGTTGCTGATCGCGATGACCCCGACGCTACAGTCGATCTTCCCCGCCTCCTCAGCCCGCGAGAGCTTCATCAACACGCTGTCGTCGTTCATCAGATCGATCTCGTCCAGAATGATGATCACGGAGTCGAACTGTGCATCAAGCGTCTTCCAGAGGAGTTTGTAGTATTTCGACGTGCTGAGACCTGTGTGGGGCACGGTTATGCCGGTCACGGATTCATCGTTCAATTTCGCCGCCAGGGAGGAGACGGCCTGTGTCTCGGTATTGTCTTCCGCACAGTCGATATACGCTGCGCCGATCTCGACGCCATCCTGCGCGGCATTTTGCGCTCGTTGGCAGACGTGTTTTGAGACGAGGGATTTACCGGTCCCCGTTTTCCCGTAGATCATCACGTTTTCCGGGGAGTATCCGTGGACAGCGCCATTGAGGCGTTTCGCGAGTTTCGAGATTTCCTCGTCGCGACCGACGATCCGTTCAGCTTCTGGAACGTGGCCGATTTTTAGGAGATCCTTGTTGGCAAAGATCCGATGCCCGGATTCAAATAGCGGATCCTCGACAGAGCTGGGTGATGAATCGGGCGTCATTGAATATCACACGGTGTGGACCGGGGCACTATAAATCTAGTGGAGACAGCCACCCCACGTTTCCGACGTTCCTCGTTCGATATCAGCATGAATATGCCGTAATTCGGTGGAATTGGATTCCTGACAATATAGCCGCGTTTCCGACGTGAGATAGGAAATCCGTAGACGGAAGCGTCGCCTCGATGTCGAATCCCGAACCCACACACCCCACGTTTCCGTCGTAATTACTGAACAGGTGGGGTGGGGACTCGAAGAAGACGTCCACGAGGAGTTACCAGAAACGAGAGCAGCCTAGCCGTCCAAAGCTGGCCGTCTACCGAAGCAGCTGGAAAGGATTGTTTCATCTGAGGGGGCGAAGTACTTCGTCCCCTCTTTGGTCGAAGTAGACTTAATGAACGTTTCTCAGCTATACCACTTTAATCTATGTGTTCCAGAAGTTAGTTCATCTCTAAGTTGGTTCTAGCTCAACATAATTAGTGGCTGCATAACACTATCGTAGTCTCTCCCTACGCCGTCGTGGAGAAACGACGGAAACCCGGGGGGTGTGGTCCCTTCGAAATCAGCGTCACCCCCTCCACCCACATTCAGTTACGACGGAAACGTGGGGTGGGTGTCCTCCCTCACCGAGTTTTACTCGTCCGGGTTGACCGGCCCTTTATATTTGGACTTCACTGAGTCGCCCTCCCGCCACTGCCAGTAGTAGTAGCGATTATCGTTGATCTGCTTAATCGTGATCGTTGCTTTGGCCGGGACGTCATCCGGTAGATCGTCTGGCCGTTCTTCGACCTCTTCTTGTTTTGCCGACTCCTCGAGACGGGCCTCTCGTTCCTTGTGCTCGGCGAGCGCTTCAGCGTATATCGCAACGTCTCGAAGCTGCTCTAGGCTCGACTCGTTGAGCGTGTTGACGATCTCCGTTGGGAGGTTCCTCGGTGGGGTTGGGGGTTCATAGGACATCGGCAACTCACGTGTTAACCAACACGACCCGCTGATCCATAGTTTTGTTGGTTAAGACGATGGAGACGGTTCTCGCCATAGTCGACCGCGGCGACACGATCTCCGAGCTCGCGACGAAGCTCGGCCACAGCGAGAGCTACCTCTCTCGTGCCGTCGGCGACCTCGTCGAAAAGGGACTCGTCTACAGGGAACGCGACGGCCGCCGAAAACGGGTCGTCCCGTCGGATGCTCGCGCCGTCGAACTCTATCGGGACCTCGTCCGCCAGCGCTCCCACGTCGACTTCCCTGAACTGCTGACCGGCAAGGCACTCGAGGTGCTGTACTACCTCGACCAGCCGCGAACCGTCTCCGAGTTCGCCAAACGGCGCGACAACTACCGCAACACGGTCAGCCGGGTCCTCAAACGGTTACGCGACCGCGGGCTCGTCGGTACCGTCGGGACCGTCGACGGCCACTACGAGTTCAATGCCGACTTCGACCGCCTCCACGAGTTCGCCCGTGAACTCGCACATCATCTACATCGCCAGCGCCTCGAAGCCGTCGCCCCGAAGGGCACGATTCTCTGGGAGGACTACGACGAATTCCTCGCCCAGGCTGAGACGGAGATCGACGCGGCGGCGTTCCACGAAACCGGCCTCGCTCGGTTCGCAGCCTTCGACCTCCAGTTCCTGCTCACCGACCATCGCAGCTACGTCTACTCCGAGGACCTCGACGCAGTCTCGCCGGCGGAGCTCTGCTGTCACACGCTGCTGATCGACGACGGCAGCTGCCACCGCTCGTACCGTCTCCTCCTGCTCAGCCACGTCGACGTCGACGAGGGGGACCTCCGAGATCAGGCGGCGAAGTATGACCTCGAAGCCGAAATCGACGCCTTGCTCCGCTACCTCGAGACCCACGGCGAGGTCGACGACGACCGGCTCCTGGAGTGGGACGAGTTCCAGGAGCTGGCGGCTGACTATGAAATCGAACGATAATCGAGCGTTGATAAGGAACCTATTGTTTCGTAGATCCGCCGTAGCATCTGCTCGGTTGCAAGGGGTTGTAATCGTCAAGGAAGGCTCGACCCTCCTCGGTGAGGCCGTAGAACTTGCATGGTTATCTCTGTCGACGCTGTCGAGCTCTTTTTATCGGATAGAGGCTGATCCGATCGGGGACTGGGATATCAGTGGGTTGGCGTGGCGGGGTGGTACATCTTCGCTCCCGGCAGGGCTGTCGTTGAGCGCTATGGGTCGCCGCTCACTCTTCCCACTCGATGGGCTGCCGGATGATCGGGTCCGCGTCGAAGTCGAAGCTCCGCAGGTCGACCTGGACGTTCCGCTCTCGCTTCTCCTTGGTCCGGTTCCGGAGCCGTTCGAAGGGGCGAGGGATCTCGAGGAGCTCCGCGTCGCCGCTGTTGCCGGTCCTGATGTTCCGGGCGACGTAGAGGTAGTAGAACTCACTTAGTGGACCCCCGGCGGCTTTCCACTCGTTCCACGAGAGGGAGGGTTTGCGTGTATTCACGCCAGACGTCTTGAGCTCGATACACCGGTCAACGATCGCTCGTCCGTCGGCGTCCGTGCGGAGCGTGAGGACGTCGAATCCGGGGAATCCTCTGTTTAATGGGTTCTCCGCACCGGAAAGTCCTCGTTCGTCCCCGAACCGTTCGATGGCATCGTCGAGCGACGGGTTTTCCTCCCGCATCTGATCGTAGATCTCGGGCGTGTGAACGTCGAACACCTGCTCGTCGGGAGTGGCTTCGCCCGCCTCACGGAGCCGCTCTCGTTCGGCCTTCATTGTTAGTTCCATCCCGAACGCATCGATCTCGGTCCGGTACTCCTGAGACGTCCCGTGGCCGTCCCCCCCGCCACCACCTCCCCCGTTCGTCTGTGCCTGTCCCCCTGTGGAGTCGCTGGACGAACGGCTCGCGGGAGCGGCTTCAAGCAACGACTCCGCTATCCGTCGGTCACCGATGCTCGTCACCGAATCGATAGGCGGCACCTGCGCGGAGTGGGCGGTGCCGCTGGTTTCCGTGCTCACGGTCCGCTCCGCTGGTTCGTGTTCCGACCGGTCGTCCTCCTCGGTGTCGTCGGCCATGTACGGTTCGGGGGCGACAGGCTCCGGCTCCTCCTCTTCCATATCTGGCTCGTCCCGTTCTTCGGCAAATAGCTCTTTCCGGGTCGCTTCGACCTGTCCGGAGGGAACGTCGCTCCCCACGGTCCGCAAGCGATTTTCGAGCGTCGTCCCGGGCTCTGGCTCACCTAGTGCGTGGTCGACGAGCGTGTTCACTGCCTCGTAGTACTGGGGAACGTCGAGCCGTTCCGTGTACGCACCAGTCAGAGCGTCGACGAGCGCCCCGCGGTCCAGCGTTCGGTCGACCAGTACTCGGACGATGCGGTCTCCATCCCGCTCGAGGTGGTACGCCTGTGGCTCCGGCGGCCGGTTCTCGTCCCAGCTCCCGTCGGCCAGCGAGATCCGGAGGTCGAGGTTCTCGACGAAAGTCAGCTGCTCGTAGAACGTCCGGGTGGCGCTGCGGTCTTGGTCGACCAGGAACGCCGACTGCCGGTTCGTCCGGAGCCGGAGCAGGAGCGCAGCGAGCAACGTCTCGAGCCACATCTGATCGACGTCGGCGTCACCCATCGAGAGGGGGAGCGGTGGACAGTCCTCGTACGCCGGCTCCCTTCGGACGGCCGTTCGCAGGTCACTTGCCCCACAGTAGCTGCCGAAGCTCGCCGCCTCCGGCTTGAACAGCGCCAGAATGGGGACACCGAGGTTCGCGTACCGGTCACGGCTGCTGCGGGACCGGACGTAGTACGCCTCGCTCGCGGGGACGAGCTCGTACCCTTGGCCGACCCGGCAGAGCAGGTCGACGTCCCCGAGCCCGGTGTCGTCTGGGCGCCACTCCGCCGGGAGCGGCTCACCCTGTTCCAGCCCGGGAAGCAGTTCCGCGATGCGCGTGTACAGCAGTTCGACGGCGCTGGCGAACTGGGCGGGGTCTTCGGAGCTCTCGAGTAGCTCCCCGATACGGTTGACAGCGTGGTAGGCATCCCGTGGTGAGAACGACTCCTGATCGAGGCGCCGGCCGATTCCCAGCGTCTCGGCGAGCGTCGAGACTGCCTCGGGTTCGTCCGTCTCCCTGGCCGGGAACCCCGCCGTGACGAACGGGAGCAACGGGCGTTCCCCCGAGACGTCGAGGCTGAACCGCTCCTCGTCGGCGTCGGGGAGCCGCCAGGCGTCGGGCGGCCGGACTGCACCGAACGTCGTCGGGACCCACGCTGCCTGCCTGAGCTGCCAGACCCAGAGGTTCTGTCCCAGGCGATCGCGCTCGTCCGTGGTGAAGAAGTAGCTGAGGTTGCTTCCACGCCACTGTTTGTTGGTGAACGCCGCCACCTCGGCGTGGCGGTGGGCCGAGAGCCCGCTGTCCCACCAGCACACCAGATGGCGCAGGAGCCGAACGCCGACTGCCGACTCCTCGCGCGCCGCTCTCGTCAGCTCGTCGGCGTACTCTAATGCGTTGACCTGGGAGAGATACTGTTGGCTACTGTCGGGGATCTCCGGGTCGACCTGGGACGCGAGCTGTTCGCGGTAGGCTGTCCACTCGGACTCGGTCAACCCGCGGTAGCGGTGGTCGACCGGCTGTGACTCGGTTTCGAGCGCCGAGTGCGAGCTGATCGTCGACCGTGGCGGGCGGCTGAGCCCCTGTGTCTTGCGGTAGCGGTGTCGGGTCCCGGCGTCCGGAGCGAACATCGGGAGCGGCCGGACGTGTTCGGCGACACCGAGCCACTGCAGGAACGCTGCCCAGGCGAGATGCTCCTGGTCGGGAGGTTCGCTCTCGGCCGGGTCGAGCCCGAACCACTCGGGCGGCGCGAGGAAGCGTGGTTCGAACCGGTCTGAGTCGGTTACGTCGCCGACCGCCCGGAGCAGCTCCTCGACGTGTGCGTCCTCCGGCCGGCCGAGCGCGGTCTGCCACGCCGAACTGAAGTAGACTCGGTGGGCGGGCTGCCACTCGACGGAGTCGTCCGGGCCGACCGTCGGGACCGGGAGGCTGGCGAGCGCGGAGAACGGCTTCCGCGAGGACTGATAGAGCAGCGGGGCGTCGGGCGACCGGTCGTTCTCGGGCGACTGGACCGCCGCCATCCGACGGATCGTTCCGAGGGTCTCCAGCTGGTGGAGCGTCGATGGGTCCGCTTCGGGGGAGTTCGGCCCGGGTAGCTGGGGGCTGATGGCTGCGTCGAACACCTGGGTGAACTGGTACTCCTTGACGTTCCAGACGGTCCGGAGGTCCGACCCGAACTCCGCCGGGAGCGCCGCCTCCCTGAGCGGCTTGGCCCGGTTCGGGTCGCTGCCGTGGTAGAGTTCGCTTGCAAGAAACTGGATATCCGGGAGTGCACCGCCCGCGATGTCGTTCTCGGGCGGCATGAACACGGTTGGCGCGCCGAATCGCCTGTGCCGTTTCGTCGTCCCACTCGACGGCTGTCGGCAACAATGGTACTCGACGGCAAGCGTCGTCGAACGCGGCGCGGTCGTCGTCGCTCTCGAGCGGTTTCCGCACGGCGACCAGATACTCGAGCACGGGGTCTATCAGGAGCCGACACGGCTCGGCGTCCTCGGGCACCGAAATCTCCCACTCCTCCTCGCTTGTCAGCCGGAGTGTGGGGTTGACGGACGCGTCCGCGAGAAGTTCGGGGACCGACGCGGTGTCGAGTCGGCTCGCGCCGTACGCTTCGAGCGCCCGTGTCTTCCGGTGAGCCAGCAGTGTCGCCTCGGGGAGCCCCTCCAGCGCCTGCGGGATGGTGGCTCCAGTCTGGAGGAGCTGGACGAACTGCTCGCCCAGCGTCGGGAGCTCGGTCGCCGTCGGCGGGAGACGGACGGCGTCGATACTCACGCTATCGTCGCCGAACGCGCTCGGTAGGAACGGGACCGGGCTGACGGCGGCGTTCACCTGCTCGAAGAGGCAGTGGTCGACGTCGCCGGGCGTGAACGACCACTCCCGCCGTTGACCGAGTGAGGGGTCGAGCGCGTCGACGAACGCCGCGGGCGTGGTCGCCGACGCACTGACGAACGGCAGTACTCGCTGGGCGAATACCGTCCCGACCTCCTCGAAGAGGTAGCTGTTGAACTGCCCTTCGTAGCCGCGTTCACCGTCGTGATCGAGCGTCAGGTTCCGCCGTGACGTGTCCGACTGGAACGTCCCTGTGACCAGCGCCGGGATCGGACTACGCTCTTTCGTGGGGAGAAAGACGTGGACCATTGGCGGGCGGTCCCGAGACTCCCCGTAGACGGGATCGAGCGCCCAGTCGCTCATCTCGGCCGCCGGCGCATCGGTCGCGGGCGTCGCGCGAAACGCCACGCCGACGCGTAACTGCCCCATCGCGTCGATCTCCGGGTCGGTGAGATCCGCTCGCTCGGCGACGCGGTCGCTGTCGATCTCCGTGCGCTCGAAGAGACAGTACCAGTCGGTCGTCGCCGACGTCGACACACCGTCGACAGTCTCCCGTTCCACCTCGATGAGCGTCGCGCTCTCCGCATCTCGAAACTCCTGTCGAGAGAGGCGCCAGCTCCGCTCCCAGGTCGGACACTCGATGTCGATACGTGCCAGCTCCGGCAGGAGTGCGACCGTGTTGGCGCCCAGTGACTGAAGCTTCCGCTGGATGGCGCCGTGGTACTGTGCCGAGTCTCGGAGCGGGAGTTCGAACACGGTCGTGAATCCCTCTTCGAGGAGTGACTGGACGTCTGCGGGCGGCTCCGCCGGGTGGGGGAGCGAGAGCAGCGGAACCTGATCTGCTTCGACCTCCCCGTCGAACGCGTCGGCGATCTCCTGATTCTGGGTCAGGGTTTCGGCGGAATGCCCCCGGTGGAACTGAGCCTGTACCGACTCCGAGAAGACACGAGGGTTGTCGGTGACACCCAGCACGGAGGTGAACCCCCGGCCCTTGTGGCCGATCGTAGTGTCTCCGGCTTTCGTCGTCCGAGTCGTCAGCGTCAGCGCGTAGAGGTCCCCCATCGAGAACGGAGCGCCGTTGTTGGCGACCAGCAGCCGGTCGTCGGTGAGGCGGATCTTGACCGCCGGCGTCGCCGTCTCGTCCATCTCGTCGACGGCGTTCTGCAGGAGTTCGAAAATGAACCGCCCCTCGTAGTCCGCGCGGTCCTGCCGCTCGGTCCCGGCGTCGGACTCAATGCGGTCCGGATTGCTCTCGTAGGTCCCGACGTGAAGCGACTGGATGTCGGCTATCGACTCCGGGACGTCGTCGTTCATGGCCTGACGTATCTTCCCGGACGTAAATATGGTCTGACTACCACGGCACGGCTACGACATCGCGCTCAGGCGCCACCCTCAACGGGCGCAAAAAATTAACCAACAAAAGAGGGTATCCTGACAATCTGTTGGTTAACCTATTAGCAAGCAGGCGGCTCTTCGAGAACGTCGATGAGTTCTTCTGCCGTCCGACTGATCCGTCCGAGCCGCTCGCGCACGACCTCGGGATCGTCCGACTCCCACGCAGCGAGGTAGAATGCCGAGCCGCTCGTGTCGAGCCCGCAGTAGCGCCCGACGACGTACGCGACGGCTTCGGCCTCGACTTCGCGTTTCGCCCGCTCGGTGTCGTCGTCGACATCGAAGTGGAGCAGGGCGTGTGCGTACTCGTGAATCAGCGTCCGCGCAAGGTCGGCCTCGTTCTCCCGATCACGCACCTCGACGAGCGGCTGAACGTCGACGAGACTCAGCTGTTCGCAGATGCCCTTCGCCTCGCCGTGGGCCCACTCCTCGGCTGGAACGATCCGCACCGTCACGCCGAGGTCGTCAGCGGCGCCAGTCAACTGTTCGACGAGATCGCCGGCCTCCCCAGTCGCTTCCGTGTCCAGGTCGGGAAGCGGTTCGCCCTCGGTCTGGGAGACGTCGAACACCGGCGCGGGCTTGAACCCGACCAGCCCTTCGGACCACTCTTCGGGCGGCGTCTCGTCGTACTCACAATCGCTGTCCTCGTGGTAGCTCGGCGAGTTCTCGCACTCCGGGCACTGTTTCGCGATGATTGGCGCCCAGATCCAGATGGCCGACTCACCCTCCTTGACGTGACGGTCGAACTCCTCCTGCCACGTCCGGTAGCCAGCCACGCGGGTTGCCTCGGGACACTGCCGCTTGATGAGGAGCGTGTTCCGGTAGGAGTAGTCGTGGAATCGACTCTGGACGTCAAGCCACTCCTGGAACTCCGCGCTGGCCTGCGCGTCGTCGACGCCGGCGACGAGGTCGTCGATCCACTGTTCGATCGTACTGTTCATCTCGTCGGATCGCGTGTCGGTCTGGTCGAAGGAGACCGACGAATCACTGGTCGTAGCCATTGTGTTCACCGAATCAAGTTCACGGCAACTGCGTCTGCTCAGACCGCGCCGCACCCCTCAGGGGCGTTCAAAAAACCGCTCTGTCGGTCAGCGGAGCTCGTGGCGTTCGTTCGCAAAGCCAACCGAGACGAGGTACTCGAGGAACTCGTCGAACCGCTCGACGTCACTGGGGGTGTCGGTCGCAAGGTGACGTGCCCACTCGATGGCCCATTGGAAGGCGGGATCTGTGCAGCCCTTGCCGTGAATATACCACCACCGGGCCGCTTTCAACACGACCAGCGGATTCGTCGGCGGCTGCTCACCGGCGAGGCCACGGGTGATGGATTCGATTTCGTCGGGCACGTCGGCGGAATCGACCTCCGCTGATTGCGTGTTGTCGATATCGACCGGGATCTCGTCGATCGAGACGTTGTCGGGACTCTGTTGTTGACTCACTGGAAGTCACCTCTGAGAGCTTTCGAAGGAGCCCTCGCCCTCTCGGGGGGCACGAAAAACAGTCGAATCAGACGCCCTCTATTGGCCACTCCCAACGGTGATTTACGCCGACACCCAGTTCTCAGCGGTCATTCAACATTCTGGAGACGGTGCGTTTATTTGTCCGTTCTCCGGAGACAGAAGTGAAACACGGGCGATGGAGTCCGCCTTCCCCAACCGCCGATACGGCTGATGACTCCTATTTCCGGTTCGTCAGATGCTACGGAGACAACTCATTCGGCACGGGGAAGCGATCGTACTGATTGCACTTGGTGGAATTGTCGGTGCGAATCTTCGGTACGCTGTCGGGGCAGCAGCGGGTGACGCACTCCTGGTCACTCTTCTCGTCAACACCATCGGGAGCTTCGGACTCGGGGTACTCCTCTTTGATGCTCGAGCAGATGAGTTCCTCACGAAACGGTTGCGTTATGTCTTCGGAACGGGCTTCTTTGCCTCGTTTACCACCTACAGCACGTTCGTGGCCGACATTGCGTTGACCACACCGGAACTTGCAGCCCCCTATATTATTGCCAGTTACGCGTCCGGATTTGGTGGAGTATTCGCCAGTCGAAAAATCGTGGCCACGACGTCTACTACTGCAATTCAGCCTCCAACGCCGGGTGATGACTAATGGAGATTCTCCTCATCAGTATTGGTGGGGCAGTCGGTGCAGTCCTGCGTTATCTGGTCGGGCAGCTGATCGACAATTCGTCGTTCCCGTGGGCCACTCTCGTGGTAAACGCGCTCGGGAGCTTCATGCTCGGGTCAGTCATTTTCGGGGTGAGTGATTCCGACATCCTTCTCTTGGTGAGTGTTGGATTCTGCGGGGCGTTCACGACATTTTCGTCGTTTAGCTTTCAGACCGTTAGCCTCTGGGAGCAGGGCGAACAGAGAGCTGCATTCTTGAATGCGCTCGGCAATCTGACCGTCTCTCTGCTTGCATTCGGAGCTGCGTGGCTTCTCATATCCTAAGTACTGAGAAACCCCCGCTCACCAGTCGGTTCGGGAAGATCGGGAAGAGAATAGAACTCCATCTACGTCACGTCGGCGGGAGGTAGACGCTCTGCTCGCCAGCGATTTGATTCGAACTGAGCATAGAACTTCGCTTGTTAGTCAACCACTGGTTGGACTGGCAACCGCTCGAGGCGACGATGGCACGGGATACAGAGAGTAAGCAGGTTACTCGGCATATCTGCATCGTCGACCGACTGGTCTGGATCGTTGTAGAACCGGCGTCGAGGAATCCGGTGGTGAACCGGAAGATCACGTCCGAACCTCTCGCGGTGAGCTTCGCGGCCCATACCGCAGCGCAGACAGGACTCGTTGTCACGGGTGATGATCTCCTCACGAATCTGTGGCCAGTTCGAGCCAAACGGAACTGTCTCAGTATCAGACTGACGGTAGCTTTCTAGATAGTCCGGGTCGGCCGCTTGAAGGGCTGTTCGCCACGTTCCGAACTCACGCTGATACGGAACGATGGAGAACTCCCCGTGTTCGTTCATTTCCGTCGTTGTCGGTGGGTGGCCCAGCTCATCCGTAACAGCCCGCAATTCGGTTAATAACTCCTCCCGTGGGATTCGCCACCGCTCATTAGGCTCGAAGCCGGCAGCTCGGAGAGCTTCATTCCACGAACCGAATTGTTCTTGATAGACTGCTGCACTCCATTTCCCTTGGTTCCGCATCTCATCCTTCCGAGGGACATGGTCTAGCTCTTCGGCGAGCCTGTTGAGTTCGGATATCAGATCCTCTTCGCTCACATTCCACACGGAGTGGACTTCCAACCCAGCCTGTCGAAGAGCACGATTCCAGGTTCCAAACGCTCGCTTGTACGAATCCGAGGTGTAGGGGCCACTCCGGTCCATCTCATCTGCCGTGGGCGGTCGACCCAGTTTCTTAGCGAACCCCTGTAAGGCAGAAATGAGTGCCTCCTCGGAGAGGTTCATTTCGACGTTCGGTTCAAAACCGGCCGCCTGTAGTGTTGAATTCCACCCTCCAAATCGCTTACAGTATGTCTTCACCGAATACTTTCCGTGATTACTGTATTCTCGCTCTGACGGAGTTCCCCCTACAATGTCAGCAACCGATTTGAGATCTGCGAGAAGATCCTCTTCGGGGGTCCGTGGTCGTCCGTTTGGGTCGTTCGTTCCTGTTTGAAGTCCGGCAGCCTCGAGTGCGTTATTCCACGACCCGAATCGGTCTCCGTACGTCTTCGAAGCATGGGGTCCTGAATCGTCCATCTCACTCTGCGACGGAGGACGACCGAGTTCCTCAGCGAACTTCTGGAGCCGATTGAGGAGTTCATCGTCTGAGTACAGTTTCTTGCCCATGATTTCTGAGAGGATTGAGTCACTCAGTTTGGTCCCGGTTCAGTATTTGAATGTCCGTTCTGGGGTCTGCGATTCGTCATCCTATCGATGCTGGCTGCCCCGCACCCATTCCGGGGCCCGAAAAACCGAGACTCAGGCAGTTAACCAACAATAAGGAAACCCACGCGGAGTGTGTTGGTTAAGAATAGAGCCTACTCTTCGTTCTCACGCAGCTCTTCAGCCTTCCACTTGAGCCGGCGCAGAATTTGCGTTCGATTCTGGTGGGCGTTCTCGTAGGCTACACACTCTTGCAAGGTTTCCATATCGGGAATCGTCGCGATTCCTGCCTTGATCAGGCGCGTGTTCGGTGCTTCCAGACGCTTCTCTGGGGGGAATTCGTCGCTCTCTTCGTCGTCAGTGGTTCCCATCTCAAAGAGCCTCCACCCCTTTGGGGCCGACACAAACAACTCTCCGGACGATAATCCCATCTCTAATAGAGATAATACCGGTACAACGGTTACCGTAATGGTCATTCCCCGCGAGTGTTTACAGGCCCGTATGGAGCGAAAGACGATCTCAGTCACCGGGATGTCCTGCAACGGGTGCGAACAGAACGTGGAGACCGCCCTGCGAAACCTCGATGGTGTGAATCGGATCGAGGCCGACTACGAAGCTGACACGGTCACCGTGGTCCTCGAGGATGGAGTCTCAGACGACGACGTGAACGCGGCAATCGAACAAGCTGGCTACGACGTAGTGGCTTAATCGGCTGTCAATTGGCCGTCTCCACGCTCGCCGTCGGTGCGGTCGTCGAGGGCGAACTCGGTGTTGACACCCTCGCCGGAGAGGAGTTGA
>NZ_JBNLVO010000006.1:0-169274 GCF_050510935.1 Halosubterraneus shenae | reverse complement strand
TCGGTCCCGGCGCCGATGGCGATCCCGATATCGGCCTGCGTGAGTGCGGGAGCGTCGTTGATGCCGTCGCCGACCATGGCTACGCGGTGGCCGGCTTCCTGTAGGCGACCGATCTCTTCGCGTTTCTCGTCGGGTAAGACGTCTGCCATAACGCGGTCGATGCCGACCTCGTCGGCGACCGCGTTGGCGGTGCGCTCGTTGTCCCCGGTGATCATCACGGGCGTGATGCCGGCGTCGCGAATCCGCCGGCTGGTCTCGGCGGCGTCTGCTTTGATTTCGTCGCCGATGCCGATCAGGCCGATGAGGTCACCATCACGAACAACTCCGGCAACGGTGAGGCCGCGGCCCTGAAGTCGCTCAATGTCGTCGCCCTCCTTCGACAGGTCGATCCCCTCGTCGCTAAGCCATCCCGGTTTCCCGATCAGCACGTCGTCGCTGGCCACGGTTGCCCGGACGCCCTTGCCGGTCACGGAGTCGAAATCATCGGGGTCAGCGTACTCGACATCTTGCTCGTCGGCGAACTCGAGGATCGCATCAGCGAGAGGATGCTCGGAGAACGCCTCTGCACTGGCCGCAGTCGTGAGTACATCCACCTCGTCGGCACCGAACGCGACGACCTCACTGACGGCGGGTTCGCCGACGGTGATGGTGCCGGTCTTGTCCAACACGATGTGGTCGACGTCGGGGAATATCTGGAAGGCGTCACCGGAGCGCATCAGGATGCCGTGGTTCGCCGCCTTCCCGCCACCCCGAATTAGGGCGAGCGGTGTCGCCATCCCGAGCGCACACGGATAGCCGAGCACGAGGACAGCCAGCGCTGCGAACGCGCCGCGCTGGACGTTGGGGTCTGCTCCCCACGCGAGCGGTGCGACCACCCAGAAGAGGAACGAGAGCGCGGCAATCGTCAAGACGCCTGGGACAAAGTACTTGAGGACGCGGTCGGCGAGCTGGATGATGCCGGGTTTCATCGCCCGCGCCTCCTCAATCTCGCGGGCCACTTGGTTCAGGAACGCGTCCTCGCCGGTTGCAGTTACCTCGATGAGCAGCGTCCCGGTCTCGTTGACGCTGCCGCCGATCACCTCGTCGCCTTCGGCCTTCTCCTCGGGGATGGACTCACCGGTGGCAACCGACTCGTCGACTGTGGATTTACCCTCGACGACCTCCCCGTCGACGGGGATGTTCTCGCCGGGCTTGACCCGGACGCGATCATCGACGTCGAGATCGTCGACAGGGACCTCTTCGACATCACCGTCATCACTGACGCGGCGTGCCGTGTCGGGCTGGAGGTCGAGAAGGCCTTGGACAGCTTGGGAAGCCCGCGTGCGGACGATGAGGCTGGTGTACTCCGAAAGGATGTGATAGGTGGTGATGAACACGGAGACGGCGAAGAAGTGGACGGTCGGGAAGCCAGGGAACACGAACAGGCCAAGCAGTCCACCAAGGAGCCCTGCGAACGCGCCCGCTTCCAGGAGGACGTGCTGGTTGAAGATCCCCCGGCGCAGGCTCTGGAACGCCTTCTGTTTGATATACCGTCCGGGGCCGAACATCGTCCCAAGCGCCAGCCCCAGAGTCACCAGATCCATCGCGAGCGATGCCGACTCGAAGCGTCCCATTACGAGAATCATCCATCCCATCAGGGCAGCGACAACGATAGATGCGCCGCCTGCGAGGAGGAGGCGACGCTTCCCGTCGGCGAGTTCGGCCTGCTGTTGTTCGTAACGCTTCGCTTTATCCGGGTCGCGGATGGTATATCCGAGGTCCCGGAGTGTGTCCTTCACTTCGACTTCGCTCAAGAGGTTGTCGTCGTACTGGACGAGTACCTCCTCGTGGGCAAGACTCACGTCGACGTCCTCAACGCCGTCGGTTCGACTGTAGGCCTTCTTGATGCTCTCGGCACAGAACGAGCAGGACATCCCCCCGACGTTGAATTGGTCGTGTGTCGTTCCCATCGTACCTGTTGGTTATCGTGCGACGCGGATAACCATTATGACGAGAGTTATAGCGGTCTCGATATCATACTACCACTGTCGTTGGAATGGCGTTACTCTTACTGTCGTTGTCCGTCTATGTCGTCACAAGAATGGCGCTCCTCGAATCTGACGTGCCGATCCGCGAAGTCGTGACGACGGACCCGGAGAAAGCGAAGGCACTGGAGAACGATGTCCGGGTGAAGATCCTCGACATGCTCGCAACCGAGGAAATGACGATCGAGGAGATCCACGACGAACTGCATCGTCGTGGCGAAGAAAAGGCGGAGACGACGGTGCGCCACCACGTGAACGTCCTGAAGGATGCGGGGATGGTCGAGATTGCCCGGCTCGAAGAAGCTGGTGGGGGGACGCGGAAGTACTACAAGTCGAACACGCGGATTTTTTCGTATGACCTACCAGAGGACGCTGAGCAGACGCTCGCTGGGGCGCAGGAAACCGCGGCAGCCGAATTAGCAGGGCTCGTTGAGACGCTCTATGGGGAGCACGGCGACGACATCGAAGCGGTGGCACGAGAAATGAAGCCGTGCGAGTACTGTGCAACACAGCATTACGAGGAGTTCGTCCTCCGTGAACTGCTAAATCGCGCGCTTATTGACCTTACTGAGAATGGGACGCTGGAGAGTGTTCGGCGTGATTCAGAAGACGCCGGCGATGAAGCCGAGTCCCATGACGATGAGGACGGTCGCTGAGAACAGCGGCAGGTACGGTGTATACCGCTCGACTGTTTCTTCGTACTCCTGATAGCCGGCGATGAGGAGCATCGTTAACCCGACAATGCCGACGATGACCGTCAGCGCATACGCAGTCATCAGCTCCAGACAGTACGTCGAACCGGCACAGAGGCCGATAATCTCGAATTCTTCTTCGTGAGCGAACCCGAGGACGAATGCGAACCAGGCGATTCCGAGGAGTCCGCGGTCGGCGTCAGGAGCCGGATCGGTCCCGTGCTCGTGGGAGTGCCCTCCGATTTTTCCAAGCCGAATTTTCACCCGTGTAAGGAGCCCATCCGGGGAGTGTTCGTGCGTGGGTGGCGTGCCGTGACTGTGGTGGCTCGACTGCTCCTCCGTATGCTCATCGTGGTCGTGTCCGTGGCTGTCCTCGTGCTGGTGAGAATGGCCGTGCGTGTACTCTCGAATCCCGAGTCCGATGAGTAAGACGCCTGCGACGATGCTGACTGGACCGCCGATGGAAACGCCGCCAAGAATCGAGATCGGCTCGTTCACTTGGGTCAGCTGAAAGTAGGATTTCGCGTAGAAGAACACGCCGACCATCGCCAGACTGCTAATGAGGTGGCCGATGCCGATCAGCGAGCTGGCGGCGAGTCCGTAGAGCCACTTATTGGATTGATCGAGTGCATAACTCGCGGCGACCGGCCATCCGTGTCCGGGCTCGATGCCGTGCACGAATCCGAGCGCAATCGCGCCGACCAACAGTGGAAACGCCTCGCCGTGGAGCATTCATATATTCCTCTATCCCTGCGCTGTATAGCGGTTGTTAAGACTGAAACGTGAATTCCGTAATAATCGAGGGGTCAAGACAGTAGGGGATCAATTGGGGAGTATGCGCACGAGCTTGAACGTGTCTGAGGACATTCTCGAGGAGTTCGACGAGACATGGCAGGCTGAGGGGTTGGACTCCCGCTCGCGGGCGATTCGTGAAGCGATGCAGGAATACATCGAGGGACATTCACAACTCGAGGAGGTTTCAGGCGAGGTCGTCGCTGTACTGGCATTCGATTACCAGCACCACGAGGTGATTCACGATCTCCATTCGGCCCAGCACCAGTTTCAGGACGTCATCGAAACGATGAGCCATACCCACCAGGGCGAGTGGTGTTTAGAGACCGTCTTCTGTCATGGCGATGCGGCGCGGGTGCGGGAACTCGTGTATCGGCTCCGTGATTTCGATGGGGTTGGTCGTGTGAAGACGATGCTCCTCCGCAGTACTGCGCCGGCCGACCCGGAGTGAGATTCACTCGATACAGCAGCTCATCGTCGATATGTCCCGTCGGAACGCCTGACAGGCCTGTTTGAACGCCTCGGAGAACGTCGGGAACGGGTGGACGGTGTCGATGATGTCGTCGACCGTGAGGCCGAACGTCACCGCAAGCGTGGCTTCCATAATTATGTCGGCGGCACGGGGGCCGACCATGTGGACGCCGACGATCTCGTCAGTCTCGTGGTGTTTGACGACTTGGACGAGGCCATCCGTGTTCTCGACGGCCTTCGCTCGCGGGACATCCGCCATCTGGACGGTTCGGCACGAGCAGGTGCCGTGCTCGTCCATATACTCGCGTTCTGTCGTCCCGACTGCGGCGACTTCCGGGCTGGTGAACACGACTGCTGGCACCGCGTCGTAGTCGATGCTGACGCCCTCGTTGCCGAACGCGTTCTTGACGGCGTGATTGCCCTCCTTGGCGGCGACGGTCTCCAGTTCGGGCTCGCCGATCACGTCGCCCGCCGCGTAGATGTCGGGATTCGTCGTCTGGAAGTACTCGTCGACACGAATCGTCCCGTCGGGGTTCGTTTCGATCCCAACCGTTTCGAGGCCGATGCCCTCGCTATTCGGCTGGACGCCGGTCGCGACGAACAGCGCGTCGCCGGTGACCGTTCGCTCGTCTCCGTCGATGGTCGTTTCGACGGCGACGCCTGACTGAATCGCTTCGGCGCCGCCGTCGGCTGCTAGCGTGCGGACGCGCTGGAAGTCGTTGCCGGTGATCACCTCGATGCCCTCCTCCTCGAATGCACGCTGCATCTCGCGACCAAGTTGGCCTTCCATGTCCGAGAGGACGCGGTCGGAGCGCTGGAGAACCGTCACGTCGATGCCGACACGGTGCAGGATCTGTCCCCACTCCAGCGCGATGTATCCCCCACCGAGCATTAGGATACTCTCGGGAAGGTCGCGCTCCTCGAGGATGGTCTCACTCGTGTAGTAGTCGACGTCGTAGAGGCCGTCGATGGGCGGCGCCCACGGTGAACTGCCGGTCGCGACGAGGGCCTTCTTCCCAGTAATGTGTGCGCCCTCGTCGGCGCCGTCGACGACCTCGATGGTAGTATCGTCGACCAGCTGGCCGTACCCCTCGTAGATGTCGATCTCGAAGTGCTCGGCGACGTCGACGTAGTTCTCCTGCCGGAACCGCTCGACGAGTTCGTCGGTGTCGTTGAGGGCGGCGGCCCAATCGACGGTCGGCTCCTCGGGGTATCGAACGGCGTCGAAGGGGTTCTCCGACGCTGCAGCTCCGCTCTCGGCGACGGCAAGGAGATGCTTACTCGGAACACAGCCGACGTTCACGCACGTCCCGCCGATGGGCAAGCCGGTATTCACCATCGCTGTCGAGAGATCGCGTCGACTCGCTTCGGTGATTGCGGCGAAGGCTGCGGCGCCGCCACCGAGAATCACGAGATCGTAGTCGGCTGTCTGAGTCATCTGTGCCTATACTTTACGACGGGAAGTTCTTGTACTCCAGAGTCCGAAGCTATGGAGTAGGTTGGAGGCCACGAAGCTATGGCAGACACTACGTCATCGGCGCCCGCGTGCGATGTCGAGGGGACGTGCTACTGTCCGCTCACGGGTGTCATCGACACGTTGAGCCGGAAATACGCGATGCAACTCGTCAGCATCATCGGCGCACACGATTCGCTGCGGTTCGCGGAGATTGAGGAGCACCTCCCGACGGCGAGTACCTCGACAATCTCGAAACGACTCGACGAGTTCGAGGAGGCAGGACTCGTCTCACGGACGCAGTACAACGAAATTCCACCACGCGTCGAATACGCGCTAACTGACGAGGGTGATGAGATTCGTTCGAGATTAGAACCGCTTCTTGAGTGGGCGACGGCGAACTCCTGACGTACGGACTTTAGTGAATTTCATCCCACATCAAGTGGTGAGCAATTCAGATCGGAGTGCTGACCCAATGACTATCCTGTCTTCGTGTGCTACTATGTCGTATGATAAACGAGGGAGCGTCTGCACCGTCATTTACTCTTCCGGGTCTCCGTGACGGAGAACAAACCGGGTACTGCTTGGATGAGTCAACAGCCAATGATCGGGCTGCGTTGCTGGTATTTTACCCGTTTGATTTCAGTCCTATTTGTACAAACGAACTGTGTGCGATTCGCGATGCAGAGTGGTTTCAGCTAACGCCCGCTCTCGATGTCTGGGCAATTTCTGGTGACAGCGTCTACGCCCATCGAGCATTCGCCGAGGAATACGGCCTCAATTTCCCGTTACTTAGTGATAGTTCCGGGCGGGTTGCCGAGTCATATGACATCTGTTATGATGAATGGGAGAACCACGAGCGCGTCCCGCAGCGTGCCGTGTTTCTCATTGATTCCGAGCAAACGATTCGATACGCCTGGGCGACAGAAGATGCACTCGAGAAGCCGGATTTCTTCCCGGTTAAAGACGCTCTTGATACGCTTGAAGCGGAACGTGATGAATTCGGTCCTGAGGATGTCGAATTAGTAGTCGAATATAACGAGGAACCGGAATCTCTAACGTAGACTGCTATTTTAGGATTGTATCAGTGAACGCCGCTCCGACAATCAGCTCATGGCATCTTGGAACCGCTCACGAAGCGCGTCCTCGCGCTCCTCGAACTGGTTGACCTTCTCTTGCAGATCGTCGCTGATGCGCTCGATGCTCGCGAGCGCGCGCTCGCCGGCGAGCGACGCCTGCGACCCGTCATCGCCGTCTGTCTCCAGCTCCTCCTCGTAAGCGCGTTCGACGCGCTCGATGGTGCCCTCCGGGTTGAACAGGATGTCGTTGGCCGTGCGAACGTAGCCGTCCAGCGACGCACCCTCCTTGCCTTGGAAGAAGTGGGTGAGCGCGTACGTGGCGCCGGAATGCAGCGTCCACATATCGATCTCGACGGGGGAGGTCGCGTTGGCCTCCGCATCACTCGCAGCGCGCTCGGCCAGGTAGTCCGGGAAGCCCAGAAGACTGTAAAACTCCGTGACGGTGAACGGGAGCTCCGAGAAGTCGAGGTCGATGTCCTGGGCGTCCCGGATGAACTCGAATAGGTCGTCGGCGACGAGTTCGACCTGTGCGAGAAGCTCCTCCCACCAGGTGCGGAAGTTCCGCACGTCGCCGACGTGTTTGATGACCTCCTTGTCGGTGAGCGAACGCATCGTATTTGAACAGTACCCGTCCTGGGCGAACCCCTCGACGTAGACGGCGTGCTCACCGAAGAAGTCGTAGCCCGACGTGACGCCCATCGTGATCGGGTCCGACCGGCCGGGAAGGCGCACTTCGAGGCCGTCGAACATGATGTCCATATGGACCTCGCCGCCGCCCCGGTAGCGACGAATCTCGCCGAACATCACGTCACCCAGCGGCGTTCGGTCGATAGTCTCCTCCCGAAGGACCTCCTCCAGAGGGCCGTAGACGTCGACCGGGTTGATGATCGAGTACGAGTCGGTCGGAATATGGAACAAAGAATCCGTTTCGGCGTCCTCCTCACGGGCCTGCTCTCGAGCGCGACTCGGCTCGACGAGCGCGTTGAACCGCTCCGTCTCGACCCACTCGTCGGTGTACGGATTCTGGTACGCCACGGTCGTCTCGACGGCCTGCGGGAGGTCGCGGATCGCCTCAGCGAAGCTCACGGTGTCTTTGCCGCCGTGACGCTGACGATACCACTCGGGTAGTTCGGTGTCGGTACGTCCATCGACGCCTGCGAAGATGGTTCTCGACTCTGGGTCTTTCATCGTAGTCACCTCGACGCAGGAACGCTCATCGACGGCTGCCTGCATCGTCTCGCGCCCTGCGCCCCTCTGCCGGGCGCAACAACAACACCACGTTAACCAACACTAACCTAGGAAGCGGCTGTCTGTTGGTTAATCGAACCACCGTCGGGAAACTGTCGCACTGTCGTTACTCGGTGCTGGAGCGGCGTAGCCGAACCTGCTCCGGGTTCGGAACCCAGGGATGGTCCTCCCAGCAGTGAAGGGCGTGAGCATGGGGCGACTCGAACTCGGCTCCGCAGGATCCACACTCGTAGACATCGTCGGACCAGGGCTCACTGACGTACATCGCTGTCACCGTCGTCCCAACCGGCTCGGGAGCTCCGCTTCGCTGAACGTACCGGTAGCCGCGAACCGTCCGTTGACGGATCGCTGTCCGGGCAATCTCGGCGGGTTTGCCGTCGGGGAGATACACCCAGCGAACGAAGTCGTCGACCGACTCCTTGGCCGAGGGCTGGAGGATGAACCACCGCTCGTGGGCATCCCGGAACAGGTAGCGTTCAGTTCCCCTGTTTTGGAGGTACACCGGGTCACCTTGGCCGGGGATGAGTCGCAGCCCCTGGGCCGGTGATATCGGGTCCAACAGTCGCTCGACTACAGATGGATCGCGCTCCGGCTGGTTGTCCGAGTCTTCCTCTGCTGCAAACTCATCGAGACGAGCATTCGTAGTCACGGAGCCCACCGTCCGAGTGAGGACTGTTCCCGCTCAGACTCATCAGGAACTTCACAGAGGAACCGCCACTTCGGCCGCTCTCGGATTTGCTTGTCGGGCCGGTTACCTGCCTGTCCGGGTTCCGTTTTCCCGGCGCAGTGCCAGCCCTTGTCTCTGAGCGCTTTAATCATCGAGCCGTCGAAGTCAGCTCGCACGAACGTCAGCAGAAGGCGAACGCCTCGCCGCCGACCGTGCCGACGCACGAATCGTTCCATCGACCGGGCGAGGGCGGCGGAGGCGAGATTCGGGAAGTCGACGCCGATGCAGATCCGTGCTGCCTCGACGATCTCGTCACCCTCGTATCGCGTGCCGTCGTAGTCCAGCGAGCGAATCAGTGGATAGCGCCACGTAATCGCACCCAGTAGCTGGTCCTGGTAACAGAGCCCGTGATGAACGAGGTTCGTCCGCGGGACACTGTCCATATAGGAATGATGGGCTTCGTAGATCGCGCCGGCGACGTGCCGTGGGATCGATTCGATATGGACGCGCTCTGCGAACCGCAGGCCGAGCGGCGCCGTGACCGGCTGGCCGTCGCGATGAATGGGACACGAGCACCCCTCGGGAGTGCGCGTGTACTGGAACCCGGTACTCCGCCGCTGGCCGGGAGAACGTGTCTGAGTCACGAGTCGGTGCCGTCAGTCTGCTCTTGCCAGTCGTTGTACCGCTCCAGTTCGCGACCGATTTTCTCGAGCGCCTCGACCCCGCGTTCGAGCAGCTGGTGGGTGGCTCGTGACAGCCGAATTGTCTCCATCAGCACTCCCCCTCCGGTGGCTCGATGAGGTTGTTGCTCTCGTCGACCAGGGCCCGGATGGCCTGCTCGACATCGGCATCGTCCGAAACCGTCCGGCTCGCCAGGGGTGCCGGATAGGCGCGATCGCCCTGATTACAGAGGACGGCCAGCCAGCCGTCGGTTCCCTCCCCAAGCACGATGTAGTGGTCGCGATCAGCCCGCTGGAAGACTCGCCGGTCAGGGCGAGTGACCGTTCGCCAGTTCTCGGGGAGTGTCGGTGACGGCCCCCCGCCGTCGGGAAGGGCGACGACGTCGTCGGCGATCGTCGCCATCGCCGCGTCGATTTCTTCGCCGGTGAGGTGCCAGCACGCCGCCGGGCCGTCACACTCGAGCTGGCTGATCACGCAATTCCGGAACCCAATGTAGTGTTCTCTCGCGATCTGGGCGTCGTTGTAGTAGTCGAGGAGGAGCCCACAGGCGAGCTGTGCGGGCCCGCTTCCAGCGTATCCCCACTCGAAGCCTGTCGGGCTGTGGTTGACCAGATCGAGACTTCGATCGGGAGTGAGACGCTGGTGTTCGGAGAGATTCAGAACGACGGCCTGGCCGTCGATGCGAAAGCCGACGTATTCGACGGAGTCGTCGCGACGGTTAGCGAGCGCTTCTGTCTGGACTACGTTCGACGTGGTGCGTCGGGCGTTCCCGTTCATCGGTACGTTGCGGGAGTGGTGACCCCCGCACCCCTCTCGGGGGTTCTACAAACAGAGCCGGAAACGCCCTCACCGTCCCTACTGGCTAGCTGCGGGGAACTCGAACCCGCCGGTGTCGGTCTGTGACTCCTCCGAGTCGGTAGTTTCTGATTGGACTGCCTGGCGGGCGTCTTCCAGTTCCTCGCGGCGGTCGTCGACGCTCTGGTGGATGCTAATGTCGTGCTGCTCGCAGAGCGCTCGCTCGACCGCGAAGGTCATCTCGTCGAAATCGACTGCCGTGATGTCGACGTCCTCCGGTGAGGGCGTCTCATCAGCCACGTCGATGTCTCGCGACCAGGTATCGGCCGAAATGTCGCTGGTCGGGAGCCGCCACTCGTCACCCTCGAGCTCTTCACGCAGGTACTGCGCGAACTCCTTGTAGTGGTCGAGTGCGATCTTCTTCGTCGCTGAATCGGCCAGCAGCGCGATCGCGAGTTGATCGATGCAGGCCTCGTCGGCCTCCGGTCCCCAGTCGAATCCACCAGGAGCGCGGCGCAAGACGTGGAGGTGCTTGTCCAGTACGTCGCCATCGGGCGTGTACACCAGCTGTCCACCCATACAGCGTTCACCGCGGTACGCTCGTCCGCCGGTCATCGGAACCCACCCTCCCAGTGACCCATACCTCGTGGTCGTTCTGGGGGCTGGCGGGGGAAGGAATCCGACGGCCGACGGGCGGTATCTGGACCAGGTCCGGCTCCCTGATTGCTCCCACTCGCGGCCTCGGTTGGTCGGGGCCCGACGTACATCGGTTTTCGCGCTTGACTTCGCTCCGTGACGACCTCCCGATGGAGCATCGTACAGAGCTCCATGACGCTCTTGGCGAGGTCGAACGCCGCTGCTCGCGACCGGAGGTCGTGCTGACTGAAGAGGATCGTCCCATCGGCTCGATCGATCCGGACCAGCCAGTCCGAGGGTTGCTGGACGTGGCAAAGGACGGATTTCGAGAACTCGTAGGCGAACACGAAATGGTCGTCATCTGTTCGGCGTTGCAACCACCAGTTGTCGGGGGCGCTCTCGCTGTTGCTCTCAGAACTCATCGGTAATCCGGGACGAATGTGTCGTCCCGCACCCCTTGCGGGACGAACAACAACACCAGCGCTCACGTCGTCGCGACTTCGTCGCCACCGTCGGCAACGTATATAGTCATAGCAAGATACTGTCCAATTACATTCGGATGGCTGTACTGGACGACCTCTCGGGATTCGAGTTCGAGGACTTGATGGAGGACGTCTTCCGGAACCTCGGCTACGAAAACGTCCGCCAGGCCGAGCGGACGGCCGACGAGGGGCGCGACGTCATCATGGAGGAGATCGTCGACGGCACGCGACGGGCGATCATCGTCGAGTGCAAGCACACCGGGACGGTCGGCCGGCCGGTCGTCCAGAAGCTGCACTCGGCCATCGCGACGTTCGACTTCGACGGCCCGAAGCGAGGGATGGTCGCCACCACAGGTCGATTTACGAACCCTGCCGAGGAGTACGCTGACCGGCTCCAGCGGAACGACGATCCCTATCCCATCGAGCTGATCGACGGCGAGGACCTTCGGGAGATCGCCGACGAAATCGGTCTCGATCTCTACAACGGGCGCATCGAGATCCTCTGTGACGAGACGCTCCGACCGTACGATCCGGCGGCGGATGTCGACGCACCTGTCCAGGAGGCGTTCCGCGACATTGAGAACATCGAGGCCGCGGATCTGCCGGTGCCGCACTCGCAAGTGACGTTCCGACCAGTGGTTGCGATCACCGCCGACACGAACTCTGTCTTCGAGACCTCAGTCGGTGTCATCCACCGGATCAACGACCGCACACAGTTCGTTGTCCACGCTGAGCGCGGCCATCCGAAGGTGGCCGACGACGAAGTCGCGACGCTGGTCACCGAGAACTTCCACGCGACGGTCCCCCTCGATACCGGGCAGTTTACCGAGGTATTCGACGACGTCGACGAACGACGGTTCGGCCAGACCCAAACGGAGTACAAGGAGTGGGCTGTTGACCGCCTCCAGGATTACCACACGACGACGGTGACCTACACCGGCGACAATAACGTCACGTACAACAAGACCTGTGAGCCGAATCTCTCGGACATCTCAGTGCAATCGATTGAGCCGGTGTATCTACCTGAGGTTCGGCAGACGACAGAGATACTGGAGTACTCGTATCCGTACGAATACTATGCTGCTGGCCCCTCACGGGTCACTCTGGAGGACGGGATTCATCGCTGCGTCCACTGCGAAACGAGCGGCGTCGACGAGACGTACACCTACTGTCCGAACTGCGGGGCGATCGCCTGCGACACCCACATCAAGACCGAACGGCTCGAAGGGGAGCCGGTCTGTACCGGCTGTGCGGTGACCGAACGGTTCGCGCTGAAGAGGAAGTACTTCTACGACGAGGAGAACCTCGACGCGTTCCGCAAGGAGTACGCCGAGATGCCCCTCCACGAGAAGGCGATGGAGAACAAGCTGCTTGCTGGAGGGAGCGTGGTTGCGACGCTGCTGCTCGTCGTCGGACTACTCGTGATCGGCGGCATCATCTAACCCATCGCAATTTTCCGCCAGACTGCGTGGTTGGTGTTACGCGACTCCGTACTGGTCTTTGAGTGCCATATATTCGTTCTTTTTTGGGAGGATGACTGGCAGATCATCTGTTCTGTCGAAGTCGCCCTGAAGTGGCCGATACAACGCTTTCACAGTGGGTTCCAGGTCGTACCACTGTGCGGTCTCGACGAGTGTCTCCTGATCGATATCCTCCGCCTCGATCAGCAGCATCGAATAGCTGACCCGCCTAGATCCGCTATCCAGAAGGAGCGTATGGCATACGACTTCAGCAGGCGTTAGGTCTTCGTCCGGAGCATACCAGAACGGAGGCTCGCCGGCGAGGAAAAACTGTAGACCATACGCTGTAAACCGACCCAGTCCGGTCATCTCCCAGTCCGGAGCTGCTTGGAGTGCGTCCGTATCCTCGTCGGTCTGCAGGCGAACGAGTGCTCGCTTCGGATCGCACCACGCGATCGTGGCACTGGGAGCGATTTCCCGGACTCGGGCTCGATGTTCGTGCTCTACAGTAGCCCGGGCGAACGCCAACAGCGGCGAGACTTCGTCATGAAGGGCGTACTTCGAATCAGATCTGGAGAGTAGTGCTCGGTGCTTGAGCGGTGATAACGCGCTGTGGACACCTTGTCGAGTGATTCCGAGCCGGTCTGCGATATCAGCGATGTGTCGTGGTCTATCGAGATACCAACACACGCGGAGTGTGGCTGGGGAGAGCAGTTCCGTCCAGTCTACGTGGCTGAACTCCGACTGCAGCGTTCGATACGCTTCGGTAACTGGATGTTCCGCGATGCGGACACGACGCTGATTGCTGGACCCACGGGTTTCTGTGAGCAATCCCGCTGCGAGCAATTCGTTGAGTACGTCGTACAGATGGTCTCGTGAATATCCGGTTTCGGCCGCGAGTTCCGCCGGTGTTGCTTCACGGCCGGTACTCAGCGCGTCAAGCACGGCGAGTCCGGCCTTCGAAATCATCTGGGTCTTTCTAAACCCTAACTGTATAAATACGATTTGGGATTTTACTTGACGACTGCTTCGTCCCGGACCAGTTCTGCGAGCGCGTCCTCGAGCGACCCGTGGAACTGCCAGCTCGCCTGCTCGAAGGCCTCGTCGGTCGGGCCGTCCCAGCGGGGGAACGCGGAGTGACCGCTCACTTTGACTGTCCACTCGGTCGGCTCGTCGAACGGGTTCTCCGTCGGGAGTTCGACGACGTAGAGGTACTCCTCGTCGCCGTGGATGCCGTCGGCCGGATTCTCGACGCCGTGGCCCAGCAGGAACAGCGGCTGGTCCAGGTGCTCCATATTGGACGGCTCGAGGAGATCCGCTGGCTGAGCCGCGTCGATCGTTCGCTCTGGGTCGCCATCCAGGTAGAGGTCGACCGTCGAGAGCTTGTCGAGGAACACGAAGGTCGCCGCCGTGTAGCCCGGGCCACGCTCTGCGCGGGTCGCATCGAGCAGCTCTTTCAGTTGTGCGAGATCCCGGAGGACGCTCCCGGGATACCCGTCCGAATGCCGGTACACCTGCGCGACGCGGTCGGCGCTGCCATCTGTCTCACCGGTCTGTTCGACTCGTTGGACGAATCGGAGTTGGCTCCGTGTCGACATCGGTACTCGCCGGCGCGTGTGCGCCGGCACCCATCGCCGGCGCTGAAACAACACCACACAGTCGTAGCGGGATTGCAATCCGCTACGCGAGATGTGACACCTCGTCTGGTTCCTCCACGTCGTCGAATTCACCACGCTCGACCGGCTCCCAATCCTCCCCAGGTGCTGGACTCCACCAGTCGATCTCATAGGCACCCGGTGCACCGAGGATTTTTGCCCGTGCCGAGCCGTCAGGCAGGTCGCGGCGGAGCTTCTCGTCGACGTGAAGGTTCCACGTTGAGTCGGTGTCGAAGCACGCGAGCACAGCCTCCTCGTAGCCACGGTCTTCTCGAGACTCTTGGAGGACGACCTGCGTGTTACAGTTCTTGCAGAACACTCCCTCGAAGGGAATGTGGGTGAACACTTCCTGCCCGCAGACGGGACACCAGAGGAACTCGAACAGTGCCTCGCTGTGTCGGTCGAGTACTTCGAGACTCATTGTTGGACCGACCCGGTTCGACCGGGTCACTCTCTCCGCCCCGGCCGAAAAACACCCTGCGTGTGTACGTCCTCAGCGTTCAGGGCCGTAGACGATGCGCGAGGGGGCTTCGTACCCACAGTCCGGACAGTCGTACCAGCGCTGTACCGTCGCTCCATCAGCTGTCTTCTCACCGACGAGGACGTCGTCGTTTGGACACTCCGGACAGTTCAGTTCGGGCGCTGGCCGCTCCCGAAGCGCATCCCGGAACGTTGTCGCCTCCTTCGTCTCGAAGCCTCGCGACCAGATCGGGTAGCCGTCGACGAGGATCGCTCCGCGCCACTTGTACCGGTATGAATCCGGCGCCCGGTGTAGAACAGCTCGCGCTCCAGTCTCGGTGTTTCGATACGCGAGTGTTGGTGAGCGACTCTCTCGTGACCAGTTGGTGATTCGTGGCATCGTTGGTCAGAAATGAACGTCTGCGGGGACGATCCAGAGCGTCTGGCTGTCCTCGTCTTCCTCGAGGACTCGGTCGAGCTGGCCTCGATGCCGAATCCCCTGGGCGTGCTGGTCGTACATCGGGATTGAGGGCCCTTCGTACGCGCCGACCTGGTGGAACGCGTGGCGGGCGAGGTCCTCGTCGCGCATGATCGCCTCGTCGCTGAGCTCGTCGAGCGCCTCCTTCACGCGGTCGAGATTCCGCTGAAACTCCTCTTTCGTGGCCTTCCAAGCCCGGTCGAGCAGTTCACCGCCCTCCTCTGAGTTGATGGGGGCCGCCGTCGGCAGGTCACCCCAGCGGGCCTTCCCGGCGACCGTCGTGTCGTCTTCATCGAACGTGACGTAGTAATCAAACACGGCGCAGCCGTGGGGATTCGCGCCGACGAGACGGTCGAAGACTGCTTTCCCCTCGACCAGGGCGTCGTGCTGTGTCGGTGCTTCCACCAGCGCGTAGATGACCATATGCATCTGGTTCACCTCGGAGTGCCGACTCACCGGGCGCCGCTCGGCGCTGTCTGCTCGGTGCGCCGGCACCCATCGCCGGCGCTCGAAAAACCTCGCTTCGGGAGACCGCGTTCAGGAATCGGCAGTCTGCTCGACGGTGATCGTCAGGTCGCCCGACTCGTAGTCGGCCTCGAAGTCGGTGCTGAACGCGTCGGAGTCGTAGGCGGCGTGGTAGGCACGGTGCAGTTCGAGCGACCCGGTCGCCTTGAAGTGGAAGAACGCGGCCGCCGTGTAGGGTTGGCTCTGGGTTTCGATCTGCGTCTCGACAGAGGCCGGGAGCGCGATTTGTGGTGTGTCCGTATCGATACTCGTAGCGAACGCCTTCGCTTCCTCGACGGTCGCCTGCGAATGTGCGGGTGTCTCGCCGGTGAGCACGTTTACCGGCGTCTCGGTATCGTCAGTGAACAGGACATCGTGGAAGGTGCGCGTCCCGAGGACTGCGTCGGGACTTAACTCGCAATCGTGGAGTGGATCGTCGTCTGGATTCTCGGGCATCAAATCAGAGCCTGCGGTGGGGCTCAGTCTCTACTGCCCCAGACAAACTGCAAATTGTCTCGATAGAGCGCAGGAAAGTCGCGAAAGAGGAGCGTCCTGCCCGCACTTCCCGCCGCAGAGTCAGGTGTCGGAGAACCGATCGGGCTCGATTCGCGACAACCGCATCGCGTTCCCGGTGACACCGAGGCTCATCCCCATATCACCGACAACGACCGCCAACGCAACGCTGACCAGCCCCAGTGGCACGCCCAGCGCGAGCAGGAACTTCACGCCGAGACTCGCCCAGATGTTCTGCCGGATCACCCCGTTGGCCGTATGCGACAGGTCGTACAGGTACGGGAGTTTCCCGACGTCGTCGCCCATCAACGCAATATCGGCCGTCTCGAGAGCGGTGTCGGTGCCGGCCGCGCCCATCGCGATGCCGACCTCCGCGGTGGCGAGCGCGGGCGCGTCGTTGATGCCGTCACCGACCATCGCGACATCACCGTACTCTGCCTGTAACTCCTCGACAGCGTCGACCTTCTCGTCGGGCAGGAGTTCTGCGCGATACTCGTCGACCCCGACCTGCTCGGCGATTGCGCGGGCGGTGCCCTCGTTGTCGCCGGTGAGCATCACCACGCGCTCGACGCCCAGCTCGTGCAGGCGTTCGACGGCCCGCTTCGAGGCCGGGCGAACCTCGTCGGCGATGGCGATCGCACCCAGCAGTTTCGACTCCGTCCCGACGATAACGACAGTCTTGCCCTCCCGCTCCAGCGCGGAGAGGGCATCCTCGGCGAACGCCCCGTTCTCGCCCTCGGTCGCCTCTTCCGTCATAACGCCGCCGTCCGTCTCGCGGCGTGCCCGAGCGAGGTCGAAGCCCAGTTCCTCGAAGAGCGCGGGCTTGCCCGCATAGTACGTCTCGCCGCCGATCTCGCCGCGGATGCCCTTCCCAGTGAGGCTCTCGAAACCCGTCGGGTCGGGCAGGTTGCCCACGCCCGCCTCCTCAGCACGGGCGAGAATCGCCGTAGCAATGGGATGCTCACTGCGCTGCTCCAGCCCAGCGGCGCGACGGAGCAGATCGTCCTCCGTAGTGTCACCCACCGGAACGACGTCGGTGACGGCGAGTTCGCCCTTGGTGAGCGTCCCGGTCTTGTCGACGGCGACGGCGTCGACCTCGCCCATCGCTTCCAGGTAATTTCCGCCCTTGATCAGGACGCCGTTCTTCGCGGCGCTCGTGATGCCCGACACCACCGAGACGGGTGTGGAGATGACGAACGCACACGGGCAGGCGATCACCAGCAGCGTGAGCCCACGGATGAACCACGTCTGCCAGTCGCCCGCGAAGGTGAACCCGTAACCGGCTAGGTCCACCGCCACCGGATCAGCGATAACCAGCGGCGGGATAGCGGCGGTCAGGATTGCCAGCACGACGACGAGGGGTGTGTAGTAGCCGGAGAAGCTGTCGACGAACTGCTCAGACTCGGTCTTCTTCGCCTGTGCGCCCTGTACCATTTCGATAATACGCGAGAGCGTCGAATCGCCAGCGGTCGAGGTGACCTCTACCTCGAGGTACCCCTCTTCGTTGATCGCGCCGGCGTACACCTCGTCGCCGGTGGTCTTGTCGACGGGGACGCTCTCGCCCGTGATCGGCGACTGGTCGACTGCACTCTCGCCTTCGATGACCGTCCCGTCGAGCGGAATCTTGTCGCCAGGGCGGACGACGACGGTCTCGCCAACGTCGACCTCCTCGACGGAAACGGTCACTTCCTCACCATCGCGACGGACGGTCGCCTCGTCGGGCGAGAGTTCCATCAGCTCGCGCAGAGAATCCCGTGCCCTGTCCATCGCATAGTCCTCGAGCAGTTCGGCGATGCTGAACAGGACGGCCAGCGTCGCGGCCTCGACGAAGTAGCCGATGCCGGTTGCGGCGATGATCGCTGTCCCCATCAGGAGGTCGATGTCGAGGCTTCGGTTCTTCGCGGAGTAGTACCCGCTGCGGACGACCGGGATGCCACTGGCCGCGACGGCACCGAGGAACAGGACATCTGCGATGTGTAGCGGGTAGTCGAGGATGCTCGCTATCGCGACGTTCTGGCCGGTGAGAAGGAACTCGAAGACTAGACCAAGGATGACGAACGCTGCGCCGAGCCACGTCTTCTTCGCGCGAGAACTCGTCCAGACCTCCGAAGGTGGCGCGATATCGACGCCGTCGGCAGACTCGTCGGTTTCGTCGTCTGCTCCGCCGATCACGTCATAGCCGGCGGCTTCGATCGCCGCGACGACGTCGGCTTTGGTAGTCCGGTCCGGATCGTACTTGATGGTAGCTGTCCCGGTGGTCGGCTGGAGCGTGGCCTCAACGACGCCGTCGACGCGCTGGAGGCTCTTGTCGACTTTTTGCGCACACGACGGACAGTCCATCTCGGGGACCGTGAGACGGGCAGTCAACTCCCGCTGCCCGCCGCCGTTCGGTGGTCCCGCTGTATCCACATCGGAATTCTCTGTCATCACCTCACGGTAGGAGCGGGAGTTCGATATGTCTTTGTTGGAATATTCCAACCGCGGTGTCAGTGCGATGCCAGCCGTTCTTCCGCTACCCGCTCGCCGGCGACGTGTTGCTTCGCCAAATGTTCTTCCGCCCGACGGAGCCGGTAGGTAAGTGTTGACCGAGGCACGTCGAGATGCTCGGCCAACTCGCCGACATCGACCTCGCGGGGCGACTCGTAGTAGCCGTGTTCGACGGCGGCTTGGAGGGCGGCTTCCTGCGCCGGGGGTAATCCGCTCGGTGTTTCGTCGCTTCCTCCAGCTGCTGTCGTCGTGTCCGCGGTGCGGAGCATCTCCATCTGAGCGCATTCTTCGACGGCAACCTCGAGGGAGTCGAAGAATGCCGCCACGTCGCCGTCGCCCGAGTGGATGAGTCGCCACGTGTAGTGGCGGCCCTCATGACGGGTCTCGAACAGCACGCCGTCCCCGAGATGGTCGCGGGCGATGTGGGGAACCGAGGCGCAGGTGGGGGTTCGCTCCCAGTCGGAGTAGAGGACGAGCGTGTCGTCCGTGCGGTCAAGGACGCGGGTGGTCTGGGTGGCGCCGCAGTCCTCGGTGGCGAGACAGTCGGCGTAGTAGTCGCTGTTTCGAAACGCGTCCTCGATGGCGTCGAGTGCGTCCGGAGTGCCGGTGGCATGGTCGACTCGCCAAAGTTGGTCGGCAGTCGCGTGCAACGAAAGCGAGCGGACACGGGCGTCGGGGTAGTCGGCAAGGGCATCCGCCACCCTATTGCACCCCGGCTCGTATTCGAGGGCGAAGACGAGTTCGCGCATACCCCGTCTACGGCCTCCTCCGACATAACCAATGGCACGGGACTACGTCTACTGGTGAGCATCAGATCACGTCGTTCGGGTCGTGGACCTCCTGCATTCGCTGCGCTTCGGCCGCGTATTGGTCCTGGAGATCGGGGTCATCAACCGTGCCGAGATTGCCGGGCCCCGCATCGACTGCCGCTGTCGTATCTCGAATATCGGTGAAGGACGTGAGTGCCCGCTCTTTCCGATAATACTGTTTGCCGTCGGGTGTCGCGTAGGTGAGGATGATTAGGTTCTGTTCATCATCGGAGTAGGTACGTTCGACGAGCCATACTCGCACCTCGTCATCAGCCCGATCTGACATATCCAGACGTTCGTGGGGACTCAGAAAGGGATTGGCGTTATAATCGGTCGACTGACGCAGTTTTCGACGGTGATTCACCACCAGGGATGCGCAGTTCCTGGCGCTCGCCGACCCACTCGCCGAGTTTCTGTGTGAGGTACTGGCGAGCCGTCGACGGCGTGAACACCCCCTTGTCGACCATATCGCCGACGACGTCCTTCAGCGCCCGGAACTGCCCCTTCAGATGGCCGTCGCCGACCGGCTCGCCGTCGTGCCACCGAACGGTCGCGAGCGCCCCGTTCCCGACCGTCTCACCGTTGTCGATTGTCTCTGAATCGTACTGCAGGCCGAACCACAGCGTCCGGTAGGCGGTCACCTCGAAGGTCGGTGACACCACGTAGAACGCCTCGTGGTGGAGGTAGTCGAGATGGTCAGCGATGATCTCGTCGAGGGTGAGCCCGGTGGCGCGGGGCTTCGGCTCGACGACCGTCGACGGTCGATCCTCGTCAGCGAGGTAGCCGTCGACCGCATCTGCCTCGAGGCCATCGGCCAGTTCAGCCAGCAGCTGTTTCGCCCACTTGGAGTTGGTGTCGTCGCCACCGAACGGCGACTCAGCCGAAATTCGGTGCTTGAGCTTGAGGTTCGCTGCGCCCCAATGGCTGTAGTGGAGCGTGTACTGTCCGTCTGTGCGTTCGTACGCAACGAGTGCGCGGTGGCCCATCGAGCAATCACCTCACGGGGCGACCGCTACTGGATCGCCCCGCACCCCTCTCGGGGGACGAACAACGCTACTCCTCGATTGGTTCGGGGGAACTGAGATCCGCGTAGAGGACTTCGCCGTCGCGAACGACGTACCGCTTCGCCAGCACTGGGAAGCGACACTTCGTGAACCCCGCTGTCTGGATGTCGAGTTCCTCGTCAGCTTCGAGGTGGTCGGCAAGTTCTCGCAAGAATTCGTGGGTCACGATGCCGCCCTCGTAGTCCGGGAGGCCGTTCTCCCGCGCCTCGTACACTTCGAAGTCATCGTACCCCCAGATGGTGAGTTCGCCCTTGTCGGTGACCTCCCAGTCGAGCGTCCCGAAGCAGTAGCTCTCACAGAGTTCGCGGACAGCCTGTGGATCCGATACGATCGCGCCGGTTGACGTCGTCGCAGCTTGTAGTGTCGCCATGTCTGGACTCGCGGGAAGCCCCGCACCCCTCTTGGGGGGCGATAAACCGACACTGGAAGTGCCCCTGGCGTCGACGGCGATGACGATCAGTCGTCTGTTGGGGCGTCTGGTCCGCTCCCGTCCTCTGGTCCCGTGAGTAGGCTCACTTCTTCCAGGAGGTCTCTTGCAGTCTCGACTCGCTCTCGATCCGCGTCGTCCAACCGCTCGACGTCGAGGCGGCTGAGATTGCTGAGTACACGATGCATCCAGTAGCCCTGTTCGACTTGCTGATTCATCGGTAGCGCCTCACCACTCGCCGGCGCGGATAGACACTCCACGTGACTGTCGTCGTCGCATCAGGTCGCCACCAGTGCTCGTCGCGACGCGTTGCCGCCAGGAGGTCACTCTCACACCCGTCGTCCAACATTGTGTCCGGGCTGTGGGATGCCTCGCCGGTCGGCCGTAGTTCCTCAACGTCAGAATATCGGTCGTACATCGGTTGGCCATACCTTCTGTCGGTATCGCATTTCAACGTCCGGACGCCTTCGCCCGCAAGGCATTCTTGATTATGCGAGACAGTACAAACATATATGGGAGTAGGGCGCGAACACTGTCCCAAGAGGTGCCAACCATGACCGAATCCTCGCGAGATGGGGTCCAATCGTGGACTGAGTCGATGAGCGCCCGCGACCGCATTCGGGCGGTCGCCGAGTCACTTCGCGAACCCCGCTCAGTTAACTGGATCAGCGAGCAGGCCGACGCCGCCTGGAGCACGACCAACGAGGAACTTCAGGACCTCGTCGACCAGGGCCAGTTGCGTCGCGTCGAGGCCGGCGAGACGACGCGCTACCAACCGGACTACACGCGACTGCTCTTCGAGGAGATCCGCACGCTCATCGAGGAAAATACCCGCGAGGAGCTGCGGAGTGAATTGGCCGCGATTACCGAGGAGATCGAGGAGTGGCAGGCGACCTACGACGTCGAGACGTGGGAAGAGCTTGAACAGTCGCTCGCCGACGGCGACCTCACAAGTGCGGAGCTCCGGGACCGCCGCGACGTCATCGCGTTCTGGCGTGAGAACGAGGAGGATCGCCGCCTCATCAAGCACGCACTGGAACTCTACTCCGACGTCGAAGCTGCCCGCGAGCAGATGACCGACGTGGCTGACCGCGCCACGAGCTAACCCTCCTCTCTCACAGAATGATCTTTCTTGCCGGTCGCGACCGCTATACACAGCGGACCCTCCTCCGCGACGTTCACGACCGATTGACGAACCAGCCAGGGTGTGAAGAGGTCCGCTATCGCCCGTCTCGACGCCGACCCCGGTACGTCATCGCGGGTGTCGATCCGACGACGTTCCTGAGTGACTCGTACGACGCGGCGACAGCACGACTGGAGATTCGCTTCTGGTACCCCGCCGGCGTCGACCACGAATACTACCGCATAAACTGGGTCGAACCGGACCGAAATCTGATGCTCGGATTCCACCAAGATGCCGACCATCCGGACCTTGGGCCCTGTCATATCCAACTCAATCACGAAGACACGCCGGTTGATCGGCACAAGGCGACGTTTCTCGATGCGCACCCACTCGCCGTCCTCGATGACCGACTACAGCAGTTCCCGCCCGCGCTAGATGCGATCCACTGGAAGAATGGAGCGCCCTCGCTCCCTACCTGGCCCGTCTAGACAGCGAGTTCATCGAACCTCTGGTGATGCGTCCAGGCCGTGGTCGGCGTGACGTTTCCGGACTTGGCGATGTCACGGTGCGTTACCCACACCCCCTGTTCCCGCCCCGCTTTGTAGAGACAGGCCGCTGCGAACCTGCCGAATGAACGCCCGCTATGACTGACGTCGGACTTGCGGGTACTCACCGTGTTAACCAACAGAAGCCATCTCCATCGGAGACTGTTGGTTAAACGGTGAGATTCCTACTGCCCTATTCGGGAGCAGGCCCGTAGCGACCTGTGCCACACACTTGGCACTCCCAGATTGGTTGGCCCGTCCAGGTCTCGTCAGGGAGCGACTCGCGTGTACTGAAGCGATGTTCTGTTTCTTTCGTACAGTGCTGGCACTCGAGGGCTGTTACGGTCGGGATTTCAGCTCTGGTACTGGAGGATTTCGTTTCGCGGGGTACTGTTTCCACAGCGATTGCTGGGACGATCCACAGCTGATCGCTGTCGTCGAGCGTGTGCTCGAGGGACGACTCATCGCGAATTCCCTGGCCACGCTCGTCATAGACGCGTGGAATCTCCGTCTGAGAACGATCGCTCCTCTCGTTCCACGCTGTCCGCTCACGGGCCGCTGTTAGTAACGCGTCGCCAGCCGCTGCGGTCACCTCAGTAGCAGCGGGGAGCGTAGGCCAGCGCTCGGTTAGCTGGGGTGCGGGCTCGTCGTCGAGATCGTAGATGAGCGTACAGTCGTCGATGGGCTGGTCGTGACCTGACGAGAGAAGTGTCGCTGCTGCTGCTCCCCTTGCCACGGCGCCGTAGAACGTCCCCGATTCGACGAGGAAGTGGATCACACCACGCAGTGTCTGCTCGGAACTCGCAGCACCCGACTCCGACGCGCCGTCAAGTTCGTGTTCGAGACAGAACCGGCATTTTCGTTGCGACGCCGGGATCGATGCGCCACAGGAGACACAGGATCGGTCTGTGTCGGTTGTTCCGTCCGGATACCCACCCGAATGCGAGGCTTCACGCTGGCGGCTTGGCTGGCCGTCTGCTGGCTGATCCAGCGCTGGGTCCGGCACCAGAGCGCCCTCCCCGACAGGTTGGAACGCCTCTCGGTCTGAGTTGTGGTCAGTCATCGATTCGCTCCGCGTTTCCCCCGGTTTGGTATTTAAACTCAGGGGTGAGAAAATGCGGGGACGGATTCGGCGACGACGGGATAAATCTGACCGCCTGAGACCGATTCAGTCACGGAGCTCGGCGACCGCTCGACCGACCTCGCGAACGTGCTCACTCCGCTCGATATCGAGTTCTGTCGACAGATACTCGACAGTCTCGTCCAGATCCATACCCCCTTGTAGACTCTCTGCCTGTATGTAGGTATTCCTCTACCGGAGGCGTCTCAGATCGCTTGGAGTTCGTCTCGCCGGCTTCGGAGCGTCACGACTGACACCTCTGCTGCCGACGCGACGGTGGATTGGGTAATCAACGCGCCCTGCTCTTGGGCAGCCAGATAGACACAGGCGGCCGCGACGCCCGATGGCTGACAGCCGTTCGTGAGGGTTGTCCCCTCGGCGCGTTCTGCGAGTTCGTTCGCGCGCCGACGAATGTCGTGGTCTAACTCCAGCGCCGAGATCAGGCGTGGAATGAACGACGTCGGGCGCATTGGTGGTGCTGGGAGCTCTAATTCGCGATTCAGTGTTCGGTAGGCGTTGGTGACACGAGCGGACTCGACTCGGGCGGCGTCGACGACATCCTCGAGGAGAAGCGGGTGTTGGTTACATCGACAGGTACCGTAGATACTCGCTGCACCGATGGCTTCGATGGATCTGCCTCGAAGCAGATCCTCGCTCTGAGCGCTCCGGAAGAGCTGGCACGCCTGGTCACGAATCGACTCAGAGAGCTCGAGCGCACTCGCCAGCCGGCGTACCTCGCCCAACCCGTGTGCGAGATTCCGTTCCGCTTTGGACCGCCAGCGACCACGGGTCTGCTCACGTCGCATCCGGGCCAGCTGCCGGCGTTTCTGACCAGAGAGTTCGTTCCCGTGTGCGTCGGTTCCGTGGCCGATCTCGGTCGAGATGCCTCGATCGTGACGGGCTGTAGTGAGTGGTGCGCCTGTTCGCTCGCGCTCGTCTGCATCGTACGCCCGCCACTCCGGCCCGTGATCGATACGTTGTTCCTCGATAACAAGTCCACAGTCCTCGCAGATCGTTTCGACCGCATTCGTAGTGACCCGGCCGTCACACTCTGGACACTGGGTAGCGCTCGACTCTGTTTGGACGTCTTCGTCGAAGCCAGTTTCGTAGATGTCTCTGGTAGTCATCGTTCTCACCATGTTCAGGAACTCGCCAGTACAGCGAATCCTTCACCCATTATGGGTGGAATAAACCTCTACAAGACGGTTCAGATATCTCGGAACCGATGGCGTACAGCGACCGAGTCTGATTCTTATACCAATGAACTGGCTATGCAGGAACTGGGGCGGCACTCAAGGCCACAACAGGGGACCGAATACATATTTATCTAAGGTGAGAGGGGGAGCATATGAGTGATTCACATCTTCGGCGTCTCCATGAACTCAACCGTGAATATCCGGCGGTTGATCGGTCGACATTATATCGCGAATACCACCTTCAGCGCTTCGATATGCTTAATTCAGAGGATGCAATTCCACAGCTCTTGTTCCATATTGTTCCTGAAAGTGCTCTTGATGGATCGCGTCTTGTCGATATCACAGAACTTGAGGAACTGCCTGTTCCCGCGACGTGTCGACCATCGTTTCGGCCCGATAGACTGTTTGAACACGCGGATCCGACATGGAACCATATTGTCGCTCGCTACGAGAATCGAAAAGACCTGAGTTCAGTGGCAACTCTGTATGATACTGGCATATATGAGGCCCGGGGGAGCGGGCTCTGCTATCCAACCGGTCATTCATACGACTGTGACTATGCAGTCAGTTCACAGGATCTTGAATTAAGTCTCGTCACCGTCCTCCAGTTCTATCGTGACGTCCTTCCTGATGAACACAGCGAGAAGGTGTATGCAATCCTCAGTGGGACAAATCTCACGAACGCGACAATAGACCAACATCGGCAGGTTGACCGGGTTGAAGCATTTCCTGAACCTAACCGCACCTCGCGCCTCACACCTCTCAGTCTGTCCGATGAAGACGGTATCCGTGACCAACTCACACCGCTTTTCCGACCATTATCAAACTCTCAGTTCGGATATCATCCCGGTTTCTATTACGATGATGAAGGTGCGTGGGAATTGGATGAACATCTAGAGTAGCGTTGTTACTGGCTTTGCATCCGGTCCAGCTCATTCTGGATTAGATCGGATGGCGGCTCGTAGAAATCAAAGATCTGGTATAGCGGTTGGGTCAAGGTCTCAACCACTTCCGGTAGAGCGTCTTCAAAATCTTGAACAGTGAAGCGTTGACTGGCCGTAACTGTCGCTTGATGTGATTCTCTTTCAATCGGAGGGAAAAGTCCACGGCGATTTTCAATTGAGCCCAGTGTTCGTCCCTCTAGTCCCGTCCATCGGGCTTGCACGGTGACCGACGTGTTTTCCTCACCGAGTTCTCGCCCCAACCGCTTCGCATGTAGCAAGCATTCACCGACTCGCCAGATTGGGAGAATATAATCCAAAACTGTACCTGGCTCAAGTTCATCTTTGCTGTCTTCCTGATAGCCACGAAGCAAGAACAGCATCCCGTCTGGGGATGCACGCCAGTAGTCTGCGTGCGCTGGGTCATCGAATGTTCCGCCGGTATACCACCCTTCGATTGTCTCATCGCGGGGATGTACCTGATCCTCGCTGATCAGCCACGCCGGCCACCCCGTTTCATGACCTTTCACCTCCCGTAGTAGATCTAAGAACTCAGAGAGAGATGGCTGATCAAACTCAGAATCCAGACTGTAAGCAAATGACCAGTACCCGTGACGATAGGGTGAATTATCCATATTTCCGTACTCGTCCATCACGTTGGCTTCCCAGTCTTCCCGCATAGCCTCAGTCCACGAAGCAAGCTGATCCAGCGGATCAATCTCTTCTTCACTTGCTCCTTTTTCGAACCCCGTCAGTACGGTTCGCATTCGATCTAACAGATCATCACGTGAGGCAGTGACACACCGCCGAATCAATTCGTCCCACTCACGTCCTGTCTTCGGTGCTGCACTTTCTGGCCCTGGCCGCCTAATATAATATGTGTTGTAGGTAACGTGTTGGTCTTCAGGGCCAGCACTGTCTGATCGAATCGGCACCCGATGGTCTCCCGGTACATCGATAATTGGAAAGACTTCACCAGATTCTGGATGTTCAATATGGTATACTTCACAGTGAAACTGGGGCTCAGCAAACTTCTCAACGATCCCATTAATCGTATCTTGATCGTAGTGGTCAATCGGATGTGGTCGAGATGGATCCGGTTCCCATGATTCACCGACCTCCTCATATCCAATCAAAATCTGACCCCCACCAGAATTCGCTAATGCGAGCATCGCTTTTGCTACGTTTGCCTTGTCCACATTATCAGACAGATCAAGCCAGCTTTTGATTTCACGATGGACCTCTTCTCGTGGATTACGCAATAGATCCTGCCACCGCTGATCCACGTCTCCCGATTTAACCATATTCCCTCTATGTTTCTAGTCAGCCTAAAAACCTCTCTAGGCGGTAGTTGCTTTTTATTTCGGACGGATACACGCGGTTAGCGAATTCCCGAATTCTGACATACATCTCAGCTCGGTTCTTGAGGTTGTGGCTGCGCGCGCAGCGACCAGCGGGAGCGAGCACGGAGCGGTGGGTGGGGCGGTGGGGCCTGGGCCGGTCCGGCACTCACGAAAAAAGAAAGGGCGTTGCCCCTACTCCTCCCACCAGCGGCGGTCGCGTTCTGGGAAGACGATCATACTGTCGTAGGTCACGGCGAGTGAACATCGTCCCTCGTACCAGTTCTTCTTAACCGCCCGCATTCGGACGGTGTCCCCTTCTTGGACGAAGGCAGGCTCCGATTTTCGCCACGAGGTGAACTTGATTTTCCCGGTGTCGTCCGCGACCAAGCCCACTTGAGCGATCTTCCGGCTGGAAGCATCCCAGAGCTGAACGACTTCTCCTTCGATGCTCACCTCATCCGTCTGCACGTCCGGGACGTCCTCGATCGGGCAGATGGCGCCGGGGGCCGCCTTGAGTGCATCCATCGTGTCGAACACTGCTTTGGTGATGTCTTGCCCCTTGGCGACCCGCTTTGCGAGCGCCCGCGAGACGGCCGCCCGACTGTGACCGGTGCGAAGCCGCTGTGCCATCCGGTCTGCTTCCTGGTTCACCTTCGCCAGCTCCATCCGGGAGAGACGCTCTCGCGGATCCGTCCGGTCCGGGGTGCGTTCCGCCCGCTTACGCTGTCGCCGTTCGGTGACGACCTTGCGAGTTCGCTTCGCCCGCCCGTCTTGGGTGCCGAGTTCCGCCTGGGCGCTGATGTGGTCCAGTTCGGCCTCCCGGGCGCGAATCTTCTCTTCCTGCGCGAGGGGCAGGTGCGAGAAGTCCTGGACGATGCCGTCTGGGTGGTTGGAATCCACCTTCGCCTGCTTTTCCTGCTGAACCGTCGCTCGGAACTCCGGTTTGTCGTCGACGACCTTGAAGCCGTCCTCGTCGACGCCGGCGTCTTCGGTTCGTTCGAATGCCTGTTCATCCACCGTAACGACCTTGCGACTCGAGTTGTTACTTGACATTGGTATCCTCCAGATACCACTGAAGGCGCTCGTGCGCCGCCACCGCGATGCCCCTAACATCGCGGTTTTCCGACGACGTCGACGACCGATAGCACCGACTGCGCGCTCTCGCTCGCGCCTTCGCGAGCGCCCTACCGGGCGCGAGCGAGAGCGCGCCCGAGTGCGGCGACCCCAACCAGCACCGCGCGCCGACCCGCCCGGAGCGAGCGGCCAGCGGAGAAAGCGTGGGGGGTGAGCAGCCACGCCGCGCAACCCCCCGCGCTTTCCCGCTGGCGCCGAGGGCACATTCACTTTAGCCCGGCAGCCCGCCCGCTACCGCAGGCAGGCAGCCCGGAATGGTCGGTCGCGAGCGACGCGGAGGGCGGCAGCGGCGAGCGGGGCGGGCCGGTACGGACACACCTGTCCACCCGGCTGCGCCGCTCGGATGGTCATTCACCGTCCTGGCGGACTCAGAAAGGGCGAGGCCGCCTCGGTCGTCCCCCGACCCCGCAAGCACCGCAGGGACGAGGAGCGCAGCGGTGGTCGCGGGATGCCGAGCGGCCGAGGGCTTTCAGGGAGTGTCGCTGTCGACGAATTCGATCGCGCTACTAATCCGGTGCCCCGGCTGGCTCGTCGAGAAGGACATCGACGCCGTCGTGGGTGACGGCGAGTTGGATCCCCTCCACGGTGAACCGGACTTCCACGTCCCCGGCTGAGGATGCGAGAAGCTGCTCGAGTGCCTCGACGTCAACAGCGTCGTGGAGCTGATACGAGTCGGTGGGGAGCCCGTGGGCTTCCAGTGTCTCGACGATTTCAACGAGTAGATCGGGGGATGGATCTGAGTCTCTCGGGGTGGAGGGTGCCATTATGGCCTCGACGGGTAGATAGGACGAACAGGAGTTAAAAATGGGGGCTCGACGGCCTGTCGCTGCGGCCTTTCAACCGGTCCCTCAGTGGTCGTCCTGTGCGTTTAGCTCCTCGAGAAACCAGCTGGCTGCGGTTCCGATCCGAACGCCGTCGACGTTGCGCATCTCAAGGCCGTTCGTGGCGGTCCGGAACGGCTCGTCGTCGACGAGGATGCGGTTGATGACTGTCCGGACCGACTCCGTTCCGTATCTGTCGACGAGAGCCGCGACCGCCGTATCGAAATGTGCATCCTCGTGCTCGGTTCGCGGGTTCTGCGCCCGGTAGATCACGAGGTCAACCACATCGTCGACCGATGCGTGCTCGGGATTCCCGGTTTGCTCACGAACATTATAGTTGGCCTCTGTATCAGGCATTGCGAGTCACTCCGCCGCGTCGTCCGTATCGGTCGTCGCCGAGTCGGTTTCTCGTTGCTCACGGATTGCAGCCAGCGTCTCCTCAAGCGTACCCACACAGCCGATCGCTGCGAGCTCATCGGCAATCTCGTCGATGAGTGCGGCTCGCTCGACGGCAGTCTCGTCGCCGGCGGTCCTGTCGATCGATGCGACGCGAAGCGCCCGCGTTTCGTGCCAGCCACAGTCCCAACAATCGCGGGTCACCTCGATCTGCTCGTCCTCTTCCGCTGCGAGGACGGCGTCGGACAGCGACGTCGACAGGGGCCGGTCTGGTCCGACCTCGAGGGTGACGGGGGACCCGCACGCGGGGCAGTCCATAGTCATCCCGAGGAGCGCCCGTCTGTTGAAGATAGCGGAGCAACGAGACAGCGACACAACCAGCGCTGCTGAGTTCGCGGGGTGGGACAGCTACGGACAACTGTGACCCTCCCGCAGTGGTCGCCGTACCACTCGCGTCGACGACCGCTCGGCGGGTCAGTCAGAGACGATGTGTGCCTCGAGGTCGCGTGTCCAGTACGTTGCTGGCCCGCCTGGACTACACCGCGCACAGACCTGTATCGGGCCTTCGAGATGGCCGAGTTCGATTCGAAACCGTGTGAGCGCTGCGAGCGCGTTGACGACGAGGCCACAGCTGTCACAGGCGTAGTGATCACGATCATCGGGATCCGGCGTCTCTTGGATCGCACAGTCGACGCAAATCGGGTGGTTGACCCGCTCTTCCTTCCCCCACGTGTAGGCGATCCCAGTCTCTATCCCGGATGGAGCCTCGCAGAAGGCACAGCCGGCCAGCGTCTGCTGCATCACCCATCACCCTCGCCGGCGTCCCGGGCGGCCGTCCAGCCTGTGTGGAAGACGGCGAGCTGCTGCATCGATTCGAACGCTGTGTTGCTGGGCTCGTGAACGAGGAGCCGCTGGTCGACGACCGGTGTGACTGTCCCGGCATCGAGTAGCTCTCGAACCAGCTGGCGGGCCGTCTCGTCGTCAAGATCCGCCGTCGATGGTGACCGCGCATCCCGATCCTGAGCGAGCAATTCCGCTTCGAACCGTTCGTGATCGTCTGCCGTATCGTCGTATCTATCCGGACCAGACATACAAATCAGGGGCAGCACAGGAACCGCCCCGCACCCACTCGGGGGCACAATAAACAGTCGCCACAGTCACCATTCTCAGTCACGATGTCGATCTGCTCCTTCACCCTCCACGCCCCACGCCATCGTCCGGGTGGCAGCCTACTCTCGCTTGGCCAGCGGCCTGGCATCTCGGCCCTGGTGGCCGCGAACATAACTTTGGGCCGCCACCCCCACCACATATCGGTTGATTTTCCTGCTGTCTAGTGGCACAATTCGCCTCCAAATCGCAAGACAGCAATACCTGACACCAGATTTCGGGGGCTGTCCGGGAACTCCCTCGTCGGTGAGTCTGGTGTCTAGTGCTGCCGTCCTACGATTTGTTGACTCAGCACGACTCTCAGCATACCTGGTGTCTAGGGGAGGTCGTCGCTGGTGTCAGGTTAACTGTTCGGACGATTTAACCGAAATGGCCCTGTCGAACTCTGAAGAAAGTGAAAGAAATTCTGGTGACAAACGCTTTTCACCCTCTTTTATATACTGTATAGTATGTCTGAAAATGAGAAAAGCTTCTTCGAGTATACCGAGTTTTATTCTGACTCAGAGACTCAGGATCCCGAAGAGGTTATTCAGGATCGTCAAGACCCGGAGATAGCGTACGCTCACATATGTAAAATCGCAGGGACAATCAACGCAGGGTTGGATGCGGTACCTGAGGACCAGCGGGATACTGTAAAGGTGTACTCGGTCGTGGATCTTTTCCGAGCAACGATGCAGTATATCGAGGAGTTTGGATCCTATTTCAGATATCTCATTTTGAATAAGGAATCCTATATTAATGAGATTATCCGGACTTCAAGCGGAGATATACGGCCACTCTTTGAGGCTATTCTGGAGGAGGAACTTGATGGGTATCTTGATAAACGAGATGTTGAGGCTGACTCGAATGAGGTTCTGAGTTTGATCTTTGGGTATCAGGCGGTGCGAGAGGGAGCGATTAGTTTCTCAGAGGAAGAACTGGAAGATGTTCCAGTTGATGTTGGGTTGGCTGATATAGAGATTCACGAAGGTGAGGGTGAGGATATCCCTGAGTCGATGGAGATGGAGTTGTTAGTCGAGGATTCGATTGAGAATCTGAGAAATAAACTCAAGAATATTGCTGTCTTCTATTTGAATTTCCGAGAGGCGTACAACGCCGTTAAACACGGCAATCGGGTTACGGTTGGTGACAGTACTGGGTTTGAGCTCGGGAATGACGAGTTACTCGATGATCGAATTGTTCTCGATGATGAAGTCATTCAGTTCCTGTGTAAGTACTCTGCTGATTCACAGGATGGTGAGCCGTATCTGCTGACTATTCCTCGATCGATTCTGGAAGAGAAGACTCTGAATGTCGTCGAAGATGTGTATACTCTCTATACCCAGGCATATGATGTGGCGACTTTAGATGAGGGTGAAGAGATTAATCTCAGCTTCTGGAAGTCCACCGGTGGTGGTGGCCAGGATGAGAATGATTTGATACATATCGCTAATCCTGATTCTCGGATTCTATTGCCGAGAAATGTAATGCCGGATGTAATTGAGGATTTGCAGGTTCCAGAAAAGTCAACAGTAGAGTGGATCGGTAATTGGTCTCTTGCCGGCGACACGCTGGAGTTTGAGGTAGAGTTTGGTTCGGAGCCTACACCTGAGCATCCAATCCACGTTGAGATTAATTGGGAGAAGACTGCCGATGATATCCACGAATTCGGAGAAGGCCAGTTCAATTTTAATGTTGATCCTGATGATCTGAGTGTTGAGCAATACTTTGAGATGCTCAAAATCCAGGATAAGGATGATATCCGGAGGGTAGAATTTGAATTCCCAGATTCGGATAAGACGTATCAGCAGCGGCTTGAGGAGCCTTTCGAAGGTATCGATTTACCTGAGCCCGAGGATCGTGATATCCTCGAGTTTGTGAAACGTGTGGGGTTGGCGACGGATACTCGGATTCCTCTTCCGGAGTTTATCACGGAGAAGCATCGGGAGGTGTACGATGACTACAAGGATTCCGATTTGGACTCTGATACAGCAGAGGAGATTCTTTCTGAGCTTCAGGAGCGAGGTGAAAAGGTTCGGCGGTCATTAGTGGGTGTTGCTGTCTGGGAGGGTGATTTCTCGGATGTAGATGTTGATGAGGATGAGCCGGCACACGCTGAGGATTTAGGCGAGCTCCGTGCTATAATGGGTTTGAGCGAATCTCAGGATGCGGATGATATGGAACGTTTTCCTGGGGAAGTACGCTGGACACACCCTGAGTCGACGAAGTATACACCTGATGAGTTACTTGATAAGCTGCGAGAAGGGTATGGGGAGACGGTCGGTGAGCTCCAGCGTTCGGAGGTTGATAGGGAGGAGGCTGAATCGGAGTTTAGTCATCGGATTCGTTTCGGGCACGAGACTATGTGGGGAACCTTTGATAAGCACGTTATCGATATCTTCCCAGTGTCTGAGGGGGCGTTTGATAGAGAGGATTCGCCGGAGACGTGACTGTTGAGGTAGTTTAAGATTTGATGCTGAGTGAGTGAGATGTCTACCGATTGGATGAAATGAACCTTCTCGCCCTGTCAAGTGGGGATCGATTCTCGTCCTGGTTTCCCTGATTTGGCTCTTGCTCGAACTCACGTTCTTCGAGAGCAGCCTCTAGCCGATCACGTTCAGAGCGGACGGTAGCGAGCTCCGATTGGAGATGGTTGACCTTTGTTTCCAGCCCCTCGATTTGCTCCGATTTCTCCTCCAGTTCAGATTCGAGACGCTTGATTTTCGCTGTCAACAGACGGTTCTTTTCGCGAAGGTGAGCCCGGTCCAAGTCACCAGGTCGATCGTCACTCGTAGGAGATTCGGGGGGTGACTTCGATTCATCGTCAGCTGCGTTCTCCTCGGGCGTGACCCGCTCGCGCCCGTGGTTCAGGTCCGTGTCTTCGATGGCTTCTAGCGTCTCGTTGTAGGTTTCGTACCCGGGGAATCCCTCGTAGGTTCCTTCCTCGCCCTCACGATCGACGAACGCATTCTCCGGACAAATCTCGAGCGCGACAGCCGCTTTCCGAACGGCCCAGAACGGCATCTGGTCGTAGGTCCCGCCGTCGACGCGGTCCGATCCGGCCTCTGGAACCCACACCGGAATGTCGTAGCCGGCGCTCCGCAGTTCGTCGACGGCAGCCCAGTAGTCCTCCCCGTCGAGGTCCGCATCGGCGGCGGAGATAATCCCCGTCGCGAGCGCCATCAGCTTCGCCGGCCCGCCCCCGGCGTTAACCTTCGAATCGCCGAAGGTATTGGCCTGCTCGTCGACGAAACAGGATTGCCCGCTCTCACTGTGGCGCCAGCACGGGTCGAACTGCGGCCGCGGCTGGTTCGGATCCGTATCGTAGGCATCGCTCGCGTAGTGACGGGCAATCTCGGTGATGTCGATATCCTCGACAGCCTCGTAGACGTCCTCTTTGAACGGCGTAACGGGACGGCCTTCGAGGGTACCGTCGAGTTCTGCCATTCGCTCTTCGCGTCGCTGGAGCGCTGCCTCACGCTGTCGCTGGCGCTCCCGTTCCCGCTCACGCTCCGCTTCCACCCATTCCTCCAGCGTGGCCTGCCACCCCCCGTGGTCCTCGTACAGGTCCGGCCAGAGCGTCGCGACAAGCGAGTCGACGCAGTCCGTGTGCTCGACTCGCGTGAGGTCATCGGCCCAACTGACCGCCTGCTCGAGGAGTGCGTCGTCGACACCCTCGAACGGACGGAGTTCGTAGCGGACGTTGTCGGTCGCGATGGGCGTGACGACGGCATCGTGGTCGGCGTGGATCGAGAGTGGCGGCTTGTACTGGCGGTTCTTGTTGTTCACCCAATCGGGCTGAATGACGTCGCCGGCGCCGTCGACGCGCTCGTTCACGCGGGCCTCTGCCTTCTGGAGCCATGCGTTCGAGCGGTCGAGGAACTCGTTGAACACCCGTTCGAGCGCATCCGGATCGTCATTGAAGTGGTCCGCAATTGGTAGTGTGGCCTCCGGGGCCCCAAAGACGTACGCGCCCCCGACGGAGTCCAGCGCATACACCGCCTTCCGCGTGCCGTAGAGCGTTGCATACTCGTCGATGTAGGCGTCGAGGGTACGCTCGACGAGGGCACGCGTCTCGCCATCCAGGTCGCCTCGCTGCGGCTTGATGTCGTCGGCGAGGTCAATATCGCCCCAGGTGGGAACTGCCCGGAGGTCGGCATACCCGGGGGTTGGGGGCTCATCCTGCCAAACGGTCGTCCCCTCAGACTCGTCGTAGCGACAGGGTTCCCACTGTTGGAAGGCGGTCGGTGTCTTGTAGGTGGTGACGGCATAGAGGGTCCGGTTGAGGCGGTCGTGAATCTCGTCGTAGTCACGATCGAGGCGGGCAACCCGTCCGCGCTGCGGATACCCGGCCTTAATCGCCTCGACGTCGTCGTGGTCGCGTTTGATGTACCATCCGACGAAGTCGTTCAACCCGATGGTTGGATAGTTCTTGACAGTCGCCAGCGCCTCGTAGATGGGTTTGGCACGACGGTAGTGCTCGCGGATGGCTGCCTCGGAGAGCGTCATTTCGTGTGCTCCTGCACCTCCTGAGCGGGAGCGAAACGACTACGCACTGGCATCATTCGGTTCCTCCTGGTCGCCGGCGTCGTCCAGCTCGATTCCGACGTAACAGCGTCGCGTCTGACCGTCCAACCACTTCTTGTCACGCTCGAACGCAACGTGGTCGCGAAGCGTACGTGTGAACCGGTTTTTTGGCTTCACCTCGTACTCCTCGGCCGTCGCATATTGCTCGTACGCATCGTAGACCTCAGCGACCGCGACGACCCCGTCGCCGGATTTAACGATGCTATCGCGGACGAATGCTTGGATGCCGAACGGATCGTTCTCGTGGTCTTCCTGCTTCATAGATTGCTTATCGGCAGGTTCGTCTGGCTCCACACCTGCCAGATGGAGTTCATTGTTTTCGATCGCCTCAATGAGCCCAGCAAGGTCTTTGGTCGCGTCAGAGTCTCGAGTGTAGAGCTCGAGATTCTGCTCATCCTCGATGACACCTATCGCATACGAATCATCCGTGTACTCCGGAACGGGTAGGTCGGTACTGGGCACGAACGGGCGCTTGACAGGTACCCAATCCGCTTCGAACGCCTCACGTGACTCGTAGGACTCGGGAAGTTCTCCCGGCCTAAAGACGGTGTATGACTCGCTCTCGGCGTCGTAGCTGTACGTCGCCGGGAACTGATCTTTCGACACAGCGTCGAAGGAGTCGATCCGGGCGTGCTGGTCTCCGGCACTATCCTCGAGGACGAACGCACCGTCCCGCTCGAACCAGCGGGTGTGGCGACTACCACCAGTGGCCGGTCGGACGGCCGTCACTCCATCCGCGGCTCGCGCACCACCGTTGAATGTGACGTTGTGGTTCATCGTATACAGCCGTGTTTCCCCGGAGGAGAGCTGATTTCGCGGCTCGCTGAGGATTTTCGCAAGCCGGTCGGCAATCTCGTCAGCCGGCTGATCGTCGTGGTCTGCGACGACGAACAGCGGGATTCGCTCCTGTTCCTGGGCCTTCCGGAGGTTCGTGAGGACCTTCGCCGGCCGGACGTGGGTGGTGGTTTCGACCTCCACCTGGAGCTCCCGGTCGAGATCCGGATGCGTCGCGATGGCATCGGGGCGGGACTCCCCGTTCTGATCGAGGACCTCCACGGAGAACCCCGCAGTTGCGAGGGATTGCTCGACCGTTTCAAGGACTGCATCGTGGTGCTCGCCCCCGCCGGTCGGTGATGTCGACGTGTCGGGCGCGGCTGCTTGCTCACCCTCGTCTGTGAGCCGACACTGCACCGACGAACCACCGTCCGGGAGATCGACCTCGATGAGCGAGGACGCCTCCCTCACTTCTGGTAGTGTCTCGTAGCCCTGCGCCTCGATGGTGTCTTCCTCGATGCGCGAGAGCAGTTCCTCATCGACGTCCTCGACGGAGACCCAGCCGTTCGTCTCACGTACGTCGTTCGACAGCTGGACGGCGCGAATCGCACGGGCCATCGCGACTTCCAACGGTAGGTCATCCGCGTTCTCCAGAGCGACGTCAGTCGCAGCGTCACGGCTCTCCACGGTCGTCCCGCCGGCGACCCCGTACTCCTCGCGGGTATGCTCGTGGACGGCGTCCAAGGCGTCTTGGAATCGCTCTTCTTGCGTCCCGGTCAGTGGCTGCTCGCTATCGGGATGACCGGGTGGAATCGGAAGGGGTTCGATACTGAACGGGTCGGGGCCGGTTTCGCCGAACTCTGGGCTCGGGAGCTGTGCGATCCACTCGCCACGCGGGAGGGAACTGATCCGATTCTTGAACTCGACGGGATCCATTGCCTCGTGTGAGAGTGCCTCGGCGATGTCGGCGTCGACGGCGATCTTCCCGACGAGCGGACTGCCGATGTTGTTCAGGACGTTCAGGTAGACCTCGCGGTTGCCGGCCTCCTTCATCTGCTCAGGGAACTGCGTCACGAGTTCGATGGATAGCCGGAACTCCCGCCCCTTTTCGAGCAGCGTCGTCAGCGTATCAGAGACGACGACCGACGACGCTTCGTCGATGAGCAGGTTCGCCACGTAGTCGTCTGGCTTGCGGGCCAGCTCGTCGCCGTCGCGACGCTTGACAGCATCGTAGAGCTGCGTCAGAATGACGCCGGTCATCACACGGGCGGCCTCGTCGCGGAGATCGCCGAGGTCGAAGATGACTACTTTGTCCTCGTCGAGGAGGTCGCGGAAGTCGAACTGTGACTCGGTATTGTTGAAGATCCGCCGGAGATGGGCGTCCTGCGTGATGTAGTCCATCCGGTTGCTGATGCCGCTCACGACGTTCGAGAACGTCGCCGGGTTCGAGCGCAGGTGTCGCTCCAGTTTCTCGGCGACCTGCGGGTCGCTGGCTCGCGGTGCATCTTCGGGTGTCGAATCTGGTGGCCCGGCGGCGTGGAACTGGGTCACCGCCTGCTCAAACTGGTCGTGGGTGAAGTAGTTTGTATCCTGCCGGAAGTGTCCGTTTTCGAGGCCGTACTCCTCGTCGTACATCGCCTTGATGAGGTACTTGATGAGCGTCGGCGAGGCGATGGCGTCCTCGTACCGCTCCGGCCCCATCACGAGCTTGATGAGCTCCTCGTAGTGGTCGGCCTTGTCCTGAATCGCGTCGACGCGTCGGACGCCGTCCTCCAATGCCGGCGTGATGTCGAAGAACGCGAAGCCAGGCAGGATGTCGGGCACCGAGAAGTGGAGGACGTTCTCCTCGAGGTCGTCGGTGCCGAAGCGCTTCGCGTGAGCCCGCATATAGTTCTCGGGGAAATTCCCGCCCTTGGAGTCGATGATGAACACTGGCCCGTTCGTCTGGTCGTACAGCGAGAGGGCGTCGTTTTCAAGCGCGACCGATTTGCCGGCGCCGCTCTTCGCGAACCGGCCGACGTGGAACGGAAGTAGATGCGGGGGAATCCGCATCGGCTCCGACGTGGGCGTACCGTCTTCCCCAAGACCGCGGCCGATCGCCATCCCGGCGTCCGTGAACGCATCCATGTGGTCCTGCGCCGGGAGTGGCAGGGGCGTCCGGCTCTCGGGTTCGGCGTCGGACCCCCGCCCGCCCTCGGTCGTGAGGTCAGTTGCCGGCGGAACGACCACGAAGTTCGCCAACTCAGCCGGCCCGAGGACGAGATCGGGGCGGGTCTTCCGCCAGTCGCTCTTGGTAGCCAACGTAGCGTTGAGTACCCGGTCGGCGTGCTTCTTGGCTCGCCGCCCCTTTCGAAGCCCACGGCGGATGCGCTTCGGTCGGAGCCGATAGTGCGGCCCGTTCAGGTGATCGAATACCGACCCGATATCATCGAGACGATGGTCAACCCGCTCTCGTTGTCGGTCGGAGGTCACGAGCGAAAGTGCCCGCATATTCACCGTGAACGTGTGCTGTGGCTCCTTCTCGTCGATAGCCTCGACCCGCTCTCGCCCACCGATGTCGAGATACCGACGCTGTCGCCCGGTGTTCGACGGACTCTGTGGTTCGTTCTCTGTGTTTCCGAGGAGTTCTCCGAAGAACCAGTCGACGACCCGGTCTTCGCCTTCACGGAGCTTCCGCTGGCGCTCTCGTGCCTCGTGCGTCCAGTCCGATTTCCGCTGAAAGAGTACCTGGAACGCGATCGGGTGTTCGGCCCGGGTCAGCTGATCGATGAGTGACGCGAGCGGGGCCCGAGCGTGATCGTCATCGTCGTCTTCCGTATTCGTGAATTGGGGTAGTGTCGTCATCCAGTCTTCCCGCCGGGTAGCCTGCCCGTGCCAACTGATTCCGAGTGGGGTCGTCTCATCGACGGTCGGTTGCGTATGAGCCGGCTGGTGATCGGCATCGAGTTCGGAGTCGGACGGACCAGCCGCTGTGGACTCGTCACTCGAATCGGCCTCGAACAAGACTTCGTCCTCGTCCTGCGACATAGTGCTCTCCGACAGCACACTTCCGCCATCACCGACCGGTTCCTGCCCCGTCGAATCGAAGAGAGTCACGGGCTCTGAATCCGAATTCGGGTCTCCGGAGAATTCCTCAGCTGTCCTGGGGTTCATTCCGTGGCTATCGTCACCTCCGGCACTGTGGTCCTGAGACGGGTCTGCTGTCGATGGGAGTAGCTTCGTTTCCAAGTCAAGGGTGACCCGCTCGAACGTGACGGTCGGAGGATACAGCGTCCGGAGGCGTTCTTCGAAGGCATCTAACCGGCGGTCGGCCCCGTAATAGAACTCGACCGGCTCGTCTGCCCCCTCACTCACTGCGAGGAACTCGAACACCGGTGGCGGATCGCCGAAGGGACCGATACTTGCGAGAAGTCCGTCGTTGCCAGCGTCAAGGCCGTGGAGGCCGGCCAGTTGACGGACTACGGTCTCCGGCGCGAGATCGCTCCGGGAGGGAGTGATCCGGATGTACTCGTCGCCGTTAGCCACTGACGGGATTTCTGACGGGGTCTGTTCAGTCATCCTCCTGAGTGGTAGTGCTAGTTGGTTCACCGCCGTCGGCACGCGTTCCGGCGGGTCGGCTATCTGGATTCGTCACGCTCGTCGTCGGCTCGGGTTCAAGCTCGGCCACGTCCGCAGCGCCGCCGTCGATAACGTGAGCCTCGTAGTCACTTGCCCGAATTCGGAGTGGGAACCATCCCTCCTGGTCGATACCGACGAGCGCCTCAGAGTAGCCGTCCTCGTCTTCCCCGGCCTTCGCGGAGGTAACCCAGTTCACCTGCCGCTCGCTGAGGTCGAACCACTTGGCGATCTTCTCTTTCTCCTCATTGACGCGGTGGAGGACGGTCAACGAACAGAGGTTCGCGATGGTGCGTGCCTCCGGCGTCAGCGCGAATTCACCCCCCGTTTGCGTGATGAATTCGAGGCTCAGATCGAAGTGGCGGCTGTGCCGGACGGCTGTCTCCAGGAAGTCCAACGAGACGGCGTCGTTCATCAGGTAGTGCGCCTCGTCGATACAGAAGACGACGCGCTTGTCGGTCTGTTTGACCCGCTCGTAGACGCTGTTGAACAGCACCTGCATCATCAGGCTGGTCTCCGCCCGGCCACGGGTCCCCTCCTCCTGGTGGAGATCGAGGTAGATGACCTTCGAATCGAGGTCGAACTCGGAGGGGCGAGCCAGATTCTCGAGTTCACCGCCCTCGCGGAATGACGGTCGGAGGTCCTTGAGTAGCGACTGAGCATCGGACTGGACGGCTTCCTGCTCCCCATCCGTGACGTAGCCGTACTCCTCGGGGTCTTCGACCATCTCTTCGAGGACCGTGATGACGTCGTGGATGGTGGGCGAGTCCCGGGTGTGCGTCTCTGGATCGCGGGTGATCCCGCGCTTCTCGTAGGCTTCTTGGACGGCCCGCCGGAGCGTCTGGTTGCGCTCGCCGAGTGGATGGTCTGCGACGTGCTCGAAGAACGTCGCGAAGAAGGTCATCACCCAGTTGATCTGCTCGCCCCACGGGTCGATGTCGTCGACCTCCTGCAGGACGTGGTCGGGCGTCGGTTTGATTTCCAGCGGGTTCAGCCCCCGCCGGCCACCGACCGTGATCCGCTCGCCATCGAGCGCCTCGTTGACGCCGGCGAACCCCCGCATCGGGTCGAGCATAATGACGACCGTATCCTCGTCGAACATCGCCCGCCGCACGAGCCGGAGCTTCGTCGCGAAGGATTTGCCTGCGCCGAGCCGGCCGATAACCATCATACAGTAGCCGGTTTGCCGTTTGAATCGGTCGAGGATGAGTGGACTCGAATTCAGCGCGTACGTCCCGTATTCGATACCGGGTTCCGCAAACGCACCGGAAACGAAGGGGAACATCGCGCCGACTGCCCCGCCGAGCATCGGCGTCTTGCTGTCGAGCGTCTCGTTGAACTGATCCAGGGCGATCGGGCTCGCTGAGGTGAACGTCTTCAGCTGTGACCACCGGGGCGTCACCGGCGTCAGATTCGCAGGCGCTTGTCGGGCTGTCGTCGACACCGACTCGGCGTCGATGTTCTCGCGATCGTTGCCCCTGACCGTGAGATACATCGAGACGTCGAACGCCTGCATCGTCGTGTTCCGAAGGACGTCGTACATCTCCTGGTGGTCCTCGAGGTCTTTCTCGACGCCCCGGGCGCTCGCACGATGCTTCTCGGTCAGGTACTCGTAGTCGGCTTCGAGGTCCTCGATCTTGTTCTCCAGCGAATCCAACGTCTCTCGCGTATCACGAGGATCGATGTGGATGCTGACATCTGTCTGTTGGGTCTCGGCGGCCGCGTACAGTTTTTCGAGGAAGCCATCCATCGGAGCATCGGGATACTCACCGACCCACAGACTCTGCGCCCACTGGGTGTCAGTCCGGAGGGCGCTGGGCGTTCGCTCGATACTCGACGGCGAGACGACGGTCTGATGGATCTCGGGGATGCCGTCGACTGCCTCACCGTCGGCCTCGTAGTCCACGGTAAACTGTGATTCAGCATCTTCCCCCTCTTCGTCGGGGGCCTCGTCTGCGGTCGCCTCGTCGTCAGTTTCTGAACTATCCGAGCCGGTGAAGGGCAGCAGGTTTCCAATCATGACTTGTTGATGACGGGGGACGTTCGAAGCACCTGTTCGGGGTCGCCGTACTCGATTTCCGTGCCGGTCCAGTATTCCGCGATGAGGCGGGTGAGTTCGGCCGCATCAACGGGGCGCGTGTCACACCCCTCGATGCCGCGGAGGCCGCGCTCGACCCGCCGGCGCCGCTCGTCCAGTTCCTCGAGCATCGCGGCTCGCTCTTCCTCCTCCGGCGGCGCCGTGACAATCTGGATGAGGATGCCCAGTACGGGGATCCTAGCGAGCTTTTCGAGGAGGCTGGCCCGTTCGTATCGGACCTCCTCAGGTCGTACCGGAATCAGGACGTAGTGGTCGCGAATGGTCATCTGACGCTGCGCCAGCTCCCGGTCGTACCAGTCGACGTAGTGTTCGATGAGCGCCTGGAGTTTCTCGTTCGATTTGACGTCCGGGTCGCTCAACCGGTCTTCGTACCGCCCGACGTACTCGTCGGCGGGGAACGCCTGCGTCGTCGAGTAAATCTGGATCGGGAACTCGACGGTCGTATTGACGAAGTCCTGGAAGGCCTCCGCCTTCTGGGCCCACTCCTCGTCGGTCGCGAGCGCCATCGTCGGTGGCGACACCTGAACGGCTCCGACAAGAGCCCGGTCCGTCCGCTCGATGGCGTCTTGTCGCGGGTAGACGCGCTCGACGTGAGTGTACTCCTTCGCCTCCTCGTGGGCGATCTCCGTCTCGCTGCGGTGGAAGTTCACGAACAGACCGAGCCAGTCGAGACTGTTGGTGTAGCCGGGCGTGAGGTAGACGAACAGCCCACCGAAGGCGATCGCAATCGCTGCGAGGGGGATCGTGAGGGCGGACACCGGAATGCCACGAACGGTGAGTGACGGTGGGATAACGACCTGCGTCACCAGGACTACCAGTACACCGGGAAGACCGGCGACGGCGAGGTCCGTCAGCGAGTACTTCCCGAGGAACTGGGTGTCGGTACCGAGTGACTTCGGAATTCGTTTCGCGGGGTCAGTTGCGGAGCTCATGGGTTGTTAGTGGATATAGCGTGGCGGGTCATCTGCTGAATCTGGATTCCGGTTCCGAGTCTGGGGGTCCCGGAACGCATCGTCTCGATCGAATTCCTCGCCTCCGTCGTTCCCACTACTATCCTCGCTGGTGGTGGAGCCGGCCGTAGAATCATCATTTCCGCCGCCGAGGTTTCCGCCTCCGCTGTTTCCTCCCCCTCCACCGCTGCCGTCGGTGATCGCTTCACGGAGGCGAGAGCCAGTCGTATTGAGTCGTTGGCCGGTAGAGTGGGCTCTCGAATCACCAGAGTTCAAGACGTATTGGCCACCGCTCTTGACTGCGGGCTCATCGCGCACTCCTCGAACGAAGTTTCTCCCACCCTGTTTGGCCGATTGGACTTGTTCACGCCCTCTAGACAACCGACTACGGGCCTTCTCAGCAGACATATGCCTGGCCGCCCTGTCGGCGATGAAGAACAACGCCCCGGCCTGCCAGAACAAAACAAACGGAGAGGCAACGGCGAGAAGCGGGATAACGAGTGCCGTCAACCAAGCCCCGAACTCACCGGCTGAGGGGCCGAAGCTCGTCCCCAAGATGTCCCCGAGACGGAACAGGAGAGCAACTGGAACCGTCATAAACAGGAAAGGGACGTAGAACCCGGCCAACTTCTTCATGAATTTCGAGACTAGGGCGAACGGCCCGACGCCAGGGATCCAGAATACAATGAGTAGTGGCATCAGGAACACAAATAGGTAGAGTGCCAGTTGTCTCGCTAGGTAAATCAGGCCGATCAACACGAATAGGAGCAAATTCGTTGAGAGAGCGACGACCGTGCCGAGCACGCCCATCCCAGTGAACGACAGCGTCTGGAATAGCGAGATTTCTGACACCGAGGGGACGAGGAACCCAGCCAATGCATCCATAAACCGCAACGATAGCGCTGAGATCCACCACCACGACAAGATACCGAGCAGTCCAGCGAAGGCGCGTTTCTTGAGCTTCGAGCGATGGTATCCGTTGAACAAGTGGCTCGTCGATTCAAGGAAAATGACGATTCCAATCGAGAGGCCGTACAGCGATAGCGAAAGCGGGATAATCATCTCCCAGTAGTAGTCATAAATTCCGGGCCACGCTGCGTTCGTCGGCTGATTGAACACCGAATCTGGATGGGGAGTACCCACCACTGTCCGCAAGACTGCATCACCGTGATTCTCTATGACGGTCTCTATAGGGCTGAAGAGTATCTCAAGGAGTTCTTGGATAGCGCTGATGATAATGTCTCCAAGAGCACCTCCATCGCTGCCTCCGTCACTTTGAGCTAAAACCGGAGCAGTGCCCGTAGTCAGTAGCCCGAAAAAGACGAAGATAGAGCGAACTAGGAATCGGACGGGACTACGCATTGTCTCCACCCCCGTCCAGTAGTTCAATCTGGACGTCTTTACACGGGTGTTGGATTGCGCCTTGATCGTCGATGTGGTATCCACCGGACAGTTCCGCCCGAATCGGTTGCTCAATATCTCCGTGTGGGGTCTGAACAACAACGGTTAATTCTGCAGTATCACTCTCACATGAGACATCGTCGTTGTCATCGATGACGAGAACACCCCGTTGTTTCAGGAATTCCCGTTCAGTACCGGGGCTGAGGAATTCTTCGCTCGCCTCCGGACGCTCGAACGTGGTATCAGCAACGCCGTCTCCTTCGATTACCTCAGGTGCGTTCCGATACGGCGCATTCCGGAAGCCAATATTATACACCCAAGAGGGACCAGTACCGACGTTCTCGACCGTCACAAAGAGCCGACCGCTACTGTAGCCATCATCTTCATCGAACTCCGGTTCGACATCGACGATCTGGATATCGGGCCGAAGCTCCAGGGACATCGACTCAGATGTCTCGCCCGAAACGGCGACTAACTCGTACTCGCCGGCAGAGTACGTCCCACCAGTCTTGAAGACAATCTGTATTTCGACTCTTGTAGCTCCCTGTGCAACGGTTGACTGTTCGAACGTAGTACCATCTGGACCAATCAGATTGAGTTGGTCGACATCGTGATCATCAGCCAGCGTCACCACAAGGTTGGGTCCCGCGAAGCTGATTTCCTCAAATACCGAATCTGTAGACGGCGACGTAGAGGACGAACCTGTTGGGGATTCAGTCTGGTTGCCGGGACCATCGGTTCCGGAACACCCTGCTACTCCTGCAAGCAGGGCTGTTCCAGACGAAGCCAAAAGACGGCGTCGACTAATCCACCGTTCCGAATTCCGGTCATGGGATTCTGAATGTTCTCTGATCATTATAGTGACCTCCACGGGGGCCAGATACGCCACCCTGTAATCCGATCGATGAAGAACACTGCAAGGAGGAACAGCGAGACGGGAACGCCGATCCGGAACAGCGTCGACACCAACTGGAGCACTGAGCCTTGCAGCAGGACAGTATCCGAGTCGCCGGTATAGCCGGGAGGATTGAGCCACCAGTGGCCGGGTTCGTATCGGGCCGACACACCGCCAGGGGAACGTTCAATCGTCGTCGTGACGGTTCCGTTCCCGGTCGTGTTCACCCGCTGCCCGTTGACGACGACGTAGCCGTCCCGTTCGTCGGTATTGATTGGTGCGCCGGTGTTCGCGTTCTGGAGGGTCACCCGGACGGTGACCGTATCTTCGGTCTGGTTCACCACCTCCAGAGAGAGGTTGCTCTCGTCGATCTGGATTCGAGCGAACTCATCGGCGGGCCGTTCTGCCTCAACCCCTCTGACGAGCCCCCACGCACGGACAGTCTCGGGCTGTTCGTCGGTCGTGGCCCGCGTCGCGATGCCGTAGCTGGCCGTGTACGACTCCGTGAGAACATCCAGGTGAACGTTCGACGGGAGCGTCGGCGGCGACGTCGACGTCCCGTACACATCCAGTATCGTCACGTTCCGGCGGGGCGACGGCGTCGGCCCCGTCTCGATGGGGTACGCGTTCACCTGGAGTGGATGGAGCGGTGAGTGGGCGGTCCGCTGTCCGTCGTCCGAGCTGTAGACCAGCGTATCCCAGTCCTTGTCTCGGGCTGAGTAGAACCGCCAGACACCTCGGACATCACCGTTGGGCAACTGGTAGCCGAGCCACGGCTGGTTCTTGTAAACGACGAGGCCGAGATCACCGTTCGGATACTCCGCGATGAACCCTGATACCGCGAGGTCATACTTCGTGACCTCGATGGAATCGGTTACCGTGACGGTCTCGGTCGGGTATGAAACGGAACTCTCCCAGTTGGTACAATCGCCTTCGTCGTTGTGAGCGGTACAAACTTCGACCTCCTTCCGAAGTCGGACCGAGATATTCGCCTGGAGCGTGAGCTGGTGGTCCTCGCCGGCGTATCCATCCAAGGAGTACGACAGTGCCGGCGTGTGGGAACCACCAGCCGTCGTCTCCTCGTCGCCGTCGACGAGGAGTCTCGTCTCCTCAACCTGATGGCTCTCCAGACTCCAGTAGACACGTCGATCGCCGGAGGTGTCGTCAGGCGGCACCGCCACCCGGTAATCGACGGTCCCGCGGAGCGTCCCGTCTGGAGCGACGTAAAGCGGCTGTCTAGACGACGAGAGGCGCGCTCGGGTGGACGGCTGAACGGCGAACACCTCAGTATAGGCTTCCTTGATGAACTGGTCGCTGGTGAGGTCCGCATCTGGTGGATGGATCGACACGGAGCTGTTGGTCGCCGGGAACTCCGAGTGGTCGCCACGGTTCCATCGCTCAACTGCACGCGGGGGCGAATCGAACGGGACATCGGTCCCCTCGCCAAGCTGCTCGACCGCCGACCCGTTACTCAGATTCGCACCGTCGGTCGCACCGTCTTGATCCCCCGACCACAGTTTGTGAAAGGTCTCCTCCGGAACGCCGTGGTCAGTACTATTCGGGGGATGGGCGCCCACTGGAACGGCGGCTGTCGATGCGACGAGGACGGCGGACATGACGAGTGCGAATCCTGGTGCGTGGTTAGAATCCACAACTCGTGCCACCGACCACGATGTTGTTCAGGATGAACTGGACGATCTCCGTCCCGAGGGGGGCGACGATCACGCCCCAGAGCAGGCCCTGATTCCGGACAGATTTCATCTCCTTCTTCCAGTCCGAGCGACGGGTGAACGGGATCGCCACCGTCGCGCCGAGCGCGAGGACGCCGCCGATGAGCGGCCCACCGAACTGGATGATGGTGAAGATGTTCTGGATGGTGTCGGCCATGTTCGAGTCGCAGAATGCGCTCCCCGGATCCGACTGTGCGGCCGCCGTCCCCACGAACAGGATCAGCGGGAGGAGCGCCAGCAGAATCGGGCCGATGGACCTGTGGATGATCCGAATGACGGACGTCGATTCCTCAGTACTGGCCGGCGTCTCGCCGGAGGGGACCTTAGCACACATCGTTTGTGGGAAAGGATAGCACGACCAAAAGAGGTCAGAAAATTTGAATGAATTTGTAGATCTTCAAAGTTCTCCAAGTTCTCTAGAGAAGTTCTCATTCTACTGGGATATATGCGACCGCATAGCCTGGGTCGAACTAATGTCAGACGCGGACACAGCAACCAGCGCCAGCAACTCCGACTCGGATGTTAGCGACGATGTGGCCCGAATCAATATGCGAATCCCGCAGGACAAATACGAGTGGTTACAGGAAGAACTCGACTCATTCACGAGTGATACAGGCCGATTCCAGTACCTCATCCAGTTCTATTCCGACCACAAAGAAGATGACACCGACTGCTGATCTGCGACCCACAGGGCGACTTAGACCTGCAGCGGAGCAACGATGAGAAGCGGGCAATCCTCGCCCTCGAAATAGTACTGCTTTACCGTCGTCGCGTCCTCGAACTCGTCCGCATCCTCAGGAAGGGTGATCGTGCGGGCGCTGCTGTGTTCGTGGATCGAGTAGATGCCGAGTTCGGAGAGGTCCTCACACTCGGCGGGATCCAGTTCTCTACTGACCGCCTCCAACCACGCTTCAACTGACACGGAGGACCGCTCGTCCGTATCAGTTTCACGGGGGGTACTGCGGGGACTGGCTTGTGCCATGATACATTTGCACATACTTGCGTCTTATCTACTAAATACTGACGGCCAATGACTTTCTTAAAATCTGACTATGTAACTAATGAAGTGTTTGTCTGACGCCGACCGAATACACGTTAAGAAACGCTATTCTGAGGCGTTGAGACACGCTTGGATATCAGCACCAGTCGGAAAAGTCAAAATCACGAGAGGAACGGCGACAAGCGACCACCCGACTGGATCCAACTGTGGAACCGGATTCGACGAGAGATAGGCTCCAATTCCGAGTACGACAATAGGGGTATAGAGGAGAGTCGGCGCGATCGAACCGAGTCGGATAGCGACCGTCGGAGCAGACGGGGCGTAAACGGCGTCAACGTATGGGCCACGTCGATTGACACCGAACGAGACTGATTCCGCATAGAGCCTGTGGACGGCGTAGTGTGCGGACTCATGGAGGATCCACGCTACACCACACGCGAGTAGGTAGACGCCGAATATCAGAACCGTCTCATGGAACATTGGAACTACCGTCGAACGGTTCGAAATGGGAGGACATCGCAGATAAGCCTGAAGGGTAACCGTGGCTAGCGACCTTAACCAACAAGCTCGTGAACAACGGCAGGCTGTTGGTTAACGCGGAGAGACAGTCGATACCGCTGCCGTTCCTCATTTGATCTCGATGACCTCGCCCTGGCCTTCGTGGAGTCGCTCGCGGATTTCAGTTAGTAACTCCTGCCCTTCCTCGTACAGCTCACTCCCTTCATCAAGTGACACCTCATCCGCGTCGAGTTGGTCGATAATCTCTTCGATTCGGTTCATCCGACTCCTGATGTCCGTGTCTTTTGCCATCGATTAGATCACCCCCAGCCAGAGTGCAGTAATGAGCAGCAACAGCACTAGGAGCACGACAATTGCAACCTTGTAGTAAACTGGCGACAGGCCCTCAGGCGCGGTCGCCTCTTCGACTGCCTCGGCCAGTTCCTGTTCGTGTTCGTGCTCCTGTTCAAAGGTCTCGTACGCGGCCTCAAGCTGTTGCTCAAGCGGGCCAATGTCGCTAGCCAGGAAGTCATTCCGAGACTTCGCGATGTACTCGCCGGCCGCTGTCGGTGTGATCGCGGCCATATCCGCTACCCGATCCGCGATTAGCCGGTCGTCAGTATGGCCAATTGCCGTGACGATCGGGGTGTTCGCGGTGAAGATCGCTTCCGCGACCCGCTCGGTGTTGAACGCCTGAAGGTTCGAATCGCTCCCACCGCCGCGGCCGACGATAATTGAATCGACGTCCTCGGAGCGGTCCAGATGGTGAATCCCGTTCGCGATAGACGTCGGTGCCTCTGACCCTTGGACGGTCGCATCCTTCACCAGGATGTCGACTGTAGGGTCTTGCTCGTGGATCGCGCTCTGGATGTCGTACCGAGCATCCCCTCGGAGTGAGGTCACAACACCGACCCGTTCCGGAAACGCTGGCGGGCGCTGTTTCTGCTCGTCGTCGAACCAGCCACGCTCTTCGAGCTCGCTGCGCAGTCGCTCGACCGCGGCCGCTTGGTCGCCGTCGCCGACGACGATCACTTCCCACGGCTTGAGGTCGATTTTCCCGCCTTCAGTCCAGTAGTCGATATCGCCTTCCAGGATGACCTCAGTCCCGTCCTCGAGCTCGGCGTCCATCTTCCGATAGCGGTTTGCCCAGATCATACAGGGGAGCTCGGCGTCGCCATCGGTAAGCGTGAAGTAGAGCGCTGTACTGTTCTGATGGAGATCCGTGACTTCGCCAATACAGCGGACACCGTCGAGGGCAGGCGCATCCTCGACGACCGAGGCGATTCGGTCGTTCAGCTGTGACACGCTGAGGACGTCTCCTGCCTCAGGCTCGACCGCCTGCCGTTCAGTATCCGGTGCGTCCGCCATCTTCGTTTCCTAACTTCTGTACAGGAACCTCAAAAAGCTACGTTCGAGTGACGGGCTTGGCTGCGTTACGCAGGCCTACAGGTCGCGGGGCTGGACCGTCTTCCGGTCGTTGGACTCGGCACGCTCTGCGGCGTCGTCGAGCAGTTCGGCGACCTCCTCGTTGAGCGTGTCGTAGAAATCTGCCGAGACGTTGTTGTCCGAGAGTGCGTCCTTCACGGCTGCTTTGACGATTAGGTCAGACATTCCATCGCGGAATTCACCTGTCCACTATATAAAGGTTCGAAGTTTTCACGCGATATCCCGACCCAGTCAAGCCAAAATCGCCTCGGGGTACCAGAGAGAACATATGCCACCCCTCAAAATAGAGAACAGACGGATGCACGATCTAACTGGGTTCCAGCGGGACATCTTGTATGTAACGGCCGGGCTCAAGGAACCACACGGGCTCGCAATCAAAGACGAACTCGACGACTACTACGAACAGGAGATCAACCACGGGCGCCTCTATCCGAATCTCGACGACCTCGTCGACAAAGGACTGCTCGAGAAGGGTGAACTCGACAGGCGGACGAACGTATACACAGTTACACAGCGCGGTCAGCGTGAAATAGAGGCACGTCGTGAGTGGGAAACCCAGTATCTGGGAACCGTGGACTCAGGGACTGCATAGCGTTCTATCCAAGTGGGTGCAGTAATCGAACAATCAAGTTCTCGTTTCAACGAAATACATCCGAGGGCTCGTTACGATCCATCCGCCAATAGGTTATCGACGAGGCGGGTGAACCGGTCGATCATCCGATCGGACAGCGAGGGGGAGATCTCTTCGAGGAGGCGAGCGGTCTCAGTCCGCTCGGCTGCGACCAGCGTCACGTGATTATTGACATCTCGGTGTTTCTCGATGAGATTCTGTTCCGTCAAATGATCCAAGTGCCACTCAAGGGTTCCCCGAGCAATCCCGAGGGACTCTGTGACAGCGTTCGGGCTGGATGTTCCCTGTTCGAGAACACAGAATAAGATGTCGCGTGCTGTTTCCCGGCGAAGGACAGCGATTGCTCCCCGCTCCCACGCATCATATTCCGGTGTGTAATAGTGGGTCCGGCCATAGAGAGGTAGGTTGACCACTCTCTCTTGATTCTGGAGTTTCCTGAGATGGTACTGTACCTGTCCTGGTGCGAGGTCGAGTCTCCGCGTGAGCGCGTTGAAGTGTTCTCCAGGGTGGGTGGCAATATACTCGTGAATTCGGTCACGTTGGTGTGTCATGTATCGAAGTTGGTCTCGTTCGAAATGGTTCGGGAGTGATAGACTGCAGCAATAACGAGCGCTACAAGAATGACATCAAGCCCGTGTTCGAGGAGGTGATGCTCGGCTTGTGAAAACAGGCCTACGATGGAGATCCCCGCAACCGCAGAGCGTCCAAGAAGGGCAGCCAATGCAGCGACGATTAACAGATATGGACGGGATTGGCGTTGAACGAACGCGCCGATCGCAAGTCCCAGAAGTACCGCTGTACCCGCAGCCGCGGCGGTGATCACCACGAGCAACGGAAGGGACTGCGAACCGGTAAACCCGCTATGGAGTGGGACAAATCCCGCCATGTGGGCTGAATTTGAAACGCAGTTACCTGAGAACGTCGATTCGAGTTACTCCGGATGTTAGAATTGTAGAGAGTGGTTGGTGGTTCCAAACCTCTTCAGAGGGAGCAGTACCCAGATGCGAACCCAAGATTGTCTCACTTTTTTGTCCTTCACTATCACGACATACACGTATGTCCTCGTTCTCAGATCGTGCGCTCCTGACGGCGGTCGTCGCGGATGTCACGCTGATTCTCGGGTACGCCATCAGTGCGGTTCATCCTGACCGTCGAGTGTGGCCCATCGGTGACAGCTCTTGGCGGTGGTGGTTCAATTGGTCAGCGCTCTCCGTCGTGTTCGCTGGGTTTCCCGTGCTGGGCGCGCTCGATCGGGACTCCTTCATTTTCACCGAACGTTGGAGCAAACTCACGGGTAGCGGTATCGCCGCACTCGGGATGGGATTTGCCCTCTCAGCACTCTTCGAACTTGGGTGGATGGAAAGCAGTGGAAGAGAAGGGGAACTTCGGACGAACGGTATCTACCAGTACACGCGCAACCCTCAGAGCGTGGGATTCATTACGTTCATCGTCGGCGCGATCATTGCAGTGAACTCCCGGAAACTGGCTGTACACGGCATCTTGACCATCCTCGTGTACGCACTGTTCCCGTTTGCCGAAGAACCGTGGCTGCGAGAGCAGTATGGCCAGGAATACGAGCAATACCGCAAGCGGGCCCCCCGATTTATCGGGTGGAACTTGGTGAAGAAGCTCATCACCAGATAGTCTACTACCGACCTTGAGCGGGGATTCAAGAACTCTACCAGAACCGCCTTTTCCGTTGGCTTCCTAACTGTCGTCAATGACTGATGAGAGAGGTATCCCTCGCAGAGAATTCCTCAAGTCGGCCGTCGCTATCGGAGGCGCAGCGGCATTCAGTGCCTGTTTAGGCCGTGAAGATGTTGACGTCCCAACAGGGCCGGATGATCTCTCGTCGTATCCACAACGTCAGCACGCTTGGAATGAGGCCCTCCCACGGGACGACCACGGGAACGTCGTCGCTCCGAGCCATCGTGTGCTCCTCTATCTAAATTACCGACGAGACGGGCCCCCGAACGAAGACGACCGTGACCAAGTTGAAACAGCTCTCCGTGGGATCGAACACGCCTACGAGCGAAGCGGGGGCGGGTTATTGCTCACGGTGAGTTATTCTCCGGCATACTTCGACCGATTCGACGAATCGCTTCCCGAAGACGTTGACCTCCCTGATCCAGAAGCACTTGCGCCGTTTGAGGATCCCGAGTTCGATACGCCCGATGCAGTCGTCCATCTCGCGAGTAACACGGCACAGGTGGTGCTCGGTGCCGAAGAAGCCCTCAAAGGGAACAAATCAACCCTCAACGGTGTCGATCAGCCTGACGCTACACTGACCGATGTTTTCTCAATCGCCGACCGGCGGACGGGCTTTATTGGGGACGGGTTGCCGGCGGAGAATGCTGACGATGCAGAGGGTGTTCCGGCAGATAAGGTCCCAGAGGACGCGCCGCTGTTTATGGGATTCAAATCGGGATTCAAAAAGAACCAGGCCAGTGAAGATCGCGTGACAATCCAGTCGGGGCCGTTCGCCGGTGGAACGACCCAGCACATCTCCAAGCTCCAGCTCAATCTCAATCAGTGGTACAATCAGGACGATCGCTGGCAGCGTGAGGCGAAGATGTTCTGTCCGTACCACGCCGAGAACGACGTAATCGAGGGCGCTGGAGACAATCTCGGAACCAGCAGCAAAATCGACGACTGTCAGCCAACGGATGAGACGGCCCGCGAGATGGGCGTCGTCGGTCACTCCCAGAAATCCGCCCGCGCTCGCGATGACGATGACTCGCCTCTCATCCTTCGGCGCGACTTCGATTCTACCGACGGTGAAACCGCCAGCCTCCACTTCCTTGCGCTCCAGCGACGGATCACCGACTTCGTCGACACGAGAGAAGCGATGAATGGCACTGACGTCACCGAGCAGTCGGCCGTCGGTCAGCGAAACAACAACGGCATCCTGCAGTACATCCGAACGGAGCGTCGCGGTAATTTCCTCGTCCCCCCACGGTCGTTGCGTTCGCTGCCGCCTGCGCGACCGGTCGAGAACGCACAGGAGGTGACGCATGAATCGTCGTGACGTGCTTCGGGCGGTCGGGGGCACGTCACTCGTGGGGCTCGCGGGGTGTACCGGCCTGTTTGAGACGCGGTCAGCGCGGGCACCACCGCTCCCCGAGAACCGCCCGGACGCAGTCTACTATCCGACCCACTACGAGGGCATGAAAATGCCCGGAATGAAGGAACAGGGCGGGTACAGTTGTGCGCTCACGTACTCGTATGCGCACCGGTTCTGGCTGATGAAGCCGAATGGGATCACGAAGGTCGAGATTCAATCCGAAGATTCGATTCACCTGATGCCGGTCGTTTGGGAGACACAGACGGGGATCATCCCACCCGATATCAATCCACAGCTCACGATTACACAGGACGGCGAGCAGGTCGACCAGTTCGCACCGTGGCCGATGCTCTCCCAGCCGATGGGGTTTCACTTCGGCGATAACGCACAGCTCCAGGGCGACGGCACATACACTGTCGAGGTCAGCATCGGCGGGCCGTCGACGCGACGGACGGGGTCGCTGGCCGAGAATCAGGGGAACGCCTCGTTCACGTTCGAGTTCGAATTCAGCGAATCGACGCTCAACGAGATCTCGTATACGGACATTCCCGACGACAGAGAAGGCACGAAGGGTGCTGTCGACCTGATGGACATGGAGATGTTACCGAGTTCGCAAGTGCCGACACCGGACGCGCTCCCGGGGGACGTTCGTGGCTCGGGGACGAGTGGGGACGCGAAGTTCGTGGTTACGATCCTCGAAGACGCGTCACGTTTCGGTGGGGACGAGGAGCAGAGGTATCTCGCTGTTTCTCCGCGCACACCCTACAATCGAACGATGCTGCCGATGATGTCGCTTTCGGGAACACTGCACCGTGACGGGATGTCAGTGTTCGACGGAATTCTACAGGCAACCATCGATCCAGAGCTCCGCTATCACTACGGAGCGACGGTCGCAGATGTACAGACGGGAGATGAGCTGACGATCACGGTCGATTCGCCCCCACAAACAGCTCGCCATGAAGGATACGAGACAGCCTTCGTTGATATGCCAGATGTGCAGGTGACGTTGTAGTTCCAAAGGTGTCTTTAGAATTCCAACCGAAGCCAAATCTATGGAAGAGAAGCACCTCCTACTGGCGACGTTACTTGGCGTTGTCTCACTCCTGGTACTCACCGGATTCGTCGTTCGCTTAGCGTAGACAGTCACAGAATGGCCGAGGCTGGCAGTTACAGAAACCCCCGGTTGACGACAGCGAGGTCGACTCAATGAATCTACCAAACATAGTATCTCAGAGGAGAACATGAATCGGAGAACGTTTCTCAAACAGGGGACTGCTCTCTCGGGGGGCCTGGTACTGTCTGGTTGCCTGGGGCGGCTCGGATTCGAGACGCAGTCTGCATGGCGTGATCCACCGATCGTGGAGGATCGACCTGACGCGGTCTACTATCCGGCAATCATCGAAGGGATGGGAATGTACGGAACGACGACGGCAGGCAGTCTCGGATTTGCACTGATGCACTCCTTCCCGCACCGTTTCTGGAACCTCACTGGCTCACGAAAGACGAAAGTCGTCGTTCAGTCGGATGATTCGGTGCATCTGATGGCGAGTGTCTGGGACACCGAGACGGAGACGATCCTCCCGGTCGACGTCTCTGTCGAAATCAGTAACAGCGACGGTCGAGTGTCCTCGACCAACCTCTGGCCGATGATCTCGCCGAATATGGGGTTCCACTACGGCGACAATATCGCTCTCCCGGGGGAAGGACAGTACGATGTGACGCTCCAGGTTGGCCCGTTGCAGACAGCTCGTACGAGTCCATTCAACGGGCGATTTACAGAGGGACAGTCTGCCACGATGCAGTTCACGTTCGATACGGATGAGACGTACAATTTGGAGATTCGCCGGTTAGGGGACAAAGCAGGCACCCGTGGGACAGTCGATCTAATGGATATGGAAATGATTCCTGAACCGGTCGTGCCGACAAAATCCGAGCTTCCCGGTCGACTACTCCACGAAGGGCAATCCGGTGACGCAACGATGCTGGTTGCTCTCGTTGACGGTGACCATCGGTTTAGTGATACTGAAGGACCCTTCCTAATCGTTTCTCCACGCACACCCTACAATCGCGTGATGCTCCCGAGGATGGCTCTTTCAGCAACACTCGACCGTGGAGGGGATACAATCACACAAGGGACACTCCAAGCGTCCCTTGATCCTGACCTCGGGAGTTTCTATGGGATGGGTATTGATGAACTCAAGACTGGCGATACGGTCAGAATCACTGTAGAGACACCACCCCAACTGGCGCGCCACGACGGCTACGAAACCGCGTTTCTCGACATGGACCCGATTGAGTTCACTGCCGAGTGATCTTTCTGGTTGAGTTCTGACCTTAGTGTGCGATCCGTTGTTCTCTCGAAACCACCAGAATCAGGGTAGATATGGGGGCGTCGCTCCTGGAAGTGAGAGAATCCAGAGGCTAATAACGGTGTACCCGATCATCACACCGATGAACGGGTACTGGCTCCGGATTGCGACGAGACGACTCGAGAAGAGTTCGTAGGCGGTCGCGTGCGCTGCCCAGATAGCGAGGAGATGCCCGATGAGCACGTAGGCGATACTCAAACCCTCGAACCACCCAGGTGGAGACAATGTCAGGGGATTCGCTGGGGGCGACAGTGGAGAGAGAATTGCCATGCCTAGAGCCGGACTGAGGGATACAGCCAGTCCGGTGTAGTGGGCGAGGTGATATCCCGCTGCGATGGCCAATAGCGAGGGTGCAAACCGAAAGGCGATACGTTTCGCTGTGATGTATGTCCCGGTCCGTCGCCGAGAGAGTACGCCCGCATACCAATACGCGGCGAAGAAAACGACGTAGCCACTGACGAAAAGGAGTGTGTAGATGAGGATCGCACGAATCTGTACGGCTCCCACTCCAATATTGGAGAGGCTGACGAGTGCCTCGGTAGTTGCTGCGCCCGTCTGCGTCGTGATGAAGCCGCTGTACGTGAGCTCCCAAATCAGCGCAATGACGAACGCAACATCGGAGGTGTCCGTGATTAAGTCTGAGTCAGTCAGGTCGCTACCGGGCAGTTTTACAGTGAGCTTCCCGTCCCGCCGTTTTACAGGGGCGACAGCCCCGAAAAATCGGAACAGGACGGATAACGGATCTGCGTTCTCGAACCACGCGTCAGGACCGAAGAGTACTGCGCCTGCGATTGTGACGGCACTGTAGCCGAGGATCGCAAGCGAAAGAATTGACGGAATCGTGCTGACAGGGAAAATCACCTCAATCCACACAAGGAGTAATAGGCCACCGACAGCTGGCCATCGGGCTAATTCTCTTGGATACGTTCTGTGTCCAGCTGGGAGAAGCGAGACGATCCCTCGCCAGGGGTTCAGTGCTGGCCAAACGTTCCCTCCAAGATACGTAAGCATCGGCAAGCCCGCTCGAACGACGACAAATGTGACGAGAATGGTGAAGCTTGCTGTCGGGAGCTGCGGTCCGGTCAGTCCGAGATACACTGCCAGTCCAAGGACGACAATCCCAAAACTACGTCCGATCCATCGAATCGGTGTCCACCAGTCGTCGACCGTCGGACCGGGGAGTGACCAGTTGTGGAGATAGCGGATAAAGGCTCGATCAGTAACGAAGCTCGCAAGTAGGGCAGAGGCGCCGATCGTGGCGCCGCCAGTGGCAAGATACAGCCATCGGGGAACGGCAAGGGTATCCCGAGGCTGCTTCGAGAGCGTCATCCCGTTACCGGCAGCGACTGTTTCGGTAAACAGCGTCAGTATCGAGACCCAGAGTACAAACTGTACGAAGAGTCTGAGCTTCGTGTTCGAGACGACCCAATGACGAAGCCTCGACCCTGGACCTGACTCTATGTGTACCTCTTCGCTTGCCCCGGTGTTCGTATCTGAGTCAGGCAAAGATAGCATACATGAATAGAAGACCGAAGTACAGGAGCACGAGGGCTCCAAGCGCTTTCAGACGGAGTGTACGCAACTCGTCTTCTTCGTCTGCTCGGGCAGAGAGGAATGCGTCCTCCTCGTCGTCATCCAGCTCTTGGGGATGTTCTAAGCCTTTGTGGAGGACGAGGCGGTCGGTCGTCGGGAACGGATGCCCACAGTAATCACACTCCCCTGCAGGTGAGTCACGCCGTGGAACCGTAGTGCCTTCGTATGACATACTCTCGAAAGCTGTTATTCGGCCGTAGGCCAGTCAGCGTTGAAACCGTTCTGGTTCGACGTTCGAACTTCTCCGCTCGCGTATCGACCTACGTGGCGTCATCAATGGCCAGAATGGTCGGTTACAACAGATCTGCTAGCGAAGAACGAAGTTGTCCAAACGCTCCCTTTGACAGCGTGGAAGTAGTCTTTTGTTCAGAGTGGTTGTCTTCGACTGGAGACTGACTCTCCGTTTCTCGCTCTTCTTCGTAGGCGTCGCAGTAGATGCACATAAAAAAGAGTAGGCAGAGCGTCTCTATAAAACCATTTGACCGTAAGATGGGATAGCGCGGAGAATCGGGACTAAGCAGTATTACCAGCTTCAGACTGTGAGGTTATACCGCACCAATATTAACTAACGGCTGAATTACAGCCATTTTCTATTAACTATAGGGGTATCAATAACAGCCGATTTATTATATCGTGAAGCTCAACTCGAGATAATGAGCGATTCCGAAGACACGGATTCAACCTTCACGGGAGCGAGTCCATGGCCACTCTTTGTCGCTATTGGATTTGCTCTCTCGGAGGTCGGTGTCGTTCTCGGCCTTCGTCCTGTCTCTGTTGCGGGACTGTTGTTGTTCGTCGGATCTGTTGCTGGCATTCTCACAGAGGCGGAGTATATTACTGAACCAGCGAAAGCAGCAGGTGTTCAAGGATTCGTCCTCTTCGGCATCGGTATCTTGCTGATCACACAGAACCAGACCGGGACGACAATCCGCGGTCAATCGATTGCGATCGCTGGTATCCTGTGTCTCGTTGGTGCACTTGTCTGGGTAGGCTTCGTTCGAAGGAAGACCCGCGCAACGGTATCGACAGCAGAGACGTCGGAAACAACATCTGATTGAGTTTCAGTAACAAACTATCGATGGAATTCGATAACACGAAAACGGTAATCGCGTTCGGGGTCCTGCTCACCCTCATAATTGGTGGGACGATGATGAGTCCGACGAGCAAAAGTACAGTCATGATGGTGAGCGTCGGCCTCGTCGTGTTTGGAGTCTTTACGCTCTTCCTCGAGGTCAAACACGGTGAGTATCGAGCAAACCATACTTAGGTCTGCATTTGAGATGAGACAACGGCCGAGTTAATAATATAGGGCAAAGTATTTATTAGGTATTGGCAGAAAATGGGTGTTTTATAGCAGTCGATTTAATAAATGTGTAGTGGCTAGGGGAGAGTGATGACCTCCCCCGACGACGATTCCCACAACAGGAGTGGTGAGCCACCGGATCGCGCCCACGAACACGAAGAAGGGTCCCACGAGCATAGTCACACGCATGACCACGACCACAGTGATCACGAACACGCCCAACACACAGAACAGGGCGTCGACGACGTTTCTCCACCCATAGACCAAGGGGACGTTGCACAATTCGCGGTCCCGGAGATGGATTGTCCATCCTGTGCAGGAAAGGTAGAGAACAGCGTCGAAAAACTGGACGGAATCCGCAGCGTCGACCCGCAAGTGACGAAAGGGACGCTGACCGTTTCATACGACGGCGAACAAACGAGTGCCACCGCGATTGCTAATCGGGTCGAAAAGGCCGGGTACACCGTGGAGGACACCGGCGAAGTGTCCTCGAAATTCACGGTTCCGGAAATGGATTGCCCGTCGTGTGCTGGCAAAATCGAGAACGCTCTCGAGAGGGTCGAGGGAATTACAACATTCGAAACCCAGCCGACGACCGGAACCGTCGTCGTCACGTACGATTCTTCGAGGACTGGAGAAGCCGATATCATCGGCGCTATCGAACGTGCCGGGTACAAGGTTACAGACACGTCGAGCGACGAATCAGGACGGCAGGACCCGACTGAGGAACGCGAGAGCATCTGGACGAGTCCACGAGCACTCAAGACGTGGATCAGCGGTGGATTCGTCGCTCTCGGCTTGCTCTTCGAGTTCTTCCTGACCGGGCAGAATGTACAGCTTGCAAGCCTTCTCGGAACGGAGCTGCTCGTCGCCGACGTACTGTTCCTCGTTGCCGTCGCGTCCGGTGGTCAGGAGATCTTCCGCAACGGCTACTACTCCGCTCGGAATCTGAACCTCGATATCGACTTCCTGATGTCGGTGGCTATCCTCGGAGCACTCGTTGCGAGCCTCGCCTTCGGTGAGGCGCTCTACTTCGAGGCGGCCACCCTCGCGTTCCTGTTCAGTATCGCCGAGCTGCTGGAGCGGTACTCGATGGATCGCGCTCGGAACTCGCTCCGGGAGTTGATGGACCTCTCACCGGATGAGGCAACCGTCAAACGGGACGATACCACGGAGACAGTTCCTGTCGACGAGGTCGCTGTCGGCGACGTGGTCGTCGTCAAACCGGGGGAGAAGATCCCGATGGACGGAACCGTCGTCGACGGTGAAAGCGCCGTCAATCAGGCACCCATCACAGGCGAAAGCGTACCCGTCGACAAGACGATGGGAGATGAGGTATACGCCGGCACGATCAACGAAGAGGGCTATCTTGAGGTAGAGGTTACCTCTGAAGCCGGTGATAACACGCTCTCGCGAATCGTGGAGATGGTCGAGGATGCCCAGTCGAACAAGACCGAGCGCGAGCAATTCGTCGAACGCTTCTCAACGTACTACACGCCAGTCGTCGTTGCCTTCGCCATTTTGACGACGGTGGGAAGCCCGTACGTTCTCGGCACGACCTGGCCCACGGCCGTCGTCTACGGGTTGACGTTACTGGTACTGGCCTGCCCGTGTGCGTTCGTCATCTCGACACCCGTGTCCGTCGTGTCGGGAATTACGAGCGCCGCGAAGAACGGCGTCCTGATCAAGGGCGGCAACCACCTCGAAGCGATGGGGGCCGTCGACGTCGTCGCCTTCGACAAAACGGGGACGCTCACGAAAGGTGAGCTCACCGTCACTGACGTCGTTCCATTAAACGAAAATTCGGAGGAAGACGTCCTCCGGTGTGCCCGCGGGCTCGAACAACGGAGCGAACATCCCATCGGCGAGGCGATCGTCGCTGAGGCCGGCAGCATGGGAGTCGCCGAGCGCGAGATCGATGATTTCGAGAGCATCACCGGCAAGGGCGTCCGGGCCGACCTCGACGGGACGCCCCACTTCGCTGGCAAGCCGGGGCTGTTCGAGGAGCTGGGATTCGACCTATCACACGTCCACGCGACCACTGACGGCGGTGTCGTCACCCAGACAGCTCGGCAGATATGCGACCGGAACAACTGCCTCGACCTTCTCGACGAGACCGTTCCCGAACTCCAAGCAGAAGGGAAGACCGTTGTCCTCGTTGGAACCGAAGACGAACTCGAAGGCGTCATCGCAGTCGCCGACGAGATCCGACCCGAAGCGAAGCGAACAGTGACGCGACTCAAGCAACTCGGCGTCTCCCGAACGGTGATGCTGACGGGTGACAATGAGCGGACTGCCCGCGCGATCGCCGAACAGGTCGGCGTCGACGAGTACCAGGCCGAATTACTCCCCGAGGACAAGGTGACGGCGATCGAGGAGCTCGTCGAGGAGTACGACGGCGTTGCGATGGTCGGTGACGGCATCAACGACGCACCGGCGCTCGCCACCGCCACAGTCGGCGTGGCGATGGGGGCTGCCGGGACTGATACCGCATTGGAGACCGCCGACATCGCCTTGATGGGTGATGACCTCGCAAAGCTCCCGTACCTCTACGAACTCGCACACGATGCGAACGGGGTCATCCGACAGAACATCTGGTCGAGTCTCGCTGTCAAAGCCGGGCTGGCAGTCGCAGTCCCGTTCGGATACGTCCCGATCTGGCTCGCCGTCCTCGCTGGCGATGCCGGAATGACGACGGCCGTCACCGGGAACGCGATGCGACTCTCTCGAATCACGCCGGAGACAGACACCGAAACCAGCGCTTCGGAGGGGTAAGATGGGTGCAGAGAATGAGGGAAACGCAACATCCCATACGGAGGCAGATCAGCAACGATACCCGTTCGGACTCTCGTCTCCGCAGTTTGCCGTCCTCGTTGTGCTCATTGGGCTCATCGGGCCCGGTTTGTTGGTATACACCTTCGAACAGGCGAACCTCTCTGCAGTTGCTGACCTCGTGTGGATCGTCGGCTATGGCACAACCGTATTTGTGGTTTGGTTCATCTGGCTTCGTCCGCTCGATTTCGCGGGCTCCTCCGCCCAAGATACATCACTCTCCGAAGAATCGGAGCGGTCCAAACCAGAACCGGAGGGAGCCGATGAGGAGATTACCTCTTCGGATAGCACTGAATCAACGGCGCAGGATTCGATGGTGACGAGTGAAGACGGGGCCCAGGAATCTACCCAGGAACAACCGGAATCCTCAGATTCGAAATAGAACCCCCTCTAATGTGAACTTATGACCCTTCACGAGCATACTGATGAGGAGACCGCAGAGCACAACCTCCCGTCTAAATCAAGTGGCAGTACGCGTCGGCTTGCGCTCGTCGCGGTCGTCAATTTCTTTGGATTCGTCATCGAACTGGCTGGTGGACTCCTGTTCGGGTCGGTCGCGCTTATCAGCGACGCACTCCACATGCTGTTCGATATGCTGGCGTACGCGATGGCGTTCGGCGCGAGCTACACCGCCGAACGGTTCGAGGGTGGCGAGGCGTGGTCGTACGGTCTCCACCGACTGGAGCCGGTTGCGGCCTTCCTGAACGGCGTCTTGCTCCTTCCAATGGTCGGATACATCGTCTGGGAGTCCTACCAGCGGTTCCTTGAGCCAGTGGCGATCAATCCCGAGTTGACGCTGATCATCGCTACGGGTGGCCTGCTGGTAAACATCGGCTCCGTGTACGTGTTGCAGGGTGGTGAGATGAGTCTCAACGAGCGCGGGGCGTTCTACCACCTGCTCGGTGACGCCGGTGGCTCTGTTGCGGTAATCGTCTCGACCGCCGCCGTCGCAGTGTTCGATCTCCCCATCGCAGACCCTGTGGCGGCCGTACTCATTGGGCTGCTGGTGCTCGCGTCGGCCGGGAACGTCCTCCGGGAAAGCACCTCGATCCTGTTGGAACGGAGCCCGGTGTCGTCCGAAGAACTCCGGGATGAATTGACGACACTCGATGGCGTCGACCAGATTGAGGATCTCCACGTCTGGCAAGTCTGTAGTCAACTCACCGTCGCAACCGTCCGACTGACAGATACGTCGACCACACTCGAGGAGCAACGGAGAATCCAGTCACGGGTTCACGACTATCTCACGAATCGAGGAATCGACCACGCAACCGTGGAGCTCGTCGGGCGTACCGATCCCGATACTGACCCTGTCGGTACGACGAATCACTCCCACTAACGATGTCCCACACAGCACCCGATCAAATGTTCGAGGTGTTGGACGAGACGAACGAGAACCTCATTGCGATTCGCGTCGGGAAGGGCACGCGAACAGGCTATCAAGAGCTGTACTCACTCCTCGTCGAAAAGAGCGATAAGCACGGGTACATCCACGTGTACGAGGAAGTTCCGAACTGGACGTTCAGGGCGTTTCTCACACACCTCCACGGGGTGGTTCCCGATCTCCGGTACGGCCCTGAGTTCGATATCGACCGGTACGCCGCAGTCGGCGATACACGATGGGCAAAACTCCTGTTCGACTGGTGGTATGCAATCCGACCGATCTGGCCAGTCGCCCCCAACGAAATGCGATATTTCGACATCAAGAAACGCGAGCGAGCTCTCGACTGGCTTCGAGAGGAAATTTAGTTACGAATACGATCAACTCCGCCGACGACAATGAGGAGTGTAGAGACAAGCGTCAGTCCAAGTTGTGGTTCCCGGAACCAGAATGGCGTTGACGGAACGACTGCCCGAAGCCCGACCAGCAGTAGTGAGAGAACCGGCACGCCGGCGTCAGGGCTGTCGACGCTGCTTCCGTTAGTCGTGTACTTCGGGGCTCCGACAGACTCACCGTAGGGCAGTCGGTCGGCTTCGTATGGGATACGCTCTGTTCGAACGCTCCAGACGACAGTCCCGGATTCGTCGACCTCTACGAGTCGCCGGTTGAGCGTGTCGGTGATAAGCGTGTTTCCGTTCGGGAGGCGATCCGCATCCCGGGGCCAATCGAGCTCGACACCCGCTGCCCGATCAAGAGCCCACGCTGGCTCCCATTTACCGCCCTCCGTTCGATGCAGTTCCACGACTCGGTCGTTCTCGCTGTCGGCAACGAGGACGGCACCATCCCCGAGCCACTGGGGGTTGTGCTGGTGGTTGAGCACGTCGGGGTCACCGCATCGAATATCGCCATCATTGTCATAGTCGTTCAACTGGCCGGATTTCCGGCAATTGGCATCGTTCGAATCGGTCGTATCCTCATTGATAACCTCAACGACGCCCTCGCCGCGCTCGATAACGAGTAGCTGGTTGGCATTCCGTACTGAGACGAGATAGCGCCCAGAGCCGATGACGTCCACGTCGTTGATGTGCAGCCAGTCGGTCGTCGTCGGATCTTGTGGGGCGTCGTAGAACGAACTCGCATTCCACTGCCACGTGACTTCGCCGTTCTTGACAGTAAAGATACGCTCGTACTCCATATCGGTGACCAAGTATTCTCCCGATTCGAGTCGTTCGACATCGTGGACTTCGCTGTTCTTGTTCGTTCGCACCGGGAAGCTATACTCCGAAACCACCTGCAGGTCTTTCCCGGGGTCAATGACTCGGAATCCCGTTCGGGTACAGGGAGACTCGTACGGTCCGCACGAAGCGTACCCGCTGTCCATGAACCCGGCTAACACTGTTCCGTTCTCCGTTTGTGTGACGTCAAAATAGCTATCAGCACTCGATTCACGCCAGGTAGTGTTCGTCCCGTTGAGAAGATAGACGCTGCCGTATTCGTGCCAGCCTGGGCCACCCCCCTGAGACCCGACCAAGGTTCGGGACGTCTGGTCTGTCTCCGAAGCCGTCCCAATCGCAGGGGCGAGCATTGCACTGCTAACAAGCGTGAGAACGAACAGAACAACGCCGAAAAGGATTAGGTAGCTACCCCGACGGAGATCAGGAACGGCAACATTCGGAACGGGGTTCATTTCTGGATATACAGCGAGTACATGATGACCGCGAGGCCAAGGGCGACGAACAGGCTGTTGATGAGCACGCCGAGGGCCAATCCGACAGAAAAGAACTGGTTGGCCACGCCAGTTAGAATTGCCCCGAGTGTGATGATACCGAACCCGACACCAAGGACACGTAGCGAATCCGCACCCGTACGTCGATAGGCTTTAAATGCAATATAGGTAATCCCGCCACCGAGAAGCAGGATTACGAACTTGACGACTGCAATCGCCGTGATGACGCCGTTCATACTTCGTCCCCCATCATCGACCAGATATCTGCAAGCCGTTCGTCTGTAGATTTCGGCGGCCGATCGACGCTCACCGAAAACGTACCTGTGTCGTCCATAGAGATCGTGACGTCCTCGAACGACCGCTCGTAGTAGGTAACCCGTCCACCTCCGGGGTTGATCGTCTCCTGTTCTCGAACGAGGGAAGCGGAACTGAGGAGTTCTAATTTTCGATACAGCGTCGACTTGGGGATGTCACATGCGTCGAGGAGTTCGTTCGCAGTCATTGGTTCGATAGTTTCCTGGAGAATAGCCCGACACGCGGGATCATCCAGCGCATCAAGGACATCCTGTACCTCCGGAGTGTCCTCGGACGACACTGAATCATCTCCCATTATTCGATAATACGTGGTCCTCGGGATATGGTGTCCGATTGCTGGAGAGGCATCCCATTGGTCCCACGAACTCAGTCGGGATCGTGGTTCCAGAGTCATGACGGTCGATCCATCGAAAGAGGGGAGACATGGTGACACAATTATGAATCGTGCTGAATTTCGAGTCGTTGTTCGCCTGCGTCTGTGATCTCGTAGAGACCCCTCCCCAGTGGAACAATACAGCCCTCACTATGGAGGTGAGCACACGTTTGGTCAATGGTGATCGGGTGTCCATCGACGGCGTTAGTGATCTCCATCACATGGCACGGTGACTCATCAACGAGCAGCTCCAATATCTCGACCTCGGTCTGTATTGAGAACTCGCTCATGGTAAATATCGTATCATGACCCACTCAGTAGCTGGATTTCGCCCGGCAGGGGCTATCCGGTCAGTCATACTGCGCGTACACCTCGAGAAGCTCTTGGTATCGATTTCGGATCGTGACTCGACTGACGTGGGCGACCTCACTCACCGTCTCCTGTGTGAGCTGTTCGTTCGTGAGGTGGGTCGCAGCATACAGAGCGGCAGCCGCCAACCCGGCTGGACTCTTTCCACTGTGGACGGCATTATCTGTAGCTACCTCAAGCAGTTCTCGAGAGCGCCGTTCTGCTTCGTCGCTCACGTCGAGCGATGACGCGAATTGTGGAATATATTGCATGGGATCCTCCGGCTCGATCTCCAGCCCAAGTTCTCGGGACAGATATCGGTACGCTCGCTGGATCCGGATTTTCTCGACACGGCTGACATCGGCGAACTCCGTCAGCGGCCGTGGCATTCCGTGCTGTCGAGCAGCCGCATACAACGACGCCGTCGACATACCCTCGATCGAGCGACCGGGGAGCAGGTTCTGCTCCACAGCACGCCGGTACAGGACGCCTGCAGTTTCCCGAACCGATTCAGGAAGTCCCAGAGCGGACGCCATGCGGCTGATCTCCCCGAGCGCTTGCTTGAGATTCCGCTCGTGAGCATCCTTCGTACGGAACCGCTCGTCCCACGTCCGGAGGCGCTGTAATTGAGCACGTTTGCGACCAGAGACAGCCTGTCCGTAGGCATCCTTGTCCTGCCAGCCGATAGTCGTACTCAGACCCTTATCGTGCATCAGCTGCGTCGTCGGAGCCCCGACCCGACTCTTTTCATCGCGTTCCTCTGAAGTGAACGCACGCCACTCAGGACCGTGGTCGATTGGATTATCTTCAAAAACCAACCCACAGCTTTCGCAGGTCGCCTCACCGCTGTCGCTAGTCCGTGTAATATGACCCTGACACTCGGGACAGATGTTGTCGTTGGCAGACTTCACCTCGCGGTCGCGTTCATCTATTGACCGTTCCTGGGTATGTTCTTGAGCCATCATACTATTGGCATATAGGGGTTTTCCCTACAAACCGTGTGTCTTCTTAACAGTATCATGAGACGGCTCCTCAATGAATAGCAGGCGGTGTCCCACTCGCTGGGAATCCGGCTTAACACTTTGTCTCCAAGACATCAACTCGTCACACCGCAAGTCAACGTCCCTACCCAATATTATGTCTCAAGCCCGACTCCGCAGGCACGATATACGAACCGCGATTTCAAGGATTCCGGTCGAGTACAGGCATATCGCCAGTTTGACGCTACTAGTGACGTATATTGTGATGCTTCTTGGAGCCTACACCAGTGCAATCGGTGCTGGACTTTCCTGTCCCGATTGGCCGACCTGCTACGGGACGTGGGTCCCCTTCCTTCAACCCGAGATCATTGCTAACTCGCCATACTCTGCACTCCAAATCTTCGCTGAGTGGGCTCACCGTGGACTGGCGATGACGGCCGGGGTTCTGATCGTCGGCACGACCCTTGGAGCGTGGGTGACACACCGTAATACCCCGATTGTCAAATGGTCGGCCACGGCCGCTCTCGTCCTCCTTCCGTTACAGGTTATCCTCGGAGGATTGACCGTCACGGAAGATCTCCAACCGACCATCGTGACGACGCATCTGGGCGTGGCAATTCTCATTCTCCTCTGTCTCCTGACGACCTGCCTCGTCGCATATCTCCGCCGCTGATGACCCCTTGCGTATAACACAATGCCACAGATACCGACGATTCAGCTCACTATGAGAGCAGAACACGGAGCCTATGAAATCTACACTTGGAGTAGTGATCACGAATGACTGCCCATACCTGCCCGATCTGTACAGATCAATTCGAAACAGCTGGAGCAGCGCGTGACCACACATGGAACGTTCACAGCGCCTGCCATTATTGTGGCGAACAACTCGGTGACGAGACTGACGAGCAGCTCTACAGACACTGGCTCGTCGCGCACCCCGACGACCTCTCAGGTGTGGATTACAAACGGGCTGAGACAGCCGTTGATTCACTCACGTTCTCAGAGCGGCTCTCCGAGGGAGGTGTTGGAGCTGCTGTCGGAGGACTAACCCGCCGACAGCTTCTCCTCGGCGGTGGTGGTGCCGCCACTGCCGGTCTCGTGATCGGCGCCACCGCTCTCTCTAACAATACGAGCACTGAGCCGGATGACGGCGCGACTGCTGGAGGTGATACGGGTGCCGTTACCACTGCCCCGATTCCCGACTCGCCTGGAGACTTCCGCTATGCGACGATGGGGTCTGCTGATGCCGATGTCATGGTCACATACTTCGGGAGCTGGAAGTGTCCGTACTGCGCCCAGTTCAGTACGGAGATGCTTTCACAACTCGTGACGGACTACGTGGAACCAGGAACAATTGCGCTCGAGTTCCGCAATCTGGCATATATCGGTGGCGACCCATTTTTGGGCCCCGATGCACCGGCAGCCGGTCAGGCCGGATTAGCCGTCTGGAACACCGACCCAGCCTCATACTGGGCGTTTCACGAATACGTGTTCGGGAATCAACCACCCGAGAGCGACCAGTGGGCGACCGCCGAGAGATTGGTCGAGTTTGCTCAGGCCGCAGGCGTCTCCGAGACAGCGTCGGTCCGCACGGCCATCCAAGAAAATCAGTATGACGACGCGCTGCGGGCGACTGACAGGGCTGCGAGCGATGTCGGTGTCGATGCCACACCCACGCTCCTCATCGATGGCATGACGGTCAATCCACTCGGAAACGAAGAGCGAGTAAGACAGCTGATCGAAGATGCAGCTGGATCAAACTGAGTCATGGATGTCCGACGGACGATTCTGGCTTGCAGGCGGGGCAGGCGTCGCGGCGATTGCAACCCTGGGAAGCCTCTGGTTCAGTCTCGGCCTCGGTCTCGTTCCGTGTACCCTCTGCTGGTACCAACGTATCCTCATGTATCCGCTTGTCGTCGTTCTCGGCGTTGCCGCCCTCGAGAGCCACAACACAATCTGGCGAACAGTCGTGCCACTATCCGTGGTGGGAGCTTCAATCGCGGGATATCACTCCGTACTCCAAGCAACGACGGCCTCATGCACCTTTGCTGGCCCCTGTGCAGTTGTCCAGTGGCAGGCTCCGGTGCTCGGACTTACAATTCCGAATCTCTCACTCATCGCGTTCGTGCTCGTGATAATTACAGTCCTCGCTGGATCCAACCTCGTCGAACCTGAACGTCAGCTATGAACAAAATCACTACCGCGGGATGTCTTGGAATGAATAGCGCCGGAATCGACCTATCGAAGCCAGCTTGTAGGGTGGAGCCCTACGCTCACATCTGATTAATGTCGTCGATATCTCGTTTCCGGTCTGTCGCCTCGGCGATTGGTCTCACGTATGGATCATACGTCGCGGGGGCTATCGTAATCCTTGCCGTCGCGACGGTAGTCGGGTTGTTCGGAGTCGACCTCGCGTCGCGCCCAGCCCTCAGACTGGTTGTGAGCACGTTCTTCCTCCAAGGAGTGACGTTTGGGGGCATCGCCATCCTTTATCTCAAAGGCCGTGATCTCGGATTGGGATTCGTTCCAGTTCGTTCACCTGACAAGCGTGATGGAGCAGTGATTGTTGGCGGGAGTATAGCGATCCTGGGGTTGCTCTTTGTGGCGTCCTCAGTAATCACAGCCCTCGGTCTGAACTCGGCTCAGAATCAGATCGTCGAGGTCGGGCGACAAAATCCGAGTGTATTCCTTCTTCTGATCCCCCTTCAATTCCTGTTAGTCGGCCCGGGAGAAGAGCTGTTGTTCCGGGGCCTCGTACAGGGCACCCTCCGTGAAAGTCTCCATCCGGCTCGTGCAATCATCCTCGCAAGCGCTCTGTTCGCATCGATCCATCTCTTCTCGTTGTCAGGGGAAGGCAAACTGGTGTACATCGGTATCGCATTCGTCCTGGCCTTAGTACTGGGAGCAGCGTACGAGTATACGGACAACCTCACAGTGCCGGCTGTGATTCACGGGACGTATAACGCGGTGCAGTTTGCAGGGGCCTATCTGACGGCGACGGGCGGACTCTAAAAATCTGACCACTTTGTCGTCTCAATTTCAGACTCCTAACGGCGAACAAGTATAAATAAAAAGCCGCCATCTCCATTCGCCTTTTGCCGAACATATCCACGCACTGTCCCGTGAATTGGGACACCGCAGTCGCCCTATGTTTAGGCCAACCAAAATGCCGAGTGTATCATGACCACACGTTTCGGCGCACCCGGAACCGGACTGTCCCGGCGTGAGTTTCTCGCGGCAACTGGCGCGACGGGTATCGCTTCGTTAGCAGGCTGTTCGGCGGGCGGAGCTAACGAGCCAGCAGCAACGAGCGATACGGCCACGCAGACACAAACTGACTCGCCTAATCTCCCCTACACCAGCCCTCCAACAGTCGTCAACGTCGACGAGCAGGGTGGTGGAGTGACGATGCGGACTCAACAGGCCCGCCACGCCGTCCACCCGCTCGATACAATGGGTGGGCCCGTCGAATTCCCACGCGTCTGGGCGTTCCAGGCCGACGACAACGACCCCAGCGTCCCAGGCCCAATTCTCAGAACGACCGAGGGTAACGCGATGGAGGTGACACTCGACAACACCGATGGCCGACGTCCCCACACGATTCACTTCCACGGAATTCGCAAGACGTGGGAGAACGACGGCGTCCCGACGACGACCGGGATTCAGGTCCCGCCAGGGGAGACACACACCTACGAGATTCCCGCTAACGTCCCTGGAACGCATTTCTACCATTGCCACTTCCAGACCCACCGGCATATCGACATGGGCATGTACGGGATCTACCGAGTTGATCCCGAAGGCTACGAACCGGCGGACCGCGAATACTTCATGACGATCAAGGACTGGGATTCGCGGGTTCCGCGGAAGTGGGCCGGTGAGGCGGACTTCACATACAATTCGGCCAGTCGCAATCCGGACGTGTTCACCGTCAACGGGAAGAGCGCACCCCGAACGCTGCACCCCGAAGAAGGCTCACCGATCATCGTCGACGAGGGCGACTCAGTTCGCATCCACCTCGTCAACGGTGGATACATGTCGCACCCGATGCATATCCATAACCACCGCTTCCAGCGTGTCGAAAAGGACGGCGGGACGATTCCAGAGGCTGCCCGCCACGACATGGACGTCACGAACGTCGCCCCCGCTGAACGACACACGATCGAATTTACTGCCGATGCAGACCCCGGCATCTACCTGATGCACTGCCACAAGGTCAACCACGTGATGAACGGCACGTTCTATCCCGGCGGGATGCTCACCGGCGTGGTCTATCGGTCCGTCATGGATACTGACATTTTCAACCAACTTATGGAGTACGCTGGCTACTCCACGTAGAGACCCTCTACACCACGACCAGGACAGGATCTAACTGAACGATAGGGGTTACCCAACCCAGGTGGACTCCTGTTGGTTCGACATCACCCCGCTAAAACAGCCGTCGCTAGGACTGCGAACCGGTCATCGAAATAATCTGAATCAACACAGCTGGGGGCTAGCATGGACCGCAACACAGCGGATTCCGGCTACTGGGTCGGCCTATTATGCACTGGCGCGGAACTCGCCATGTTTCATTCCCAGGAAGAACGCGATGACCGAGAAGATAATCATCGAGGGCAGAACCATCATAAAGACCGTCGAGGAGGTCATCACGGTCGTGAGCGCAATCGCCGCGACGGCGACAATTACGACAAGGGGGGCCACCGAGCGCACAAAGTCGAATTCCATATGTACAGTTGTGACCGGATAGACAAAACCGTTAACAAAGTAGATTTGCTGGAAGCCGGTATTGACACGGTGCGAGCGGAAGCCCACCCTTTCACAGTCATTGCCGGAGTCGATTATCTAACATGTTCGACGCCCACTCACGCCGATTCTGAAAGCCGTGCACCCGGTGCACGGAGTTCCTCGATTCCATCGCTGAGTTTGCCAGCACTAATCGCAGCCAAATCAGCAACTACTGTTCAGCCATAGGACGACGTCAAGACAGAGTAGGAGGTAAAAGAGAGGACTACTCATATTGGGAGATGATCTCCAAGATATCGACAAACGTCGCCAATACCGGATAATCAACCTCCAGACCCTCATAGAGATATGAACAGAGGTCAGTGTAGGCATCCACGTCTGCCGACCGATCGATTCGATGAGCGTGGATTTCCTCCTGCCGTTGCTGGATCCAACTCTTACATTCATCATTCAACGTATGAAGCGTCTCGTATCGGTCGGTTAGTTCAATATCTGAGTTCCCCTGTAATTTCGTAGAATCAAGTTCTGCTATCGCCTCTCGAATCTCTTGAACTGTAGATTGCACGTCTTTGAGGGTAGTGAATTCATCCTGGAGGCTCTCCAGAAAGACTCGGCGGTTGTCAATACACTGCTGTGCGGCCTCGAGGAGCCGTTGTTTGATGAGCGGTGAGAACGTAGTCGCTTCTGAGATCAGGAGCAACACATCGGCCCCGAATTCGGCACTGAGGCTCGCCTCGAACGAATCACCGTACACGTCGCCGTAGTGGTCGACCGCCATCACAGTATCATGATACCACGGCTCGATGGTATTACGGACCGACTTCTCTTCGGATGTAAGGTTCTGATCCACTCCAACAACGGACCGTTCGAACCGAGGAGTCTGTGTGTCGACGGTCTGGATACGCTGGCGAAACCGTTGGAAGGCTTGACATTCGCGCTCAACCTCACGTCGTTCTCGTAGAACACTATCGAGGGCAGCATCCGTGTATGTCGGCCACGGGCCTTGTGCGAGTGTCATCGACAGCGTATGTCTCCATACTGTCGGTCCGAAGCACAGTCAATGTCGGCCATATGGTGTACAAGCGATTCCGGAGCGCACAGCTCGCAGTATACGCGGCCGCCTACCCGGAGAACGAGCTGTACGAGACGCTGCCTTGATCAACGATGGTCTGGCTTTCGGGGACGTCTCCGTCCGGCGGCATACTCCCCTCCGCGGGACCGCCGGGTTCGCCAACGACGATCCGACCGACCATCCCCAGAGTCTTGTGCGGGATACAGAAGTAATCGTACGTCCCCGTGGTCTCGAACGTGTGCTCGAACGTTGCGCCCTGTTCACTCAGCGTTTCGCTATTGAACGTTTCTGCGCTTTCGGGAATCCGGGTAACTGATGCTGAGCTCGTTCCCTCTTTGTAGGCGGTTGCCGAGTGACTGCCGCTCTGGATTTCGAATGTCACAGTTTCCCCGGATTCGATGAACAGACCAATGGGATCGAAATAATACTCGCTCCCGTCAGTGACCATCATAACAGTATTCGAGTCTCCAGACCCACCAGCTGTCTCCTGCGTTTCAGTCGTGGTCGGCTCACCGCCACCGTCTCCGTTCCCCGAACTACTGCATCCAGCGAGACCAGTTACGCCACCTGTTGCGAGAATTCCGGCTGTCTTGAGAACCTGTCGACGCTCCATACCACATTATCAAAGACCCCAACATAAGGGGAAACGGCGGATTCCCACTGAATAGGACACCGACCAGACCTGAAGTACTGAAGCTCCAAGTTGAAGCTGCTCCGTTGGTGTAGCTCGGCCAACCATCTCGGCATCTCACGTCGAGGACCGAGGTTCAAATCCTCGACGGAGCATCCCCGATCTGATCCACTGCCCTACCCATAACCCTCACAGATGGCTACCGCACAACAAGGGACTGAGGAACACATTTTGACCCGCTATGCCTCCGTAGAGATCGGTACAATCACCAGTCCGTGTCTGATTGTTCTTGCCACCGCAACGGTTGTATACAACTGGCCACCGGCTGTACTCGGCTGGTTTGTATCCGGCCTACTCGGACTTCTCATCGCAGTAGTATCCGGCCGGACGTCAGCAATCAGGCCCAGTCTCATCAAATGGCCCCGGGCTGAGTCAAGAGGCGATTTAGCGGTGAATGCGATTGCATACAACGGCGTCTTGATTATTGGCACCGTACTTGGACAGATCGTGTGGACAGCATCGAATAGTCTCCTACTCGCTGCAGGGGTTGGAGCCGTTCTTCCGGTCTGGTTCTTCAAGCATATACAGTTCCTCGTATTTCTGGACGGCGAGTGAATTCACCGTGCCGATCGTACTTTCGGAGGGGGATATTTCCACAGCCAGCAGGATCTAACGACAGTCAAGCCCAGGATATCAGAGGTAAATCAGTCAGGTAGAAGTGCCTCTCTGTCCAAGACAGAATAATGTCACCGGAAGAGCGTCACCCACGTGGAGATCCCTCCCGTGGACAGACCACTCGAATCGGGTCTGTTCGGCCACTCTCTGTACTTCTTGCCGCAATTGTTACGCTCACTCAGGTTCCCGTCGCGTCCGCCCACGGTACAACCGGAAGCGGTGGACTCTCGCAAGGACACGGTGTACTTCTTGCTTTCGTTGGTGCCGTTATTCTCGGCGGCTTCATCCTTCTCAAACGGACCGATCGCATCACCTCAACAACCGCCCTTTACGGCGTATTTGTCGGGATCTCCATCACGGCACTCGGAGCAATTCTCTTCGAAGGGCTCTCCCCAGATCCGACATATACTGCGAGTTCGATGCCGTTCCCCCGGTCGTGGTATCAGCCGTTGGCCCTACTGAGTGGCTTGGGCATCATGGTCGCGAGCTTCATCGTTGGGTGGCTCCGCTGGCCATCCCGCCCACGATACACGTTCCTCGGCATCCTCATGGGATTGTGGATCTCGTACCCCTACCTCATTCCTGGACTGGCAAGTGATACACACCCACTAGGGTACGCAATCGTCCTCGGAACACCAATTCTAGTCGGCTACGTTGTCTGGAAGGACGCAGGGAGTGTCATTCGCGCAGTCATGCGTGATCCGGTTGCGCGTCGCTTCGGCATCGGCGTCGGTGTCGTGTTAGCACTCTTTTTCGTCTCTATAACAGGATACCTCTCGTTTTTCCCCGAGGAGGGCTTCCCCGAAGAGGTGACGGTCGTCGTTCTACCCGCAATCTATCAGCTAGTATCGTGGCCGACGCTCGAAATCGCGATTCCGCATCTCCCGTTCATACATATCCCGTTCTTCCTAGCCCTGTCACCCGGCCAGGTCATCGTCGTCGGGATGCTAAGCGCACTCATCGGGTTAAACGCCGCTCTCATCGCCCGTCACTGGCGCGTCGAGGAACGAGCCGGCATGACCGAAGGGACCGCCGGAAGCGCTGCAATCGTCGGGACGTGTACCTGTGGATGCTGTGGGCCACTCGTCGCGAAGATCGCGGTACTTGCTGCCGGGCCATCGATTGCCGCCCCTCTCTACTGGGTGTTCGTCGATTCGGCCTCGCCGCTCAGTGCAGTATTCATCGTTGGAAGCTTCGTCCTCTTCACGGGGAGCCTAATCTACTCGGTCCAAGCAGCCCGACAGCCCGATCAATCGGCTGCCATCATCCCGGCGGACTGAGGTAAGGTATCTACTGTGATCTCACGGTACCTAGGGGGACAAATGCCTCAATATATGAGGGGAAAACGTCGTCAGTACGTGTTTTTGGAACTGGCAGCGGTACTGATCGTTGTCGGCACCTTCGCAACCGGCTTCCTCCCGTCGACGCCGTTCTACCAAGTCCTCTCCGGAGGCATCATCGTTGCGGGCTTTGCGGTCGGGTACGCGGGGCTCGGTGCCTTTGAATTGCTCGAATGAAGCGATAGGAATCGTCTTCACCCGGTTACAGCAGGTATCTGCCGCTTCGCTGGGTTGGTGCCGCTACTCGTGAAGCAGGTCTCGAAACGAATTCGCTGCGAGGAGACCGCCGGTCGCCACGACCGCACCCATCGCGAACACCGGATTCAGCAACCCCGTCGCTGCGAGTGGCATCGTGACCCCATTATAGAGCAGCGCTAGCCCGTTGTTCTGTTTGACACGCCGACGAGCTGCATCTGCGAGATCGAACGTCGTCTCCACCGCCGCGAGGTCATCATCGACGATAGAAATATCCGCGGCATCGGACGCGAGTGCCGTTCCACCACCGAGCGAGATTCCCAGGTCTGCGGTCGCAAGAGCCGGTGCATCGTTCGTTCCATCACCAACCATTGTAACCTGTCCCCGGGACTGTAACCGCCGGATCGTCGCGGTCTTGCCTGCCGGCGGGACCCCCGCAAACACGTGATCGACGGCAGGATGACTGTCGAGAAAGTCAGTAGCAGCCTCGTCATCACCGGTCAGAACAACGATCTCGATATCACGGTCATTCAGCTGCGTGAGTGTGTCATCCCAACCTGCCCGTGGTTCGTCCCCCACGACGACGACGCCCTCTGCATGACCGTCACGACCGACGACGACCGGAAGGTGACCGGCCGTTCGTGCCTCTGCGGCACGCGTCTCGATCTGCTCGCTCACCGACCACCCAAGTTCCGCGAAGAGATCGAGATTCCCGACGAGAACGCGCGTGTCCTCGACGACTCCTTCGACGCCGGTCGCGTGGCTCGTGAATTCGGTGATGTCCGCTGCGTACTCGTGGTCACTGCCATCGGCAACCCCCCCATCGGCTCTTGAGCGATCGCCCTCCTGATTCCTTTGTGCAAACGTATTCACGATTGCGTCGGCCGCTGGGTGGGATGCTCGCTGTTCGAGGGCCGCGACGGTTTCAAGGAGATCCGACGGTGCATCCACCTCGAGGACATCCATCTGGCCGGTCGTGAGAGTCCCTGTTTTGTCGAAGACGACGACGTCGACGTTCCGAAGGCGCTCGAAGACTGTCTCGTCGAAGATGACGATGCCCCGCTCTACCGCTTGTTCGATACTGGTTGCCACCGAGAGCGGGGTTGCCAGGCCAAGTGCCCACGGACATCCCACTAAGAGAACTACCAGCGCCGTCAGGACGGCGACGGGAATACCAGTCCCCACCAGAAGCGACCCCAATCCAGCGAGTACCGCCCCACCGACGACGACCGGGATGATGACTGACGCGAGCTTATCGGCCTGCCGCTGGACACCGTGATCCCCACTCTGGAGATTCCAGACAGAGGTGACGAGGCGATCGATACTACTGGTTGTCCCATCGCTCACCGTGAGGACAGCAGCCCCATTTGTGACGACCGCCCCGCCGACGACCTCGTCCCCAGCTTGTTTCGATACCGGGAGCGACTCGCCCGTCACGATCGCTTCATCGACCGTGCACTCACTCTCAGCGAGAACACCATCGACTGGGATGCGTTCGCCCTCACGGACGAGAACCCGTTCCCCGGGTTCCAGACTGTGTACGTCGACCATCGTCGTCCCATCGGCGCCATACCGCCTGGCTTCGGTGACGTGGGAGATAGTGAGATTCGTCAGGCGATCCATCGCTCGCTGCTTGCTCAGTGATTCGTAGAAGATGGCGGCCACCACACTCGCGGCAACCACGATCGTGAGGTCGTAGAAAACGTCGAGTCGACCGAGGAGAAAGGCAATCGTGCTGTACACGTAGGCGCTCACCACGGTGATCGCGACGAGAAAGTCCGTATTCGGCTGTCGCATCTTCAGACTGACATACGCACCCTGTAACAGCGGCAGGCCGGTAAACACGAGGACGACACCCGTCAGAACGAGAAAGAGCGGGAGGATCAACAGGCCATCTCCACCGCCGATCCCGGACGTACTCGCGTACATATCGAGCGTCCCCTCACCAAAGAACGACGAGAGCTGCGCCGGATAGAGGAGGACCGCATATGGGAGGAGCATGAACGTCCCGAAAATGACGCCAGCAGCGTAACGGAATCCCAGCACCTCGTCAATCCCTCGTTCATTCGGCTCGTCCGACCGGCGCGACTGTCCGATTATAGTCGGTGTGTCATCGCTCCCTCCAGCACGGAGGGTTGCCGAATAGCCGAGTGTACTCAGGGTATCACAGAGAGTTTCCTTCGAGACGCGATCAGGGTCGTATGTGATACGAACCGTCTCGGTGACGTAGCTTGCTGCCACGTCTACAACACCCTCGCAGTCCTCGGCGACTGATTCAAGAAATGCTTCACACGTCGCACAGTGCATCCCGTCGACCTGAAAGAAAGCTCGTTCCTCAGACCCTAATCGAGGGGTATCCGCATCGCGTTCGCCCGCCCCAGCACCGGACTCGCGCATGGGGTCGTCTGTCGGGTCCATCCGACTGTGGACTCCATCGCCACCGAGTACTCGATGGACGTTTCGACATCCATCACAGCAGAAGACGGTGTCGTTCTCACCCACGACTCTATCGTCAGGGACAGCCCTACCACAAAGCGCGCACGTGGAAGATGAGGATTGAGATGAAGACACAATTGATTACCACCGGCTGACAGCTGACCGAGCACAGCCATGGAACCTCAACGGCGACCTCGGCCGAAGCGCCATTACCGGTGATACAGAGGCATGGGTATTAAGCGCTGTTTGGAGACGAGTGTACTGGTAGATATCCTCGATCCGAAGCTCTGCTTCTGAGTACCAGAGAGAACATATGCCATCCCTCAAAAATAGGGAGCAGACGGATGCACGATCTAACCGGGTTCCAGCGGGACGTCTTGTACGTTATCGCCGGGCTCGAGGAACCACACGGGCTCGCAGTAAAGGCCGAACTCGACGACTACTACGAACAAGAGATCAATCATGGGCGGCTCTATCCAAACCTCGACGACCTCGTCGGCAAAGGCCTCCTGGAGAAAGGTGAACTCGACAAACGGACGAACGTGTACACGGTCACACAACGCGGAGTGCGGGAGATCGAGGCGCGACGTGAGTGGGAAAGCCAGTATTTAGAGGACGTGAACGCACCCACTACGTCGTAGAACCAGGCGAGTAGAACTCAATATCAAAGCGGGACTGCTTTACCCACTTCCCACGAATACGCATTGAGATGGCTCGGCTCGTCTTCTATCATCACCCACAGGCCGAGAATTTCTCACTCAAATATAGCTCGGCATCGGTAGCAGAGATCCGGTCTCAGCAAGAGCAATCCGACGAGTCGACAAAGCTCATCGGGTACCCCTTCGAAGCTCCGGTCTATGTGCTCTATGAAGGCGATTCAGAGATCGAATCAGCGCAAGATATCGACTTTGATCAGGAATGGCTGAGCGATCGTATTCGTGACCTCCCCCGTGCTGGGCAGGTTGTCGCATTCCGATTAGTAGAGTTGCTCGAAGCCGCGGTCGATGTTCGAGATGAGGATGAGTTCCGGCTCTACAAGGAGTTCGAACCACAAAAGATCCAGCAGGCACTCGATCACGTCTCCTGGGAAGCACCGCTTCCGACCGTCGCTGGAGAGGTGATGTCGAATTTGATCCTCCGACATTCCCTCCCGAATGCGAATCATCGAACTGGCATCGCGATGCTGCAGTTCTGTATTGAGAGTGTGGACCCGGATTTTGAGATGCCACGAACGCACGTCGACGACGATTCCTGGCGAGAGTGGGTCGATCCCTATATCGTCGATTCCAAACGGCTCATTACTGTCCGCCGGAACAACCTCCGTTTCAAGCAACTCGAAGAGCTGGACGTCGACCTCGTCGAACGGAAAGATGGGATCCAAATCCGGTTAGCCGAGTTCGAGCTGGATATGCACTGGCGAGAAGCCCTCACAGAGTATGCTGGGCAGCACGAATCCCACTGTACGGACTTCGCGCAGGCAGTTCTCGAACGAGCAGGACGGGACGATCTACTTGACCGTCAAGGACCAACGAAACAAGAGTTCATCACGTATCTGGAGAACGGACTGGTCGAACGAGACTTCAGAGAAATGTTTTGATCAGTCGCGAAGCTCGGCGACCGACTGACCGACCTCACGGACGTGTTCACTCCGCTCGAGGTCAAGTTCCTCGGCGAGGTAGTCAACCGTCTCTTCGAGGCTCATATCGGAATGAAGTCCGTCTAACGGTATAAACCTAGTGCTGGCGCAACAATGTCGCCCATCAGAGGAAGCGTCTGTGTATACCAAACTTCGCACCCCTCGGGATAACTGTGGAATCGGTGACCGCATAGCGATACCCACCGAAATCACGCAGTATCGCTATTTGCTGTCCATCAACCGAACTCAAGTCAACTGCCCCGCGCACGGTGGCGCGGGGCTTGTCAGTGAACTCGGCCTTTACCGACCGTGGTTAGTCGGACGGGACAAATCCCCGATTCGGCGTCACTACTCCTGACTTCAGGGCGAGTTGACTGTCACCCGTCCGCCGCGACGACTGTAGGCCGCGACGGACGTACCGCCATCCAACATTCTTCGCACCCACGTAATCTGCATTCTGAGTTGCACCGCACGACTCACACTCAAACTCCGCCTGTCGCACTCGGTTCCCGTCGCTCGTGTGACCACATTCAGGACACCGCCGACTCGTATTCTTCGGGTCTACAAACTCGACGCTAATCCCTTCAGCTTCAGCCTTGTACTCCACGAGGTCAACGAGCTGCCGGTGCGCCCACTGGTGGAATTCTTTGACCGGCGGCGCACGTTCCCTAATGTGTTTCAGGTTCTCGAACGCGATGTACTCGCAGTCGTGTGTTCGTGCTTCTTCGAGAATCTGGTTCGCAACTTGATGGAGTTGGTCACGAAGATACCGTGATTCTCTACCCCCCATCTGCTGAATCGTCCGATGGGCGGATTGTGTCCCAGTCCGCTGGAGGTTGCCACGAATCCGCTCGAACTCTCGATGCTGGTGTCGAAGTTCTCTCCCCGATGCGAAGTATGCCGTGCTAGTGGTGGCGATGTTGACGATGCCGAGGTCAACGCCGAGAACTGTCCTGTCCTCGTCGTCATCCTGTATTTCGACCTGTTTTTCGGGTTTGTCTTTGCGGAACCCGAGGTGGAGGTAGTAGTCGCCATCACGCTTTGACAGCGTAGACTCTGTCACTTCCCACTCGTCATCGGTGAGGTATTCGTGTTGATACCCGTCGTCTTCGTCGGGGAGATTCAGGTCACACCGAATCCGGCCATCGACAGTGGAGAGCGAAACAGACCCGTCATCGAACAGCGTCATCGTCCGGGTGTCGTATTTCACCGTGTTACTGGTGAACTCTGGTTGAGACGTTTTGTAGTGTTCGTCAAGGTCTTCGATTGCTTCGACACCATCGAGTGCGGCTGCGGCTTGGTGGGTGGCGAGAATTGCGTGTTGGCTCCCGAGACGTGTTTCCTCCAACGCAGTGTTGTAGGCGAGGTCTTGGAGGTAGGTTTTCCGCGTTTCACCGTGTTCCCATCCGATGCGACTACTGATGTTACAGGCATCTTTCCACTCGCTGATGGTGGCGTCGAGCAAGTCCTGTTGCTCGTGGGTGAGGATGGGGCGGGTGATTGCGGTGCGTCTCAGGTAGTCGTCTGCCACGGGTTTCAATAGATAGCAGAGGTACTTAATATTCCGTGGTTTGTGGCAGCGAGTGTCGGCTTCCTCCCCGCCCACGGTACGCCGGGGAATCCGCCTCGCTACCTAGTTTGAAAGAAGCTCCGAAGCGTTCGGGAGCGGTTCAGTCTGCAGGTTGTGCGTCAGTCGCTGGTGTCCCGCCCGGAAGCTCGGGAATGGACAAGTCCACACGGCGGAGCAGCTGAGCGTTGATGGCAACGATGACCGTACTCAACGACATCAGGAGCGCACCCACAGCGGGGGAGAGCAGAATCCCAATCGGTGCCAACACGCCTGCTGCGAGCGGAATCGCGAAGACGTTGTAGCCGGCCGCCCAGACGATGTTCTCCTGCATCTTCCGGTAGCTCGCCTTACTGAGTTTCACGAGCCGAACGACGTCCATCGGGTTGTTCTGCACGAGAATGACGTCGGCCGACTGGACGGCGACGTCGGTGCCGCTCCCGATCGCGATGCCGACATCGGCCCGCGTCAGTGCCGGCGCGTCGTTCACACCGTCGCCGACCATCCCCACGAGTTTGCCCTGGTCCTGGAGTTCCTGGACTTTCTTGTCCTTGTCTTCGGGGAGGACCTCCGCGAACACCGTGTCGATGCCCAGTTCGTCGGCGACAGCGTTGGCGACGTCCTGGGAGTCCCCAGTCAGCATCGCCACCTCGATGCCCAGATCGTGGAGGGCGTCGACGACGCGGAAACTCTCCTCGCGGATCACGTCGGCCATCGCGAAGGCGGCGATCAGCTCTCCGTCACGAACGAGATACACCACAGTCTGGGCGTTCTGACCGGCCTCGTCAGCGAAGTGCTGGAGATGGTCGGGAATTTCGCTATCGAGTTGGGCCAACAGGTTCGGGCCACCGACGTACACCTCGTTTCCGTCGACATTCGCCCGGACACCCTTGCCTTTAATCGCCTCGAAGGCTGTCGCGTCAGGAGTAGTTACATCTCGCTCGTCGGCGGCCTCACGGATCGCTCGGGCGATCATGTGTTCGGAGTCACTCTCGACGGCTGCCGCCAGCCCGAGCGCGTCGTCCTCGTCAACGCCGTCGACGGTCGCCATATCCACGACGCCGTGTTCACCCTCAGTAAGCGTCCCTGTCTTGTCGAAGATGATGGCATCCAAGTTCCGCGCGTCCTCCATCGCAATTCGGTCGCGGACGAGCATCCCGTTGCGCGCTGCAAGTGAGGTGTTGATCGCGACGACCAGCGGGATGGCGAGCCCGAGGGCGTGTGGGCAGGCGATGACGAGCACCGTCACGACTCGCTCGATGACCGTCGCGTCGAACGAGACTGCGACCGTCCACGCAATCGCGGTCACGACTGCCGCCCCGAGCGCGACGTAGAACAGCCAGCCGGCCGCCCGGTCGGCCAACACTTGCGTCTTGGACTTGCTCTGTTGAGCTTCCTCGACGAGGCGCATGATGCCCGCGAGTGTTGTCTCCTCGCCCGTCGCACCGACGCGAACACGGAGACTCCCGTCGCCGTTGATGGTGCCGCCGATGACCTCGTCGCCAGGCTCTTTCGAGACGGGCTTGGACTCGCCGGTGATCATCGACTCGTTGACGTCGGAGTCACCCTCCTCGACGGTGCCGTCAGCAGGGACACTCGCGCCCGGCCGGACGAGCACGAGATCGCCTTCCGAGAGCTCACTGACGGGAACTTCTTCGGTCTCCCCGTCGTCGGTGATACGCTCGGCGGTGTCTGGCATCAGTTTCGCCAGTTCGTCGAGCGCGCTGGAGGCCCGCCGGACCGACCGCATCTCGATCCAGTGGCCCAGCAGCATGATGTCGATCAGCGTGACGAGCTCCCAGAAGAACGCCGACTGCGTCGGGAAGACCACGCTCGCGAGGCTGTAGACGAACGCGACGGTGATCGCCATCGAGATGAGCGTCATCATCCCCGGCGACCGATCTTTCAGCTCCGGTACCGCCATCTGGAGGAACGGCATCCCACCGTACGCGAAGACGATGACCGCGAAGACGGGGTTGATCCACTCGCTGCCCGGGAACGCGGGGACGGAGAACCCGAGCCACTCCTGCAGCATTTCGCTGTATAGCAGGACTGGGATCGACAGGAGCGTCGAGACGAAGAAGCGCCGGCGGAACATCTGCTCGTGGCCCTTGTGCATCCCGCCATGCCCCTCACCGTGGCCCTCATGGGAACCGTGGTCGTGTCCTTCGCCCTCGTGTCCAGCGTGCTCGTGCTGCTCGTCGAGCACTGTCTCACTCTCCGCAGCAGGGTGTGCCTCTTCTTCCAGTAGGTCCTGTTCTACCCGCTGCTCGTCCGACTCGGCGTCCGATTCATCCTGCTCGCCGTGTTCGTGCTGGTGACTGCTGTCGTCCTGCTGGTGTTCCCCTCCAGGGAGATTCTCATTTGTATCTTTGTGGTCGTCCATAGCCCATATTCTCTGTAGAGGTGGATCCGCTGGCCCCCTGAATCTTCCCCACTGAACTGTACAGCAGGACCAGCGTAGCGAAGCTTCAAAGACAACGGTTGGCCGTTGTCTCGGAGTGGTCCGCGCGATTCTCAGGCGTAAGCGGTGTACCCGGCGTCTTCGACGGCCTCCACGAGAGCTGTGACATTTGCCTCACCATCGACGCTCGCCTGTTCGCTCTCCCTGTCGACGGTCACGTCAGTCACGCCGGATACCTCTTCGAGGGCCTCTTCGACCGTCTGCTCACAGTGACCGCACGACATTCCTTCCACGGTGATGGTCGTCGTCATACAGAGGTACATACGGCTCCCTCTCTTTAGCGGATTTCCCCTTCGATTATACTGGTCTCTTGGGGGTCAAACTTTAGATTCCAAGTGATACGTGCAGCCGAAACGAACCAAATTTCAGATTCAGCAACTGACGATGCGGGAAGACTCAGGTACCGTTGTGGCGCTCCAGATACGTCTTCGCCGCTAAAAAGACGTATAGTGCGCCGATAGCCCGAATACCCGAGCGGAATCGCTCGTTCCATTCGACCGACTCCGGACGCTCGTACAGGAACGCGGTGGCAAATCTTCGATACAGATCGGGAAACAGGAAGACGATAGCGCCGAACACACCGGTAAGATTCATCAGCCACGCGTATGCTCGCCCATTGAGGAGGGAAATCGCAGCTATCAGAACGCCCTCAGACCGGATAGCTGGGCGGACCCACCCTCTCACTGTTCCCTCGTCTGGATTCGAAATCGCGAGTTTCTCGAAGAGCTCGACGATTTCGTCCGGGAACAGCGCTGAGATAGCGCCGAGGACACCGACGAGTGTTCGAATCATACGATATGGTACGACCGATATGGATATAACTCCCACTGCGACGCTACACTATCGAGAACGAGGGGAGTCCGAACAGTAGCGGCTTCGAACCGGGCACGACGCGCAAAGGCCGCTTGTCGAATGGGCGTCCTGAATCCTTATGGATTCGGGGCATACAGGGCGTAGAGGATAGACAGCATCCCGGCTGCGGTGACGAGTGCTGCGACGAATCCTGCTTCGAAGATCGACACCTGGAGGAGTTCGAAGAGGACGCCTTCAAGGAGGCCGCCAAGCCCGACCAATGCGAAGCCGGCGGCGACGTACAGGAGTAACTGCGTGTGATGTCGTTGGTACCCGCGATAGGCCTGATATGCGATGACCAGTGCTAACGCGGTCGTGAACAGTTTGCCGATGACGAATAGCGTGTGTTCCATAAGTCAGTCTCCCCGCATCTCCTCGAAGATGGTCGTAATCCGGTCGGCGGGGTCCGCCCGGACATCGATCTGGACATCGAAGCCCTCTGCCTGGAGGAGGACTTCAATACGTTCGAGACGAGCCTCGTACTCGCTGTAGTGCCGTCCTCCGGGGTCGACGTGCGTATACTCTTCGAGGAGGCCCTGCTCGACGAGGCGGGTGACACGGCGCGAGACGGTCGGGCGTGACATGTCACATTCATCGCTGAGTTCCTTCGCAGACAGTCGGTCGGTCTTCGTCGCCACGAGGATGTCGCGAGCGTACTCGTCGTCGAGTGTAGCGAAGATTTCCGACGGGTCGGACTCCTCGGTCACACGTCTCTACTCGCGACAGGAGCGTAATATAGCCCGCCGATTTTCTGACTCAGAACGCCGGCTCGCCGTTATATCGTCTCTGCCTCCGTACTGATAGTTGAAGGTGCAATAACTATGTCCACACTCGACTCCGGCATGAATCAGCTCGAGAGCAAAATCGGCGGACTGACCGTTGGCGGGAAGGTCCACAGCCTCAGTGCGTGGTTCGTACTCGCGCTCCGCCTCATGATGGGCTACGCGTTCGCATATTCCGGGTTCACGAAGATCACCGGTGAGTTCGGGGCCGGCGGCTACCTGTCGAACGTCGCCGCGACCAACGGCAACCCCCTCGCGGGCCTGTTCGCGTGGATGGGGTCGACGCCATGGTTCGTCGAGTTCGCGAACGTCGCCGTCCCGTGGGGCGAGCTGTTCATCGGCCTCGGCCTCCTCGTCGGCGCGTTCGTTCGCCTTGCGGCGTTCTTCGGTGCGCTCATGATGCTCATGTTCTACTTCGGCAACTGGGACATGGGTCACGGGTTCATCAACGGAGACTTCGCGTACATGCTCGTGTTCCTCGCGGTCGCCGCGTTCGCCGCGGGCCGCATCCTGGGCCTCGATCAGTACATCGAACAGTACGACATCGGCGGCGAAGCGCTCGTCGAGCGCTACCCCCGACTTGAATACATCCTCGGCTAACCACGCCGAACTCTCTTCAGGAGTACAATTATGCAAAATCCAATTCAATCACGCGGTATTCGTTCCCTGGGACTCATCGTCGTCGGTGCACTGTCGCTGGCCGTCGTCGGCGGGATGGCCCTGACGCATGCGACTGTCCCGGATGCAGTGATGTGGGGGTGGCACGACGGAATATGGAATGACGGCCATATGACCGGGTGGGGTATTTGGGGCTGGGGAATGATGCTGGTCGGCCTGCTGTGGATGGCTCTCCTCGTCGCCTTGCCCATCTATTTCGTCTACTGGCTGGCAATCCGGTCACAATCGGACGGGAGCACTGAAGACAACGCGCTCGCGGTCCTCCAGGAGCGGTACGCCCGTGGGGAGATCGACGATGAGGAATTCGACCGCCGCCGCGCCCGTCTCACGCCCGACGACGGCCGTTACTGACCGCGCTGTCGTTACTGAGTGAGGAGTTGTCTAAGGACGTAGTGGAGGATGCCGCCGTGTTCAATATATGTCACGGCAGCCGGCGTTCCGACCTGTGCCGTGACTGGGAACTCGACAGTCGAACCGTCCTCACGCTCGGCGATAACGGTCAGCTCATCCATCACCTCGAGACCGTCATCGAGACCGCGGATCGTGAAGACCTCCGACCCATCCAGCCCGAGAGATTCCCACGAGTCGCCCTCATCGAACTGTAGGGGGAGAACACCCATACCGACGAGGTTGTCGCGGTAGATACGCTCGTAACTCTCGCCGATGGTTGCGCGGACACCGAGTAGATCCGTTCCTTTCGCTGCCCAGTCACGACTCGACCCTGTCCCGAGCTCCTCGCCCGCCATCACGATGAGTGGGGTGCCCTCCTCGCGGTAGCGTTGGCTGGCCTCGAAGACGGTGGTCTGCTCATCAGTCGGGTGATGAACCGTGTAGCCGCCCTCAACATCGTCGAGCATTTCGTTCTCGATACGGACGTTGGCGAACGTCCCCCGCATCATCACCTCGTGGTTGCCCCGACGCGCGCCATAGGTGTTGAACTCGTATGGCTCGACGCCATGGTCGAGCAGCCACTGGCCGGCAGGGAGATCAGACCCGAACGGGCCAGCAGGACTGATGTGGTCGGTAGTAACGGTATCGCCGAGCGTCAGCAGACAACGTCCGTCATCGATATCGGCGACACCGGGTTTCTCTACCGGGAAGTTCTGGAAGAACGGCGGTTCGCGGATGTACGTCGAGTCGTCGTCCCATTCGTAGACGTCACCGCTGGGCGCGTCGAGAGCAGCCCATCGCTCGTCGCCTTCGAACACGGAAGCGTACTTCTCCTCGAACATCTCGGGAGAGACGTTCTCGTGAATTGCTGCCTGCACGTCCTCTGCATCGGGCCAGATATCAGCCAGATACACCGGCTCACCCTCCTCGTTGGTACCCAGCGGCTCATTTTCAAGATCGATGTCCATCCGTCCTGCGAGCCCATAGGCAACCACGAGCGGCGGGCTCGCGAGATAGTTCGCACGGACCTTCGGGTGGATACGCGCCTCGAAGTTACGGTTCCCCGAGAGGACGCTCGTCGTCCAGAGGTCGTGGTCGTCGATTGCCTGCTCGATGGGATCGGGAAGCGGCCCAGCGTTACCGATACAGGTGGTACAGCCGTAGCCGACGACGGCGTACCCGAGCTCTTCGAGATACGGAAGCAGCCCCGATTCTTCGAGATACTGCGTGACGACACGGCTACCCGGTGCGAGACTCGTCTTGACGTACGGCGGGACGTCTAGGCCTTTCTCGACGGCGTTCTGGGCGAGCAGTCCAGCAGCGATCATCACCGACGGGTTCGACGTGTTCGTACAGCTCGTGATGGCGCTGACGAGGACGTCTCCGTGTCCGATTTCGACCGTCTCACCGTCGAGGTCGACCTCGACACGTTTGGTTAACGGGTGCAGTTCCGATTCGGGTTCGACCTGAACGCCACCGTCGGTCTCCGCATCAGCTGCACCACCCTCACCGAGCCACCGCTGCAAGGCGTCCTCGTCGACATCATCGAGGTCGTCCTCGAACTCCCCGTGGAGAAGTCCCCGGAAGCTCTGTTTCACGTCCCCCATCGGAATCCGGTCCTGTGGCCGCTTGTGTCCGGCCAGACTCGGTTCGACTGTCGAGAGGTCGAACTCGACGACCTCAGTATATTCTGGTTCCTGTTCCCCGAACAGCCCTTGGGCTTCGAGGTACTCGCGAACGAGGTCGACGTGGTCGGGATCACGCCCGGTGAGTTCGAGATACTCGAGCGTCTGCTCGTCGACCGGGAACATACTGATCGTCGAGCCCTGTTCGGGCGCCATATTGGCGATCGTGGCCCGGTCGGGGACTGTGAGATTCTCCACACCGGGACCGAAGAACTCCACGAACCGGTCGACGACGCCGACCTCGCGGAGTCGTTCGGTGATGTGGAGCACGAGATCCGTAGCCGTCGCGCCCTCGGGTAATTCGCCTTCGAGACGGACGCCGACGACCTCGGGGAGTTTCATCGTGACCGGTTGACCGAGCATCGCCGCTTCCGCTTCGATGCCGCCGACGCCCCAACCGACCACACCGATGCCACCGATCATCGGGGTGTGGCTGTCCGTGCCGACGAGCGTGTCCGGCAGGAGCCAGTTCTCGCCGTCTTGCTCGCGGGCGTGGACGACCCGACCCAGATGTTCGAGATTCACCTGGTGGACGATACCGGTCCCCGGCGGGACGACGTTGAAGTTCTCGAAGGCGTTCTGCGCCCACTTGATCGCGCGATACCGTTCGGCGTTTCGCTCGTACTCCAGTTCGACGTTCTTCTCGTAGGCGTCCTCGGAGTCGAAGTAGTCGACCTGGACGCTGTGGTCGATCACGAGATCAATAGGAATCTCCGGTTCGACCAGGGTGGGATCTCGGTCTTTGCGGTCGACCTCGGATCGAAGGGCCGCCAGGTCGACGACTGCGGGTACACCGGTGAGATCTTGCAGGACGACTCGTGATGGAGAGAACGGAACCTCTGCGTCCGGTACGTCTGGCTTCCAGCCAGCAGCATTCTTGACATCCGCTGCAGTAACAGTTTCGCCGTCGGCGTTCCGGAGCACCGACTCAAGCAGAATACGGATGCTCACAGGGAGCGTGTCGAGGTCACAGAGCCCCTGCTCTTCGAGTGCTCGAAGATCGGCCATCTTGTACGTCGTCCCGTCGACGTCGAGCTCGCGGACGGCATCGAACGGAAGTGTATCAGTCATAGTATCTACACCTGGGATTGGCAGTCGTATCAATCCCTCTCCGAATCCGATTCGACGAGAATCGGGATTTGTTACGCAGAGGCATCGTATCCAGCGTCTTCGACCACAGTCACAAGCTCATCCCGTTCAGCGGACCCCTCGACCGTCGCGGATTCTGAGTCACGATCCGCAGTAGCGGACGTAACCCCCTCAACTTCTTCGAGTGCCTCTTCGACGGTCTGCTCGCAATGTTCACAGGTCATTCCTTCGACGGTGATTGTCTGAGTCATATCCATTCGTAGATAGGGGCGAGTATTCTATGTGGTTTTCTGCTTAGAATCCAATGTTGTCGCAGCCCTAGATCACCGATTTCGAAGGTGTGTTGTGGGCAACAATAATGTATCCTGCGAGACGAAGCGGTCGTATGCGCGATTTGGATGAAACCGACTTAGAAATCCTCTCGTTACTCGCTGATGACGCCCGCCGCCCGTTCAGCGATATTGGCGAGGAGGTCGACTTGTCGGGGCCAGCCGTTTCTGACCGGGTAAAGCGATTACAGGAAGCTGGCATCATTAACAACTTCACGATTGACGTCAACCGGGCTCATCTCCGAGCTGGTGTACCGGTATTTATTCAGGCCGAAATCGGCTCAGCGTCGTTGGAGGCCGCCCGCGAGCGGGCTCGAGAGTCAGATGGCGTTGAACACGTCTTCACGACCTCCGAAGGAGATCTTTGGTTCTATGCCCGTGTTGAAGCCCAGAACGTACGTCAGTGGGTAGATGGACTCTTTAACGAGATCGATGTAGCAGATTACACCGTCACACTAATTGACGAGCTTGAATGGACGCCGTCCGTTGATGGCGTCGAATTTGCACTCACCTGTGCTGAATGTAACAATACCGTTGATAATCAAGGTGAAACGACGAGAATCGACGGAGAGATCTATCACTTCTGTTGTCCGTCCTGTCTCACACGGTTCGACGATCGGTATCAGCGACTCGAAGAGGGAGCGTAACGCCGTCTTTGGAATCCAAATTTTCCTGCAGTCGAAACCCCGCCTCTCGAAGCAGTAAATCGCCTAAACCTAGACCCCGTATAGTAGAACAAGCATGACAAGCCAAACAATCCATCTTGATATCACGGGAATGTCCTGCGCCAACTGTTCGGCGACGATCCAGGACACTCTCGAATCGCTCGACGGGGTATCGGAGGCGGATGCGAACTTCGCCACCGACGAGGGTTCCGTCACCTACGACCCTGAAGAGGTATCGCTCAAAGAAATCTACGACGCGATCGACGAGGCCGGGTACGGCGCAGTCTCTGAGACGGTAACGATTGCCATCTCCGATATGACCTGTGCCAACTGCGCCGAGACCAACCAAACCGCTCTTGAAAATATTCCGGGCGTCGTTAATGCGGAGGTCAATTACGCAACCGACGAAGCACAGGTCACCTACAATCCTGCGGAAGTATCTATTGGTGCGCTGTACGATGCTATCGAGGAGGCTGGCTACTCGCCCGTCCGCGAAGATGGTGCCGACGAAGAGTCGGGCCAGGACGCACGAGATGCCGCCCGTCAAGCCGAAACTCGGAAACAACTCAGGTTGACCCTCTTTGGGGCAGTGTTATCGGCACCGTTGCTCTTCTTCCTCATCGACAATTATCTGCTCGGTGGCGCGATCGTCCCTGAAGCCGTCTTCGGTGTGGAACTTGGCTGGGTTGAGTTCCTCCTCGCCACGCCGGTACAGGCGATCCTCGGCTGGCCGTTCTATAAGAACTCGTACAAGGCGATCGTGAAGAACGGCCGCGCCAATATGGACGTGCTGATTGCGATCGGTTCAACAACGGCCTATCTATACTCTGTGGCAGTCCTTGCTGAACTCATTGCAGGTGGACTTTATTTCGACACGGCAGCCCTCATCCTCGTGTTCATCACGTTGGGTAACTATCTCGAAGCTCGGTCGAAGGGCCAAGCGGGTGAGGCCCTCCGAAAGCTCCTCGAAATGGAAGCCGAAACGGCGACCATTGTCCGCGAGGACGGCAGTGAAGAAGAAGTTCCACTCGAAGAGGTCACAACTGGTGACCGGATGAAAATTCGTCCAGGTGAGAAGATTCCCACAGACGGTGTCGTTGTCGACGGTCAGTCTGCCGTCGACGAGTCAATGGTCACTGGCGAATCTGTGCCTGTCGAGAAAGAGGAGGGCGATGAGGTCGTCGGCTCGACGATTAACGAGAACGGCGTCCTTGTCGTGGAGGCGACGAAGGTTGGAGAAGACACGGCCCTCCAACAGATCGTCCAGACAGTCAAGGAGGCCCAGTCGCGCCAGCCCGACATCCAGAATCTCGCCGACCGCATCTCCGCGTACTTCGTGCCTGCGGTCATCGCGAACGCCCTTCTCTGGGGTGTCGTCTGGTTCCTGTTCCCCGAGGCTCTCGCTGGCTTCGTCGACTGGCTCCCGCTGTGGGGTCAGGTTGCTGGCGGCCCGGCCCCGGTCGGTGGGACCGTTTCAGTCTTCGAGTTCGCGATAATTGTCTTCGCGTCCTCGATCCTCATCGCCTGTCCCTGTGCGCTGGGGCTGGCGACGCCCGCAGCGACGATGGTCGGGACGACGATTGGTGCCCAGAACGGCGTCCTGTTCAAGGGCGGTGACATCCTCGAACGCGCAAAAGACGTCGACACGGTCGTCTTCGACAAGACGGGCACCCTCACGGAGGGTGAAATGGAACTCACCGACGTGGTCGTCTTTGATAGCGATGGAAATGTGGTGACTGACGGTGGCGAGCCGACCCCAGATGGTGGACAGCTCAGCACCCGTGAGCGCCTCTCAGAGGATGATGTGCTTCGACTGGCGGCGATAGCTGAAAGCGGCAGCGAACACCCGCTCGCCCGTGCAATCGTCGAAGGGGCCGAAGAACGCGGCCTGGACGTGACTGAGCCTGACGACTTCGAGAACGTTCCGGGCCACGGGATCAAAGCAGTCATTGGTGACAGCGAGGTGCTGGTCGGCAACCGCAAGCTGCTGCGGGACAACGGGATCGACCCCTCTCCCGCTGAGGAGACGATGGAACGCCTCGAGAACGAGGGGAAGACGGCGATGCTGGTCGCCTACGAGGGGGAGCTCGTGGGTGTGGTCGCCGACGCCGACACAGTGAAGGAAAGCTCCAAGCAGGCTGTCACAGCACTCCAAGAGCGGGGAGTTGACGTGATGATGATTACGGGCGACAACGAGCGAACTGCCCGTGCGGTCGCTAAACAGGTGGGTATCGACCCGAAGAACGTCCGCGCAGGAGTCCTTCCTGAGGACAAGTCCAACGCGGTCGACAGTATTCAAGACGAGGGCCGGCAGGCGATGATGGTCGGTGACGGCGTCAACGACGCTCCGGCACTCGCGGTCGCACACGTCGGGACAGCAATCGGCTCCGGCACCGACGTCGCCATCGAAGCTGCAGACGTCACGCTGATGCGAGACGACCCGCTCGACGTGGTAAAGGCGATCCGAATCTCAGACGCGACACTCCAGAAGATCAAACAGAACCTCGTGTGGGCGCTCGGTTACAACACGGCGATGATTCCGTTAGCGTCGCTCGGCCTCCTCCAGCCCGTGCTCGCTGCAGCAGCAATGGCGTTCTCGTCGGTGTCGGTGCTGACGAACAGTCTCCTGTTCCGGCGGTACACCCCCGATCACGACTACAAGCTCTTCGGATTTCTTCGCTAACCGTCACCTCTAGATCAATGTCGAATATTTCCCGGCACACGGTTCGAAGGTACCTCGTCGAGACAGCCAGTAGCGAACCGACATACCTCCGGGCTCGCGAGATTGCCAGCGACCTCGACGGATCTCCCAAGGCAGTCGCGCAGTATCTCAGCCAGCTCCAGGACGAACTCACAATCGTTTCACTCGAACAGTGGGGGCGCTCGAAAAGCACGACGTGGCGATTGGAGGTGAACGGGTCGTGAGTACTGTCACCCGCCGCGTCGAGACTGTCCTTCCGGAGACCGGCTCACGCGAGTGGTGGGCGCTGTACCTGCTGGCCCCGCTCGTCCTCCTCGGTGGGGGCATCCTCGTGTTTCCGACGTTGGTCTACGACCGGTTCATCTGGCAGTATCTCTGGGGACCAGTCGTCGCCGATGCGGCCGGTCAGCCAGTCACGCACGAGGGGGTTCGTGCTGTCCAGGGCTACAACGCGGTGAACACGGTAATCTACCTCGCGGCAGTCGTATACAGCCTCCCCGGACTACGTGCGTATCTCGACCAACTCGACGTCACGTTCGACGCACGACTGGCCTACGGGTTCGCTCCGATCATCATCGCAGGTGGGGCGATGCGCGCCCTCGAGGATCTCGGGCTGCTCGGGGACTACGCGGTGTGGTTCATCACGCCATCGATTTACATCGTCGTCACCGCTGTCACCATCCTCGCGCTCGGTGTCGGTGCACTCTTGCGTGACCAAAATATCGGATCTATCCCGCTAACAGTCGGGCTCGTCGGGTCGGTGTGGGCTGTCGGGGCCGTCTGGTGGGCTGTTTGGCACGGCCTCTCGACATCGACCCCACTCCGCCTATGGGTTCCTGTCGCGACGACGGGGATAGCGCTCGGCGTAACCGCACTCTACTACTGGGGCGCGAGTTTCGTCAATATCACACACCTTCGACACCCGCTAATTCTGCTGGCCGTTTTCGGCCAGTTGTGGGACGCTGCGCAGAATCTCATCGGTGTGACGTTCCTCGGCTACTCCCCAAAGCTGGTCGTGACGAATCTCGTGTACCAGGCGACTGGATTCTCCGGATCGACGTTCGTGCTGAAACTCGTCGTGACTGTCGGCATCGTGTGGTATCTCGCCGATGCGAAAGAGGAGATGAATCACACGTGGTGGTGGCTTATGACGTTCTTCATCGGAGCGATCGGACTCCCGATGGGCGTTCGTGGGTCACTTCGGATGCTGTTGGGAGCTTAACGATGGCCTCAAAGATTGGCAAAAACCGATGACACGAACGTCCAAAATTGCGGTAATAGGTGGAGGGATGGCCGGGCTTGCAGCAGCTGCTGGATTCGACGACGCTGGATTCGTCGTCGAACTATATGAGCGGCAGTCCTACGATAGCAAACGCGTTAATTGCGGAGAAGCGATGACAGCGGTATCGAAGATCCCACTCGAGCCGACTGTAGAGAACGGCTTTCTCAATCCGCTGCCAGCGATGGAAGTGGAGGTGTATGACGGAATCGACGCCGATCGCCACCGCACTGGAGCCGGCACCTTTCCTGCTGCGGATACATATATAACGGACCGAAATGTCGTTGAGCAGTCCTGGGCAGAACAACTCTCAGAGAAGGGTGTTGACATCCACGAAAACCAGTCTATCACACGGACAGATTTCCACGAGTTCACCGATGAGTATGATCTCGTCGTTGATGCAACCGGTCAGCCATCACTCTCTAGTAAAGCGCTCGGAACAACCAACGAGTATTCAGGATATATGGTAGCGCTTAACAGTGATGTCGAAGGGGACTTCACCGAGTTGTACCCGAACAGCCGGATAATTCTGGAGAACTATACAGGGTACTCGTGGGCATTCCCGAAGACATCGCAACGAGCCAACGTTGGTATCGGCTGGACGGTCAGTGACCGGCCTAGTGATTATATGAAGGCATTGAGGGAAGCCTGTAAGCGGAATGGGTGGCCAGTCCCGTCGCAGGAACGGACGAACGTCGCAATCATTCCCGAGGGACCAAGCCTTGATCCCGACAGAACCTATCTACCGGAGCATTCCGTCGTACGGGTGGGTGATGCTGCAGGTATCGCAAACCGACTCACCGGAAAGGGGATCTCACAGGCCGTTGAATCGGGATTCTTGGCCGCAGAGTTGGCTAACAGCGGCCAATTACACAATTTTCCTGACAGTTTATATCAGAGGATGAAAACGGAGTACATTTTCGCCACAGTTGTGAGATACTTTCTTGAAACTCGTAATCCCAAGGTTCTGGGAGCAGCAATTCGTGCCGCTGCCGGGATCGATATTGAAGACGTTGACCGGTCTCCGAGTACAGTTCTACTGCGTCTCCTCCGCCACCCTGTTTTGTTTGCCCGTATTTTCTCGAGACGACGAGTTTTAAACCGTGTCTATGGAGGAATGACTAACCAATGGGAGTTGATTAATTGACATCCGCTCGAGTTAAATTCTCAGAATCTGTTAGCTACTGGGAGGATCGGTAAGTACAGAGGATTAAATCAGCAAATGGAGTCCCTCAAGCGAATTTTCCGAGATCCAGAATTCGGTGGGCTCGGCTTCATCAGTGTTCCCGCTTACACGCCCCAGCACACAATCAGTCCGTAGAGGGTGACCGAATTCCTTCTTGAGAATCATCCAACTCACCTCGGATATCCGCGTTCCTGAAATGAGCCCCGACTCTTAGAAATCACGAACACCATCAATCTTTTTTACTACATCTGACAAAATCAGCCGTGAGGTGAAGTATGCCATGTCAACTCAATCCATCCGTACGAATTTTCTCGGAACCGAGACGTCGTTCTCGGTCTCGGGAGCCTGGTTGTCGTATTGGATCCTGCTGCTCCGGCTGACCGCCGGGTGGTGGATGCTCCACGCTGGCCTTGACAAAATCTGGGCGTGGCCCTTCGACGCCAGCTGGTTCGTCGGCGGAGCCGCTCAGGGCACGATTCTCGCCCCCTTCGTCACGCCGTTCAGCGACGGCATCCTGTTGGCGTTCGTCAACGTGGCGGTACCGCTTGGGCAAACCGCCATCGGTCTCGGGCTGATACTCGGTGTCCTCACGAGGACCGCCGCCTTCTTTGGTGCCTTCATGATGCTGTTCTTCTACTTCATCAACGGCTACGGTGGCGGCTGGGCCAACGGTATGGTCACGGGTGAACTCCTTGGGATCATGGTCTTCGGAACCATTGTGGCACTTGGAGCGGGCGGCGTCCTGGCAGTCGATAACCGCCTGCGTGAGATGGAACTGTTCGAGAACACGCGATTACGGAAACTCCTCGGGTGACTACCAATGAGTGACTTATCAACGGCAGACCAAATCGCCATGTACGTCGGCGGTGGCCTGGTTGTCTTGGGCGTCGTCGTGATCGGCCTGCTCGACATGCTACTGGGAGCCGGGCACCCAGTCGATAGCGAGGGAGCAATCGAACACGCTGCAGTGGTCCCCATCGACATTAGGGCGGGCATCATCCTGCTCGGCTTGGTGATTTGGGGACTCGTCGCCGTTTACAAGTTTGCCGCAGGGTCGGCACCGTCGGGATCGACTACGGGCCAAACCCCATCCGGCATGGACGACTAGTTCAACAACTCAGTCCGTGGAGCCATTTGCCAGTTAACTTTTCGCGTTGCTCGCACTAACGTCCATCTGATGCACCTAAACGTGAAGACAAACACGATTTTTAGGAGTAGCCCTGTCGTTTCTTGGTTTTCCTTCTGGTCAGTACGCGCGCTTTATTCAGCAGAACGAACTTAACACTCTTTGGTTTGGTAGAAGAAACGGGGATTAATACGCAATTAGAATTTCCGAATTTAAGACTGAAATTAGTATATTACAAATAATATTTCAATATAGCCTTGACTTCCGATTCTGGTTTGTCTTTCGAAGAAAGGTGTACGGGTGTTTTTTCAATTCAGCTGTCCTTCGGTTAATCGTTAGAACGGGGTAATCTGCTTCCTCGATCACTTGAGCTGCGACGCTTCCCTGTAATAGCCGACGAATGCCAGTCAATCCTCGTGTCCCCATTGTAACAAGGTCGATGTCAGTCACCTCAGTGTATTTGAGAATCTCCTGCTGAGGTTGACCAAAGCTCAACGTAGTTCGGACAGGAACGTCCAAGGTCGCTGCCTTCTCCGTAATGTCCTCCAAGAGCCGAGTTCCCCGCTGTTCCCAAGAGTCAGTGACCTCTTCCCACGTGAATCCAGGCCGACTCGAATAGGACTGTTCGGAAATGATAAAAAGTCCATGTAGGGTTGCATCATACCGTTTAGCAATTTGTAGCCCATGTTTGAAGGCCACAGATGCCTCGTCGTATCCATCCGTAGGCACGAGAATATCTGTGAACTGACTAGTAGATAACTCTCCTACCGGATCAGAGGGATCCATATCAGGTATCGTCAAGACAGGAAGAGAGATATTTTGAATGATGTGGCTGGAGACGTCTCTCCGGAGAATTCGTGCTAATCTAGTCTGTGTAGGTTTCTGGTGGACAAGCAAATCGATATCATTCTCCTCAGCGTATTCCCGAATAACACCTGGAGAGTGCCCACTATCCACTGCTGGTATCACATTGAGTCCGAGCGAGTGGGCCTGATCCACCACGGGTTCAATTACCGCTGCTGCGTCCCATTCCTCTTGTTTAGTGACTTGATCGGATTCCACCTCCGTGCGTTCCTCATCTTGAATATATAACACGTGGAGAGCCGCATCATACGTTTCTGCAAGTGATAGGCCATATTGGACCACTGAGTCCCTTATATCAGCTCCGTAGAGTGGAATGAGGATCTGGTTGTACAGGTTGATGTCCGCACCTTCTCGAACTTCTAGATGGCTGGGGGAGTTCATACATATCTATACGTAACGACGATTTACCGTGCTTTCTGTTAAGAATCGAAACCGGGAGAACAGTCTCTGGGGTGGTGACTTGAGGCTTTTATCGCAAGTAACTCGCTATAGCACGTCTATTTCGAAAAGAGTGGAGACGTCGTTTGGAGTCGCATCAGTTCGACGAGAGCGTATTTCCCACAGTTTCGAGGAGTGAAGTGTCGGAGTCGGTGCGACGAGTCATGCTCTGGGTCATGTTGGGCGCAATTTAAGGCCGATATGCTCGTTGACGGAAAACCGTCACGGCAGCACCCTCGACCGATGAGGGTCGCCACATAGAGACGAATACGGGACTCTGACCTTTGGGGTTTCCTCCTCAGAACTGAAAGTCACCTTCCCCGTCGTGCTTGAATCCGTTCTCAATACACAGGAAAGGTCGACGTACAATTGAATACTTCCGAGCCAAGTGACGAGCATATGGAACGGGCCGTAACTCGTCGCGAACTACTACGGGTCGGTGCGACGACAGTCGCACTCGGAACCGCCGGTTGTTTGGGGTCATCGAGTGGGGATGAGTGGGATATCGAGGGAACGCTAGCGGTGACGAACGCCCAACAATACAGTTCACCAGGCTGTAGCTGTTGTGGAAAATATGCGTCGTACCTGCGGGAACAGCTCGACACGACGCTCGGGGAAACCGAAACCGAGGACGTGACGGATCTCAAGCGCCAACACGGTATTCCATCGGATCTACAGAGCTGTCACACACTCGTCCTCGACGAGTACGTCGTCGAAGGACATGTTCCTGCCGAGGTTATCGCGACGATGCTCGAGGAAGAGCCGGCGATTGACGGCATCGCGTTGCCCGGGATGCCGGCTGGATCGCCGGGGATGGGCGGGACGAAGTCCGACACATTCACCGTCTACAAACTCGGCGGCGGAAAGACAGGTGACGTGTACACCGAAATCTGAACAGAAAACACCTGGTCAAGATACTTTGGGACGGCAGTCGACACCCTAAACAATGATTCGACGACTCCTCCACGATCTCGGATACGTGCTTGCATACGTCCTTTTCCTCGGCGCGAATACGCCAGAATCGGTCGTTACCCGTCTTCGCATCGCCTATCGCCTTGTCGGTGTCCGGATCGTCGAGACGCCACAGGTTGATTCGGTCGAACGGACGATCTTCCTGTGTCCGTACCGAAATCTGGGCACTACGTGGGTTAGGGAGAAGTGGATCTGTCACGACATCCTGGACCGCGTCGACGACGGATACGTGACGTATCTCCGACGGCACAAGGGAATCGACTACCAGCGTCCTCGCGGGTGTGCCGACCTCGCGTACTGCGACGAATCCGAGTACTGCTATTCGGAGGTTTCCGAACTCGAGTAGGTGGCCGATGGATCAGAGTACTCTCCGCCACCGAATCACCGACCAGTTTTCTTACCGCGGCGAGCGAGCCGATATCTGGCGGGCGTTCGACCTCCTGTTCGATACTGACGAGTTCCTCAATCTCGGCTACTCGGAGTGGTACCAGCCACATATAGCCGGTTCGAGTCAACGTCGCCTCGTCACGGAAGTCGGCTCAAGGGTCGCGTCGCATCTACCCACAACCGACGGAGTGCGCCTCCTCGATGTCGGCTGCGGTCGGGGGGGTCCAGCCCTCCACCTCGCCTATCAGTTCGGCTTCAACGTCACTGGTGTCGACCTCGTTCCGTACAACATCCAGATGGCAACCGAGAACGCACGGGGTAAGCACCTCGATTCCGAGTTCATCATCGGTGACGCGACACAACTCCCGTTTACCAGGGACTCGTTTACCGCGTGTACAGCCATCGACGCACTCGTATACCTCCCCGAGCGGAATCGCGTTTTCGCTACAGTCGCAGATACCCTCGAACCCGAGGGGGTTCTCGTAGTCTCCGATCTCGTGATGCAGTCAGACGTGACTGAAACGGAACGGAGATTGGTCGATTCATTTGCGGATGCGTGGGATATGCCGTCCTTGGGTACTGTTGAAGGATACAAAGCTGCTCTCGACGAGACGAGCTTTGAGCTCAAAGCGGTCGAAGATATCACGAAACACAGCGTCGGACGCTTCCGAAAGTGGACGACGCTGTACCTCCAGCTACTCACGAGCCCGCTCCGGGCTCTCATTGAACGACTGTTAGGAGCGTATGATCTCGATCCCCCAGCGATTACTGAGCAGGTACGGAAGGCTCACCACGCGCTGCCGTTCCTGCGACACGTTATCTTCGTTGCGGAACTAGAGACTACTTGACTGCTACTTGCACGGCGCAAGAAAGAATCGGATCGTCACGTCGACGCTTGAGCATCCACGAATTTGGATGGACCTGTGGGGTCTTCACTGCTCGTGATTGTCGTGTGGTGGATCGTGACCCATAGGTTTAGAATTGGTTCAGACTCCAGTATTTATATAGGACACAGATAGGAATCCGTTGGTATACTCGAACGATAGTTCGGGATTGTGAGGTACTAACCGTTGATTGTGGAGTCAGAAAAGCCAAACCGTGCAGCACGGCTCAAATCGCTATGTATCCCGACTTTGGATTGCTAAGAACAAATTGCTTGATTCAGGCCCTCGTACCATTGATGTGGGGTGAAACCGAATGGCAACTGATCCAGTCTGTGGAATGGACGTCGATGAAAGTGATCCGGCGGCCACAGCTGAGTACGACGGTCAGACGTACTACTTCTGTGCCGAGGGCTGCAAGGAGACGTTCACCTCGACACCGGAGGAGTACGTCTAACCGTCACACCCCACACCTGCGTCGTAGCTCCCCCACACCCACCCCCATTCCGCCTTTCGATGACCCAACCAGAACTTGACGACACGGATCGCGAAATCCTCCGTCTTTTAGCGGAGAACGCGAGACGACCCTACAGCACTATTGCTGAGGCTGTAAATCTTTCACCCCCGTCCGTTTCAGCACGCGTCCGTCAGTTGGAGCAAGAAGATGTCATTCGTCGATTCACCGTTGATCTCGACCTCACACAGTACGAAAACCGGATACACGTCATGGTACGCCTCCAGCCTGAGCTCGGAAAGACGGATTCTCTTCGAGAATCGATCCTCGAGACCCCAGCCGTAGAACACGTATTCACAACTGCGGAGGGCGAAATCGTAGCTGTTGCGACGCCGCCGCGGAATACAGTCGGAAACTGGGCGCAGCAATATCTACCACTGACTGACGTGCGGCGATACGACGTACAACTGCTGTCGAACGCTGCTCAATCAGCGTATGCCGAGGGGACTGAATCCGCACTCAAATGTGCAAATTGCGGAACCACTGTCGGTGAAGACGGACTAGCCACCCGTGTCGGTGGTTCACTCCAGCAGTTTTGCAGTGAGAACTGTGAAACAACGTATAGGGAACAGTATACAGAAAGTCAAGAGAAATCTGATGCTTAGAGTCTAGCATTAGCTGTATACTCAATTCCTGATTGCTTACGAGTTTGCTGCAAATAGTTTTGATTTGAAACAGTAATCGCAGTGAATTAGAAGCGTGTGTATACACCTATGGAAGCGTCCACAACCACCAAAGGAGAAGCTACAAGCAACAAGGTACTCGTCCGTGCTAATGAGATTGAAAAAACGTACGGATCGAGTTTTCCATTTACGCGGTCAGTGACCGTCCTCACCGATGCCGATCTCGAAATTCGGACGGGGGAAATCGTCGGGATCGTCGGCGCGAACGGGTCGGGCAAATCCACGCTCATGAACATCCTCGTCGGTGTCCTCGAACAGGATTCCGGAACAGTCGAACGGACGGGAACCGTTGGCTGGTGTCCACAGGAACCACTGCTTTACGACCGCTTGACGGTCGGAGAGACGTTCCGACTGTTCGGTTCCGGATACGGAATGACCGCCGAAGAAATCGATGAGGCCAAACACCGCTTGGCGTCGAAACTCGATTTCGAGCAGTACCTTGACTACCGAATCGACCAACTCAGTGGTGGAAACCGGCAGAAAATCAATCTCAGTATCGCCCTGATGCACGATCCGGACGTCCTCATGCTGGACGAGCCCTACACTGGATTCCACTGGGAAACGTATCTCACGTTCTGGGATCTCGCCGAGGAACTCGCTGCCGACGGAACAGCTGTCACGATGATTTCACACCTGATCGAAGAGCAAAGTCGTCTCGACCGCATCTATGAGGTTCGTGACGGACAGGTCTACGACGTGACTGACCAGGAAGGCGAGACTGATGCAACGGCCAGTGAACGGGGGGAAGAGACCGATGAATAGGGTTTGGACGGGGATTCGGGCGAACGTCTCCACCTTCCTCAGAACCCCCCTGAATGTTGTCCTAGCACTTCTCCTTCCGATTGTCGTTATCGAAGGCTGGGGACAAGCAATGGCTGGGTTACCAAGTATGCCGACGGTCGAGGCGATTCCGATCGAGCTAGGTCGCCTTCTCGGAGCGATATTCGGGGTCGCCATCATTGCCGGCCTGATGGGACTCGCGCAGATGATTAGTGCGCGTGCAGCCGATCGGCGACTCGTTCAGACAGGCTATCCACCCCGAACACTGCTTGCGACTCGATTAGCGGCGCTCGGAGGAGTGACCGTTGTCGTGGCTGCCGTAAACTACGGCGTTCTCTGGCTGACGATTTCACCGGGAGCCCCTGTCCTGACGTTCGTATTCCTCGTACTTGCCGGCCTCGTCTATGCGTTTCTTGGCGCACTCGTCGGGGCGCTCCTTCCACGACTGTTCGAAGGCTCGCTCGTCGTGGTGTTCCTTGCAATGATGGATGCGTTCCTCAGTGGCGACAGTCCGCTGGCCGCCGACGTTCCCGAGTTCGTGGAATACTTCCCGCTCTATCATCCAAAGGAACTCCTTCAGGAGGCGATGTTCCAAGGCACATATACGACGGGTGATCTCGGCTTCGTCGCCGGATACCTGCTAGTCCTGCTTGTACTCGTCACCGCAGTGTTCGGAGTGACGATGCGCACCAGTGGTGGGTGGTCCGCATGAGTCGTACGACAACGGCGTTCACAATCGGCATCAAAGAACAGGCGCGAAACTACGTCCTCGTCGCTCTACTGGTCGTCCTACCGGTCTCGTTCATCACGTTGGCGTTCGCAGTCACCCAGGACGTCGAGATGCCGGTTCGGACGCTCGTCGACGGTGAGACGGTGACGGTCATGCGAGGGATGCCTGAGGTCCACGGCGTGATTATGACGCCGATTACGAGCGCCCTCATCGCGGGACTCGCCGGGTTGTTCCTGATGCGAGAAGCCAAAGACACAGACGGTCGTCTGGCAGTCGCCGGCTATCGTGCACGACAGGTAATCACTGCCCGGTTTGGGGTCCTCGCAGCAATCACTCTCATCGTTACCGGCGTCTCAGTCGGCGTGATGCTCGTCGATTTCCAGCCTGAGCATCTCTGGTGGTTCGTCGCAGCGATGCTCGTCGTCTCGGTCACGTATGGTCTCATCGGGATGCTCGTCGGGGCCGTTTTCGACCGCCTAGCCGGGATGTGGCTAATGCTGATTCTCCCGATGCTCGATATCGGACTCTTCCAGGATCCGCTGTTCATCCAGTCCGAGCCCGAATGGTGGATGAAACTACTCCCCGGCTATTGGCCCGTCCGTGTGATGGTCGATACCGGACTCACAACGGACGTAGATACGACTCTCTCATTGGTGTGGGCTACTGGATACCTCCTCCTCGTAGCTGTCCTCACAATCGGCGTCTACTACCGAATTACACAGGAGAAGTAAGATCAGGCCAGTAGACTACTTACTCCGGTAACTGTAGGGGAGAAGACCCAAACAGCACTATATCCAGCTTCGCTCAATTGGATAGTTTGACTCGGATTTCACTACGACCGTCTGATCGGGCAAACGGTTCGGTGGACTCTGGTTGCTGCTGTGTCCCTCGTTCTCTGGGCACCGATGAGTGCGGCTTACGTTCCGCGGAGAAGTGCCGCGGCGTAGGAACAGGTCTTCGAAGGACTCCTGAGCGAGGGACCTCAGGCGTGTAGAAATGGCGACGACACCGCGCCTTACCGAGATGGGTCTTCACTCCCAGTCTCCAACCGTTCACGACGCTTCTGGAACTCTTCTTCGTCGATCTCGCCTCGTGCGTAACGACGTTGGAGGGTTTCCATAGCGGAATCGTCACTCTCTGGAGGTGCATCGCCTCGACCCATTGCCCAGTAGAGGAAGCCGCCGACCAGCCCCAGCATCCCGAGTGCCCCGCCGACGAACGGCAGCCCACCGAACCATCCACCGTTCCGGCCGTGCATCATCCCTGGACCCATCATTCCGCCATCGGTACTCCCACTGCCGTCGACGTCCGAGCCGACGGCAACGGCGCCGTTCTGGACGATCGTTTCGCTGTCTGGGACCTCGCCGTCCGGGATCGGGCTGTCTTCAGCTGGACCGCCAGGGCTACCAACGACGATGCGACCGACCATGCCGACCGTCTTGTGAGGGATGCAGTAGTAGTCGTACGTTCCGGGCACCTCGAACGTGTGCTCGAAGCTCCCCTGCGAGATGGTCCCGCTGTCGAAGGCGGTGGCGTCGGCGGGAACGCGGTCCGGATAGGCCGTCGCCGAGTGAGCTCCGGCTGCTATCTCGAAGCGGACGGTCGTGCCAGGTTCGACGTGGAGCCCGATCGGGTCGAAGTAGTTGTTGCCCATCTTCACGACGGGCGTCTCCTGTGCGGCGACTGGTTGGGTGAATCCCGCACTCGCGACTGTGCCAGCACCGAGCGCTCCCAGGAACTGGCGTCTACTGTAGTCTGTCATTGTAGCTGGTTGGCTTCTGTTATCCACGGATGATGCTGGCGAGCCGGTTCGTGAGTCCGGGCGATTGCTGGCCGGCGCTCTCGATGGCAGCCTCCAATTCGTCCCGGTCGACGATGCCGATGAACTCGGCCGTCTGTTCCCCGTTTGCATACACGAGCGTCGTTGGCGTCTTTCGGACACCGTACTCCTCGGCCGTCTCCAGATCGGTCTGGATGTCGACCTCCCGGAACTCGACATCCGGATACGCATCTTCGATACCCTCGTTTTTCTCTCGCTGCGTTGCGCACGCTCCACAAGTCTCCTGTGTGAACAGGATAACTTCCGTCATAGTAGCTAGTATGGTCTTATGCTTTTAGCACACTTCTATTCACATCCGAAAGCTGTGAGGGTCACAGATTTCGGATTCCAAGGGGCCGGACGTGAGTAACGCCGGAGGTTGGTGGTCGGACCGTCACTCCGAGCGTTCGAGCTTGTTCCGACGCGCCTCGAACTCTTCCTCGGTGAGATCTCCGCGGGCGTATGCCATACGCAGCTCCTCCATTGCGGGATTCCGCGACGACTGCGATGCCGTCACGCGACGGAAGACGAGATATCCGCCACCGAGCAGGAGGAGGAGGAAGACCAGCTGGACGAGCATCCCGACGAGTGGCCACCAGCCGCTGGTCGTCCCGTATCCACCCATCATTCCACCGTATCCCATCATCCCGCCGAATCCCATCCCCATCGTGAGCAAGGGGAGGACGATGATCGCCCCGAGGATGAGGAGGACGATGGTTGTGGTGTCGAGTTGGTTTGATGATGTCATGGTTCAGATCTCGGTCGATGATTCGAGTTCGTCCGCGACGCTGGCGAGAACGCGTTCGAACCGGTCGTGGACCTCGTTCGCGATCGAGTCGAGTGCCTCGTTGTCGGCGATGCCGACGAGCTGTTGTGGGTCGACGGCACTCACCATGACCTCGCCGCCGTCGGTTTCGTAGACAATGACGTTACACGGGAGGAGTGCGCCGAGTTCGATCTCTTCGTTCAGGCCCTCGTGTGCCAGCCCCGGGTTGCACGCACCGAGGATGCAGTACTGTCGAAACTCCTCGCCGAGTTTCTCCTCGAGCGTCGCTTGGACGTCGATGTCACAGAGGACGCCGAATCCTTCGTCTTTGAGCGCCGCAATCGTCGTGTCGACGACGTCGTCGAACTCACCGGTGACTGAAGTCTGTATTGTGTATTCCATGAAGTATCATACCCCGTCTACGGGGTTAACGGTTGGGTGCCGCAACGGCGGCCGTTGGGAATATGATGTATCGGCTGGAACAGCAGCTGCTCCAGTCATCCGGTGCGTTCGAGCTGTTCTCGCCGCCGATCGAATTCGTCATCCGAGAGCTCTCCGCGGGCGTAGCGCTCACGGAGAACCGACAGCGACTGCTCTTCGTTCCCACCGGAGCCTCGATTGAGGAGCGCATAGACAATGTAGAGCGGAACGGCGATGAGGAGCCCCATCCAGAGGAACCCCCAGAGCCCCATCGCTCCACCGAAGAGGCCCCAGCCGCCCCCCATCATGCCGCCGCCGTAGCTCCCACTACCGTGGGCAACAGCCGGTCCAGTCGCCGCAACTAGCAGCGGGACGGCGAGGATCGCGAGTCGCCGAGCAGTGCGTCCGATGTGAGTGGTGAGTTGCGTCATTATCTTGCGTTGGTGAGTTGTGGTGTTCGATTGGAGCGATCGAAACGGCCAGAGCCGTCAGCAGTGGCCCTGCCCGTACATCCCGCCGTTGTAGCCGTCGTCAGCCCCGTCGTGGTATTCCCCGTCAGCCATGTCCTGGGCCATCTCGTCGACGGTCACACCCATGTGCGACTCCATCCACTCGACGCTACCCGGGCCCATGTGTTCGGTCATCTGTGCCTCCATCCAAGTGGCCCATTCATCTGCGGTGGCATTGTCCGTAGGCGCGTCGTCAGCGGTCGTTGCGTTGTCGTGTGCGCTGACTGCCGGTGCGGCGAACGCGAGTCCGACAATCGCGAGCGCCACGAGCAGCCACCGGCCGAGTTTGAAGTTGGTCATTGTCTCTCTCCTCGGTTACTCGTAGGCCTGCTCGGGAGTTATCGACATGGGTGTGAATCCATACAGGAGAACGTTCGAGAACGTCTATAACATCTTCTAACCGTTTTGCTCGAGGGAGACCGTTCATACCTACGGAATTCGAGAGGGAGAGCGCCCGATAGATAGCGACTATTTTCCCGGTTGTTGCTGCCGAAGGTCATCACTCGGATACACACGATAGGTCCGACCCTGTCGTTCCCGATACAGCAGACCTCGCTCCTCGAGTGAACTCACGGTCTGGCTTACTTTACTCTTCGAGAACTCAGATCGATCCCGAAGTTCAATCTGCGTGATTCCGGGGGAGTTCAGGACGGGTTCGAGGACGCGTCGTTCATCATCCGGTAAGAGATCGAGAACGCGTGCTTGGGGGTCCGATTCAGGATTGATAGACGTCGCCGGTGCAGCGTCATCATCCATCGACGTAGCTGTTGCCGCCGATGTCTGTGCAGGATCGACAGGCGCCGTTGTGTCGGCCACATCTGGATCGGTGAGTTCTCCCCGGACCACGTAATAGACGCCACCGATAACGCCAGCAACCAGCAGGGTTCCAACCACGTACCAGAGGGGGTCTGGGCCGTGCATCGTTCCCATAGATGAACCCATCATTGACCCCATCGATTGCTCGATAGCCCGACGCTGTTGATAGGCCCGCCAACTGAGTACCCCGCCGGCCAGGAGAACGAACCCGAGAAGCACACCGACGACAGTATCTGCTCGACGGCGATTCATATGACAGCCCCGAGTTGCGGGATTTGACTATTCATACCGTCTATTTGAGCGCAGTAGGTGTGACAATTGCGGATTGAAACTGTGATGATGAACCCCATCACAGCGGATGAACCACAGTGCGATCATCAGTGGTCATGATCGTGATCGTGGCTCGATATTTGCGGGCTTTGATTAGTAAATTCCGTTGGTTCTTCTTCGAACGTACGCTTGCATTTCTTTGAGCAAAAATAGTACGTCGTCCCATCGTGGGACGCACTCGGGCCCTCATCGTCGGTTCGCATCCCGCACACCGGATCTCGATACTGACCTGGTGCGCCGAGTCCCCGCCGGTAGACATACAGAAGGAACCCGGAGAGCGCAAAGGCGATAATATTGAGGTAGAACGTGTAGTTGAGCTCGAAGTACGTCTGTTCAGTCGCCGTCTCGCCGCCCGCCAGATCTGGAACGATACCCAGCGCGTCGAACAGCAGCTCCATGAGGAAGCCGGTGAACGCCATCGTGACGAAGAAGACGCCGAGGATGTACAGCATCACCTTCCAGCCGTAGTACTTCCGGTAGACGTTCAGGACGGGCACGGTGATGAGGTCGGCGTAGACGAACGCGATGATCCCGGCGAAGCTGACGCCACCACCCCAGAGCGCGACGGCGAACGGGACGTTGCCCATACTGCCGACGAAACTGAGGACGGCGATGATGACGCCCATGACGGCGTTCTCGGCAGTCACGAGCAGGCCGTCGCCCTGAATGAACAGCGTGTTCCACACCCACTGCGGGACGAAGACGATGACGAACCCAGAAATAAGGAAGCCGGCGACGATGTCTTTCCAGATCATCGACCACTCCTTGCGGTACTGATTCCCGACCTTGTACCAGCCACCCCACGACAGCAACTCGTCACGCCACCCGCCGCTACTCGACGTCTCCTGGCGATAGGTCTCCATACAGCCCTCCGAGCAGAATTTGAGCGTCTCACCGCCGTCGGTCGTGAGCGTGTACTCGTCTTTCCCCTCCATCCCGCAGGTGGGATCTTCCGTGACGCCCGCCTGGCGGTCGCGCTCGTTGAGCTTCTCGCGGACTTCGTTAAACAGGTTTTCGGGAAGCGTAAGGTGGACGATGGCGGCCATGACGGCGATGAGAATCAGGCCGCCGAGCAGTTCCGCGACGAGGAACTCCCAGCCAAGCAGGATGAGAATCATCAGCCCTAGTTCGACGATGAGGTTCGTCGACGCGAACATGAACGCGAGGAAGTTCACCGCGTGCGCCCCCTTCTTGAACAGGCCCTTCCCGATGGCGACGGCGCCGAAACTACAGCCACTGCTTGCTGCTCCGAACACAGTCGCCTTGGTAAGTCCAGTTAGATCGCCCTCACCCAGCACCTGTGCCATCCGCTCCTTCGAGACGTAGACCTGGACCAGACTCGTAATCGTGAGGCCCATGATGATCGCCCACGCCGCCGTCCAGAGAAATCCGACACCGATACGAAGGGATTCAAGAACTCCGTCGATTATCGTCGCCTGCATAGGTGTATCATTGTAGGGATCATCTATTGCGGTTTTGATTAGAATATACTGCCTATGAGGGTATCAGTACTATGGCATCGTAACCGTCGGCCATAGATGATCTATCGTGAAGAGGGGAAAACATTGCAAACCTCCACAAGCTCCACGGAATCCGACTTCAGATTCAAAAGGGGAATCTGATTAAATCACGCCGACGTATTAGAGGCTAATGGGACCAGTAGAGACCGATGATATCCCAAATGAGGGGAACACCACCTGGAAGAACAGCCTTCGCCGGCCTGCTCGGTTGTCCAGTACGGTAACTGTCACATCCACTTCCTAATTTACGATGGCTGTCGATCTGGCAATCCATGATGCACTCGTTCTCACAGCCGACGAACGGAACCGCCTGTACGAGCGCGGCACAGTATGCATCACCGATGGCTGTATCGAAGAAGTCCGACCATCACGTGCAGGAGACGGAGAATTAGAAGCGTCCACCGTTATCGACGGGAACGGGAAACTGGTGATGCCGGGGTTGGTGAACGCCCACACGCACTTGGAGATGACACCGCTCATCGGTGCGTTTAGCGAACTCGAGCTGACGGAGATGCTTGGGAGTGGGACGGCCTTGTTTAACAGATTAGGGAACGGCGAATTCGAGTACCTCGTCGAGGCAGGCGTCGAGCTCGCAGCGCTCAATTTCCTCTTGGGCGGTGTCACGACCGTGAACTCGATGGACGCACGGCCTGCCGCAGGTGCAGAGGCGTTCGGGGAAGCAGGGCTCCGCGGATTTTTCGGCCCGGCGATCTCGGACCTCTTCTGGGACCAACCAGTCGATCAGCAGTTCTCCCGTGCTCGCGAGTTCGTCGAAACGTACCACGACACGTACGAGGGCCGAATCAGGGCGACGATCTGCCCGCACGACGACTGGTCGTGTACCAGGCAGCTGTGGGAACGGACCGCGTCCCTCGCCGCAGAGTACCCGGACCTGCTCGTCCACACGCACTTGCTCGAACTCGAGGAGAGTAACACGATGGCACGAGCGAACGGTGGCGAGGACTCGGTGGGATTGCTCGACGACGTTGGACTCCTGGACGACCGACTGGTCGCTGCTCACTTCCGCCTCGCCGACGAAGAGGACATCCAGCGAACCGCCGAGGCGGACGCGGCTGTTGCGCACTGCCCGTCCGTCTTCTGTTACTGGAATCCGGACGGGGAGACGCAGTGGACGCCCGTTCCCGAGCTTCGAGCCGCCGGCGTCGACGTCGGAGTAGGGATTGACGACCACTACTGGCACGACTCGTACAGCATGTTCGGTGAAGCGCGGCAAGCTCGGCTGGCGGCAAATCTCAAGCGTTCAGCCGGGCAGTTCGACTCGATGGAACTGATACGAATGCTCACTATTGAAGGCGCACGCGCGCTGGGGATGGGCGACGAGATCGGCAGTATTGAAGCGGGAAAGCGCGCGGATATTATCCTCCTCGACGTCGACAAACCGAAGTTCACGCCACGGACCAATATTCCTGCACAGGTCGTGAACAACGCGGTGCCGGCCGACGTCGAGACAGTGATCGTTGACGGCGACGTCGTCCTCCGGAATGGTGTGCCCGAGACAATGGACTCGGACGACGTGCGACAGCGAGTAAATCAGGCTGTCGAACGCTTCATGGACGAGACAGGCTGGGAGTTAGACATTGGTGGTAGTGAACCGCCGACCAGCATCGAGACTGTACGGGACCTCCCAAAGCGTGGCCCTGCGCGACTCCTGACTCGCCTCGCGATGCAATCCGCGCGTGATCGGTTCTCCTTCTAAGACCCTGCCAGCGTAGGGGTGGTTCCCCCTCAGGAATTTCTGTGGGCGCGAACGAACGCACGTCGCAGGACGGTCAGAAGAACGTACGTCTCGTACTTCTGGGTCTGGCAGTGCTCGCAGGGCTGCATATCCTCGACGATCTCCTCAATAGCGTCGTCGTACTCGTCGGTGAGCGTAGTGAGCGCGTCCGTGATCTGGGGCTGGGCAGCGTCGATCATCTCCTCGACGGCGGCGTCGGCCGAATCTGGTAGTGAGTACGAGAGGACGATCGTGTTCGCGTGGTAGTACTTCGTCGTCCCACCACGCCCCTCCTCGAAGCGAACGACGTCGACGAGGCCCGCATCCCGGAGCTCGTTGATGTGATGGCGGACCGTGTTCTCCGTCCGGTCGATGCCGCGATCGTCGAGGCGTTCGTGGACCTCGGTCGCAGTTAGGGCTTCCTCGGACAGAATGTCGAGGACCATCGCCCGCATCGGCTCGTCGATGGCGTCCGAAATCCGAGTGTCTCGCACCGCGATGTCGTCGAGACGGTGGTCGGTATCGGAATCACTCATACGAGAACTGAGCGCGAGCACGCGGGAAAAGGTAGCGGGGCAGGAGTCGGGTAGGTGTCTGTCGAGGTATCCAGTACAGGATGGACCCGCGATAGCGAAAGCCCTAGACGACCCGTTTGACTGTTCCAACGACCCGTATCCGAATTCAAACATATCATCTAAAAAATACTTATTGAGGTACGGGCACTATCTCAAACTGTAATGAGCGACACAACCCAATTCCGCGTCCTCGACTTCGACTGCCCGACCTGCGCGAGTACCGTCGAACGCGCCCTGTCGAACGTCGACGGCGTCCAGCACGTCGAAGTCCACTACGCGACCGGCCGCGTCGAGATCGAGTACGACGACAGCGTCACTGACCCCGACGCCTTCGCAGAGACCATCGAAAACCAGGGGTACACTCCCCAGCCCGCCTAACACTATGAACAAACAATCGATCACGCAGTACTACCGGAACCACCGGAAGGCCATCGTCACGGCGACGAGCGGCCTGCTGTACGGCGGTGGCTGGAGTCTCGGCTACCTCACGAGTTTCGAGATGGCAAGCGCCGCCATCCTCGTCCTCGCGACGGTCGTGGGTGGCTACGACATCGCCAAGACCGCTTACCACGAGGTCACCAACCGGACGCTCGGCATCAAGACGCTGGTGACGCTGGCCGCCATCGGTGCTATCGTCATCGGGGAGTACTGGGAAGCCGCCGCCGTCGTCTTCCTGTTCAGCCTTGGCAGCTACCTCGAAGGCCGGACGATGCGGAAGACCCGGACGGCACTTCAGGAGCTACTGGAGATGACGCCCGACACGGCGACCGTCCGTCGCGACGGGACACTCCAAGAGGTCTCCGCCCGCGATGTCGAAGAGGGCGAAGTCGTCGTCGTAAAGCCGGGCGGGAAGATCCCGGTCGACGGAACCGTCGTCGACGGCGAGAGCGCAGTCAACCAGGCGCCGGTCACCGGCGAGAGCGCGCCCGTCCACAAGGCCGACGGCGACGAAGTCTACGCCGGGACGGTCAACCAGGAGGGCGCGCTAGAAATCCGGACGACGGGTGCGGGCTCGGACACGACCCTCGAACGTATCATCCGTCGCGTCGAGGAGGCCCAAGAGGCCCAGTCGCCCACGGAGAGTCTCATCGACCGGTTCGCGAAGTACTACACGCCGGCCGTCATCGTGCTGGCCATCGGCGCATATGCAGTCACGCAGAACGCGATCCTGTCGCTGACGCTGTTGGTCATCGGCTGTCCCGGCGCGCTGGTCATCGGGCCACCGGTCAGCATCGTCTCGGCCATCGGTAACGCCGCTCGGTCTGGCGTGCTGATGAAGGGCGGCGAACACCTCGAACGCGCCGGCAAGATCGACCTCGTCGCTTTCGACAAGACGGGGACGCTCACGAAGGGCGAGACCACCGTCGCCGACGTCGAGGGATTCGGCGTCGCCGACGACGAGGTCCTCTCGCTCGCGGCGACAGCCGAGAAGAAGAGCGAACACCACCTTGCCGACGCCATCGTTGACGCAGCCCGCGAGCGCCCGACTGCTGCGACGGACGGTGGGGCGGCGGTCGCCCAGGCGGACGATACGGACGCCAGCCGCCAGTCGATTTCCGATCCGGACGACTTCGACGTGATTGCCGGCAAGGGCGTCATCGCCAATGCCGATGGCCATGAAGTTGTCGTCGGCAACCGCGCACTGCTGGACGACCGCGACATCGACGTCCCCAGTCCGGTCGCCGAATACGTCCGCGAGCGTGAGGGGCGCGGCGAGACGGTCGTCCACGTCATCCGCGATGGGGACATCATCGGCGCAATCGCGCTGCGGGACGAGCTCCGGGAGGCAGCTCCTAACGTCGTCGCGGCGCTTCAGGACGTCGGCATCGAGACGGTGATGCTCACCGGCGACAACGAGCGGACGGCCGCCGCCGTTGCCGAGGAGGTCGGCATCGACGAGTACCGCGCCGAACTCCTCCCCGAGGACAAGCAGACCGTCATCGAGGCCTACCAAGCCGACGGACACGTCGTCGCGATGGTCGGCGACGGCATCAACGACGCGCCGTCGCTGGCGACCGCTGACGTCGGCATCGCGATGGGTGCCGCCGGGACGGACACCGCCATCGAAACGGCGGACATGGCGCTGATGGCCGACGACCTCGAACGCATCCCCTACGCGGTCAAACTCAGCAAGGCGACGCGCTGGAACGTCCTCGAGAACGTCGGGCTCGCAGTGTTGACCGTGACCGTCCTGCTCGCGGGCGTGCTCACCAGCTACGTCACCCTCGCCGCGGGAATGTTGGTCCACGAGGCCAGCGTCCTCGCGGTCATCCTCAACGGGATGCGACTGCTTCGCCACTGACCACTAGATACGATCATCACCACCACTCATGACATCGAACTCGACTGCGACTGACACGACCCAGACGAGAACCAATTGGCAGGTCGACTACGACGTCGACCCGATCGAAATCCGCGACCCCGTCGCGGAGGCCCTCGGCGTCCTCGAACCGGGCGAGCCGTTCGTCGTCACCTACCGGGACGCGGTGAAAGAAGCGGGCCACTCCTGTCCGACAGCCTCGGGCGCCTACCGGATCGTCCAGCTCGGGCTCAACGCCCTGTATCCCGACGACTATCCAGTCCGGAGCAAAATCGAGGTCCAGACGGCCGGCCCGCAGGACGATGCCGCGTACGGCGTGATGAGCCGCATCATCTCGTACGTGACTGGCGCGACCGGCGATGACGGATTCAGCGGGCTCGCCGGCGGCTATGGCGGCCGCCGCGACCTCCTCGTCTTCGACGCGTTCGACCCGGACACGGCGGACCCGACGTTCCGGTTCCGGCGAACCGACACGGACGAGACCGTCGAAGTGGCCTACCACGTCAGCGACGTTCCTGGCGGTGGACCCGCGATCGGGAACCTCCAAGGGATTCTCGACGGATCGGCAAGCGACCAGCAACGGGAGGCCTTTGCTGACGCCTGGCACCGCCGGGTACAGGTCGTCCTCAGCGACGACTCGCTGTTCACCGTCGACGCGGTGTGAACGCGACGGTCTACCCCTCACACTCGAAATATGTTACTACGGTATACTATCGATCTCCTCGAGCGCCTCAGTAGCGACATCACCGAGTTCTCCGGCCTCGATATGTGAATACCGCTCTCTCACCATCTCCTCTGAATTGTCGAGATACCGGGCGGCAACCGTGTATCCGAATGCTCGAACGAGGACCTCACCCATCCCGCGTCGACCACCGTGCGGAGCGAGATAGTCGTGTTTCGGATGGTCAATGTCTATCTCTGCAGCTTCTGAGAGCCGTTGGAGAATCGATCGTGTGCCGTCCGTCGTAATCGAGGGCGGCCGAATATCCTCATCGAGCGCCAGGAGGAGGTCGCGAGCGTACTCCCCACGGCGTTCAGCGATTGCTTCCGGGCGTTCCCCTCGTTCGGCTAGCTCTTCCCGGACGAGCTCTGCGAGCGTCCGTTGGTCGAACGTCGGAAACACCGGCCAGCGCTCCGTGGGTGGGTCCATCAGCTGGCGGTAGCTCCGGAGCGGCGAGATCACCGGGTCGGGGAGACTCGCGGCGTCCCATTGCTGTTTCTTCCGGTAGACGTCCATACTCCCCTCGTCAAGCGAGAGGTCCTCCCAGCGGACGCCACGTCGCCGCGGGTCGTTCGGGTCCCGGAGAAGTTCCCCAACACGGACGGCCGTGTACGCGAGAACGAACACCAGAGCCCGGTCACGAGCCGCCTTCAGCGCTTCGTAGCGCGCTCGCTGCTTGTCGAGGGGGTCAGTATCCTCCGGGAGTGTCGTGTACGCCTCGACGGCGTCGCGGGCCCGTTCGTCGACGTGACGGGTGAGGGCGTGGCGCTGTTCGGACGTCCAGGCCTGCTGGTCGCCGGGCTTACGGCCGTCGTCCTCCGGTAACGGCGCCATCGCACTCGCCCGCTGCGCGTAGTGTGCCTCAAGATATCCCTCGTTGACGCACCAGCCACACCACGCAGAGATATAGCGGTAATAGGTTTGTACCGTGTTCTGCTTGAGTCCCCGATCTCCACCGAGATGTCGGGCGTACTCCCGGAACACGCGTTCGTCGAGATCGTCGAAGGTCGGCTCGCGGTCGACGTCGTCGGGAACGATCCCGGTCCAGTCGTCGGCGCCGCGGTCGCCGGCGGCCCACTCGGCGAACCGCTCGAGCTCGCGGGCTGCGTTGCGTCGATAGTTCCCACCGTCCCCACCACGGCCTTTCCCCTTGTCCTGAAGGTAGCGCTCGAAGCTGTCGTCGAGCGGCGTCGAAAGCGCTCGGTCAGGCATTCACCGGTCCTCCACCGTCCTGCAAGCCCGGTCTCGGTGCCTCTACCCTGGGGGAAGCGCCGTCGTGAGGCGGTTGCAGCATCCGTGCTTCACCGACGGCGGCGGGGTACTTCAAACTGGTCGTGATTACCGGCGTAATCAGGACCACTCGATGTATTCGACCTCTCGGCAGGATTCGGGGGGCTGGAGTCTCCTAACACCGGATTTCGGCACTAAGCAAAATCATATACCTTATATCGCTATACGCAATCCCGAACCTCACTCTGCGCGAGGTCACTCGTCGCCAAGTTCCGAAAGCCGAGACTGGATTTCCTCAGCATCGGCCTCAGAGAGCGCTTCAACACCGAACTGGACGAGTAGCGGGTAGAAGTGGCGGTTCTTCTTGAACTCGTCCTGGCCCGCCTTTCGGAGCTTTAGCTGTGACTCGAGGTAGGTATCCTCCATCTCGTCGAGGACACCGTCGGGGATGTAGATCGTCCGGCCGTTCCACTCGTCCTTGATATTTGTCTTCGTTTTGTTCGTTTCGCTCGTTTCACTCGGTGAAGTTGATTCGGTCGTTTCGGTCGATGACCTGGTTTCCACCGTTTCACTCACCTCACTCGCTCCGCTGGAATCGCCCTCGTCATCCTCATCTTCGTAGTTGCCCTCGATGCCGGAGGCATCTCCCCAGCCATCGCTCATGCTTCCACCTCCTCAGGAGCAGCCTTCTCGAACGTCTCGTCGAACAAGTCGGCAATCTCGTTGAACAGTTCGCGTGCATCCTCAACTCGCTGGTTCTCCTTGCCGAAGCCGAAGACGGACACACCTTCGCCAATCGATTGAGAAAGGTCGGTCCGCTTCGGGATCTCGAAGATCGGGAGTGAATACGCGGATTTGATCTCCTCGATGGTGTCTCGATGCTCGGCGTTTTGCTCGACACGGTTGCAGACAATCGCGAGGCGATTGATGTCTCCGTATGCCTGTTCAAGAGAGCTCAGCTGCTTTGCGAAAATCTGGAGGCTGTTGGCGTTGAGTTTCTCCGGAATGACGGGGATGACGACGTTGCCGGTTGCGACGAGGGCGTTGTCGGTGAGGACGTTCAGGGATGGGGGCGTGTCGACGATGATGTAGTCATAGTCGCTATCGAGTTCATCGAGAGTCATCTCCAGTCGTTCTCGACTCTTCGGCGCCTCAAGCAACGTCTGGATGTTCTTGTTGTTCGCGAGCTTCTCGCTGGCAGGGAGGATGTCGAATTCCTCGTGCTCGACGATGATGTCGTTCACCGACTCCATCTGGTCGAAGTCGAGCACGTCGAATAGCGTTGTGCGGTCGGTGTCGTAGTACAGATCGTTGTAGCCAAGCGAGCAGGTGAGTCCCCCGTGGTAGTCGATGTCGACTAGGAGGACATCGTAGCCCCGGGCAGCTAGCGCCCCGCCTGTGTGAATGACGTCAGTCGTCTTCCCGGCGCCTCCCTTCTGATTCGCCACGGTGATTCGTGCAGTGTTGGTGTCAGTCATTTCCTTCGTTTACCTCGTTGTGTTCGTTTCGTTCGTTTTGCTCGTTATGCTTGTTCTGTTCGTTTGGTTCGGTGAGGGTGTTTCACTCGGTGAGAGGAATACTACGATGTTAAAACCAAGTGTTCGTTCCACTCGTTGAAGCAAACACACTCGTTTCCATCAACCCATTCGTTCTATTCGTTACGTTCGTTTGCCTCGTTTTATTCATCGAGTACGGGGCAGCCAGTTCATCCTCTACCAGTTCGTTTCTCAGAATGCGTTCAATGCATTCGTTTTTCTCGTTCCGTTCGTTTTGCTCGATGAATTCGTTATAGTCGTTCCGCATGTTTTCAGCGGGAATCAGGACTACCTTCGAGATGAAGAGAGATCGTGCTTCATGGACAGTCGGGTAAGACTTTTAACTGTTACCGGGTTATTGGTAACCACCAGATGTATGAGGTGCTCGACGACACGGCGGCACAGACTATCCTCGCCATCGAGAGTGGTGACTCCATCCGTCGTGTCGCCCAACACCTCCACACGCCCTACGAGACAGTGAGACAGGCCGTCAATCGGCTGGAAGACGCAGGCTACGTTTCCTATGACGACGGCCTCACTGTCGTTGACGAGCGCGTACGCGATGCAGCCCGCGAGCTCGTCGCTGCCAGCGCCGGCGTCAGTCCACCATCCATCGAGGAAGCCTACGTCATCCCACAGTTCGGTGACTGGCCGTTCGCATTTACACGGATCGACGCCGTCTACGTGTGGACCCAGGGCGGCTACCAAGTTGGGCGGAATCCGGATGACTATCCGCTGTTCCTGGCCGTCCGTGAGCGAGACGTCGACGCCTGGGGGACCTTCTTTGAGTCCTTCGACCTTCCCACCGCATTCGAGCGACAGCCCCGAGACGAGCTGGAGGGACCGCTGCAGATCGTCCTCGAGCCACGCCCGTCACTCGACATCGAGCACGTCGAAGGGTACCCGGTGATCCCGAGAGTAGAGACGATCGAGTATATGCGCGAGAACTACGCCCAGTTCCAGTCGGCACTGGCGATGCTCGACCGGATGTACGAGGACCTCGACCTCGGCGTTACGTATCGAGAAACCGAACGGGCACAGCCATGAGCTTCAACAACCGAAGTGACGCACTCATCGAACTGCTCGAGGACCTCACTCAGGAGGGACACGAGTACGTCCTTGTCGGGGGGTACGCTGTATCGGCGTTCAACGCCCGCTTCTCCACTGATCTGGATATCGTCGTCGCACCAGACTCCAAGGCCGAATTCATCGAATTCCTCGAAAATCGGGAGTTCGAAGAAACGGATAGCCACGCCAAGGAGTGGTTCTACGACACCGAAGTGATCGAGTACGAGAAGCGGCTCACGCCGCAGCAGCCGATCGGCTTCGATCTGCTAGTGAATGGCCTCGGCTGCCGCCAGACGGAGGCACAGTGGTCGTTTGACTACCTGTACGACCATAGCCACCAGCAGGAGGTGAGCGGGGGCACAGTAACGACGACGGCCAGAGTGATCAATGGAGCCGTCCTCGTGGCGGCAAAACTCCACAGCGGCCGCGAAACAGATCTTCGTGACGTCCTGGCAGTCGCGGAAGAGATCGACCTTGACGCTGTCACGCCCCACCTGCGGCGAGGGGACGACGATGCACTACGGGAGCAGCTAAAGCGTGGACTGGAGATCTTGGAGAGCGACGAACTCAAGCACGGGTATCGGAGTGACTTCGGGGCCTCAGCTGTCTCAGAAGAGACAGTCTCCGCCCTCCAAGAATATCTGGCAGAGCAGGTAAATAGGTTGGATTGAGAATCAGTCGTGGCAACAAACAATTCTGCGAACAGCTGATTGTCGAATAGCCGTGTGACTACTTGACCAGGTCAATCATCGGTCGAAGTTCAGATTCAATTTCTGCCATCTGATCCGATACCCAATTGAACCGTTCCTCTACGCCTGCATCAGTAAACCGGAGTGAAGCTCGTACGTCACAATTTCGGTCATGTTGGAGGAGTGCGAGAGCGTACGCGAGCATCTGCGGTCGATAGTGTTCTGCGAGTTCATCCGACGTCGTAGCTGAGAGGTCGTTGGTCTTGTAGTCGATAATGTGGAAGGCATCCGGTGTGACGAGCAGCCGGTCGATATCACCGACAATCCGCGACTCATCAATTCGGGCGACAACAGAATACTCGTCGTAAACCGCTTGGAGCTGGGAATCAGCCTCAACCTGGTCCACAAATTCGACCGCATCATCGGCATGATCGACAGCATCGCGGAGGTCAGGTTCTATGGGCTCCTCACCGGCCATCCGACTCAGACGGCGGATCAGGGTAGGCCACTCGTCTCTCGGAGGCCGGAGTTCGTTGATCCGGTGGACGACCGTCCCGAACGTCGTTGGACTCAGGCCCGCCGACTCCTCCCGTTGAGAGTAACTGTGACCGTCTGTAGACGCATCCGCCACCGCATTCACGAGCGTCGTGGCCGCGATCCGTTTCGCCGGCGCTAGCGACGGCGGTGAAGGAATCGAGATCTCCGGCGCTGAATCAACAGCGTCGTCGTCGGTGTGCCAGTCTACTGGGCGCGGCGGCTTGCGAACGGTATAGCTGGCCCCAGCCATCTCGCCACGGGCCTGTCCCTCCCGAACCGCCTCGGCGACGAGAGCTCCGTCAAGGAGGGCTGGCTGTAACCAGTCCCGCCACCGGTCTGCGTCGTCGAAGGCTGCAGGCTCGCCCAGTTCGATTGTCCCGGACTCGTCGACGTCGATGTCATGCGTGCCGCAGAGAAGGAGGTGATCCCGCGTTCGTGTACACGCTACATAGAGGAGGCGTTTCGACTCCGCCCGCTCCTGAGGACGCGACCGTCGGTCGGCGTACTCGTGGACGGCCGTCTTCTCGATGGAGAACGCATCGCCCGGATTCGGCCCACCGACCGCCGGCACCGGCGGCGCGTCATCAGTTCCATCCACGAGTCGAACGTACCCATGGTCGTCCACAGAGCGACCCAAGTTGAGGTCACTCCCGAGATCGGGGACGGTGACGATCGGGAACTCGAGTCCCTTCGCGGAATGGATCGTCATAATCCGGACGCCCTCGGCGTCACCCGGAATATCTGCCTCCCCCTCACGGGGATCGATTTCGGCCTGGCGGTCGATCCGATGGAGCAACCCGGCAGCGGTGTGAACACCGTTCTCGCTCCAGGTACGGACCTGGTCGCGGAACTTTTCGACGTTCGCGACGGCCTGTCGACCGCGTTCGTCGGCACTCACACTCGCCAGATACCCTGTGTCGTCGATCACCCGGGACAGCAGGCGGTTCCACGGGAGGACGCCATCTTCGGACGGCGTCGCACAGCCGCTGAGGGTCCGCCACGTCGTAAGAAGATCGAACGCGTCCGACAGCTGCGGGTCGTCCGTCTCGGCGAGCGCGTCCCACACTGAATCAGCCGCTGCGACAGCCGGTGCGAGGCGATCATCGGTGAATCCGAACAGCGGCGACCGAAGCACCCCGTAGAGGGAGACATCGTCCTGTGGATCACCGAGTACTCGAAGCAGGTTCGTGAGCGCCTGGACCTCAGGCGTATCGTAGAACCCGACGCCACCGACGACAGTGTAGGGAATATTGTACTCCTCAAGGGCGCGCTGATACCGATCCAGATGGGTTCGCCGGCGAAGGAGGATTGCCGTGTCGTCAGGAGTGGCGTCACGATGGACACCCGTATCGGGGTCTTGGACTTGCGGCGGATCGTCGAACAGGTGTGTCAGTCGAGCAGCGAGCGCTTGCGCCTCTGCTTCGATGGTGTGATCGAGCGCGCCTCCGGCGACCGGATGGTCGTCGCCGAAGAGCTCCGCCGCCGTATCGGCGTCGTCGGGGACAGCGAGATACTCGACGCTCCCGGTGAGTCCCTCGATATCTTCGACGCGGTCGCGTTGCGTACTCAGTTCCTGCGGTGGCGCTTCGTACGGTTCGTGGGTGTCACCTTCCGGCTGGAAGAGATGTTCAAAGAGCTCGTTTAGGAACGACAGCGGCTCGTCCAACGTCCGGAAGTTCCCGGAGAGTTCGAGCGCGGTCGGACTCTCGGCGTCGCTGTCGGGGACGTCGTCGACCCCACGGGCTTCGTTGACGGCCTGGAGTTCCGCTCTCGCCGCCCCGAACGTCGTCACGTCGGCCCCACGGAATCCGTAGATGCTCTGTTTCTCGTCGCCGACCAGGAAGACGTTCGACGCCGCCTGCTCGTCAACGCCCGTGAGGAGCTTGATCAACTCCCACTGACGCGGGTCCGTGTCCTGAAACTCGTCGACCATCACGGCCGCAAACTGCTCTCGGAGCCGCTCCGTGACGGCATCGTTGGCTCGCAGGAACTCAAGGGTCGTCTCGATCACGTCGGGGAAGTCGAGCGTATCGCGGCGCTCCTTCTCGTCGGTGTAGGTTGCGAGGAGGTCGTCGAAGACCCGCATCAGAGCCAGCGCGTAGTGAGCGCTGTTCGCTTCGAGCTCACCGGGTGTGGTCTCGACCGCATCCGCGTGCGGTTCGACGGCATCGATGACCGTGTCGATGGCGTCCTTCAGGTCGTCGTAGACGTCACCGTACTCATCCCACTCGTCCCGATCGCCGACGACGTACCCCGAACTGCTGTACAGGCCGCCGTTCTTCTTCTCACAGGCCTCGTACAGATCAAGGATTGCCCGCTGACAGTCCCGGGGATTGCTTTCCTCGGGGTCGTCAGGGAGCGTCGCGACCTCGGTGAAGGTCCGGTAGGCTCGAAGACCGTCTTCGTCGGCGATAGCGCCCTCGCGGTCGACACGGCCCGCAACCGTGCGTAGCTGGTCAAGGAGTCCGTCTGCATACAGCGTCTGTCGGGCGTCGGCGACGTCGAGATCACAAACGACCTCCCAGCAGATATCGACGTAGTCGTCGACTTCGGCGTCACGCCACGCCTCGAGGACCGCCTCGCTCTGTGGGCGCTCATCGAGTAGTCCAGTGAGTACATCGACCAGCTGGTCACGACTCCATAGCTGAGCAAGGAGCTCCACGTCGTCATCGTCCAGGTTACGTTCGAGGAACTCCGTCACGACTTCGCGTTGGAGTGTCGCGGCGCCGTCTTCGTCGAGCACGTCGAAACCGAGCGGGACCGGAGCCTCGACGGCCCGTTCTCGCAAGAGCCGGGTACAGTACGCGTGAATGGTGTGGACATAGCCGTCCTCCAGATCGTCGAGGACGTTTCGCCAGCGGTGGTAGGCCTCTGGTGAGTCGACAGCCGCGAGCCGGTCGTATACCTCCTCACGAACGCGCTCGGTCAGTTCGGCAGCAGCCTTTCGCGTGAAGGTGATCGTGACGATGTTCTCCGGCGTGAGCGACGGGTTCTCGGCCAGTATCGTGACGTACCGCTCGGTGAGCGTCGTCGTCTTCCCCGTCCCGGCGCCGGCAGTTATCGCGACGTTCCGACCTTGGACGAGCGCGTCCTTCTGTTCCCCCGTAAGCTGAATCTCCTCGGGTTCCTCAGTCATCGCTCATCACCGCCTCGATGTCCTCGTCGTCGCGAACACGTAGTGGAACGTACGCAACGTCGTCCTCGTGGACCTTATCGACGAACTCGCGCTTGCGGTGATGGCGGACATCGCACGCCCGACGGTAGTCACAGTATCGGCAGTTCGCACCCCGAGCGGACAGGAGCGTTGTATGGAACCGTCCGTTGGCGATCGCCTCGTCGATCTGGCCCAGCCATTCCGGAACGACATCGTTCAGGAAACGGCGGAGTTCGACCTCTGAATCGAACTTCGATTCGACACCGCGTGGAACCTTGAGGTCGTTGGGGGGTCGCACCTGATAGTACGTCGCTGAAAGCGATCCCTGCTCGAACAGATCACCGTCGACGACGTTTGCCGCAGCGAGCAGATAGATGGGGAGCTGGAACTTCGTGCCGCCGGTTGTCTTTGTCATATACGGTGCTCGACCAGTCTTGTAGTCGTAGAGCGTGAGCGTCGCTTGTTCGCCATCCCGACTCACGTCAACCCGGTCGATGTATCCGCGGATCGAGACAATCGAGCCGTCCGGTCGCTCAACTGTGAACGGCCCTGCATCCGAGTCGGGAAGTCCCTCGCCGAACGGGGCTTCGAACAGGTGTGGGCGGCCGGCGCCGTCCCGCGAGAGTTCGTTGTCGAGGAAGGTAGCCAACAACCCCTGTTCCGGTGCGTCGTGGGGTTTGCTCCCGGCCTCGTACGGAGCGCTCTCGTCGTTACCCAGGCCCGCGAACAGCTCCGCCTTCCACCGTTCGTAGAACAGACCCTCGTACTCGAAGTCAGCATCCCGGAGTTCATCGACGGCGATCTCGCGAAGGTGCGTCGCCAGGTCGTTCCGGTCGAAGTCCGTGAGATCGACACCATCCTCGGTCTCGTCCTGCAGATCCGCGAAAAACCGTTCGAGGACGTCGTGAACGTACGACCCGGTTTCGAGGGGAGTGGGGACGACTTCGACATCACCGGGATCCTCGATTCCGAGCACTTCGTCAGCGTAGAACTTGAACCCACACTCGACGTATCGCTCGATTCGACTCGCGCTGTAGGGTTCCCGCTCCGACGGAGGGTATACCTCATCGACTGTCTCGGGTTCTAAGACGCCATCGTGTTCGGAGAGGCCAGCCGTTCCCCTGTTGTCCGCACAGTGGAGACCCCGATCCGTGCGCTTGGTCTGCTCGGGGGAGAGATCGCCTCGGTCGCCGGCGCGGCTGACTGCCGCACGCCGGTCGGCCGTTGCAGCGACGTGCCGCTGGAGGTCTTCGCGGGAGCCCACGCGGTCGTCGACGCCGTCTTCGGGTTCGATGCCGGTCACGCGCTGGAGTTCGTCGAGGACTGGCGACCGGACGACGGCGGATTCGTCGTCGCCCGTCTCGGGCGTGGTGATCGTGAGCTCTTCGACGTTCGCGAGCAGCGTCGCGAAGAGATAGCGGCCACGGAGCCGCTCGTCGCCAGTGTCGAAACGCGGATGGGCGTCGGTCATCTCCTCGAAGAAGGCCGGTCGTTCCGGGGTCACCGGGAAATGCTCGCTCGTCAGTCCCACAAAGAACACCTTCTCGAAGGATCGCATCCGCGCGTCGAGCAACCCCATCACTTCGACGTGGCCGCCAGCAGCGCTCTGCGGGACTCGAATCGGTACACCATCGAAAGCACGGGTGAACAGCGCCAGCGGAGAGAGGTCGCTATCGACCCCCTCCAGCGACTCGAACGAGGAGAGGACCTCGTCCACGAGATCGTAGGCCCGCTGTTCGACAGCTTGCTCGGCGCCGCTGGCGTAGTCCTCTGTTGCTGCCTCTACGTCAAACTGACCGTCCAGCAGCCGGCGGAGCGTCTCGGTCGCATCTTCGACGTTCCCCGTTCGGACCGTTTCCAATGTGGACAGTAGATCCTCGATCAGTGCCTCCGCGTCGTCGTCGACGTCATCGAGCAGGGGTGATACAGAAACGGTGTCACGCCGGCGAGCAGATGCCGTGACGGCGTTGGCTTGGTCAGTATCGACGACGTCGACCAGTGGATTCGCCAGCAAGGACGTGAGATCCTCGGCACGCGGGTCGGGTTCGGCGAGGTTCAAGAGATCGTGTACGACGCTCCCGGTGAACGTCCGGTTCAGCTGTGAAGCGGCGGTCGTGACGTGCGGGATGTCGAACGTATCGAACGTGTCCTCGACGTACCCCGAATAGGCCTCGGTCCCCGGGACGACGACGGCCAGGTCGTCGGGGTCACGGCCATCGGCCAACTCGGTTCGGAGCTCGCGAGCGACGAAGCGCATCTCGCGCTCGGGCGTCGGGAGTTCCCGCCACCGGAGCGCCTCTGGAATAGGGACGGTGTCGGGATCCCAGCGGTAGAGTGCCTCGGTGATGGTACCGAAGGCCCGTCCTGACTTGTCGACGGGCCCGAGTTCTACTGTCTCAAAGTCAAGTGCTTCGTAGACATCCAAGGCGTCTTCCGCAACGGCGTCGACTCCGCTCCGGCCATCTTGGTGGAGCGGCAGCAGTGCGATCATCGGAAGTTCGTCGACGAGGCGTTCAATGAGTCGGCGTTCGACGGGACGGAACTCGTGATACCCGGAAAGGATGACGACATCCAGTTCCGGGGAGAACACCGATAGTGACTGCTCCGCCGTCGCCACGGCGTCGAACATTTCTCCCCGGGTACAGACCCACTCGTCGACATAGTCGCCGTGGAGATCCCAGTAGTGTCGGTACGCGTCGACAGTGGCTTTCGCGATACGGTCATCGAGAGCAGAGCCCTCAAACTCAGCTGCCAATGCGTCGGGGGCCCCGACGCCGGCGTCGTCGAAGAGTGAGAAGCGGCTACTGAACGAATCAGCGAGGGCGGCAGAGGCCGGTTCGCCAGCAAGAGCGCCATCTGTCTCGGCTGTTGTTCGGTCAAGCGCGTACTCCGCGAGCCGACGGTTCAGCTGCCCGGAGAGAGGTTGGACCGGACCGTGGAGATGCTCGTACCACTCCCGAACGACTGCGTCGAGCGTCTCGGCACGAAGACTGAGAGAGCCGTGCGTCGTAGCCCAATTGTCCTCAACTTCACTTCGACGAGCGTCGTTCCGGGTGATGTAGAGAACACTCCCAAGTGAATTCTCAGCAATCTCCGCAGCCCGTTCAAAAGCCGCCTCCTCTAAATGTACATGCTGAGAACCAGTTAGGAGCGTAGAGGTCATCGAATACAGTCCTCAAGATATCGCTCTCACTTCATTTTTATTGGTTCCACTATGCGTATTCTGACTAACGCGGAGTGAATATCCAACAATGACAAATAGTAAAGTGGGTCGGTTGACTCCACCTTCGTATGAACGCTCTACCGGACGGCGATAACGGACCGCCGTCTCTTTCCCGCACATTCTCTCCCGAAGAGGTCAACATGGATTTGACCATGTGCGGCCTCCTACCTGATCGAGCAGAAGAGATCGCTCGGTTGTACCGTGAACACGGAAACTGGAACCAGGTCAAGGATATCTGGTTTGAGGAACGACGTGCGAACCGCAGTACGAAGGGGAGTTCCCAGAAGATATACCGCGTTCTCTCATCACGATTCAAAAACGCACCTGCCACCCTCCCTAATCCAAGTGAACTTCCCGCCGTTTTGGATACCTGTTCGTCATCGCGAGACAAAGCCCAAGTGCTCTACCTCTATCTGGTCGCCGATGACGCGCTCGTTCGATATGCCGTCCACGAATATGCCCGACGCCTTGCTGAGGACTTTCCCGAGCCTCTTGACTTCTCTAACGAGACACTCACATCTATTCTGAACCAGTTCGAATACACTGACGAGACACCGTTCGACTATGCGGACTCAACGACAGAGAGATGGTGCGAAGGACTGCGGTCAGTTATGCGCGAGATCGGCGTCCTAGAGAATCAGCAAACGGTCGTCGGTGATCCACCATCACTAGGAGATACGCCACTCCTCGTCGCAATGGGCTACTCGTCTGAGGAAGGCGACGAAGAGTGGTTCGAATCACCAACTGGGCTCCAGTACCTATTCCAGCCGAGCGCCCGTTGGGAGGAACTCTACAATCGGGTAGCAGAGACGGAAGCGTGGGAGTTTGTCGAGCTCCATGGAAGTCTCCAACTGCGGCCGACCGACGAGCCGTACGCATCGATTACGAGTGGGGGAGCTGAATAATGGTCGACGCAACATGGTTTGAAGACTTACCGGAGGACTTCGAGGAATCGGTACGCATCGACCGCGAGGACCAATCTGCAGACGAGAAACGTCACCGGAAACAAGCCATCGAGTCATATCACGTTACGGCTGACTCCCAGCGGTTCCTCGAAGACTTCGTCAAACGCCTGCTCGGCGAAGCAGAGGATATGCGTACGGGGTCGAACTACTGGCTCTACGGGTACTACGGGAGCGGAAAGAGCCACCTCCTCACAGTTCTGGATGGGCTGATGGATACTCAGTGGCTCCAAGACCACTCCGACGAGGTTTGGAGAAACCTCGTCCCGGATGCGTCAGCGAGCGGAGACCTAGATACGCTCCAAACCCAGTGGGAATCCGTTCATTCCGAATATCACGTCATCCCTGTCTCAGTAAACCTGCTGAAGTATCAGGGGCAGAAGCAACGCAGCTTTAGTGAAATCGTTCTCCGGCACGCCCACCAGAATCCGATTCTCACGGGCGTCAATAACGGGGTCTCGACTGGATTGTCCTCCCAGCTTGACGTCGCATACTTCGAAGATTGGTATCAAACGACCGACGCCTGGCCGGAACGAGAGGATCGAGCTGCATCAGTCGTCGAGGGAGTGACACCGGACCAACCACGATACGAGTGGGAAACGGACGGCCTCTGGACCGACGTCCAAGAGTACAGTGCGCTGTCCGATGTTGTGCTTCCGAAGCTGTTCGAGGGTGTCACGGGGACACGCGATGGCTACACCGACCTCCAACCCTCGGATATTGACCCAGAAGAGGTTGTCAGTCGACTGGAATCGCTGCGCCAGGAGCGTGAAGCGGCGCTTGATCAACCTGTCAAGCTCGTCCTCCTGCTCGACGAGGTGAGCCTCTTCATTGGGACCGACTTCGAGCGGCTCACCGAACTACAGACACTCGCGGAAAACGTCGACAACATCGGAGACGGCGACATTCAGCTCGTCGCGACGGCGCAGGCAAAAATCGAAGACGTCCAACCCAAGTTCGCGGCCCACGGGGCCGATTTCAGTATCGTCAAAGACCGGTTCCCGCACCGGTATCAGCTTCCGAGCAAGCACGTCGGGGACATCGCCAAACGCCGGCTGTTCCAGAAGTCAGAGACGGGCGAGGACGCGGTTCGGCGAGTCCTTGACGACGCCGACGTGAAACCGGCTGAGTCGCTCGTGTACAACGAAATCAAACAGAACACGAAGCCGGCACTCGATGCGATTGATGATGAGGAACTCGTAGAGTTCTACCCCTTCCTGCCGTATCACGCGCCGCTGTTCCTCGAAATCCTGTTCAACCTCCGTCGAGAGGCAAACGACCCGGCAAAGTCCATCTTCTCGGGGACTGCCCGTGCCATTCTCGCGCTTATGCACGGGTTGCTGGACGACTGGGTCGACGTGGGCAAGGAAGACCATATCGTCTCGCTGGTCGACTTCTTCGAGCTGATCGAGCCTGAACTCCGTGAGATCTTACCGCAGGATATGCGGGTCGTCGAGGGCGCCGAAGAGACAACCGGCATCGCTGACGAGGTAGCCGATGACGAAAGTGAGCTTCAGGAGTTCGACCTCGACGTTGCGAAAGCCGTACTCCTGCTCCAGCACGTCCACGAAATCGTTCCCCTGAACGAGGGGAATATCGCGGTCGCCGTCATGGACGACCTGAACGGCCAATCGTGGATTAGCACGACCAACCGCGTCGAGGAATCACTGGATCGACTGCAGAAGTTCATTCGACCGACGCAGGACGAAAGTGGGCCTCGATATCGGTTCGCGACACAGGAGGAACGCCTCATCTACGACGAGACCGAGGAGAATGAAGCTGACCCCGACTGGGACGACGTCGTCGACACCTTGGACGACCATCTCTGGAATCGCATCACTCAGGACCTATCGCTACCAGAGTCCGTCCCGTACGGAGAATCTAGTGATGAGTACCCCGTTTCGTATCACTTCGGACTCGACGGGACAACATTCGAGAGCAGTATTGAAGCCGAAGGTGGGCTGGACATCGACGTCGATGTGCAGGGCGTCCGCCCAGACATAGAACCAGAGCAAATCGACGAGGACACGCTCTACTGGGAGATCGACACGGATGGCCTCCAAGATCTTCGCAAACGAATGATTGAGTGGTGGGCGCTTCGCGACGCAATTGCAACGCGTGACGCCCCACCAGCCGTCGAGCGTGACCTCGAACAGCGTGCGAACGCCGTCCGAAGTAAGCTGACGAGCGCAATGATGAGTGGCTCCTATAGCGTGAAAGATCGGACGGACATCGGTGGTCTCTCGAAGGCGATACAGGCCACTGTCGACGTCGCCTATCCCGACGACTTCCACCCGATGATGCTCCAGGTCGACGAAAGTCGGCTGCGAGAACTACGCGAACTCGACAGCGATGCACCGCTCCCGCCGTGGGCACGAACAATCCAAGTCCCCTCGTCGAACCAGAATGGTGGGCAGGGTAAACAGACGATTCAACGAAACGTAATGTCCCTCACCGGCCGGCAGCTGAAAGGCCGCGACGAAGGACTCAATATGAACACCGTTCTCGACGGGATCGTTGAGGAGAAGCCATTCTACGACGAGGCCCGGCCTGCTCTCTGTGCGATCATCTGGGGATTCTGTCGGGAGGGGAGACTACTACCAATCGACGAAGACGGAAACACGCTGGAGGACGAAGCCGTCCTTGACCTCGACAGCCTCTCGACGACGAGGTTGAAACTCCTTCCACGCACAAACTTGAGCAAGCTGCTGGAAGAGGGTGGATTCAAAGAGACAACTGAAACGGTCGCGGATGGTCTCATCCACCTCCAAGAAGCCAACCAGCAGATTCGCTCGAAGCTGACCGGACTTCGCGAAGACGTCACGCTAGTCGTCGACACCGACGTGCGAACCGACGAAGTCGCTGGCTTACTCAATGCGTTTGCTGATGAGCTGGCGGAACGAATCAAAACTACCGAAAATCGCATCTCAACTGTCAAGTCACAAGATGACGGTATCGAGGGTGTCATCGACGAGACCAACGAGGCCCAAGAGTGGGTCGAAGAGGTAACTGACGTCTGGAACCGGCGTCTTTCGACACTACACCAGCTCGACGCGGTACTAACGATTCGAAACCGCCAGTTCGACTGGGTTGACGACGACGCTCAAGCATCTATCGAGTCCCGCTCATCTGCGGTCTCATCGTTCGATGGGGAGTGGTGGACGACCGATGGGTGGAGTACACTCTCCGGAGAATTAGTTCCCGACCTCGCACCCGAACTTAAGAGGTCGTGGAACGCGTTCGTTGACGAACGGGGCCTGCGTGAACTAGTCAGTCGTATTGAGGAGCATCCATGGATTCTTCCAGCAACTGATCTCCCCGCAGGCGTCCACGTCGCCTTCGAAGGCGAATACATCACTCCGATGCGCCACCTCCAGCAGTGGTACGAAACCATCGAGAGCGCGATCGCGGTGTTGTCTACCGATCCTGATTCAGACGATATCGTCGAGATCACTGACGACGTGGCGCAGTTAGAGCCGCTCGCTGAAACCATCGAGTACAGCCCGAGTGAACTGGATGGCCGGCTCGATGAACTGTCGTCGATCGTTGGGGATCGATCGCCGGACGACGTCGATCAAATCGGTATCGTTCCTGACGATCGGCAGAAACTGAACCGGCGGTTGGAGCGTCTCGTGGAACAGCAAGATCTTGAGATCGAGGAGACTGACGAAGGGGTGATTATTCGATGAGCCAGACGAGTTCGTCGCCGTATCGTGAATTCAAGGAGAAACTACGGACATTCGCTCAGGGGCAACACGGGATTCGTAACCCGTTCGTCATCGCTGCTGTCGACCCAGCAGTCGAGCATCGGGTCGCAGATAGGCTCGCGACCTGGTCTGATGGACGAAAGGAAGCCCCAGAGATTCCTGACAACGTAACCGTCCAGCCGATCTGGCTTGACGAACTACTGCCACGGACCGATGTGTACAAACTCCTCGTCGACCTGGGCGAACCCCTGGCTGAACTCGAGGGCGATACGTCGCCAGGTGAGCGTATCGAGGAGACGATGCAGGACCGGCTTGCTGAAGAACTCGTTCAGCAAATGATCGAACACGAGCTCAGCGAAGCCCAGCTGGAGACCCAGAGCCATGTGGTACTCTTGCTAAATCTCGGCAGTCTGTATCCGTTCACGCGTGCATCGGAACTGCTGGACGAGCTTGACCGTCGGAACGTAAAGTCCACCATCGGAATCCCATTCCCGGGGGACGTCGTCGGCGGGAAGCTGAGCTTCTTCGGCGGTGAATCACGCCATTACTACCCCGCCCACCAGATTGACGGCCAGATCCAGGGGGTGCATCTCCAATGACTATCGACGACCTCTTCCACAGCGATCCGACGCGACAGCTCGAAGAAGTACAGAAAGTCAACGCTCGCGAGCGAGCCGAGACCGACGTGAGAGAGTTCTACGAAACCGACAGTGCCGAGCAGGTCCTCGAAACGCTCGGCGAAGCTATCCAGACCCATCCCGGTGAAGCCGCGCGGTTCCTCTACATCCACGCGACGTTCGGTTCGGGGAAGACCCACCTCCTGAAGCTGGTCGGCCTCCTCGCCGACGACGAATCCGAGTTCGCTTACCTAGGTGATCGACTTGCCGAACAGTGGCCGGGGTTCGACGAACTCCAGCAGGCAATCACAGACTCTCACGTCGACCGCCTCAAGCCAGTTTTCCTCAACCTGCTTGACCGCGATGCGTCGAAAGAGCCGCCGCTGCCGTTCCTCATCTTCGAGGCGATTGGTCGGGATCTCGGATATCCGACCGACCCGAACTGGCTGCTCGAGTGGGCCTGGACGCTGGATATGGAGTACGATGGGGTCTGGGAGGCCCTTCAAGCGTTCGAGCATGACGGGAAGACATTCGACGACGTTCTCGCCGAACGGGCGTCCCTCCGCAGCTGGCTCTACGAGGCGTTGCCGGCGATGGAAGAGACGTCCGGAACGGAGCTCAACAGTCGTTCGGGCGTGAAAGCCTCCATCGAGACCGCAGAAGCGGATGTCGATCCAGAAGAATTCGATCCCGAGGACCTCGTCTCACGGGTCGAGACTGCAACGGAGGCTCTCAACGACGGCAGCAAACGAACCGAATTGCTGCTCGGCTTAGACGAGGTGGCGCTCTTCGTCGGCGACAGTCGCCATCGCTATCGTGAGTTCGAGGACACAATGGAGGCACTGCAGCGTGGGCCGAACCCGGTCGTGGTCACCACCGGGCAGTACTCCCTCCCGGATACACGGGAGAGTCTCATCGGCGAGCCGCCCGAAGATCACTGGACGCATCAACAGGTACGGCTTGAAGGAGCGGACACCGAGATCATCGTCCGGAAGCGATGGCTCCAGAAGTCGGACCCCGAGGGACGCGAACGTGTCGAGTCACTGGTGGCGTCGATGCCCGATCTCTCACTCGACACGTATTCGTCGGTGACGAGCGCGGATCCGGACCCAGTCGAGTCCTATCCGTTCCGCGAGTACGACCTGTCGCTCCTGCGGGCGGTGATGCAGGAACTCATCACGCAGGGCCGGTCGACCGATCGCGACTACATTCAGGGGCGAGCACTGCTCGTCCTCGTTCGGTCGCTGTTCACGAAGTTCGGATGGGCGTCGAAAGAGGAGGGCTCGCTCGTCACGTGGGACGTCCTGTTCGACCTGTTGGTCGAGGAGACCACGTACCTCCCGCTCTGGGTCCAGGAGATGATCGACAACACGCTCGTCCCGACGTTCGATGGTGACGAGGATGCGTGGGAAGTCCGCCTCGCGAAAGGACTCTACCTTCTGAACCAGACGCCCGCTGTGCCGTCGACGCCAGAGAACCTCGGTCGGTTGATGGTCGACGACGTCACGGCGTCCGTCGACGACGTCGTCGAGCGAACCGAATCGGGACTGGAGACGCTCGTCGACAAGCAGAAGGCCCTCACCGAGACGAACGACCAAGGCGACGAGGTCTACACGCTAGTCTCGGAGGAACAGGAGAGCATCCTCAGTCGCGCCCAGGACAAGGCCGCGAAGATCTCGCCGCATCAGCTGTCGGCGTGGGTGGAAACGCGGCTGCGGGAGAACGACGCGTTCTTCAGGAGTGACGGCAGCCGCCACGAGGTCGATGTCGGCGACGAGCGCCTCGTCCCACTGCGGTACGAGTACTCCATCCTCGAACCGGTCGACCGAGCGCCGTCACCCGAGTACGACGCGCTTCGCGTTCGTGTGCTGGCCGATGATCACGATACTGTCTCGGAGCAGACCGAGACGTGGCAGGACGTGAACAACGGTCGGGATGGTGGCGAGCATATCCTGATCACCGTCGACGTTCCGGAGACGATGCTGGAGCGAATCCGGAACGTCATCGGGATGGGACAGGTGTTGGACGAGGAGACCGAATCCCACGAGGAACTCGAACGCGAACACCGTGCCGACAAACGCCGCCTCGAATCCTCGGTGACGGAGATACTCGAAGATGCGTCGGTGTACACGGTACACGAACACCGTGGTGCGCGCTCGAGCGTGCTTGACAGTGTCGTCGAAGACCAGGTCAACGCTGTCTTCGGGTCGTCTCGAAAGACGCTCTCACGGCCGCTCGTCGAGGTCGACGACGCAAAGGCGATGGCGAGGTTCTTCCGCGGGAGCGGTGAGTGGCCCCTTTCGGACGCAGACGCCGCGATGCTTGGCGTCGACACCGCCAACGCGGAAGTCGCCGATACGGGCTGGTGTCGCGAGTTCATCGATACGTACGAGGGGCAGAAATCCGTCGACGTCGACACACTCCTCCAGCAGACTCAGACTGCCAACGGGGACTACCGCGGGACCCCTCAGGAGTCGATCGCGGCGCTGCTCATCACACTTGCGACCTCCAACGAGTCAGTCGCGCTCAAGCAGGATACGGAGTACGTGTCTGATCCCGCCGCCATCGGCCGACAAGTGCGGACCAAAGGGGGACTGACATCACTCCAAGTCCGCTTCGGCGTCGAGATTATCGACCCGAAGACGGTGCGAAAACTCGTTACGACGGTCCTCGGCGAACAGCCGTCGGGTGACGGACCAGACGAATGGCTGGGCGAGCTCGGCCAATGGGTCAACGAGAACAGTGCAACTGTCAAGCGGACGCTGAAAGGCGCCAGCCGTGAGTTCGATGTGCCGCTCAGCGCCTTCGAGACAACGGTCGGCCCAGCCCTCGGCGGGGACGAGCTTTCCACGTCCGACCTTGGAAGTGAAGATGACCTCGAAACGATACTCGAAGAGGCGAAAATCTTCGCGAACGCTCGTGAACTCTTCGGCGTCAGCGAAGACGGGACGACACTCTGGGAACGCTTCAGCGACGATCTCGACACGATGGCCTCGCTCTATCCGAACGCGTCGATCACTGCCAGTATGAGAGTGACAGCGGAAGGCGATACTGTCCCCAGCGTTTCGACGGTCGAGTCACGGCTTGAGGACGCGAAGGGACATCGCGCCGACGAAACGTCGGCGCAGTACCGGCGGATCACAGGTGAGACCGTCGCTGACTCTGATCCGGAAGCCATCTGTGACGATTTGAGCGCGTGGCTCCGGTCGAACGAGGACAACGTTCGAGGAATCGTCGATGGTGCTACTGATGAGTTCGACGACATCGTACTTGGCGACCTGGAGGACGTCTTCGAAGCTGTGTGGGCCGGCGAGGATCTGTCGGAAAGTGATGTCGTCGACTCCGCCGTCGTCCAGCAGGCCGAGACGTACGAGCAGGTTCGCGACCTCCTCGACGACTCTGACGGTTCGGCTCTTTGGTCGCAGCTACGGGCAGCAGGCAAAGAGATGCGTGAGGAGCACCCAGACTCACCGACGACCGAGTCCGTCGAGACTACGCTCGCCGCATCACGGCCACCCTCGAAGCGACGTGTGCGCCAGCTCATCGAACGGGCAAAAGACCCGAGACCGCCAGATGCGGACGACGATGCGTGGGCCGAACTTCAGATGGTCGCTGAAGAGCTTCGCCAGGAGCTTCCGAACGCCGACGTGACCGATGAAGTTACTACGGCCGTCGACGCTGACGACAGGCCGAGTGAAGAACGTGTGAACGAACTGCTCTCAGGGGCGAGGACCGTGTTGGATCGGATTCGAGGTGTGAAAGGACAGCTGGACGATCTCGAAGAGGGGAGCATCGTCCTCTTAGAGAACAATCCTGAGTAAGACGGATTTCGAGATTCAGAGACTCCCGTGGAAGAGGGAGACGCCGGTTGTCAAAGAAATCACCAACAGTAGCACTCTTCTATCTAATACTCACTCAGGTTCAATCTGGTCCCACTCGGCAGGGTCAGTTTGGAAGTCGTTCTGCTCTAATCGGCGAAGTTCTTGAAAGGTGTCAGAACGATCCTTGATCTCATTCCAGGCCATTCGAAATGCAGGTCGCTTCAAATTCGATTCGATGCCATCCTGCCAGTTCTCCCACGTTTCCTTGCTAACCCGCTCCTCAAATCGCAGAAACACCTGTTCGTTCGAGAGATCGACGTAGTAGTAGAGATCAGGAAACTCCTCTTTGAATTCCTCGTCGGTCAATTCGTCCCCCAAGAGTGCTTTTACCGGTAATTCCCGAGCCAATTCTCTATATTCACGAGAGAGCTCATCTTCGAACTGGGTTGTCGCCTGTTCCTTTCGAAGCTTGACCTGCCGATATGTCAAAAATACAGCTCCAACCGCAACAACAACGGCTCCAGCCTGAATAATTGGAGCCCAGATACGGAGGGCGTCAATCAAGTCCATATGCAGGCGATTATCTCCATCGGGAAAAGTTTCGACTCAATATCAACCGCCATCTCCGAGTTCACCTTTCGGCAACATTAAAGACGGTCGTGTGATTCGGACATAGCATACACATTACCTCCTATGGAAAGCGATTCTCTCTCCCAGCGGAAGGCTCAATTGGACAAGGAAGAACGTGAACACCTCGAAGACGTCGTCACCGAGATGCGAGAGCGCGTCGAGGACAACGTCGACTTCCAGCTTAAACAAAAAGGGCTCGACGACGAGCCCGAGGACATCGACTCGCTGGACGAGGATACCCAACAGCTCGTAGAAGCGATCGAACTCGAAGCTGTCGACGGCGAAACTTGGTCGGAAGCCTTCGAACAGTACGTGACTGGTGTGGGCTACACGATCGTCAATCGTCTGGCCGCGCTGCGCTGCATGGAGGTGCGGGGGTTCATCGACGAGGAGGTCACCGTCTTCAAGGATAACGGTCTGACGCCCGCCGCCGAGACCCTCGTCCATGAGGAATTCCTGCTGGAGGACGAAGCCATTCTGGAGGCGTATCACAACGCCTGTGACGATCTCGCTGAGGAAATCGAGATCCTGTTCGATCGTTCCTCGGCGTACAGCCTCATCGATCCCGACGACGATACCTTCGAGGAACTCTGCGGGATGCTCGACAGTGTTGAAGACGTAGTTTGGCGGGCCGACGATGTGCTCGGCTGGGTCTACGAATACTACAACGTCAAACTTCTCGACGATCTGCGTCGCAAGGGCGACCGCGAAGGGCTTGATCCCGAGGACGTCCCGCCGGCGAACCAGTTCTACACCCCCCACTGGGTCGTCCGGATGCTCACCGACAACTCCCTCGGAAAGCTCTACCTCGAACACACCGGCGAGCTGCAGGAGGTCGTCGACGCCCAGGATTCGTTGGCCCCCGAGGAGCGCAAGAACCGCCCACTCTCACCGGACGAGTCGCCCGACATCGCCGACTTCTGTACCTACCTCGTTCCGAGTGAGGAAGCGGGCGAGCCGACCGACTTCGACCACCCTCGGGAGCTGCGGGTGATCGATCCGGCATGTGGGAGTGGCCACTTCCTCCTCTACGCCTTTGACGTGCTCGAACGCATCTGGCGCATCGAAACGGACCTCCCCAGTGAGCAAATTCCCAGAAAGATTCTGCAGCACAACCTCTACGGCGTCGATCTGGACATGCGGGCCTGCCAGCTCGCGGCGTTCAATCTCTACCTCAAGGGTCGCACCCGGGCCGAAGCCGAGGGCGCCGATGGCTTCGACATGCCGGAGGTGGGAATCGTCTGTGCCGATGCCTCCATCGCGGAGATCGACGGCGTCGAGGCGGTGTTCGACGAGATCGCCGGCGACGACCCCGAGGTCCAGCAGGCGCTTGAGCGTATCCTCGACGCCTTCGAGGAGGTTCACGGTCTCGGTAGCTTGCTCGACGTGCGCGGCACCCTCGGCGACCTGTTCGAGGACGACGCCGACATCGGCGGCACACAGCTGACCCTCGGCGACGACCCTCGCGAGAGCCACACGCTCGGGCAGGTGTTGCACAGTCTGCGGGAGGCTGTGGAGGAGCACCGGGAAGGGGACTCGTTCCTAGCGCAGGATCTCCGGAGCTTCGTTCGGCTGTTGGATATTCTGGCCCAGGACTACGATGTTTCGTTGATGAATCCGCCGTACGGATCGCGAAATCGGATGCCCGATTCGGTTAAGGGCTACGTTGAGGATCATTTTAAGTACAAACCAGAGTTCTACATCAATTTCTTCGAAGTGTGCGATACTCTCTGCAAAGACGACGGCAGAATTGGGATGCTAGTCCCTCGCACATTCATGTACAAGAGCACCTTCGAAGACTTCAGAGAAGACTTCGTGGGTCAGCGTGGAGAGTTCGATTTCTTAGCTGAATATGGAATCGGTGTTTTAGACAACGCTACCGTCCGTACTGTGGGTACTGTCGTTAGAACTGGTCGATCGATGGAAGACAGCACTGGCGACTTTTTCAGGCTTCACGATCTTGCGTCTGAGGAGAAAGAAGAAGGATTCCTGTATTCAGCCTTTGAAGAATCGAACACCAATTCGGAAGTCAATCGACGATATGAAGTACCGATTTCCGAATTTTCGCGGGTCCCCGGAACCCCTCTCTCGTACTGGACACCGCCCGAGATACGAGATCTGTTTGAGTCGGAGATCGTGTTTGACGCGGACAACGCCGGAATTAACCGCAAAAGTTTGGGGATTACTAAGCAGGGGCTTATAACCGGAAATAACGCTCGCTTCGTTCAGAAGTTTTGGGAATCATCGGCGGGGAGGTGGGTTCCGTTTGCGAAAGGAGGTGAGGATGCTTGGGTGATGCCGAGCGTAGACTCAATGGTTTACTGGGAAAAGGAAGGTGCAGAAATCCGACGCATCACTTCATCAAGGCCGCAAAATATCCAGCACTTCTTCACGGAGTCCTTGGCTTTCAACCGAATCAAGGAGACAGGTCGACGGTTCGGTTATTTGAACGATGCATCGATATTTAGTGACACGAGTATGGTATTTATACCAAACTCGAATTTGTGGAGCGTGCTACCGTATTCAAATAGTGACTTAGGTACGTTCCTCGTTCTATCTCTCACCGTAGGTCGTCACTGGAACGTCGGAGAAATCGGAAGAATTCCTTGGCCATCCCCGATAGCGGACTCAGACGAGCTGGAAAAGCTTGCTGTATCTCAGTTCGGCGAAATGGTCAAGAAACGGATGTATGAGCCGGACAGTCCCTATTACGTATCCCCATACCTACTTCCTGAAGAATATGCTTCTGGATTCTTCTATCAAGACCATCCCCACGTCGAGAAAGTAACGAACCTCCTTGACATCGAGTTTTCCGGGGGAGCTAGTGATCGAACAATCCACAGTCTCGCGCGTGAAGGAGAACAAGCCCAGCTAAAAAGAGATGCAAATCTTGAGCGGTACGCAGCGGAAATCGACTCGAAAGTATACGATTTACTCGATATTTCTGATGAGTCTAGACGGAGAGCGAAGCAAGAAATCTTCCTCCGCACTTCTGAAGACCCTGGGGACCGCGAAGTTCCCGACCCCGAATCCGTCCCCGAAATCCCCGAGAACGTTGACGAACAGGTCGAGGACCTCGTCCACCACTTCGCCATGGAGGCCGTCCGAGAAGCCGAAGACGGCATCGTCCCACTCCATGACACCGAGGACCAGCCGAACATGCTGGACCGCATCGTCGAGCGCTTCGAGGACGCCTACGGCGAGCACGCCGACGACCGACTGATCGAGGTCGACGAAATTCTCGGCGCCGAGTCCGCCGCCGAGGAGGCATACCCCAATCTCCGCCGGTGGATAGCCGAGGAGCTGTTCGACTACCACGTGAGCCGGATGGAGAACACACCTATCATCTGGAAGCTGACGACCGAACGTCTACTCGCCGACTCCACCGGTGAGGGGTTCGCATGCTTCGTCGACTACCACAGCCTCGATTCAGGGTTGTTCGACCGCCTCTCGAACCAGTATCTCGAACCGAGGAAGGCCGAACTCCGGGAGCAGCGCAGCGCCGCGAACCGCCGCCGAGGCGACGAGGCGCTATCCGCCAGCGAGCAAGCAGAGGCAGCCGAGCAGTACGAGCGCTGTGCGAGCGGGCTCGACCAGATCGCCGTCTTCGAGGACATCATCCAGGATCTCGGGAGCGTAGACGAACGCGAGTTCGATGAATCGGATCGTACGCTGGTGGAGGACCTCGCGCCGAAAGTCGCCGCGTTCCGGGAGGAGACCCGCGAGCGCGTAGACACGCTCGCGGAACTGCACGAGCGCAAGAGCTCGGCGTGGTTCAAAGATACCTTCTCGGAGAAATTCTGGGAAACCGTCGACGAGTGGCGCGACGAGTGGCTCGACGCGCTTGCGGAACTCGAAGGTGCCTGTGAAGCATACGCCAAGCCGACCGACGAGCCTGTAGAAGCACACCTCGCCGACCTGTTCGACTACTTCAACTGGCGACTCAAGGGCTCGGACCACTACTCCAGCTCAGGCATCCTGTTCATGACCTACTACTTCGAGCGGGAAGGTTCCGACCTGCTTGACGAGAACGGACAACCTCACGATCACCTCTCCGAAGACGAACGCCGCCTCGCTTCGTTGGCGATGGGGCTTGACGATGTCTCCATCGTTGATGAGGAGTACCTCGAAGCAGTCGCCGATGACGAGGGCGTGGATGACATCGAGGACCTACCGCCGCTGGCCGAGTTCAAGGCGCTGGCCGAAGAGATCGACGACCGCTGCCAGACAATCGACAAGCGCGTTCCTTCGGACTGGGCTGACCGCGCGCTCTCAGAGATAACGACTGCTGGCTATCAGCCCAACCACAAGCACGGCGTCGAAATCAACATCACACCGCTCGCCAATGCCGAGATCGTTCCAAAAACCGTCGACGATGATGTGCTCTAACTCGCAAATTGACCGGGCATATCTGTTATACACCAAACTTATGCCCATTCCTGCCTGACGTATAATAGAGAGTTATGTCCACACCAGAATCCTCTCCGGATCGCTCTGTCGATCTTGACGAGGATGACTGGGAGGAACTCAAGGAGATAATCATCGAGTTCCTCTCCAAGTACGATGCACTCTATGAGAAGCGAGTGCAGAAGCTGATTTTCTACTGTGAGATCAAGACCGCTATCAAGACCGGACAGCGGCTAACCGATGCCACGTTTATGCCGTACGATTACGGTCCTTATTCCAGAACCGTTACTGCAGCCCTCGAGGAGCTGGATGAGGAGGGGCGAATCTCCGTTCGGGATAACGGTCAGTATGCGACTGCCCTCGATGGCGGCTCCCTATCGCCGAAAAAGAAGTATCTGATCGAACGGTTCCACGAGGAAACGAAGCGGATGAGCACTGACGAGTTAGTCGACCGCGCAAAGGATACCTGGCTGTGGAAGCATTTCGAATATTCCGAGGACATGGACTTTGCGACGTATATCGATGACGTGATTATGTCTCCGGAAGTCCGTCATTGCTTGGAAGACCCTGACCGGGATCCTGTCGACGAGCCGGATCTGGAGCGATTGCTTTCCTGATGGATGTGTGAAATTCCGACGGATACTCCCTGGGACATCAACTGGGATCGGGATTTCGAAGCCACCGTCCAAGAGCTAAAACAGAGTGGCTCCTTCGATACGTACCGGAAGAAAATCATCCGGATTATGCGCAATCCGGTTCGCGAGGGGTCCTACAAGAGTGAAAACCTGAAAGGACTCAAGACGGCCCATATACCGGGAAACCGGCAGCATATCATCTGTTTTGAGATCACTCCGGGGATCAACGATGAGTCCCAGAAAGACGATCTCGAAGAGCTGTACTTCCATTTCATCGACCATTGGGACAACTACGATTCAGCATTAACGCGCCGTGACCCTGCAGATCAGGAAGATGGATTCGAGATCCACATCCCGTATTACGGTGGCCCATTCGACGTTGAGAAAGTAATCCACACGGTCTATCAATCTGCGAAGGAGCATGACGGACTTCGAGTCGCTGCTCAAGAATGGGACGACGAGTACGTAAGAATGACCGGAGAGGCAGATCCGGATGTTAGACACGTATTCGATGAGATTCTACCTGACGCTGCAACCATAGAATACGACGAGAACACGCTATTTTGAGGCGCTCTGGTGACCTCCGAGGTCCCCGAGGTTTTTAGAATTCCTACGGTTGAATTGAGGTATGACAAAACGAGGAACAATTCTAGAGTGGGCGATTGAACGGATCTTCAAGGCAAAAACAGGAATCCTGTTTTTCGGAGCGATATTGATCTTAGTGGGTACTGAGCTACGGATTGACTATCCGCTCGCCGGTTACTCTCTGACGTTTGTAGGCTTAGTAACTGACTGGGGAATTGTCTACCTTGTTTACCGTGAAATAAGCCAGATCCGAGATGAGGTTGAACAAACGAAATATGAGATCGAAGATGCTCGGTCAGAACTTGAGGATACAAGATCACTAGCTGAAGAAGCAGAGGAAAAGGCAGGAACTTGGAGATGAACCAGAAAGTTAGTCTCTATTGAAATCCTCAGCAAATCGCATAATTTGACAGTTTTTCTATCAATAAGAGACTCACTGGACTTCAAATTGTTACCCTTTCTGCCGTTCTATTTGTCCAAGGGCCGCAGCACCGCAGAGAGACACAGACAATTTTGAATATCGAGTTCCGAAGGACGTCAGTTCTCCATCTCGTTTTCACCGCCAGTTTAGTCGTGGTTCTCTGATTGTTGAGGTACATTAAAGGCAATTGTGTGGGTCCTTTAGTGTACGAATCAACCTCATATGGGATATGATGCTCATCTGTGTCGGTGTCCTACGTTGATTGAGAGTCAATTGACTCCTCAGCTAATTCCAAGTATCCAAGTGAACTATCCAACGGACGGCATGAAGCGATAATTATGCCCGCAATGAAGACCCTTCCGCAGTGTGCTGAAGACGCCATCGAGACTGCCATCGACGAGGCAGCCGACAAAGACCCAGTCGTGCTCTGGTGGGACGACGGTGGCTACCTTCGCGACGTCGTCGAGAGCGTGAGCCACTCGCTGGGCTGTGAGTTCCACGCAGCCGAACAGACGCCACTTGAGCTGCGCGCCGACGCACCCCGAGACCGAACCGTCTGGTACGTACCACAGGCCCACAGCGACGACGTAGACTGGTTCAAGGATGTCGAGAACACCGGCGGCGTCGTCGAAGCGCACATCGGCAAGCTCGCCGCACGCTGCTTCGAGAACGACCGCATTCAGGCGGCGTCGATCCGCACGGCCTACGAGGACGTCGGCAAAGGTGACCGCGAACAGGTCGCCAAAACGCTCTTCCAAGAACTCAACGGCGATGGCGGTCTCCCAACGCTCCAGGGCCTCCAGACGAAGATCGTCCTCGATGGCCACGAGGACCCGGTTCAGTTCGTTCTCGAACACGGCGCCGAGAACCTTCCCGACGAGACCGGCGAACTGCTACAGATTCGCGATCTGTTGATCGACAACGGCGTCGCCGCCGTCGACGGCGTCACCGACGAGGACGTGCTCGTGACGCGTACGCGGCGCTGGGCCGTCGCCGAATGGCTCGTCGAAGAAGGACTCGATCCGTCACTGCTCGACGCTGAATACCGACCCGAGTCCAGGTCGGGACTCGGAATCTCCCGACCTGAACTCCAGTCACTACTGAGCAAGGTCGACCCAGAACGTGCCGAAGAGCTGGCGCATGTGTACCTCGATCCGGACACCCAGTTCTGGCACGACATTCTTCGGTCCTACGACGACCCGTGGGAACTGGCCGACTGTCCCGTCGACGCCTCGCTCGAACACGAGCTATGGAACGAGTGGCTGCAAGCGTTCCACGACGGCGAGTACGAGACGTGTACGACCCGCGCATCAACACGCTACCAGCGTCTCGAAACGACCTACGGCGACGTCCCGTGGACGAGCGTCTGGAACCAGGCTGTCGAGGTTGCCAAACTCGCACACGAACTCGAAACGTGGGAGGGGCGTGGCGATACGACCGATGTCGTCGACCTCTACGGTGACGTCGACGATGGAACCTGGCAGATTGACAACGCCGTCTTCAACCTCATCATCTCGGGCGAGCCCGAGCGCGGGCTCCCCGAGGAGCATCCCGCGACGGCGAGTCTCGATGACCTGCGCACGTCGCTGACTGAGTCACGCTACCTCGACTATCTCAGCGACCTCGGCGACCTGGTCGTCGACCAGATCGAGGCAGGCTCACCGTTTGTCGGCGAAAACTACGCCCACCAGTTCTTCGACCAGGAGCAAGAACACCTCCAGAGTGGCCAGAGCGTTGCGCTGTTCATCGTCGACGCGCTGCGTTTCGACCTCGCCCACGAACTGGCGGAGTCTATCCGTCGTGAACTTCCCAGCCTCGAAGTTGACGAGACTGCTTGGGTCGGAACACTTCCCTCGGACACCGAGTTCGGAAAAGCAGCGCTCACGCCCGGCAGTAAGTTCAGCTTCAACATCGAACTCGACGACGGGGAACTCGTTCCGGAACGCAACGGCCGCGAGATCACTAACTACCAGCGCGAGAAGATGCTGAAAGACGATGGCTGGAGTTACATCATGCAGAGCGAGGACGACGCATCGGGATGGAGCAACACCCGCGTCGCGTACTACTGGAACGACCTCGACAAGGCCGGTGAAGAGGAGCTGACCGACTTCGAGGCGCTGTTCAGCGACCGTATCGAGAAAATCTCGGACATCATCTGCGAGAAGCTCGACCAGGGGGAGTGGGACCGCGCGTACATCCTCGCCGACCACGGCTTCGTCTCCCTTCCCCAGAGCATCGACCTTGATGGCATCTATCCACCGGACGGTGCGGAGCAAGTGACGCGCCGTTGGGTAGCCGGAGAAGACATCGACGAGGATGCACCTGGCGTCCTCCTCGACGAGAACGCTCACCTCGGCTACCTTGACGACGACACGAAAATCAGTGTCCTCGCTGATCCGATCCAGCGCTTCCGCAATCAGGGACTTCCCGATGCTCGCTTCTACCACGGTGGGGTCCTCCCACAGGAATTCGTGCTCAACTTCGTCACAATCACGCAGGAATGACCGCTTATGACTAACTTCGATCCCGGTGATACGGTCCTCCTCAATGGAAGCACTGCTGAGGTCATTAAGACCTATTCCGTCGGCGATCTCGACTATCTCCGGGCCTACGTCGAAGACGCCGGCGTGAAAACCGTCTGTATCGACGATGTCGAGGTCGAACCCAAACGCGATCAGTTTGGTGAACTGCGCTCGGCGTCAGCCGAACAGTTACACCCCGACCACGAGTCGGTCTCTGCCGAGTGGTTCGACCTACGTTCGCAGGCCCTTCAGCTTCAAATCGCCCACGAGCAGGGACAGCTGCTGAGCATTTCGAATTCGCTGGTTCGCCTCGAACCGTATCAGCTCGCCGCAGTCAACTGGGTGATGCAGAAGCTGCGCCAACGTGCCCTCATCGCCGACGACGTCGGCCTTGGGAAGACCATCGAAGCGGGGCTCATCCTCAAAGAACTTACCGCCCGAAATCGTGCTGACCGCGTCCTGTTCGTCGTTCCCGCCCATCTCCAGAAGAAGTGGATCCGAGATATGGACCGCTTCTTCGACATCGACCTCACACCGGCTGACCGACAGTGGGTCGAAGGTGAGCGCCGCCGACTCGGCGAGGAGGCCAACATCTGGGACCAGGACCACCAGCAGATGGTCACTAGCCAAGCCTTCCTCCGCCAGGATGAGTTCCAGCCTGCGCTCGAGGAGGCGTTCTGGGACGTCGTGGTGGTCGACGAAGCACACAAGGCCGCCAAGCGTGGCGAGTCGCCCAGCGAGACGTCGAAGATGGTCGAACGGGTAGCTGGTCACTCTGACTCCCTGCTGCTGCTCAGCGCGACGCCACACGACGGCAAGGGTGAAGCGTTCCGCTCGCTCGTCGAGTACATCGACCCGTTCCTCGTCTCCGAGGACCAGGATCTCTCGAAGGAAGCCGTCGACCGCGTGATGATTCGTCGCGGGAAGCAGACGCTGTACGACGACGACGGTGAGCGCATCTTCCCCGACCGCGAGGTCAATTCCGTTCCCGTGGAGATGACTCACGACGAGCGGCAGTTCTACCGCGCGGTTACTGACTACGTCCAGAACGTCTACAACCGCTCCGAGAAACTGAACGAGCCAGCGGTCGGGTTCGCGATGGCGCTCATGCAGAAACGCCTCGTCAGCAGCATCGGCGCCATCCAAGCGACACTGAGTCGTCGCTTGGGCGATCTCGTCGACGAGCAGTCGACCTCCACCAGTCTCTCGGAAGAGGCCTCCGCCTACCTCGATGGCGAGGACCTCGACGAAGAGGATAAACAGCGAGCCGAGGAGGAACTCTCCGCGCTGACCGTCACCGAGAGCGATGCGCAACTTGAGGAAGAGATCGAAACGCTCCGCGACCTCGTCTCGCTCGCCGAGGGCATCTCCGTCGACTCGAAGGCTCAGAAGGTCCGCCGCTACATCCAGCAGTTGCTTGAAGAGCAACCCGACGAGAAACTCCTGCTGTTCACCGAGTATCGCGACACGCTGGACTACCTCCTCGACCTCGTGAAGGACGAACCCTGGGCCGACGAGATCCTCGTCATCCACGGTGACGTCGACAAGGAAGAGCGTGCCCGTATCGAGGAAGAGTTCAACCATGGCCAGTCCCGACTGCTGTTCGCGACCGACGCGGCGAGCGAGGGGATCGACCTCCAGCACAGCTGCCACATCATGGTGAACTACGAGCTGCCGTGGAACCCGAACCGGCTCGAGCAGCGCATCGGTCGCCTCCACCGCTACGGGCAGGACAAGGAGGTCAAGGTCTGGAACTTCACATTCGAGGACACGCGCGAGGGCGAGATCTTCGAGATGCTCCAGAACAAAGTCGAGAACATCCGAGGCAAACTCGGCAACACGGCTGACGTGCTGGGGATGCTCGACGACATCAACGTCGACTCGCTCATCATGGAGTCCATCCAGAACGAGGAGCCTGCGAGCGCAACAAAGGAGGAACTCGAGGAGCTCATCGACGAGCGCCAACGCACGCTTCAGGAGTGGTACGAACGCAGCCTCATTGACACGAGTACATTCGACCAGGAAAGTCGGGAGAAGATTCAGGAGGTGATGGACGAGTCCGAGGACGTCTACGGGACCGAAGCCGACATCCACGAGTTCGTCGAACGCGGCGTCGAGGCGCTTGGTGGTGACGTCGAGAAAGCCGGGAACAATCTCTACAGGGCCCAGCTACCTCGGTCCCTTCGGCAGGGAACGGACGAGGAGTACGGGCCGTTCACGTTCAGCCGAGACTTCGCTATGGACCACGACGGCATTGACTACGTCTCACCCGATGATGATCTGGTCCAACGGCTTATGCAGCAAATTCTGGAGAGTGAGCACGGCGATGTTGGGCTAAAGCTCCTCCCGTTCGTCGACGAACCAGGGATGGCATACAACTACCGCGTGACGTTCGAGGACGGGACAGGCGAGGTCATCCGGGAAGATATGATCCCTGTGTATGTCGATGCCCGCCATCAAGACCCCCGGCAGCGGATGGGTCAGCGTGTTGTTCAGGGTGACAGTATCAAAGGGTCGCCCGACGCTGACCGTGTACAATCGCTGATTCAGAGTCAGGACCAGCTGCGAGAAGCCGCTGACCGGTACATCAGCCAGCAGGTCACTTCCTTAAAAGAGGAACTACACGAACGCCGCCGAGAGGAGACCCAGCAAGAACTGGATGACCTTGAGGAGTATGCGGAGGCCGAACGACAGCGGATTGAGGAGTTCATCGAGAACTATGAGCGGAAAGCAGAGGCTGGATCGAATATGGACATTGCGATCCGGGGGCAACAGGAACGGCTCAACAAACTTGAACAGCGTATCGAAGACCGTCGCCAAGAATTGCAGCGGAAGGCTCGGGTCATCTCACTTGCGCCAGAGGTGGAGAACGTTTGCTTTGCTCTCCCGGTCTAATCAATATACTATCAACTAATTAATCGACCGGGATGGTCAACCCATCATCACCCCATAACCAGATTGATAGCTGGTGCTTATACAGATGAGTACTTCCGGGTGCTCACGCGGCTTCCCAACAGGGCGAGTTCACCCAAGCCGCTGTCTGGGATGCGTGCAATGATGGGATTCACGACGCAATCGAGACACAATATGCGATAGCACCAACGAATGACGAAAATAAGGACTTACCAGTTTGCGTCGAATCGAATCTCCTTCACATTCGCGTAAACTCCCTTAGCAAATTCATTCCAATCAGTAACAAGGAATCGCTTGGCTTCATATTCGCTCTCCTCATCGACATAATCCCAATCGCGCAAATATGCGAAAGCACGATCGTATTTCGTGAGGGGGCTTAACCCCTCAAGATCCAACTCGCGTTCAACAACCCCCAGATTGTCGAAAAACGGATTTGCGCAGACAACTCCATCAACACGACGATGATTTTCACCCGGCGGTACATCCTCCCGAACCACTTGTTCAGTTACCTTCACAGGTATCCTCGCCGGCTCCTCGATGCCGTCTGTTGGAATAGATACCCCATGGGCTTGTGACAGATACAGATCAGTTCTCTCAGAAAATTCAATTAATGGGCGAACATCAGCTGGATGTCCATCAATCAAGAAGTTGATGGCAATATTTCGATACCCCTCGTGATCCACAAAAGGACCGACGTAAATGATAACAGTCGATTCCGGATACACCTTGTCGAGATTGGTGATGAATACAGCCTGTTCATTACCATAGAGATCGAGGTCGTACTCGTGGTCCTGCTCTGCTTCCCGATACCGTTCTTCCTGATCCCTGAGGTTATGAATGAAATTATGGAAGCCTCGCCCGATCCAGGCTGCGTTTGACTGATTGATGGTAAATGAGGAATCACCGCTTGAAAGACCGAATAGATCCTCTAAAACGGCGAAAATGTGTTCGACTTCAACCTTGTGCAAGTGTCCTGCTCGGACATGGATTCTGACCGGGTTCCCCGGATAGTAAATATTCGAGAACAAACATATATCCGAGATATGCCCATCCGGGGCTCTAATAAAATGGTTCGAGGACTCACCATTCGGAAGCCTCAAATATTCTTCATCAGAATCATCATCTTCAATCTGATCTTCGTAGTGATCAGCCACATCGTGGCCGTGCATGTATCCCACACGCGAATTTCTTCGAATCGGGAACACCGGTTCATCCATCTTCCAATGGCGGAAGCTGTGAAGCGCATTGGATGGATCAACAGCAAACTCAACGACAGTCTTCCCATCATCAACTTGGGGTGTGTTTGTGTTGAAATCGAGTGTGGGCTCTACCCGATCATAGATCACGTTAGTAACCGACTCTACCCGTTGGTGAGGGACAGACACATCCTGAATGAGATCTGGTTCGCCATCGTCATTATCACGGACACCGAGGATGAGGCTTCCACCTTGACCATTTGCCATAGCGGCGAGTTCAAGCGCTATCTTCCGATTATCGACCTCTTTGCTCTTGTACTCAAGGCGAGTATCCTCCGGATCTCCGCGATCGATTCGGTCACTAATCTCCATATGATTGGCCTGAATGTTCTCATCCAGATTAAATCAAGGTTGACATAGAAAAACGGTCCACTTACAGGAGAACCGCTGAACGAGATTGGTTAAGGCTGACCACCAGACGCCACCCCAACACCCATCTGAAACGTCTCCATCGAAAACACTAAGAGACAAAATGCGTTCAGCCGTCAGAGCAGGTCCTTGAACTTCGTTGATTTGACCTCCATATTCTGAGCGATAGCCTCGTATACAGAGTGGGAGTTCATCTTCTCAGAGTAGAAATTCGGGAAGAAGTGGCCGTAGCCCGGTTTATCGATGAACAAGACGCCTGCCACCCGGTCAAAGGCCCTATCCGCAAAGATTCCCTCATCACCTCTGCAGATACACGAATCACCGACGTGTTTCAGGTCGTACTTCGGATCATCTGGCTCCACCTGCTGCATATAAGTAGTCGTCCCACTGTCCGGGATATACCCCTGCTTTCTGAGATAGTCACCCCACACTGCTCGGTGCTGATACACCCGGTCTGACACCTCTTTCTGTGGACCAGATGACGGGACACCGTGCAGCAGCGCCCGCATATCCTCTGGTTCAAGGAAGGAGACGTCAGCATCATAGAACAGGAGAAGTGGCCGTCCTCCACGCTGTTTTTTCACCTTGTCCGTAAGCTGATCTACAATACGGCCATCTGGGTCACGAGGGATCTTCTCCGCGCTGCCCCAGCGAATGATTGCGCCGCCGCTTCCGGTTCGCTCGAACTGGATCCGGAAACCATTGTTGTTAATCGAATCAAGAGGATTCGACGTGTCCAACTGCTCGATCTTGTCGATGATGTCGTCGACCAACTGTTCGTTGTGGTCAATATCGGCTCCAGTGTATGGGATCTTGGTGAAGTCGTCTCGCAGCGTGATGATTGCGGTGTACGGTGTATCGTTCAGTTTTTCTTCCAGCGCTACGCGGACATTGTCTTTTTTGTCCCAAGCTGTTCGACTGGCGACCTCGATATCGAGCTGGCCGATGGTGAACTCGTAGTCCGGTTCGCCCTCTGTGCCTTGGATATCTGCCGGAGAAGGTGCGAATACCCAGTTTTTGAGGGCGACATGGGCTTTCATCTCGGCGTAGAACGACTGGAAGTTGCTCTTGCTGGTCAGTCGGTTCGGATCTTTCCGTATCGCTTCGGCTGGTGATTTCTGTGCGAGTGTGTTGAGCAGGGAGAGGTAGTCAGTGCGGTCTTGCTCAATCGCCCGCCGGAGCGTATTTTCATCAGCTGCATCGGCCATGAAGTCCTGCGGTAGAAGGTCTGCAATAACGGGGTAGTCGGATTGAAATTGACTAAAGTGCATAGTTGGGGTATTGGTATCAGTGTCGGGGGACTGGCTTATAGAGGCACCAGTCCCGAGGTCCGGTCTAAGTCAAGTTACCAGCAAAATCCACGTTCAGCTCGCTCGGCTACTCAGCAACCGACTCAAATATTGGGTTTCCGGAGATAGATAAAAGGGCCTCACCATCTCCCGTCAAATTAGCACATAGAACCGTTCTCTCTGTACTATTGATATCAGCGTTAGATTGCTTTCCGGAAACGACCCGGTCACGCTTTTATGACTAGCCAGAAAACCAGTCTATCAAGCAAAGATGATCCGCGATGCTCGCGTTCTCCGCGCCGGGTTCGTTCCTCGGGAAGTTGAGCATCGCGACGCCGAAGTCAACCATCTCTCCAGCGTACTCGAGCCCATCACGAACGGGGAACCCGCCGACACGGCCATTGTCACCGGGCCGAGCGGCGCCGGCAAGACCTGCATCTCGCAGTTCGTCACCGAACGGCTCCGTGAAGAGGTCCTCGACGTCGAGACCACCTACGTCAACTGCTGGCGCAACTACACCCGATTCCGGACGCTCTACCAGATCCTCGACGACCTCGGCGCCACCATCGACATCCACCGGCAGTCGACACCCCACGACGAACTCGTCGACCGCCTCCAACAGCATGACGGCCCGCGAACGGTTGTCATCCTCGACGAGGTCGACCAGTTGGAAGACCCCAGCGTCATCTACGACCTCCACAGCCTCCCGCAGTTCGCGATCATCTGCATCGCGAACAAGGAAGAGGAGCTGTTCAGCCGCGTCGACGACCGACTCGTGAGCCGGCTGCGCTCCAGCGAGCACGTCCGGATGGACAAGTACCACGACGAGCAGCTGTACGACATTCTGAGTGCGCGGGCGAAGTGGGGCCTCGACGAGGACGTCATCACCGACGACCAGCTCTACCGAATCGCCGACGCGGCCGCCGGCGACGCCCGCCTCGCGATCGGCATCCTCCGAACGGCTGCCGGCAAGGCCGATCGCGAGAACCACGAGCGCATCACCGACGACATCCTCCTGGACGCCGCCGAGGATGCTCGTGCCCAGATCAAGCAGAAAAGCCTCGACTCGCTCACGCCGCACCAGCGCGTCGTCTACGACATCGTTCGCGAGCACGGCCCGGTCGGGCCGAGCGAAATCCACGAGCGCTATACCGAGGACGTCGAGGACCCCCGAACGAAACGGACTATCCGCACGTATCTCTCGAAGATGGAGCAGTACAACCTCCTCGAGGCGGAGGGCACGAGCCGGGATCGAGAGTACTCGCTCGTCGATTCGGCAGCTGCATCGCCGATGCAGTGACCGTGGCGCCGTCAGCTATCCCGAACTGAACTCACCGAGGCCCGATTGCTCGTGGTCCAGCGGCTCGATGACCTGGGGATCGTCGTTGCCGGGGGTGTTGACCCGCGTCGAGATCTCGTAGGCGTCCAGATCGTCCTTTGGATACGGCTGGCACAGTTCCTTGCGGGTGTCCGGGTCTGCGGTGAGCCAGTCGGACTCAGCGTCCTGTGGGAGGACGACCGGCATCCGATCGTGGATTGAGTTCATCAAGTCGTTCGGGTCCGTCGTGAGAATCGTGACGCACGAGATCGTCTCGTCGTCGCCCTCCCAGACGTCCCAAAGTCCGGCCATCGCGAACGCGGGGTCGTCCTCGCGAAAAATCCGGTAGGGCTGTTTCGATCCGCCGTTCGCCGATTTCCACTCGTAGAATCCTGAAGAGAGGACAAGGCAGGGACGTGATTCCCACGCCCGCTTGAACGCGCTCTTATCATTGGCTGTCTCGGAGCGAGCGTTGATGATGCCCTCCTCGGGCTCGTCCGCCCAGAACGGAATCAACCCCCAGTGGTAGGCATCGATCTCGTCGGAAGCCTCGTTCGTGATGATGTGGAGGTCGTCGCCAGGCGCGATGTTGTATCGGGGTGTGTACCCGCCGTCAGTGACGATCTCGGCATCGAAGCGGGCCTCGAGGTCTGCTTGGTCGATGAAGAGCGAGTTCCGGCCACACATACCGAGGAGTTCGGAGGGTAGCATCTTCAACGTGGTCGCACAGGAATCTCAGCGTTAACCAACAGATTGTCCCGATAAGCCTGAGTTGTTGGTTAACGACACGGGGCGGAGAATCTCCTAATGACAAACGGTACACCTAAACAAACGATAGAAGAGGCTACACTAACTACGCTCATACAAAATGACCCATATACTCGCCGTATCTGACTGGCGCTCTCAACCTATTGACGATCTCTACACCATTCTCGAAACTGTAGAACCAACTCCAGATTTACTACTATATGCCGGCGACGACCTCTCACGTTTCAAAAACGCCAATACTGACACTGATCATCTTGCAGAACTTGCTCGCCTCACGAAGCACCAACAATCACTCTATGTCCGAGGAAACGACGACTTCCCCCCGTCAACCGGTCCGCAATTCGATGCAGAATTTACCACCGACCTCCACAGGACTCCATACACCTACGAGGATCTCGTGTTCATCGGCCAGGAAGGATCAACCCAGGGACCTGGTCTCATCACCTATTCCGAGGACGACGTCCAACGGCACCTTTCCGAACAACGCACCGCTTGTGAAGACAGAACTCCGATTCTTGTCACTCACACTCCTCCCTTCGGCATTCTCGATGTCGGAAAGCGATTCGGGCAACAACATATCGGGTCGAAGGCCGTCAGGAGCTTCATAGACGACATCCAGCCCCCAGCTACCGTCTGCGGTCATTGCCATCAATTCGGAGGCAGGGCTGAAACCCTTGAGTACGGCACGGTGATCAACATTGCGTCCCACGACGGAGTAGACGACCCAGGAAGGTACGCACTCATCACCATCGACGCCTCGAACGAGTCTATCGAGTACGAGTTTTACGACACTCGCCATCTGCTAGGGAGCCGGCTGACTGATCTCGTCCAGGTCGGAAGAAACCGAGTGGAACAGTTCAGTGAGTTAGGAATCACTAGCCCCGATGAGATTACCGAGGAACGGCGTACCGAACTCGAAGCCCTCCCTGGAGCCTCGTCATGGCACGTGGACCGGTGGATTGCTCATCAACAGGCTTTCGAAAACGATGAGATCGTGATTCTAAACAAGTCCGCCTTCAACGACCTTCACGATACGGAGCCTCTCCTCTTAGACATAGAAACGGATCTTCAGCAGGATCGGATTTGGCTGGTCGGCACCTACAATTACCAGACCGATGCGTACCGACAATTCTTCGATCCGGACGACGAGTCAGCACTCCTTCAGGAGCTGTCTGAGTACCTTAATGATCATGGCTCCGAGCCAATCATCTACTACGGAGGGAACTACTTCGACGAACAGTGTCTCAGTCGGAGATTCGACGAACACGGCATCACTGAGGGGATCGACCATCTGGAGCGAGCACACGACCTCGGGATAACTGCACAACAGGAACTCTTCGGGCCCTTCAATCGGCATAAATTGGACGTCGTAGCGAGCGCACTCGGCTTTGAATATCAAGACCCGACCGTCGATGGATTTGTGGTCGGGAGCAAGTACACACGATATCTCCTCGACGGCGAAGAACCAGATTGGGATCGACTCAAACAGTACAATATCGACGATGTAACCGCGCTGAGAACAATCGTCGATCACATCAGATCGTAGGCTCGGGGGAAATGCGGGGCCGTCAGCAGAATTACGTGAGGGCGATATCACCATAGGTTCAGAGAGTCTTAACCAACAGTTGAGCTGTGATCCCCCGGACTGTTGGTTAATCCGACACTGCTGTCCGCCTTCCTCTCTGGAAACGTTCTCGGAAACGGTTGAACGATGGTTGAAATCCGTTGCCTGAGTCCGGTTCTACATACATTCCAAACCTTCCCTGAAACGCGGAAGCGCCACGCCGCGGCTTATCGGGAAAGTAGACCTCTAGTCGAGTATGGGAGAACACTCAACGTCGAACCGATTGGCGGTGGACCAGCCGAAACGGGGAGCTGACCGCAATCGGTCCCTCGCTGACCAAGCCGATCCGGCTACGGACGAGATGCTGCTGCCGCAGGTCGACGACGGCATCACGCTGATCGACGTCGAGGGAGGGCGCGGCGTCCCAATCCTGCAGTCGGTCGTACTCGACCATCTCCTCCTGCACGACGGGCCCGCCTTCTGGGTCGACGCAAATGGTCACGCGACGACGACGACACTCGCCCAGATCGCGCCCAGTCAACGGTTGCTCAACCGAATCCACGTGGCACGCGGATTCACCGCCTACCAGCACTACGGCGCCGTCTGTGATCTCCCGACGCCAGTGAACAAGTCGATCCAGACGTCCACCACCGACGCCGGGGCGGCCGGTCAAGGGGAACCGAGTCGTGACGAGGACACGTCGCCCCACACACCCGCCCTCATCGTCGCGCCGGCCGTCGACGCCCAGTACCGCGCCGACGATACCCTCGGCGAAACCCACGCAAAAACCCTCCAAGCCCGCACCCTCGCCCGGTTAGCGACCTACGCCGAGGGGTACGATATCCCGGTGCTCGTTACGCGAAACGAACGAAACGAATTCACCGAGCCGGTCGCGACGGCCGCCGACCACCACCTCGAGTGCGAGCAGACGCGGATGGGCCCTCGGGTCGTCGGCGAGGACTTCGAGACGCTTGTCTACCCCGTCGACGACGGTGCGTACTACCAGACGACGTTCGCGTATTGGCAGCAGCTGCTCGCGGCGCGCGCCACGCAGGTCGGCGTGGAACCGACGACGCCGGCGCCGTCGACGCCGACCCCGGAGGGTGTCGGAACGGGCGTCACCGCTGACGGTGAGGCGGTGGCGGCCACCGCAGATCCCTTGCTCGATGCGTGGACAGCGACCGGTACAGGAGGCCGATAGCGATGGGGCGTACGAACCCGACGTACCGAGATGCGTTGCGAGCCATCGAAGAGCGCTGGGCGGAGTTCCGGCGGGCACTGCGGCGTCGCGACCAGCCACGGTTCGACCGGCTATTCGAGTACGCCCGCGAACACGCCGACGCGAGCGGGCTGTTGAACCACCAGAATCCGCTGCTGCCGGCGCTGCTCAGCATCGATCTCGAACAGGAGGCCCGCCTCGACGACCACGAGGAACGCCTCGAAGAGCTCGAAGCCGCGGTCACAGCGAGCGATGACCAGGAGGCCGCTCCACCGGACTCGAGCCCGTGACGATGCCGTTCAGTCTCGACTTCCTGGACGACGGCCGCGTCCTGGAGTGGGAGGCAACCGCCGACGGCGCCGTCGCGACCGAGCACGAAGACTACTCGCCGCGCTTCTACGTTGCCGCTCGCGACCCAGCGACCGACCTCGACCTCACGACCCTCCAATCGGTGTACGACCAGCACCCGGACGTCGTCGCGACCGAACTGGTTGCGCGACGCCCCGGCTTTCGACGAGATGAGGAGGCCGTTCTCGCGGTCGACGTCGCCCACATCGACCGCGTCTCCCCACTCGCCCGGCAGGCACGCCAGTTGTCGGACTATCCAGTCGGGGATCTCGCCTGTTTCAACGTCGACTTCTCGCGAGAATTCAGATACTGTCTGGAGACCGGCGCCGATCCGACGCCGGCGAGTGAGCTGTCGGCGCTCCGTCTCAGCGTTCCGGTGACCGAAACGAGCAACGACGTCTATGGGGAGTTGTCCGTCGCCGGCGACACCGTCACCGGCTCGCCGACGGATCTCCTGACCGCCGTCCAGGGGGCGCTCGACGCACACGATCCGGACGTCCTGGTCTGCTCGACGAGCGAGACCGTCCCGACCCTGTACGAGATGGCGACGGACGCCGGCGTCGACGACTTCTCGTTGAGTCGGTGGCCGGACGCCGACTACCAGCAGCTCGCGAGTCGGTCGACGTACTCAAGCTACGGCCGCGTCGGCCACTCGCCTGCGCGGTACAACGTGCCCGGGCGGGCGATCATCGACGAGTCGAACACGTTCTTCTACGGGGAGACGAACCTCGACGGCGTCCTCGACCTCGTGTCGCGCTCGAAAAAGCCCGTCCAGGAGCTCGCGTGGTCGTCGATCGGGAACGTCCTCACGGCGATCCAGATTTGCGAGGCCCACAACCGCGGTGTCCTCGTCCCGTGGAACTCCTGGCGCCACGAGTTCTACAAGCCGATGGGAACGCTCCACGACGCCGACCGCGGCGGCTTCATCTTTGCACCCGAGGTCGGCCTCCACGAGAACGTCCACGAACTCGACTTCTCGAGCCTGTACCCGAACATCATCTGTACGCGAAACGTCTCGCCGGACGTCATCCGGTGTGACTGCCACAGCGACCGCGACGACGTCCCCGGCCTCGGGTACTCGATCTGCGACGACCGGGGCTACCTCGTCGACGTGCTACAGCCGATCATCGACGCTCGCGACGAGATCAAGGCGGCCATCCGTCGCGAGAAGGAACGGGACAACCCCGACGAGGACCGCCTGGCAGAACTCGAGGGACGGTCGGGCGCGCTGAAGTGGATCCTCGTCGCCTGCTTCGGCTATCAAGGGTTCAGCAACGCGAAGTTCGGCCGCATCGAGTGCCACGAGGCAATCAACGCGTTCGCTCGCGAGATCCTGCTGACGGCGAAACAGCGGCTGGAAGCCGGCGGCTGGCGGGTCGTCCACGGCATCGTCGACTCCATCTGGGTGACCCCGGACCCCGGCGTCGACGACGATGACCGCGAGGACCTCCAGACGCTCGCGACGGAGATCACCGACTGCGTCGAGATTCGGCTCGAACACGAAGCTCACTACGACTGGGTGGCGTTCGTGCCGCAGCGCGAGAGCGACGCCGGCGCGCTGACGAAGTACTTCGGCAAGGTCGCCACCGACGACGATTTCAAGATCAGAGGCATCGAAGCCCGGCAGCGCTCAACCCCGCCGTTCATCGAGGACATCCAGCGGGACTGTCTCGACCGGCTCGATGCCACGCGGTCACCGGACGCGGTGCTCGGGCGTCTCGAACGAGCAATCGACGAACTGCAGGCGGGCAACGTAGCAGTAGAGCGGCTCGTCGAGCGGAATCGTGTCTCCAAGCCGCTGGAAGGCTACTCACAGAATACCCAGAACGTGGCCGCCTTGAAGCGAGCCCGCGAGCAGGGCCTGGCAGTCCACCCGGGGCAGGATATCGAGTACGTGGTCGTCGACGACGAGAAATCCTCGCGAGAGCGTGTCGCCCTCGCCCACGAAGCGATCGAGACCTACGACGCCTCGTACTACGAGACGCAGCTGGTCCGAGCTGTCGAGAGCGTGCTGTTGCCGCTTGGGTGGGACCGGTTAGACATTCGACGGAGACTCGCAAAGACACGAGAGGTGGAGCTGACGGAGTTCACAGCGGCCCGGAACGGATGAGTAGGCTCGGATGTCACTTGAGGTGAGCAAAAACACAAGTGGGCGACGAGGTCAATGCCATTCACACTCTGGGGGGCCTTCCTCTATGGAACACCCCCCGGAGTGTGAATGGAGGAAAATCAATCACACCGAGGGTGGACAACCTATATGTGAATGGGGTGAATTGGTCCGGCCATGCCAAACAACGATTCTACGCAAACAACCGTCGACGAGATATTAAATGTCGATGAGGGAGATAGCGAAGACGAATCGGATATTTTTGAGAAACCATGGTTGCTCGAGATCGATAACGTTCCTGACGCCAATCGAATTGTCGGTCGAGACGACCACATCACGTTCTTGGCCAAGAATCTCCGGAAGATGCGGACAAATAGCGTCCCGGATAACGTCCTGGAGTGGGGTGAAACCGGGACGGGGAAGACACTAGTTGCAAGACACGTCTGTGAGCGACTCGAAGCAGCAACTGAAGGAACGGACTCCCCGATCGTTACTGCTTACATTAATCCGGATCCCATCTCTACGTATACCTCCACCTTCCGGAAGATCGCAGAACAGGTGAACGCGAAAGCAGAGAATCCGCTCGAAGTCCCCTATCAGGGCCTCTCAGCTGAACATTATCGGGATCAGAAATTGTGGCCCGTTGTTCAGCGGGAGTTTTCTGGTGGTCTCGTCGTCATCATCGATGAAATCGACAAGCACGGAGAAGTCAACGAAGTGCTCTACACGCTATCACGGACACAATCAAAAGACGACGTTGACTTCCCAGTCGTTACGATCGGGATTTCGAACGACATCGAATTCAAGGGAGAAATCGAGTCGCGGGTCCAATCGACTCTCCAGCCAGAACACCGAACGTTCACGCCGTACGAAGAAGACCAGCTCATTGCAATCCTCGAAAATCGACGGGACGCATTCTACGATGGTGTCCTCGATGAGGAGGTGATTCCAACCACAGCTGAACTCGCAGCTGAAGAACACGGTGACGCTCGACGCGCAGTCCGTTTGTTCCGGAATGCAGGTGAAATAGCCGACGAGGAAGGGGACAACATCGTGACAGGCGAACATGTCCATGAGGCTGACGAACTCGTCGAAGTCGAACTGTTCATGGAGATGGTAAAGGGAACGCCGTTATCTGGAAAGCTTCTCCTCTTTTCACTCACACGTCTTGATCGGAATAACCCGGAGAAAGAATGGTTCCGAACCTCGGAGATCCACGAGGTGTACCAAACAGTAGCGCGGGATGTCGAAGTAGAGCCGAAGGGGTACAATCGTGCGCTCGAACTGCTGAACAAGCACGTGACAACAGGTGTTCTCGAATCCAAGAAGAAAGAAGGCGGAGATCAGGGGAAGTTCAGGTCGTATGCTCTCCAAGGAGACGTGGAGAGTACACGAACTGGACTGATCAACTCAACGGCGGAGCTCCAGACGTTGATGGGATGGTGACACCCCCACCCCTCGGTGTGAATGGTATGGCATAGGCTACGACTGTTGTAAAGACGAAGCCGGACTCAGCCTGCAGAAGACGGTTCGTTCATCTGAAGAAGCGATAACGGTACGGAGAGCGGCTTTCACGTTCCGCCACGGTAGCTGCCCCGGTCCGCTACTGCACCGCACCGCAGCTGTAGTTATCTTTATTATACTACAGTCAAAACAGCCCTCCGAGTGGGTGTATTCTGAAAGGCGAGGCCTTGTGCCGAAGCCGACGCTTCGTCACTGAGGCGAGAACCCTCCTACTGCGTGAGGACTTCTGCTGTTAAGGACTTCTTAATCGCGGTACACTGGGTGGTGGACCATTCACACTGAGGGGTGTGGGGGTAAACGAGGCGTAATCTATCGACGTGTTTCTATGGCTTCTATCGACCTGAAGTCCCGTCAGAGAGTACCCGTTGGTAGCCCATTCACACCGAGGGGTGTCGGGTAAACCGATCCCATTCACACTCTGGGGGGTGTCATCTGCTACGCTACGAATCACGTTGAAACGAACATCTGGCTACAGTTCAATCTCGTCTACTCGTCGGGATTCACCGGCCCTTTGTACTTCGACGTTACCGAATCTCCTTCACGCCACTGCCAGTAGTAGTAGCGGTTGTCGTTGATTTCCTTGATCGTGATCGTCGCCTTCGCCGGCACGTCGTCCGGGAGGTCATCGGGGCGCTCCTCGACGTCGCCGTCGTCCGCTTCCTCCTCGAGACGAGCTTCACGCTCCTTGTGTTCGGCCAACGCCTCGGCGTAGCTGGCAGCGTCCCGAAGATGCTCCGGTGTGGCTTCGTTGAGGGCGTCGACGATCTCCGTCGGGAGGTTTGTCGGTGGGGACGGTGGTTCGTAGGACATCGACTCTCTCCGTGTTAACCAACACGAACTCTCTATCTATAGTTTTGTTGGTTAAGACGATGGAGCAAGCTCTTGTTCCTCTCTGCCTGTAACACTACTCGAAACTTCTTTATATAGTAGTTTCGTACAATGTTACACCGTGCTCCGGCGCATCGAACTCGAGGTCCTCGCCACGGTCGACCGCGGCGACACGATCTCCGAGCTCGCGACGAAGCTCGACCACAGCGAGAGTTACCTCTCTCGTGCCGTCGGCGACCTCGTCGAAAAGGGACTCGTCTACACGGAACGCGACGGCCGGCGAAAACGAGTCGTCCCGTCGGATGCTCGCGCCGTCGAACTCTATCGGGACCTCGTCCGCCAGCACCCCCACATCGAGTTCCCCGAGCTGCTGACCGGGAAGGCACTCGAGGTGCTGTACTACCTCGACCAGGCGCGAACCGTCTCCGAGATCGCCGACCGGAGCGACAACTACCGCAACACGGTCAACCGCGCCCTCAAGCGGTTTCGCGACCGGGGTCTCGTCGGGACAGCCGACGGCCACTACGAGTTCAACGCCGATTTCGACCGCCTCCACGAGTTCGCCCGTGAACTAGCACACCATCTGTATCGCCAGCGCCTCGAAGCCGTTGCCCCGAAGGGTACGATTCTCTGGGAGGACTACGACGAATTCCTCGCCCAGGCCGAGACGGAAATCGACGCGGCGGCGTTCCACGAAACCGGCCTCGCTCGGTTCGCAGCCTTCGACCTCCAGTTCCTGCTCACCGGCCATCGCTACTACTTTTACTCCGAGGAACTCGACGCAGTCTCGCCGGCGGAGCTCTGCTGTCACACGCTGCTTATCGACGACGGCAGCCGCCACCGCTCGTACTGTCTCCTCCTGCTCAGCCACGTCGACGTCGACGAGGCGGACCTCCGAGAGCAGGCGGCGAAGTATGGCCTCGAAGACGAAATCGACGCCTTGCTCCGCTACCTCGAAACGCACGGCGAGGTATACGACGACCGACTCCCGGAGTGGGACGAGTTCCAGGAGCTGGCGGCTGAGTACGAGGTGGGACTACCACAATGAGACCAACATTCGGACGCGAGTACATCGAGAACGAATTCCAGCGAATCGCGGATGGCCTCTCAGCCCCGCTCACGGTCTACCTGATCGGTGGTGGCGCGATGTCGCTGCGCGACCTCAAGGGGGCGACGAAAGATATCGATCTGGTTGTTCCAGATGGCGACGCGTACGGCCAGCTGTGGGCCGTCCTGATGGACCTCGGGTATGCGGAGGTCCAATCGCTGGATCCAGATTACCGGGCGCTGGGCGCGACGAGTTGCGTCGAGAACGACGATGGGTGTCGCCTCGACATCTTCAACCAGCAGGTCGCGAACAAGCTCGTGCTCACCGACGGGATGCAAGAGCGCAGCGAGCCGTTCCTCAACCTGGATCGACTGACGGTCCGGCTGGTCAGCAACGAGGATATCTTCCTGTTCAAGGCGATCGCCGGCCGCGACGACGACATCGAGGACATGAATATGCTCGTGCAGGCCGGCCTCGATTACGACATCGTCCGGGCCGAACTCGAAACCCAGATCGAACGCCTGGGGGACGATCAGTTCGCCACGTTCGCGAACGAGGCCCTGGTCGAACTCGAGGAGCGGTACGGGGTGACCACGCCGATCGAGGCCCGCGTCCAGGAGCTCACGAACAGGTACTACCGGGGGCTCGAAGTCCTCCAAGCACTCGACGAGCCGATGACCGTCGACGAACTGGCCGCCGAACTGGAGCTGGATACCGACGAGGTTCACGACCGGCTCGCGTATCTCTCGACGTTCGATCGAGTCCGGCGGGATGGTGACACAGTCCGTCCCGTGGAGTAGGCCGCTCTACTCTCGTTGAACTAGACCAAAAATTCTCCCAATACGGCCGCTGGTACCCCTCAATGCGTAACTTGGTGTAAAATCAGGGGCAGCATAGATTTCCCTCTGAGGGACGAGAGTACGACAAGCAGGTTTTACCCAAGAAGCGCCAACGACCGGCATCATGCGGGAGTTCGTCTTCACAGTCGAATACGATGCCGGGGTCGATGCAGTGATGGATTGCTTCATCGAACACCCGGACCTGTCCGCTCGGTCGATGGAGATCAACGCGACGAGCGAGGCAGTGTGGGGCATCGAGAAGGTCGTCGGCCCCTCTACCGTCCTCGATGAACTTGACGATACGCTGGAACGCGTTGCCAACGATCCGAATCAGACCGGGATGTGCGGGGCGTCCGTGACCGAGTTCGAGTATACGATTCTCTCGTCGAACGCCGAATCGCGGAAAATTCACTGGCTTCGCCGGGAAGGTGATGGTCCACGGTCGATTCCCCTCGTCGCCGCGAAGCACATCGGCGAGGGACTAATCATGCGCACCGAACGGCGGGGAGATCAGTATCGCTGGCGACTGCTTATTGACGGTCCCGCAACGGAGGTTCACGAAGCGGTTCGAGAGAACCTTCGAGAGGGACTCTCATTAACCGTCGAACGACTCGGCACGCCGCCATGCTTGCTCGAAGACGGACGCGTCCAGCAGACACTCACGCCCGAACAGAAGGCAGCTCTCGAAGCAGCAATCGAACGCGGATACTACGAGGAGCCACGGCAGCAGTCGGTTACTGAGATCGCAAACGATGTCGGCGTGTCGCGTTCGACGTTCCAATACCGCCTCAACCGAGCCGAAGCGTGGTTAGCACGGCAGTTCGCGGCTGATTCACTCGACGCCAACCTCGACGTGAATCTCGACCCGGAGGACATCGAATTTATCCAGTGAGATCGGGTCGACGTGAGGGCGGTTGGAATATGTCGAAGTAAATCCTACCCCGATGGCTCTCGTCCCTTACTGTATGTCTACAACTGATGCCAGCGTGCAGCTGATTCGGAATGCCACGACTCTCTTGGACGTCGATGACACGACGTTCCTCGTCGACCCGATGTTCACGCCGCAGGGTGAGATGCCGACCGTGACGGAATCCCCCGGCGTTCCTGAGTTCCTCACGACAGAAAACCAGAAACGGAACCCACTCGTTCCGTTACATGACGTCGATCTCGACTACGACGCCGTGGTCGTCACACATCGTCACCCCGACCACTGGGACGAGACAGCTATCGAGAAACTCGACGCCAACGTGCCGCTATTCTGTCAGCCCGAGGAAGCGGACGAGTTCACTGACGAGGGCTTCACTGACGTTCGGCCGGTCGACGATGAGACGACCTTCGACGGTATCACCATCTACCGGACGCCGGGCCAGCACGGGCACGGCGAACTTGCCGAGGGGATGGCCCCGGTCTCGGGCTTCGTCTTCGAGGGTAAGGAGACGGTGTACGTCGCTGGCGACACGATCTGGTACGAGCCGGTCGAAGAGACACTCGATGAGTTCGACCCGGATCTAGTCGTTCTCAACGGCGGCGAAGCACAGTTCGATCAGGGCGAACCCATCACGATGGGCGTCGAGGACATCAATGCTGTCCGCGAGGCCACTGATGCCGAGATAGTGGTTGTCCACATGGAGGCGATCAACCATTGCTTGCTGTCGCGCGACGAATTGCGGGCAGAGACAGAAGATGTACACGTTCCTGAGGACGGCGAACGGTTCAGTCTATAACGTGGGAACTCCCGCTTGCAACTGTACCGCGTTGTAACCTCCGGTTCCGGGTGATTACCTCGCTAGCTCAGCTGGGAGTCGACCGTCTGGACGGGGAACGCGGCCCCGTTTGATCTCGTAATCGACGCGACGCAGGTGCTTGCAGCCGCCCTCGGGTGAGCGCTGCTGCCAGTCGGGACAGGTACACGATTCGTCGATGACGTCGACTTCGTACCTGTTGCCGGACGCGGACTGTACCTCGTAGCGGCCACCTTTCGAAAGGAGCGAAACGTCCATCGCTTCGCCGACGGCACGCTTCGTGCGGGGCTCGAGATCGTCCCGTGACTCTGCGTTTTCGTCGACGACCAGTCGGTCGCGAACGTCGCCCGTTCGACCTCCGTCCGGCGCGACGGCTTCCGCAGAGCCACTGAGCCACTCGTGGAGAACCTCCTCCACCGGATGGCCTTCCGGCCACAGGAAGTGGACCTCGCGGCGCTCGCGATGGTCGTAGGAGCCGCACGCCGCTGCGCTCCCGGTCCACACTCGCCAGGCACCCAGCGCGGCCATCACATCGACGATGTCGCGGGGAACCGTCTGGTGGTCGTCCGGGAAGAACACCCGAAAGCGGGTACACGTCTCCTGGGGCGGGACAGTTTCCCACCAATCTTCGCTGGCGCTCCAGCTGTCGAACATCGCGTCGTCGCTGCCGTAGCCCACCGTGACGCCGTCGATCGGCGTCCAGTCCGCTGGGAGGTGGTCCGCCTCGCCTTCGAGCACCCGAAGAACGGCGTATCGGAGGTACTCGTGGGCTTGGTTGTCTGTCGTACGAGCGACTTGGTTGTGCTGCTCGGCAACGTGCTCGGCTTCCTCGAGGACCGTCGTGAGATAGGTGTCAGTCATCATTCGACGGAGGTCTGAATGCGCCTCCGCCCCTCGGCGGGCGCAGAAAAACTTAACCAACAAAACGTCTGGGAACGGCTACCTGTTGGTTAACTAAATTAGCTACCGAGCGATTCTTCGAGAACGTCGATGAGTTCCTCTGCCGTCCCACTGATGCGTCCGAGACGTTCTCGAACGACTTCGGGATCATCCGACTTCCAGGCAGCCAAGTAGAACGCCGAACCGCTGGTGTCGAGTTCGCAGTACCGCCCAACGACGTACGCGACGGCTTCGGCCTCGACTTCGCGTTTCGACCGCTCGATATCGTCGTCAACGTCGAAATGGAGTAGGGCGTGCGCGTATTCGTGAATCAGCGTTCGGGCGAGATCGGCGTCGTTCTCCCGGTCACGGACCTCAACGCGCGGCTGCATATCGACGAGACTGAGCTGCTCGCAGATGCCCTTCGCCTCACCGTGCGTCCACTCCGTTTCCGGAACAATCCGAACCGTCACACCGAGTTCATCCGCCGCGTCGGTCAGTCGACCGACGAGGTTGCCGGCGTCCCCGGTCGCTTCTGTGTCGAGTTCGGGAAGTGGCTCGCCTTCGGTTTGGGAGACGTCGAACACTGGCGCCGGCTTGAACCCGACCAGCCCCTCCGACCACTCTTCGGGCGGCGTCTCGTCGTACTCACAGTCGCTGTTCTCGTGGTAACTCGGCGAGTTCTCGCACTCCGGGCACTGGTTGGTGATGATCGGCGCCCAGATCCAGAGGGCCGACTCGCCCTCCGTGACGTGGCGGTCGAACTCCTTCTGCCACGTCCGGTAACCCGCCACGCGGGTTGCCTCGGGACACTGGCGCTTGATGAGGAGCGTGTTCCGATACGAGTAATCGTGGAACCGACTCTGGACATCGAGCCATTCCTGGAACTCCGCGCTAGCCTGCGCGTCGTCGACGCCGGCGACGAGATCGTCAATCCACTGTTCGATGGTGCTGTTCATCTCGTCCGATCGCGTGTCGGTCTGCTCGAAGGAGACCGACGAGTCACTGGTCGTAGCCATTGGGTTCACCGAATTGAGTTCACGGCGACTGCGTCAGTTCAGACCGCGCCGCACCCCTCAGGGGCGCAGAAAAAACACGCCTCCACGACTTCGTTCAAGTCGGGGTGGCTGACAGGGGATGGTGTTAACAACCGCAAGTACATCAGATAAGCCAGAATGGGTCTCTTGAGTACACTCCGTAGGGCCGTCGAAGGGGAGTCATCGACCCTGTGGGAGTGCCGAAACTGTGGAGAGACACTCTCAGAGAACGCCGAAGAGTGTCCAAGCTGTGGGACTGAGGATGCCGTCTGCTACGAGCTCTGATCAGCGAAGCGCTTCCTTCTCATCAGCGAAGCCGACCGTGACGAGGTACTCGAGGTACGCGTCGAACCGCTCGACGTCGCTGGGCGTGTCGGTCGCAAGGTGACGCGCCCACTCGATGGCCCACTGGAAGGCAGGATCCGTGCCGCCCTTGCCGTGTAGATACCACCAGCGAGCCGCTTTCAGTACGACCAGCGGATTCGTCGGCGGGTGTTCACCGGCAAGCCCCAGGCTGATCGACTCGATTTCATCGGGGATGTCGGTGGGATTGACTTCACCTGATTGTGTGCTGTCGATATCGACTGGGATGTCGTCGATTGAGACGTTGTCGGCACTCTGTTGTTGACTCACTGAAGTCACCTCTGAGGACCCTCGATGGAGCCCTCGCCCTCTCCGGGGGCACGAAAAACAGGTCGCGAAATCACTCCGGCGGGAGGTAGACGCTCTGCTCGCCGGCGATCTCCTCCAGGTTGTTCCGGTGACGGTGATTGAAGTAGCACTCGTAGCTACAGTATCCACAGATTGCGCCGGTATCGTACTCGGCGACGTACGGGCCGCGGCGAGTTCGCCAGACGTTCGCCCCGCACTCGGTACAGGCGGCTTGTTCGAGATCAGCTGGACTCGGTCCCTCGTACTCGACGTCCAACCCCTCGTCTTCCGGTGTTGTTTCGGGCCAGATTCCGTTGGCGATCCAGAACTGGCGGACGCGGGCGAGGCTGTGGCGCACCGTCTTTCGCACGGTGACGTGGTCGGCGTCGCGACCGCTGTCGTCCCAGCCGTCGGCCGTCCAGAACTCACCGAACTGTGCGCCACGATGCGGCCCGTTCCAGTCGACGCCGACGATGTCGGCCGGTGGCTCGTCCGTGAGTGTCGGTCGGGTCAGCTGCCGAATGGCGTCAAGCTGCTTGGGCGGACTCCCACCGAGGATGTGGACGCGCCGACCTCTCCAATCGGCCGGATCTGAGAACTCGTGCGCTAGCCGGTCGGCGTAGCCACGCGAATATCCGAGCACGAGGTCCTCGGGAATCGCGTCGATCACCGCCCGCGACTTCGGAACGACGATGAGCTCGGCCTCGGGATAGCTCGCTTGGATCTCACGAGCAGCAGCGACGTGGGCGTTGACATCGTCGATATCGTCGACGTCCCCGATGACCCCGACCTGTGGTTCGTGCTCGAAGAAGCGGTCGACGAACCGCTCCAGATCGGGATTCCGGAAGTCGTTATCGAGCATCCCGACGGGAATGTCTAATCCGTGAAACTGCGTTTGTTGATACCCACAGTCTTCGCGAAAGCCGGGTAGATATCCGAGGTCGAAGGCATCGATCGCGAACGGAGCTCGATGAAGGAACGCTACATGGTCTGCTTGTCTAGCTTCGACAATCTTGCGAGCAGTGCTGCCGCTGGTACTACATTCGAGTGACATAAATTCGAGCTGTGGGGCGCAGCTTGCTGCCCCGCACCCTCTCAGGGGCACCAACAACAGGGTTTGAGGACTATTAACCAACAAATGGCTAAATCCAACTACTGTTGGTTAATCATTACACCCAATTATTGGCTATGACTGTGTTTAGAAAATAGTCAAGTAAGCTTTCACGCTAGATGGGATTTAGCACTGGGTGAGCTGTAGAGAGGACTATAATCGGAACTCTTACTTGAGAGTCTATTCAATTCGATTACGATGGCACAAGGGACGGAACGACTTCGACGCTATCTCGACGATGAACTTGAGGAGTGTCGCAGCGAGGACGTCGAGCGCCGACTCGACGAACTCAGCACCCTCGAAGCAGCACTCGGGACTACGCAGGTAGAGGCTGAACTCGATGTGCTCTCGGCACTCTCCAACGAGACACGATATACGATCATCCGTGTGCTCGTTGCCGCACAAGAGGAACTCTGCGTCTGTGAGCTGAATGCGGTCGTTGACGTGACCGAGAGCGGGCTCAGCCACGCGCTCTCGAAACTCGTCGATGCAGGATTGGTCGACGGCCGGAAGGACGGCCGGTGGAAGAAGTACCGTGCTACCAACCGGGCTGTTGCGCTCATTACCGTTCTTGAGGGGAGCGTGACCGATGAGTAACGCCGACGCCCACGACCACGGCCCCAACTGTGACTGTGAGAGCTGTGGCGACCCGCGGTCGATGGACTTTCTCGATAAGTACCTTACCGTCTGGATTTTCGGGGCAATGGCGATCGGCGTGGGACTTGGGTTCGTCGCCCCGTCGGTGACCCAACCGATTCAGAACTTCCATCTCGTCGAGATCGGCCTCATTGCGATGATGTATCCGCCACTGGCGAAGGCCGATTACTCGCAACTTCGGACCGTCTTCAGCAACTGGCGAGTACTCGGGTTGAGCCTCGTGCAGAACTGGCTGATCGGCCCGACGCTGATGTTCGGGCTCGCGGTCGTCTTCTTCAGCGGGCTCGTCCCAGGGCTTCCGGCGCGTCCCGAATACTTCCTCGGGCTCGTGTTCATCGGGATGGCCCGGTGTATCGCGATGGTACTCGTCTGGAACGAACTCGCAGAAGGCTCGACCGAGTACGTCACCGGGCTCGTCGCGTTCAACAGCCTCTTCCAGATCATCACCTACGGCGTCTACGTCTGGTTCTTCGCGCTCTTCCTCCCGCCACTTCTGGGGATGGAGTCACTCGTCGCTGGCATCACGACATTCGACATCACGCCGATGCAGGTGTTCGAGGCGATCGTCATCTTCCTCGGGATTCCGTTCGCGGGCGGCTTCCTGACCCGGTATGTCGGAACTCGCGCCAAGAGCGAAGCCTGGTACGATGATGAGTTCATCCCAAAGATCGACCCGCTGACACTCGTCGCGCTCCTGTTCACCGTCATCGTGATGTTCGCCACGCAGGGCGGCACCATCGTCGCCTCGCCGGGTGACGTCCTACTGATCGCCGTGCCGCTGACGATTTACTTCGTCGTGATGTTCTTCGTGAGCTTTGGGATGGGTCGCGGCATCGGCGCCGACTACTCGACGACGACGGCAATCGGGTTCACGGCGGCATCGAACAACTTCGAGCTGGCAATCGCCGTCGCCGTGGCGGTGTTCGGCGTCGGCTCCGGCGTCGCATTCGCGACCGTCGTTGGCCCGCTTATTGAAGTCCCCGTCTTGCTTGCGCTGGTCAACGTTGCACTGTACTTCCAGCGGAAGTTCGATTGGGGAGACTTCGATACTGGAAGTCTCGAGCCGGCTGCACTAAATCCGGAGACTGACGACTAACCACGACAAAACAATGTCATCCAACACTGAAACCGACGACCCGATTCGTATCGCCTTCATGTGCGTCCAGAACGCTGGCCGCTCACAGATGTCCACGGCCTTCGCAGAACGTGAACGAGAACGCCGTGACCTCGATGACCGTGTCGAAATCCTCACTGGAGGTACCCACCCGGCCGACCACGTACACGACGATGTCGTTGACGTGATGGACGAAGTGGGGTTTGACCTCTCCGACCGGACGCCACGAGAGATCACGCTGGACGAACTGCGTTCCTGCGACTACGTCGCCACGATGGGTTGCTCGACACTCGACGTCGGCGATGTCGGTGAGGACGTCGATGTCCGTGATTGGGCGCTGGAGGATCCTGATGGACAGGATCTTGATCAGGTAGGCGAAATCCGTGACGAAATCGAACAGCGGGTTATCTCGTTGTTCGATGAATTCAGCACTGTTGAGTAATTCTTCCGAAGTATTACTCTTCGTCTTCTCGCAACGCTTCTGCTTTCCACTGGAGTCGGCGCAGAATCTGCGTTCGATTTTGGTGGGCGTTCTCGTAGGCAACACACTCCCGGAGCGTCTCCATATCGGGGATCGTCGCGATCCCGGCCTTGATCAGGCGCGTGTTCGGTGCTTCCAGACGCTTTTCTGGAGGGAATTCGTCACTCTCTTCGTCGTCAGTGGTTCCCATCTCAAAGAGCCTCCATCCCTTTGGGGCTGACACAAACAACTCTCCGGACGATAATGCCCATCTCTAATAGAGATAAAACCGATACAACGGTTACCGTAATGGTCATTCCCCGCGAGTGTTTACAGGCCCGTATGGAGCGAAAGACGATCTCCGTCACCGGGATGTCCTGCAACGGGTGCGAACAGAACGTGGAGACCGCCCTGCGAAACCTCGATGGTGTGAATCGGGTCGAGGCCGACCACGACGCTAACACGGTCGACGTCGTCCTCGAGGATGGAGTCTCAGACGACGACGTGAACGCGGCAATCGAACAGGCTGGCTACGACATAAAGGCTTAATCGGCTGTCAATCGGCCGTCTCCACGCTCGCCGTCGGTGCGGTCGTCGAGGGCGAACTCGGTGTTGACACCCTCGCCGGAGAGGAGTTGA